>JBAZTM010000001.1:0-169053 GCA_041661925.1 Gemmatimonadaceae bacterium
AGGACGCTCGCGATATGCGAGCGAAGTTCAGCCTCGGACTTGGAAAGGAGGGAGTCTTCCACAGGGGGTGGGGAAAGGTATGAAACACGCCGCCCGCGCGCGAGCAGGCGGAGACCGGAAAACAGCGTGTCTTTCCGCAACTTCGCCGCCGCGCGCGTGGTGCGTTTTGTCAGGATCCCTACGTCACCGAGGCAGGTGAAAGTTGCATGACCCGCCGTTATGTCGTATCTCAACTTGCGGGGTATCACGGGCACCGCGCTCGCCACAGAGTGGGCCAGGCACGAAGCGCGTGGTACGCCAGTTGCTGTAGGTGGAGGTGGTTTGCACCCCTCAGCCCCCCGTTCGGGCGCCCTGGCGCCCAGGAACCTTGATGAGCACTCGACAGACACTCCCCGTCCTGCCACTGCGCGGGACGGTCATCTTCCCCGGGTTGACGGCCCCCATCGCGGCGGGCCGCCCGGGAACGCTGCGGGCCATCGAGGCTGCCCTCAAGGGCGACCGGCTGGTCTTCGCGGTGGCGCAGAAAGACAACACCGACGAGCCAAACCCCGAGATCCTCTACTCGATGGGCGTGATCGCCCGCATCGGGCAGATCCAGCGCGGACTCGGCGGCGTACAGCTGCTGCTGCAGGGTGAACAGCGCGCCACTTCGCTGCAGTACACGACCACCGAGGGCTACCTCTCGGCCGTGGTGACGCACATCGAGGAGCAGTCGCCGCTCGACGAAAAGGACCCGGCCTTCGAGGCGCTCTACAAGGAGATCCGCGAGCGCGCCGGCGAGCTCGGCGAGCGCCGCGGCCTGCCCGAGGAAGTGGTGCACCAGGTGCTCGATTCAGTCACGGAACCCGGGCGCTTCGCTGATCTCGTGGCCGGCTACCTCGAGTTGACGGTGCCCGAGAAGCAGGGACTCCTCGAGAACCTCTCGGTGGAGGACCGCCTGCGCCGCGTGCTGGTGCACGTGCAGCGCCACATCTCGCTGCTCGAGGCGCAGGACGACATCAAGAGCCAGGTGCAGGAAGAACTGGGCGAGCGCCAGCGCGAGATGTTCCTGCGCGAGCAGATGAAGGCAATCCAGAAGGAACTCGGTGAGGAGGACAGCTCCAAGGAGATCGAGGAGCTGCGCGCCAAGCTGCTCAAGCTCGAGATGCCCAAGGAGGCGCGCACCGAAGTGGAGCGCGAACTCGGGCGGCTCGAGCGCGCCGGCCGCGAGTCCATGGAGGCGCAGGTCATCCGCACGTACCTCGAGTGGATCGCCGAGCTGCCGTGGAACACCCGGTCGGATGACCAGCTCGACCTCAATCGCGCCATCACCGTGCTCGACGAGGATCACTACGGCCTGAAGGACGTGAAGGACCGCGTGATCGAGTTCCTCGCCGTGCGCCAACTGCGCGCCCAGCAGCTCGCCGACGAGATGGACCGCACCGGCGAGTTCCCGGTGGCCAAGCTGAAGGAGAAGAAGGAGGACGCCACGCCGTCGCTGGCGCGGGTGAGCGGCGAGATAGATCGCACGATCACCGACAAGCGCGAGGCCAAGGCGCGCGCCATGGCCAAGGGGCCGATCCTGCTGTTCAGCGGCCCGCCGGGCGTCGGCAAGACGTCCATTGCCAAGTCCATCGCGCGGGCGCTCGGTCGCGAGTACGTGCGCGTGTCGCTCGGCGGCGCGCGCGACGAGGCGGACATCCGCGGCCATCGCCGGACGTACGTGGGCGCCATGCCAGGTCGCGTCATCCAGGGGATGAAGCAGGCCGGCACCAAGAACCCCGTCTTCCTGCTCGACGAAGTGGACAAGCTCGGCGTGTCGTTCCAGGGCGACCCGTCCGCGGCACTGCTCGAGGTGCTCGACCCGGCGCAGAACGACACCTTCACCGACCACTACCTCGGCGTGCCGTTCGACCTGAGCGAGGTGCTCTTCATCGCCACGGCGAATTTTGTGCAGAACATCCCGGGACCGCTCCGCGATCGTATGGAGGAGGTGGAGTTCTCCGGCTACACCGAGCGCGAGAAAGCCGAAATCGCGAAGGCGTATCTCATTCCGCGCCAGCTCGAGGAGAACGGGCTCGCGGTGAAGAAGGTGCAGTTCGACAAGGACGCCATCATGCAGCTCATCTCGAACTACACACGCGAGAGCGGCGTGCGGCAGCTCGAGCGCGAGATTGGCAAGGTGGCACGCAAGGTGGCGCGGCGTATCGCCACCGGCGAGGTGCGCACGATGATCGAGGGTGATGGCGTCATCTCGGCCGACGAGGTGCGCGAGCTCCTCGGCCGGCCGCGCGTGCGCCCGGAGAAGGCGGCGACGCAGCACGAGGTGGGCGTGGCGACCGGGATGTACTACACGCCAATGGGCGGCGACATCATGTTCGTCGAGGCGTCCACACGCCCGCTGACGACATCGTCGACCCAGGGCGGTACCGCCGAGGGCGGGTCAGGCGTGCCCGTATCGTTGATCCTCACCGGACAGCTCGGCGACGTGATGAAGGAATCGGCGCGCGCGGCTTTCTCCTTCGTGACGAAGAACGCCGAGGAGCTGGGCATCCCGCGGTCGCGCCTCGGCGCGCTCGAGACGCACATCCACGTGCCGCAGGGGGCGATTCCCAAGGACGGCCCGTCCGCGGGCGTGTCGATTGCGACGGCGCTCGCCAGCGAGTTGAGCGGCCGGCCGGTGCGCCGCGACCTCGCGATGACGGGCGAGATCACGCTGCGCGGTCGCGTGCTTCCCATTGGCGGCGTCAAGGAAAAGGTGCTCGGCGCGCTGCGCGCCGGCATCACGCACATCATCCTGCCGCGGGACAATGAAGCGGACATGGAGGATGTGCCCGAGGAGGCCAGGAGCGTGCTCACCTTCCATTTCGTGGACACGCTGCAGGATGTGCTGAAGCTGGCGCTTGTCGAGGAGGCGGTGGCGGAGCGGGAGTTGGTCGGCGTGTAACGACCAAGGGCGAGGAGGAGTGCAGGGGCTTGGTGGAGAGGGAGGAGTGGAGAGAGGAGAAGGGGGGACGAGGCGTTCGCCTCGTCCCCCCCTCTCTCACAGCTCCACTCCTCCCTCTCCACCTAGCCCCTGCACTCTTCCTCTTTACGGCCGTTTAATCGTATCAATCTTTCCCGTCTTCTCGTCGATCTTGAACTTCGGCCTGATGGCCTTGTCATAATCGCCAGTCTCTTTCTTCGCAGGAACGGGCGTCGCCATCGCCTTCTTGGTCGCCGAATCGCCCACCAGCTTGGCGAGACTGTCACCTGCCGCCTTCGCGATGCTGTCCGTCGCGGCAGCCGCCCTCGCGGCGGAATCCACCGCGGCGGAATCCACCGCGGGCGTCGCCGCAGATTCGGTCTTGCCGCTGCAGGCAACGAGCATCACGAACGCCGGCGCGAGTGACACCACAAAACGAAGTTTCATCACTGGTTCCCCCGCTTGATGGCCTGGATGCGGCCGCCACCCACGGTGAAGCGCGGCCGCATGAGCCGCTCGACCGGACGATCGCCCGCCTCCGCTTCGCGCGCGGCGCGCAGGCGCGCCATCGTCAGAAGATTTGGCACGCTGTAGGAATCGGCGGCGAGCAGGTTGACGGTATACCCGATATCCTGGAACGACGCGATACTCATCGCGCTCCACGGCATGTTCGCCGAACCTTCGACGTAGCCGGTCATCATCTCGGAGTCGAAGGCCGGCGTGCCGCCGACGGGAGAGTTGTTGGTGCCGGTGCATGTCGTGGTGAAGGTCTCGCGCCAGTGGCCGTCGGCTGTGCCGGCATTGCCGCACTGTTCGACCGCGACACCTGACGTGCAGTGCGAGGCCGAACCGCCGGCGGCGAGACACTGCGCCAGGGCCGCCGCGCCGGTGAAGCGCGGATTGATACTCCCCGTCGGCGTGGGATTCTCCGTGTTGGTATACGCCGGGTTCTGCAGGACCCCCTTGTCGGTCCAGATGGTGCCGAAGCCGACGACGTGATTCATCTCGTGCAGCACGACCGACTCAAAGCGACCGGTGTTGATGTAGTTCTGGATGTCGGCTTCGTCGAACAGCATCACACCCACGGCTGGGAGAACCGAGGGCTGCCGGACGTAACAGGGACCTGCCTGTGCCAGGATCTTCCCCACCCCGTCGATCGGCGCGACCGCCGCGTAGATGATGACGCCGCGTGCCTCCTCAGTGACGGTGCTCGTTAGGCCGCTAACCCCGCACAACGTAAGATCCGCCCCAATCAGGCCGATCGTCGTCGAGATTCGGC
Source organism: Gemmatimonadaceae bacterium (assembly GCA_041661925.1). Classification (GTDB taxonomy): domain Bacteria; phylum Gemmatimonadota; class Gemmatimonadetes; order Gemmatimonadales; family Gemmatimonadaceae; genus PNKL01. The sequence continues at coordinate 4,224 of JBAZTM010000001.1, forward strand.
CGACGACTGCCGCCTTGATCCGGTTCGCCGCATTGACGAACGCGGACTGCGCCTCGGCGGACATAGGTGGGCCGAAATACTTGAGCTCGACCACGTAATCCGATTGCGTCGTCGCACTGAACGACGTCGTGAATCCGCCCGATGTTGCCGTCACCGTCTGCGTGCCACCCTTGTTGCCCAGGCGCCAGATGGCGCCCGTCGCTACGCCGCTCGCGCTGGTCGTCAGAAGGCCCGGCGCAACGGAGCCGCCGCCCGCGGTCGCGAGGAACGTGACCTGCTGGTTCGCGATGCCGTTGCCGAACTGGTCCTGCACAGCGGCGGAGAGCGCCGTGGCCAGCTGTGCACCCGCCAGGCCCGTCTGATTATTGCCGCCCGTCACCACCAGCTTGGTGGCACTGGCGGGCGTGCCGGTGACCGAGATCGTCAACGGTGGCAGGCCGGACACGGTGACCGTGAGCGTATTGGTGCCCGCCGTCGTCCCGAGCGTCCACGTCCCCACGGACGTCGGTCCGCCGGACGATTTCGTCGGGGCTCCGACCAGCGTGCCACCGCCGCTCGTCACGGCCACGCTGACCGCGACGTTGCCGAGCGCGTTCCCGGAGGCGTCCGTGACGGTGAAGGTCGGCGCGGAGGTCAACGCGGTGCCAACGGTCGCCGAGGCCCCCGCGCCGCTGGCCGATTGCACGGCGGTTGGCTTCGGAGGTGATGTAGCGCCGTCGCCGCCTCCGCAGGCAGCGATCAGGAACGTGGCGACGAGGGACCAGCGACGCACCGCGTGAGGCGGCGTGGATACACGAGTCATGAGTGGTCGGTCAGGAGGCGGTCGAACGATTGGCCACGACTGGCCCGCCGAGGCGGCCCAGCGTGGTGGTGAAGGTGAGTTCGTCGTCACTGAAGCCATGATCATCGGCATACCCGATGACAAGGACGCCGGTCACAATTCCGTTGGCAGCCATCGGCGCGAACAGAGCAGATCCGCGCGCACCGCGATCATCAAAGTCGGCAATGTCACCCCAGCGCTGATCGCGCTCTCCGCGCGACTCGGCCAGGGCGAGTTCGCCGCTCCGCAGAATCTCGGCGACTGGGCGAGCGAGTGCCGGCGAGACGTCGATGATCGAGCCACCCGACGCCGCGAACATCGTCAGGCCGCCCGCACCGTCGGGAACGACGACCGCAGCCAGCGACGCACCGAGAATGGCCGCCGCGGTGTCCGCGATGGCCCGCGCGCTGGACGCCGCGTCGCGCGCCGCGGCAAGCGCGGCAATCACCCGATGCAGCGCCACCAAGTGCGCGGTCGCGACGGCGGCGTCGATGCGCGCCGTCTCCGCCAGCTCCTCGGCGTCCGTGATCTGCTCGCGCGCGAAATGCGACGTCATCCGCGTCGCGACGCCTGGACGCATCGGCTGCAACGCAAGTCCGGCCAGCAGGAACGTCAGGACCATACCGAACAGGATCAGGCGCTGCGCACTGGCGCCATGCGCGCTCTGCTGGCGCGTCTGTTCCGCGAGCACCCGCAGTTCCTCGTCCCGCATCAGCGATGCGACCTTCATCAGCGAATCCGAGACGGTTGCCGACAGGTCGCTGGCAAGGAACCGTCGAGCGGAGTCCGCACCTGCCCGGTCACGTATGAGCACCGTACTGCGGAAGGTGTCGAAGCTGGCGGCCGCCCCGCTCGCGAGCAGGACGAGCAGGCCGCGCTGGCGCGGGTTGTCATCCGTGCCGCGCGACAGGACGTCGAGCGCCTCCTCCACCTGCGCCTGCGCGGCCTGCAGCGCGGCGCGTGCGACAGTGTCGGGCCGCACGACGTAGGCTTTGGTGGCGCGCTCGCCATCCTGCCGCGCCATCACCATCCGGAAAGCGGCCGACAGGTTTGCGTTGTGCCGTTCCACCACAAGATCGGCCGCGGCGCGGCGCGACGCGTAGTAGTACGTCACCCCGGAGACGGCCCCGAGCACGACAAGCACGGCGCCGACCATGACCGCGAGCTTCTGAAATGGAGCCAGTCTCATGGGGAGCACTCGTCCTCAGGGAATCGGACCCCAGCCAAACAGGCGGCGCGCATCGACGCGCAGCGCTCCGGGCTCGGTTCCTGCCAGAAAGTACTCCAAGTAGCGTCGCTCCGTCGGCGTCGTTGCCTCGGCGAGCGTGCCGCTCGCGCGGTCGAGCTCGGCCGTGACGAGCCCGGGCGGCGCCGTCCATGCGGCACCGCGTCCGTACGCGGAGCGCGCGAGCATCTGGCCAAAGATCGGTGCCGCCAGCGTGCCACCGGCGGCGCCGGACATGATGGGACGCGGCCGGTCAAAGCCGAGCCAGACCCCGGCCACCAGGTCCGTGGTCGCGCCGATGAACCAGACATCGGTGTTGTCGTCGGTCGTGCCCGTCTTGCCCGCCACCGGCACCGAGTGCGGTACGTAGCGACGCACCGACGTGGCGGTGCCGCGATCCACGGCATCCTGCATGAAGTCGCGCACGATGAAGGCGACTTCGGGCGGCATCGCCGGCGGCAGCGTGCGCACCCCCTGGCTGTACACGGTGCGCCCTTGCGCGTCATCGGCGCGGTATACGAAGCGCGGCTCCACCGGGACGCCGAGGTTCGGGAATGCGGTGAACGCCGCCACCAGGTCGAGCGGTTGCAGGGCAGACGCGCCGATGGCACTCGACGGCCACGGAGCGATGTACGAGCGGATGCCCATCCGGCGCGTGAGCGCCACCACTGAGTCGCCGGTCAGGCGCTGCCAGAGTTGCACCGCCACCGGGTTGCGCGAGCGCACGAGCGCCTCGCGGAGCGTGATGTTGCCGAGGAACTCGCCGTCAGCGTTGCGCGGGCGGTAGAGCGTCCCGTGATCCATGGGCAGTTCGAGCGACGTATCTGGGACGATGGCGTTGGCGGGCATCGAGTCGAGAATGGCCCGAGCGTACACGAACGGCTTGAACGCCGAGCCCGGTTGGCGCACGCCGTTGACCGCCCGGTTGAACGGCGCCTCCGCGTAGTTGCGGCCGCCGACGAGCGCGCGCACGTCACCCGTGAGCGGATCCATCGCGACGATCATCCCCTGCAGATAGTCGGTGCTCCCCGCCGGATGTTTGGCGTACGTCGGGTTCCGGTAGCCGGGCCGCGCCTCGACGGCGGCGGTCCCCTCCACGAGCGCGACCACGGCGGCGCGCTGCAGCGCCGGATCGAGCGTCGTCATCACCTTGTAGCCGCCCTGCCCCACGGGCACACCCGCCCGTTCCATCTGCATGCGCACCACGTCAACGAACCACGGGGCCAGTGCAAGTCCGCCGCTGTTGACCGTGACCACGTTCTGCTTCTTCGCCGCGGCCGCCTGATCCTTGGTGATGTAGTTCTGATCCACCATCAGGTTCAGGATGGCGTCGCGTCGGTTGCGATTGCGATCCGGGTGTCGCGCCGGATCGTAGATCGCCGGCCCCTTGGGGAGCGCCGCGAGGGAGGCCGCCTCCGCGAGCGTTAAATGCGCCGCACTCTTGCCGAAGTAATTGCGCGCTGCCGCCTCCACGCCGTACCAGTTGTGGCCGAACCGGATGGTGTTGAGGTAGGCCTCGAGGATCTGTTCCTTGTTGTAGTGCCGCTCCATCTCGCGCGCCGCCCGCTGCTCGCGGATCTTGCGCGGCAGGCCGGCCAGCCCCCGCTCGCTCCGGTCGATGATGTCGGGATTCAAGTTGCCGACGAGCTGCTGCGTGATGGTTGACGCCCCGCGACTGCCGCCGAGCAGGTTGTCCTTCATCGCGCCGGCAATGCCGACGAGATCCACGCCGTCGTGCTGGTAGAAACGCTGGTCTTCCACCGCGACGAAGGCCAGCGGCAGATAGCGCGGCAATGACCGGAGGGATACCGAGGTGCGCCATTCCTTCCCGATCTCGCCAATCAGCGAGCCGTCGCGCGCGTACACCTGCGATGACTGGGGGAGGGGCGTGATCTGCCAGACCTCACCCGTGTACGGCTTGGCCGCCGCCGGCTGTTGGGCAGCCAGCGGAGCGGCGAGAACCAGGAAGGCGGGGAGGGTGAAACGCATGCGTACAGGTTGATACACCGAACGAGGGGGGAAGGGGAAGGGGTGCAGGGGTTTAGGAGGAGAGAGGAGTGGAGATTGGAGGAAGGGGGACCGGAGGCCACCTCCCTCCTTCCTCCGTACTCCACTCCTCTCTCCTCCTAAACCCCTGCACTCGTCCCCCTCCCCTTCATGTTGCCCAGCCAAGCCGCCCATGCGACCTTTCAATTGATGTCCACTCTCCGACTTGCCATCGCCCAATTCCGCCCCAAGAAGGGCGACGTCGCTGCCAACCTCGAGCGGGCCGGCCAGATCCTGGCGCAGGCTGCCGCTATGGAGCCGCCCCCGCACGTCGTCCAGTTCCCCGAGGCCATTCTCTCCGGCTATTTCGTGGAGGGGGGCATCCGCGAGAACGCGATGACGCCGGACGAGGTGGTGCGCGCCCTCGACGGTCACTGGCGGAGCGCGGCGCGTCCTGGCTCCACCATCGATGTGATGGTCGGCTTTTACGAGCGGCACGACGGCACGCTGTACAACAGCGCGCTCTACGCCCGTTTGGGCGGGCCGGAGCCCGTGCTGCTCCATGTGCACCGCAAGAACTTTCTCCCCACCTATTCGCTGTTCGACGAAGAGCGGTTCATGGAGCGCGGCTACGACATCCGCGCGTTCGACACCGCCTGGGGCCGGTGCGCCATGCTCATCTGCGAGGACGCATGGCATTCGCTCACGGGGACGATCGCGGCGCTCGACGGCGCGCAGGTGATCTTCGTGAGCTCGGCGGCGGTGGCACGCGGCACGCATCCGCGCCTCGACGGCGTGGACGGACCCGCGACCATCACGCGCTGGGAGCGCCTGATCCGCGACATCGCCGAGGAGCAGGGCGTCTTCTGCACGCTCGCCAACCTCGTGGGCAGCGAAGGCGGAAAGCTCTTTCAGGGCGGGTCGCTGGTGGCCGGGCCGCGCGGCGACATTCGCGCCCGCGCGCCGGTATGGGACGAGGCGCTGCTCGTTGCCGAGCTCGACTTGGATGACCTCGCGCGCAGTCGAGCCGATGCGCCGATGCTCAGCGACCTGAAGGTCGCGATACCGTTCCTGACGTCAGAGATGAAGCGCGCGGTCTATGCGCCGCGCCTTTCGCCCAAGCCGCGCATTGTGCCGCGCACCGCGCCGGCGGCGGCCGAGGAGCAGCGTTCGTCGGGGCGCACGAGTGCCGGCGGCCTGCCCGTTGTCGTGCCCGCCGACAACGGACGTTCCGCACCGCCTCCGCTCGAGATGGACGCGCCGATGGTGGAACGGTGGCTGGTGCAGTTCCTGCGTGATGAACTGGCCCAGCGCGGATTCACGAAGGCCATCGTCGGCATTTCGGGTGGCGTCGATTCGGCGGTGACCGCGGCGCTCGCCGCGCGCGCTCTTGGATCGACGAACGTGATCGGCGTCCGCCTGCCGTATCGCCTCTCGAGCGCCGACTCGCTGTCGCACGCCCAGCTCGTCATCGACCAGCTTGGCATCGAGGGGCGCACACTCGACATCACGGCCGCCGTGGACGGCTACCTGGCGTCCGAACCCGACGCGGATGCCGCGCGGCGCGGCAACGTGATGGCGCGCACACGCATGATCGCGCTGTTCGACCTGAGCGCGCGATACGGGGCGCTCCCGCTGGGCACGGGCAACAAGAGCGAGCGGCTGCTCGGGTACTTCACGTGGCATGCCGACGATTCGCCGCCCGTGAATCCGCTCGGCGATCTCTACAAGTCGCAGGTGTGGGCGCTCGCGCGGCATCTCGGCGTTCCGTCCGAGATCATCGACAAGCCGGCCAGCGCCGATCTCGTGGAGGGACAGACCGACGAGGGCGACTTCGGCATCACCTACGCCAAGGCTGACGCCATCCTCAACTGGCTGCTCCACGGCTGGACGCCGGCGGAGGTCATGCAGCGCGGCTTCAGCGACGGCGAGGTGGAGCGCGTGCGGCGCCGCCTCGACGGCACGCACTGGAAGCGGCGCCTGCCCACGGTGGCAATGCTGAGCGGTGCCGCGATCGGCGAGAGTTATCTGCGGCCGGTGGACTACTAGCGCGTTGATCAAGCGAGAAACGGCCCTCGGCGCGTTGCCGAGGGCCGCTTCGTATGCCTACCGCACCCGACGTCGGACCCAAATCAGGACGACGCCGATGACCGTGAGCACGCCGGCGAGCTGCATGGAGCGGCCACCGCTCAGCCCAGGCGCCAGCCACGCGTAGATCCCCGCCAAAACGAGAAACGTGAGAGGCACCACCCAGACGGCCTGGGCACGGTGTGTGCGCTCGGCGGGCGACAGCGTGTGAAGCGCGAAGAGCGTGCCCGCCGCGCAAATGCCCACCATCGGCCAGAACAGCCACTGCAACCCCGGTTGCAAAATGACGAGCACAAGGACACCCGCGAACAGCAGTGCGGCCCCGCTTTCGATGTGCTGCGACCGTATCATCTGCGTCTCCTCCGATGTTTCGGCGTGCGTGCAACGGATGCGTACTGGAAGTCCTCTCCGCCCACGGGGGCGGTTGTTCCCCCAGATCTAGTATTCGTCCTGCACCGGCGGTTGCGCGACGTACTGGTCGGGCACGCCGGCCTTCATGGCCGCGACATAGCAGTCCAGATATGACGCCTCGGCGTTGTCGACGTTTGCGCTGGCGGCGAAGAACGCTCCGGTGGCACTCAGAATGGCGGTGATGCTTCCCGTGGCCAAGGCCACGCTCCAGGACACCATTGAGACGCGCCACATACTCCAAGCATTCGAAAGCGAAGTCGCGGCGCTATAGCAGGTCTTTCCGTAGTCCTCCGACTGCGCGTGCGCCGCGCGCGGCAGCAGGACCTTTGCGGCGATGGACCCGAATCGCGCCGCGAAGCGCCGCAGCAGCGCCGTATTCGCCCGGTCGTGACGCTGGGCCGACAGCATCGACAGGTGCGGTGGCCCAAGCACGATTATCGTACTGGTAATCAGGCGGCCGCCCTTGCGGGTCTCGACGACGCTTTCCCGAAGTGCCATCTGCCCCCGTGTCGTCTGCCACGTGCGCGCCCAACGGAACTCGTCCGCACCGACCTGCACCCGCAGCTCCGTGGGGACTCCATCCGGCGTCGACTCGCGCGTCACCACGGCGACCCGCCCGTCCGGCAGGCGCAGCGTCAGACGCGTGGGCCGAAGTCGCGCGGGGACGTTCGGGATGCGGCCGCGAACGCGCAGCGCAATGGGGGCCGAGCCGGTCGCCCGCGCGCCCTCCATCTGCCATCCACTGACTTGCACGACACCGTTGCGCGATGTCGTGGAGTGCTCGAGCTTCGAGGCGTCGATTCCGTCGGCGACAATGCGGGACCGAATTGACAGCGTCTCCGCAAAGCCAGGCTCATCGGCAACGCGGTTGTCAGGCTTCATGTCCCGGCCGGGCGGTGGGGATGATGGCGCGTCCGCGCAGGCACTGGCGAGCGTCAGCAGCGCAGCTCCGACAACGGCGCGCGCCGTCCGAATTATCTGAGTATTTGTCATGATCGCGTTTCCCGGGTTCGTGGTTGGTTCACGAACCAGGCGATCGCGGGGCCAAGGGTGACGGCGCTATGACCCTGTCGCATGGTTCACGCCGCCAACTTGTACAGCAGTGGTCGGAAGTGTGTCGCCATTTCCACGCCGACAGGTTCAATTCATTGCATGATCCAAACCAGCACCACGGAATACGACCGCATCGCGGGTGCCATCCGGTATCTCGACGCGCACTGGCGCGACCAGCCGTCGCTGGCGGACGTCGCGCGGCACGTGGGGCTCAGTGAGTCACATTTCCAGCGACTCTTCACGCGCTGGGTGGGGATCAGCCCCAAGCGATTCCTGCAGCAGGCCACGGCGCAGTTCGCGCGCTCGCTGCTGCGCGACCACCGCGCAGCGCTGCCCACCACGCTCGACGCGGGACTCTCGAATCCCTCGCGCCTGCACGAGCTGATCGTGCACGCCGAGGCGATGACCCCCGGCCAGGTGCGCCGCGGCGGGGACGGCGTCGAAATCGCCTGGGGTTTCCACGAGTCGCCGCTGGGCAAAGCACTTGTCGCCGTCACACCGCTCGGTATCTGCTCGATTCAGTTCGCTGACTCAGCCGCCGATTGCCGCGCGGCCGTGGCGCGCCTGCGCGCGGAGTGGCCGGCCGCCACACTCGTTGAGTCCGCCGCCCGCACGCGGAAAGCCGCGCGGCACGCCCTCGGCGCGCTCGGCGCTCCCACAGGACCGCTCGCCGTGCACGTGCGCGGGACCAACTTCCAGCTCAAGGTGTGGACGGCACTGCTCGGCATCGCCCCCGGATGCGTGACGACCTACGAGGAGATCGCCGATGCCATCGGCCAGCCGGCGGCAGCGCGCGCCGTGGGGAGTGCCGTGGGCCGCAATCCCGTGAGCCTGCTCATCCCGTGCCACCGCGTCATCCGCAAGAGCGGCGGACTCGGCGGATACGCGTGGGGGCTGGAGAGGAAGGAGTTGATACTCCGGGCGGAAGACGGGAGACGGCTGACGGCAGACGGCTGACAGTGGACGAATCAAGCGGACTACCTGTGGAACGCGACGACGGTGGATGGAAGAGCCGAGGCTCCTTCATCCACCGTCTGTCGTCCGCGCTCTGCCTTCTGCCGACTGCCCCTACGCTGCCTCGGCGAATGCCAGACTCACCGCGCGCCGTGCTCCTCGCTTGACACTCCGATGCGCCGCTCGCGCGTAGCGCATGAAGTTCTGGCCCGCCCACGGATAGCGGGTGAAGAACTCCACCGGGAGCATCGATCCTTTCAACTGATTGCAGTTGAGGCAGGCCGCCACGAGGTTGCCCGGCGCGTGATTGCCTCCGCGCGACAGCGGGATCACATGGTCGAGCGTTGCGGCCTCCAGCCCCAGCCGGGCCGCACAATAGACACAGCGGCGGCCACAGTCACGGAAGGTGGCGCGCTTGACGTGGCGCTTCTGGTGGGGGACGCCGTGATCGTGACGGCGGGCCAGGCCACGGGGCGAACGAGCCAGCGCGAACCGGTAGAGACTCCGATGAGACATTGAACCTCGCCGGAAAAGACGACGCCCCGCACCGGGACAGAAATCCCGAGCGGGGCGTGGCTGATGGGGAGGAGGCTCCAGCGCGCGTCCTGTTCAGATGGACGCGGGTGTCGTCGCTGGATGGGCTGTCCGTGCAGAACGGCCATCTTCCTCCATGACGGGGGGGGCTCCCTCGCGGGAACCAGCTTTCGTCTAATGGACGCACAGAGATTTGCTTCGTAACACGTGCCCCCGCAAGAGGCCCGCGACACGCCCGACACCCTCCCGGTCGGCGTGCCCGATACCCACCGTGCGCTACCGCTCCGGCAGCCCCTTCAGGAAGTCGGCCAACAGGTGACCCCACACCGCCGGCAACGAGTGCGTGCCGTGGCCGCGCGTCTGCGGCGTGATGGGCAGCAGGATGAACCGCCCCTTCGCCACCTGCGGCATCAGTCGTTCCATCAGTCCAAGTTCTGGCGGATTGACCTGATCGTCGGCCGAGTTGATGGCGAGCACCGGCGCCGTGATGCGCGCGAGAAAGGGCGAGGGATCGTACTCGCGCGACGAGTCGAACTGGTAGACCAAGTCATTGGCGTCGGTCGCGCGGAAACGCGTCGCGAGGTAGGCCGTGATCACCGAGTCGGCGGCATCGCGCGTCGGCGCCTGCTGGTGTTGCAGCAACGGCGAGCTCCCCATCATGTAAAGCAGCTGCAGCGCGCCAATCAGCCCGCGCGGCTGCGACGTGTACTCGCCGTTCTTGTAGTCCGGGTCAGTGCGGATGTCATCCATCATCATCTTGCGCATCATCCGGTTCCGCCCGACGATCGCCGCCGGCACGCAGGCCAGCGGCACCAGTCCGTCGGCGAAGTCGGGATATGAGTACCCCCAGATCCACGAGTGCATGCACCCCATGGACGTGCCCATAATGAAACGCAGGTGGTTCACGCCGAGCCCCTGCGTGAGCAGCAGGTACTGGGCGCGCACCATGTCGTCGTAGGTGTAGCGCGGGAATTTCGCGCGCAGTCCGTCGCTGGGCTTGCTCGAGCCGCCGTGACCGATGCCGTCGGGAAGCAGGATGAAGTACCGCGTCGTGTCGAGCAGCTTGCCGGGCCCAAACAGGCCGCCAGCGTACGTGGGCGTGAGGAATGAACGACCCGATCCGCCGGTGCCATGCAGAATCATCACCGCGTTCCGCACGACGCCGGCGGCGTCACGCCGCGGCACGCCGAGCGTGGTGTAGTGCAGCCGCAGCTCAGGCATCACCTCACCGGTGGTGAACCGGAAGTCGCGGGCGACAAAATCACCCTGCGCGCCCTGGGCGCCGGCGGCGGCCGCGCAGAACGAAAGCGCGAGGATCAGGCGAGTCGTGTGCATGTGAGACTCCGTGTTACGGTGCGAGCAGGCGGTCCACGAAGGCCGCCATGCCGTGGAACAGGTCGACGTGATCGGGGGCGGAGTTGCCCGCGAAACCGAGCGCCTCAAAGCGCCCCTTGCGCGTGCGACTCAGCAGTTGAGTGCCCATCGGCCCCCATTCGAGCACAGGGACGCGCTTGAGACCCAGCGCGCCGAGCACCCAGTCGGTGCATTCCGTGGTGCTGGCGAAGGTGCCGGGAAAGATCTCGGAGTGCGTGATGATGAAGCGCTTGCTGCCGGCGGCGGCGAGCCGGGCGAAGTCGGAGAACGGCGCGAGGCCGGTGGTGTCGAGCACACCGCCGTCCGCCAGCGGTTTGCGATCCGGGATGTACCCCGTATGGATTCCGTCGAGGAGGAGCACGCCGTCCACCTGTGGCAGGTACTCCGGGCGGCGCAGGATCTCGCGGATCGCGCCGTATCCGGCGCTCCATCCGCTCAGGTAGACGCCGCTGATGCGCGGCGCGCCCGTGACTTGCGCCACGCGCGCCTTGATGGTGTCGAGCATCCGTGCGTAGAGCAGCGTGTCGCGGGCGAACGGGCGCGCGTACGTGGCCGATCCACTCCCGAAATAGGCGGCCGCCACGATCACGGGGCGTTCCATCGTGGCGACGGCGCGCCGTGGCACCCACGTCGCGCCCATCAGGTGAATCAGCAGCGGCGCCGAATCCACCGTGAGCGCGCGCTGCGGGATGAAGACCTCGATCGGTCCCGGAAGGATGCTGTCGATCGTAAGGTTCACGCCCAGGTTTTCACGGCGCTGCTCGAGGCGTTCGTGCACGCGCGTGCGTTCCTGCATGGGCGACGGGTTCTGCGGCAGCATCGCGGGAGGCGCGGAGGCCGGCGCCGGCGCGACGGTGGCGGGCGCCATCGCCGGTGCAGCGGTCGCAGGCGGCGCCTGTGGTGACGGCGCCTGCCCGGCGCTCGCGCCGCATCCCTCGGCCGCCGCGAGCAGCAGGAGGGCTCGCGATAAAGTAGCAATACGATACTTATTCATCGTCTCCCTCGGCGAGCGCGCGCGGATACACCTTCACCTTGTCCCAGCGGCGCAGTTGCACCTCGCCCGCGGGTGCACCGCGCTCCTTGCGCACGTCGGCCGCCCAGCAGACATGCACCTCCACCTTGCCGCGGGCCTCGCGCGCCTTGCTGTAATACGCGGCGTATTCCGCGGCGCGCTCGACGACCGGCTTGGGGATCTCCGGCAGCTTGTCGGGATTGCGCACCACCACATGGCTCCCCGGCACCGCGGCGACGTGCAGCCACAGGTCGTGCGGCTTGGCCACCTTCAGCGTAAGGTGGTCGTTGTCCCTGGCTGCCTTGCCGACGAGGACCTCAAAGCCCTCGACCTCGACAGTGCGATACGCGCGTCCCTTGCCCGGCATGCCACAACGCTACTGCCTCGGCGCCGAACGCGGGAGCGCGGCACCGAATCGGCAGGCGGCGCGCTCCAGCCGCCGGCCGTTATCGGCGCGCCGGGAATGGCGCCTGGCGGCGGGTGATGTCGAGATTGGTGATGTGCATATTGGCCCCGCGGCCGATGCGGAGGCCGTAGACGCCGTCCACCGGCAGGGCGGCGCGATCCCACGCACCGATGCGCACGCCGTCCACGAAGAAGCGCACCGAGTCGGGCTCCGCGAGGACGCGGACGACCGTGCGGACATTCCCGTTGGCCGCCAGCGGCTTCACGCCCTCGTACGATGCCCAGTCGCTGAGTGGCAGGTACTGCCCGTTGCTGGACGAGAAGGCGGCCGCCTTCCCGTCCCGCCGCACGACGAACCACGACACGGCCTCACCACCAGCCCCGCTCCGGCCGCCGATGAAGAGCCCGAACTCCTCGTTGGAGGACGACGGGAAGAGGATCATCTCCGCCTGTACGGCGTATCGGCCGCTCGCCGTGTTTGCCGGGTCATACAAGAAGCCGCCCGGCCCCATGGTCACATGCCATCCGGGAGCCATGTCGACGAAGAGCCAGCCGGAATCGCCCGGTGGTGTCTTGGTACCGTTGACGAGCGGGGCCGGCGCATCGAGCCGCCACTGCCAGCCGGTTGGCCCGGCAGCGGTCTGGGCATTCAACGGCGCGGCGAGCGCCAGCAGCAGGACGAGAACGACAGCACGCATGGGCGCCTCGGGAGCCGGGGGAGTTCTGCGGAAATTCCGTCCGGCGCGCCCTTCGTCAAGGGAGTAGCTCCCCCTCTCCACTCGTCGGGGCTATTTTGCGGGGTACCCGGCCGACCAGGCCCCGCTGGCCCCCGACTGCCCCAACCAATGGCTGCTTCCCCCAAGACGGACCGCCGCGCGGCCCATGGACTGACACGCGACCAGTTGTTGGCCGCGTACCGGACCATGCTCCTGTCGCGCCGCATTGATGACAAGGAGATCCAGCTCAAGCGGCAGAACAAGATCTTCTTCCAGATCTCGGGCGCCGGCCATGAGGCCGTGCTGACCGCCGCCGGCTTCGCCTGCAAGGCGGGGCACGACTGGTTCTACACCTACTATCGCGACCGCGCGCTCTGCCTGCAGTTGGGCATGACCGCCGCCGAGATGCTGTACAGCGCCGTGGGCGCCGCAGCCGACCCGAACTCGGGTGGCCGGCAGATGCCGTCGCACTGGGGCCTCAAGAAGGCCAACATCGTTTCGGCGGCCTCGCCCACGGGCACGCAGTTCCTTCAGGGCGTCGGCGCGGCCGAAGGCTCGATGCGCGCCAAGCTGCTGGGCATCACCGACGGCTTCCCAGGCGATGAAGTGGCTTTTGTCTCCACCGGCGACGGCACCACGTCGCAGGGTGAGTTCTGGGAGTCACTGAACACCGCGTCCAACCTCAAGCTGCCGGTCGTCTACCTCGTCGAGGACAACGGCTACGCCATCTCGGTGCCGGTGGAAGTGAACACCGCCGGCGGCTCCATCTCCAAGCTCGTTTCGTCGTTCCCAGACCTGTACATCCAGGAAGTGGATGGCTGCGATTTCATCGCATCACTGGACGCGATGAAGAAGGCCGTGGCGTATGCCCGCGCCCGCAAGGGCCCCGCGCTTGTGCACGCGCACGTGATCCGTCCGTATTCGCACTCGCTGTCGGACGACGAAGTGCTGTACAAGCCCAAGGAGGAGCGCGCCGCCGAGGCGGCGCGTGATCCCATCGTCACCTTCCCCAAGTGGCTCGTCGCCGAAGGGCACGGCACCGAGGCCGACATCACGGCGATCGTGGAATCGGTGGACGCCGAAGTGCAGGCCGCCACGGACGATGCGCTCGAGCAGCCGCAGCCGGCTCCCGAGACGGCGATGTGGGCGCTCTATTCGCCCGATGTGGACCCCACCAGCGCGGCGTTCGACACTGAGGACGCGCCGCAGTTCACCGGCGCGCCGACGACGATGGTGGATCTCATCAACACAGCGATGCGCGACGAGATGCGCCGCGATCCGCGCATTCTCGTCTTCGGTGAGGACGTGGCGGACGTCTCGCGCGAGCAGTACCTGGGCAAGGTGAAAGGCAAGGGCGGCGTCTTCAAGGCGACGCACGGCCTGCAGACCGAGTTCGGCGGCGCGCGTGTGTTCAACTCGCCGCTCGCCGAGGCGAACATCATCGGCCGCGCCATTGGCCTGGCGCATCGCGGCTTCAAGCCCGTGGTCGAGATCCAGTTCTTCGACTACATCTGGACCGCTTACATGCAGCTGCGCGACGAGATGGCGACGATGCGTTGGCGCTCCAACAACGCCTTCACGTCGCCGGTGGTCGTGCGCACGACGTACGGCGGATACATCCGCGGCGCCATCTACCACTCGCAGACGGGCGCGTCGCTCTTCACGCACTGCCCTGGCCTGCGTGTCGTCTGCCCGAGCACCGCGCTCGACGCCAACGGCCTGTTGCGCACGGCGATCCGATGCGACGACCCGGTGATCTTCCTCGAGCACAAGCACCTCTATCGCCAGACGTACAACAAGGGGCAGAACCCCGGCCCCGACTACATGATTCCGTTCGGCAAGGCCAAGGTGCTGCGCGAGGGATCGGACGTGACGGTGGTGACCTACGGCGCCACGGTGCAGCGCGCGCTGGCCGCCGCCAACCAGGCGGCCGACGCCGGCGGCCCAAGCGTGGAAGTGATCGACCTGCGCACGCTCTCGCCGTGGGATCAGGAGGCGGTGTACGCCTCGGTGCGCAGGACCGGCCGGGTGATCGTGGCGTACGAGGACTCGATCTCGTGGGGGTACGGCGCCGAGATCGCGGCGCGCATCGCCGACGAGTGCTTCGCCTGGCTCGACGCGCCGGTCAAGCGCGTGGCGTCGCAGGATGTCTGGGTGGGGTATGCGCCGGCTCTTGAGGACGCGATCCTGCCGCAGACGGGGGATTTTCTCAGCGCTTATCTGGAGATCGTGAAGTACTGATGGGAGATGGGCGATGGGTGATGGGCGACGCGCCGAGGGCTGGGGAACAATTCCTCGGCCCTCTGTCGTTTCTCTCCCATCTCCCATCTCCCACCTCCCATCAGCATGTTTGCCGCACTCATACTCTCCCTGACACTCCTCTCCGATAGCGCCAAATTTCCCATCGTCACGTCAGACAACCTCGAAGGCCGGACGTTTACGCTCCCTCGTGACTTCGGCGGCGAGCGCAATGTCGTCTTCGTGGCCTTCGAGCGGCAGCAGCAGCGCGACGTGGACAGCTGGGTACCGCTCGTGAAGTCGCTCGTCTCGCGCACGCCGGACACGGAGTACTACGAGATCCCGACGATCAAGCGGATGGTCGCGCCGATGCGGTGGATGATCAACCGCGGCATGCGGGGCGGCATTGACGACCGCGGCGCGCGCGAACGCACCATCACGCTCTATCTCGACAAGGAGCCGTTCAAGCGCGCCCTCGGCATCGCCGCCGAACGGGAGATCCACGTGCTGGTGGTGGATCGAGCGGGGAACGTGTTGTGGCGCACCGTGGGGGCGTTCAGCGACGAAAAGGGGCAGGGTCTCACCCGCGCGCTGGCGACGCCGTAGGCAGTTCTCGGACCAGACCGGGAATCGGCAACAACCGCGCGGCCGCCACTTGATTCGCGCGGGTGGGCGGCGCATCCTGAGGCACACGCCATACCACGCCGCCTCCCCGGGGGACACCGTGCGCCGTCGCGCCATCATCCGTTTCGCCGTCACGCTGACGGCGCTCACCGCCGCCTGCTCCTCCAATCCCGCGCCGACGAACCGTCCCCGGTTCGACTCGTCGCTCATCACCCGTGAGCAGATCGTCGAGGGGCAATTCACCAACGCGTACGACGTGGTGAAGACCCTGCGCGGGTCGTGGCTGAATACGGTGCGCCCCGAGAGCTTCCGCTATCCGGCCGCCATTCAGGTCTATCTCGACGGCGTGCGACTCGGCGACGTCTCCGCCCTGTCGACGGTGCAGACGCTTCCCGTCCAGTACATCCGGTTCTACAACGCGCAGGACGCGACGTCGCGGTGGGGCGTGGACCACGGCGCGGGCGCGATCTACATCAGCACCAAAGTGGCGCCGCAGGGGATGTCTGGGCCGCCGCCGGCCTGAGCACGCCTGTCACGGCGGCGGCGCGCCCGGTTCCGGCATCGGCCCCGTCCCGACAAAGATCACCCCGCGCCCATGCCCGATCCCCCAGCGCGTCGTGGCATCGGTGCCGTTGAAATACCGGATGTACTGGATCGACGGCGTCGAGATGCCCTGCAGCGCGTCGACGCCGCCCAGGTGCACGCCATCAAGATAGACCTGCACCTCGGTCTTCAAACGAAGACTCGCGATGCCACGCGTGCTCAGCCAATTGCTGCGCAGCGCCCGCACCACGTCATACGCCGACGAAAACCGCGGCTCCGCGATTTGTTCCCGCGTGATCCACTGCGTGTCGGGCCGCTCCTCGCCCGCGGCCGGCAGGCTCGCCTTGCATCCGGCAGTGAGCGAGGCGACCAGCATCACAACAGCATACGGCAGTGCGGAACGGCGCATACGTCCTCCCGCGACCCTCAGGTGATCGCGCGCTACTTCGACTCCGGCCCCTCATATACGACCTTCCCGTTCACGATCGTCCGCACGATCTTGGCGTCGCGGATCGTCTCGGGGGCAATGCGCGTCAGGTCACGGTCAATCATCGTGATGTCGGCGAGCATCCCCTTCTTGAGTACCCCGCGAGTCCCCTCGGCGAAACCGGCGTACGCCGCGCCCGACGTGTACGCCCGCAGGGCGTCCTCCACCGTGATCTTCTGCTCCGGCACCCACCCGCCCGGGCGCTTCTCGTCGAGCGTGCGGCGCGTGACCGCGGCGTAGATCCCCATGAGCGGCGTGGGCGGCGCCACGAACCAGTCGCTGCCGAACGCGAGCGAGGCCTTGGTGTCAAGCAGCGACTTGAAGGCGTACGTCCCCTTCGCGCGCTCCGCGCCGATCACGCGGTCCACCCAGCGGCCGTCGTCGATGGCGTGGTACGGTTGCATCGAGGGAATGACGCCGAGCGCACCGAAGCGCGCGATGTCGGCCGGCGCGATGTGCTGCGCATGTTCGATGCGGAACCGCCGGTCGCGCGGGCCGTTCTCCTTCGCAACGCGCTCGAAAATGTCGAGCTGCGTGCGGATGGCGCGGTCTCCGATGGCATGCACCAGCAGCTGCAGTCCGGCCTTGTCGCCCGCCGATGCCCAGGCGTACAGGTCCGCCTCGCTGTTGACCATGAGGCCGCGATCATTAGGCGCGTCGGTGAACGGCTCGAGCATCGCCGCCGTGTGAGAACCGATGGAGCCGTCCACGAATCCCTTCAAGCCGCCGATGCGCACCCACTCGTCGCCATGGCCGCGCGCTTTCACCGTATCAGCGAGGCGCTTCCAGCTGGAGAGCGGCACCGACGCGTAGATGCGCGTCGTCAGCGTGCCGGCCGCATGCGCGCGCTCGAAGGCGGCGAGGTCGCCCCACCCGCCCATGTGATGCACCGCCACCACGCCCTGCGCGTTCACGTGCTGCATGGCGGCGCGTAGCGCGCGATCGGTCATCTCGGCTCCCGCCGGAGGTACCGCGCGGTCCACCACCCCCATCGCGTTGTCCTTGAAGACCCCCGTCGGTTCGCTCGAGGCGTCGCGCACGATCGTGCCGCCGCTGACGTCCTTCACGTCGCGGGTCACGCCCGCCGCCTTGAGCGCCGCCGAGTTGGCGAGGCTCATGTGCCCGTCGAGCCGGTTGATCCAGACCGGGTTGTTCGGCGTCACGGCGTCGATCCACTGCCGCGTGGGGAGTTCCCCACCCCAGTTCTCGTGGTCCCAGTCGCCGTTGAGAATCCAGGTGCCGGCGGGAATTGTCTTGGCAAAGTCGCCGATGCGCTGGATGAACTCGGCCTTGGTCTTCGCATCCCGCAGCTTTACCGACTGCAGCGCGAAACCGCCCTCGATGAAGTGCACGTGCGAGTCGATGAAGCCTGGCACGACCATCGCGCCGTGCGCATCGATGATCCGTGTGCTCGATAAGGCGAGTTTGCGGATCTCGGCGCTAGAGCCCACCGCCGCGATGTGCGCGCCTTCCACGGCGACGGCATCGGCCCACGGGCGGCGCAGGTCGCCGGTCCAGACGCGGGCATTGACGATGGCTAGGCTGATCACGGCAGTCTGGGCGAGCACGTGCATGGGCGCCTCGGCAAGGGTTTTACGGCCGGGGGGCGGACCGATGATGGCCTATGAGCGACATCGCGACTGCGGGCGGCGCGTTACTGCCGCTCGAGCGCGTCGCGGACGTCGAGCAGGATTTCGAAGTAGAGCTGTTCGCGACGGTACGAAAAGTCGAGCGCCTTCATGCCGGCCTCGTCCTCCGTGGCCTTGGCACGCTCGAACGCCTCCCGGTACATGTCATCGAGGTTGGCGAGGATGCGTTCGCGGGAACGGGACATGCGGGAGTTCTCCAGCGCCGCGGGGGTCAGCCGCGGCGGATCGGTGGACACGACGGCGCGTGGCGACCCCCCCTCGAGGAGGAGTCGGCGGGCGATTCCGAGCAATTGGCCGCGCGCGTTGAAGTTTGCCATGGGCGACGTGCATAATCGCACGCCGACACCGGTGGGGGAATGGGCGGCGCGCGGCGGCTACGGCGCGGGACGCTGCGCGATGAGCCGAGCGACGGCCGCGTCTTCCTCGACAAAGGGCAGCAGGGCAGCCACAACCCCCTGCTCCGTCTCTCCCTCCACTGCCATCAGCGGCGGCGGCGTCCGCTTGACGTCGATAGAGCGGGGTCCGGAATTGCGACGATCCACCTCAATCACAGCCCGGACCGGCGTCCCATCCTTCGGCGTCAACCGGCGGATGCGTACCGTGGCCCCTTCGGGCATCGTGCGTTCGTACAGGACCTCGGACACTGAGTTTTCTCAACAGATGAGTTGACTATATCTGCCAGCGCCCCCTGACCTACGCAAGCGGTCAGGGGATTCCTGACGGCGTCAGCCTGTGGAAAATGGCCTCCGCCACCGGCCGGCCGTCGCGCAGGTGCTCCACGACGATGCGCTCGAGCAGCTCCGGCGTGACCCCGCCGTACCAGACCCCCTCTGGGTAGACGGCGACGATCGGCCCGCCCGCGCAGACGCCGAGGCAGGGGGCCTCGCTCCGCTTCACGCGACGCGGCCCGAAGAGCAGTCCCTCGCGCTGCAGCAGCGAGGCGAGCCGCGCGTAGAGCGCACGCCCGCGTCGGTCGGACGAGCAGTAACCCCCCGTGCAGACGAGCACGTGGCGGGCATAGGGCTCCATGATGGGCGGCTGGCTCTCGTGCATCGGCTGCGCGGGTTCGGAGACGCCTCAATCTACACGCCCGATTCCCGGCGTCGGCTTGCCCGGCGCGGGAACGCCGATCATCCTCCTCCGATGCGAAATCGCCTCCGCTGGATCTCCCTCGGCGCCCTGCTCCTCGCCGGCGCCGCGGGTGCGCAACAGGCCACCCCGTCGCTCAATGACTCGCTCCCGGTCGACCCCGCGATCGTGCGCGGGACGCTGCCGAACGGCCTGCGGTACTTCGTGCGCCGGAACGAAAAGCCCCAGAAGCGCGCCGAGCTGCGGCTTGTCGTGCGTGCGGGATCGATTCTGGAGGACGAGGACCAGCGTGGGCTCGCGCACTACGTGGAGCACATGGCCTTCAACGGCACGCGGCGCTTCCCCAAGCAGGCCATCGTGTCATTCCTCGAGCGCAGCGGCATGCGCTTTGGCGCCGACCTCAATGCGTACACGAGCTTCGATGAGACCGTGTACATGCTGCAGATCCCCACCGACACCGCGGCCCTGCTGACCACGGCGTTCGACGTGCTGCAGGACTGGGCGTCGGCCATCGCGTTCGACAGCGCCGAGTTTGCGCTGGAACGCGGCGTCGTGATCGAGGAATGGCGCACCGGCCGTGGGGCCGGGCAGCGCATCAGCGAGAAACAGTTCGCTGTGCAGTTCAAGGGCTCGCGATACGCCGACCACTTCCCCATCGGCACCAAGGAGAGCCTCGACACCGCGACGCTCGCCGCCGCCCGCCGCTTCTACACCGAGTGGTATCGCCCCGAGCTGATGACGGTCATCGCCGTCGGCGACTTCGACGCCGCGGCCGTGGAGGCCGCCATTCGCTCGCGTTTCGGCACGCTGCGCGGCCCGGCGTCGCCGCGACCGCGTGTCGCCTTCGACGCCCCCGACCACGCCGACACGCGCGTCGTCATTTCGGCGGACAAGGAGTTCCCGCAGAGCATCGCGCAGGTCGAGTGGCTGCTGCCCCAACGCGCGCGCGGCACCGTGGGCGCCTGGCGTACGAGTCTCGTCGCGAGCATCTACACCGCCCTGCTCTCGCAGCGCCTTGGGGAGCTGTCGCAGCGGGAGAGCACGCCGTTTGCCTTCGCGTACGCCGGAAGCGGGTCGCTGCTTCCCACGCGCGAGGCGTTCACCGCGGCGGCCGTCGTCAAGGACGGCAAGTTCGTGGACGCGCTCGCCGCCACACTCGGTGAACTCGAGCGCGCCAATCGCTTCGGGTTCACCGCCACGGAATTCGAGCGCCAGAAGGCGAGTCTCGTCCGCTCGTTCGAGCGCAGCGTCTCGGAGGCATCCAAGACGGATTCCAAGGTGCACGCCGAGCAGATGGTCCGGCATGTGCTGCGGCAGTCGAACATCTCGCACCCCGAGCAGGTGCAGCGCCTCGCCACCACTTTCCTTCCCCTCGTCACGCTCGACGAGGTGAACGGTGCGGCAAAGGCGTGGATGCCCGAGGGGAACCGGACCATCGCTGTTGCAGCGCCCGCACGTCCGGATGTGGCACTGCCCACCGATTCAGCAATGCGGTCGGTCTTCAGCCGCGTGAAGAGTCAGGCGTTGGTGGCCTACGTAGACTCCACGGCAGACCAGCCGCTCGTCGCGAAGCCACCCACGCCTGGGCGTGTGGTGAAGACGAACACCATCGCCGACCTCGGCATCACCGAGTGGACGCTGTCGAACGGCATTCGCGTGCTGCTCAAGCCGACCGACTTCAAGAACGACCAGGTGCTGCTGAGCGGCCGGCGTCCCGGCGGGTTCTCCTTGCTCGACGTCAGCGACCACCGTCACGCCACGCTTTCCGACTTCGTGCTGGGCGGTGTCGGCGAGTTCAGTGACAACCAGCTGCGGCGCATACTCACCGGCAAGGTGGCCAACGCCGGCGTGTCGGTGAACGAGAACGGCGAGACGGCATACGGCTCGGCTTCGCCGCGCGACCTGCCGACGATGTTCCAACTGCTCTGGCTGAACGCGACCGCGCCGCGCCTCGACACGGCGCTCTTTGCCGCCGGCCGTTCGATGATGAAGGCGGCCATGCAGAACAGCCGCAACACGCCGGAGCAGGCGTTCGGCGACACCATCGCGGTGGTGATGGCGAACTACCACCCGCGCTTCCGCCTCTTCCAGCCCGAACTGCTCGACTCGCTCGACGTGCGGCGCGCGTACGCGCTGTACAAGGCGCGCTTCGCGTCGTTCAGCGGCTTCACATTCTACCTCGTGGGCAACTTCACGCTCGACGGTATCAAGCCGCAGGTCGAGCGCTACATCGGGGCGCTCCCCACGGGCGGCGCACCCACGACGTTCGTGGACCGCGGCATTCGTCCGCCAACCGGCGTGGTGAGTCGCATCGTGCGCCGCGGGGCTGATCCCAAGGCCGAATCGCGCATCATCTTCCACGGCGCGTTCGACTACTCATGGGAGAATCGCATCGAGCTCGACGCGCTGCGGCAGTTGCTCGACATGCGTTTCCGCGATGCCCTGCGTGAAGAAAAGAGTGGGACGTACGGCGTGGGAGTGAGCGCCGAGGGCAGCTGGATCCCCTTCAAGCGCTATGAGGTCTCGTTCAGCTTCGGCTCGGCGCCGGAACGCGTGGAGGAGCTCGCCGCGGCGGCCTTTGCCGTCATCGATTCGGTGAAGCGCACCGGCCCAACTGAAGACGAGCTCGCGAAGATCCGTGAGCAGTTCATCCGGTCGCACGAGACTGGCATGCGCGAGAACGCGGCGTGGATCGGATGGATGAGCGACCACGACGAGGACGGACGCGACCAGCACGCCACGGTGCAGTATCCGTCACTCGTGCAGCGGCTGAACAGCGCGCAACTGCGCGACGCGGCGCGGCGCTATCTCGACCTGGCGCAGTACGCGCGCTTCACGCTGCTCCCGGAAGCGGCGCGCGGGCCTACGCCGTAGCGAAGGCTACTCCGGCAGCTTGTTGTCGCCCGGCGGCGCGATGTACCGCAGCGCCTCCACCGGACGGCCGCCCTGCAGGTGCTCGCTGACGATCTGCACCGCGTCGGTGGCCTTCACGCCATGGTACCAGACGTCCTCGGGATAGACCACAACCATCGGGCCGTGCCCGCATTGACCCAGGCAGCCGGAGTGGTTCACGCGGACGCGACCCTTGATACCGGCATCCACCACCGCGGTGCGCAGCGCCGAGAAGACGTCCTTGGAGTCCTGCGTCGGGCAAGTCTTGCCGGAGGTGCAGACGAAGACGTGGCGTTCGTATTGTCCCATGGTTGAAAGATAGCGGGGCGGCTGCACAACCGGTGAGCGCTTCAGGCGTGTGCGACGCCGGGTTTCTTCACCGAGAAGCGGGCCTTTTTCACCACGGAGGTCACGGAGGAAAACGGAGGGCCACGGAGTACTGCAACTTCTTGGGTGAACTGCGAGTGGCATTCGGGTGTTTGCGTGGCGCGACGTCGTTCCCCCAGCAGTAGCAGTATTCCGTGGCCCTCCGCTTTCCTCCGTGCGCTCCGTGGTGAAGAAGCCCAGATGCGCCCGGTTCCAAGGATCGCTAGCTTCGGCGAATGCCGACGCCTCAGGACTTCTTCGACATCGATATTCGCGTGGGAACGGTGGTCGCCGCCGAGCCCTTCGCGCGCGCCCTGAAGCCGTCCATCCGTCTCGAGATCGATTTCGGCCCCGAACTGGGGATCAAGCGCTCGAGCGCGCAGTTGACCGTGCATTACACCCCCGAATCGCTCGTCGGCCGGCAGGTGCTGGCCGTGACGAACATCGGCACGCGCAACATCGCGGGCTTCACGAGCGAAGTGCTGGTGCTCGGAGCAATGCCCGCCTCGCACGAAGTGGTCCTGCTTGGCGTCGAGCGGCCTGTCGCGAATGGGGTGCGGATCGGCTAGAGGACGGATGGCAGTTGGCAGATGGCAGATGGCAGATGGCAGATGGCAGATGGCGGATGTAGACGGATGACCTGCACAGGTTGAAATTCATAGTCTGCATTCGTCCGCCATCCGCCGTCCGCCATCCGCCATCACTCGGCTCCCACTCATGACTCAAGTCCGCCCCGACAACCTCGTCAGAATCGCCTGGGCCGGCGAACACCGCTTCGACGCCGGGCGTCCGGGCGGACCGCAGGTCCGCATCGACGCCTCGGCGCAAACCGGCCCCGGCCCCGTTGATTCCCTGCTCATCGGCCTCGGCACGTGCACGGGCGTGGACGTGGTGGACATCCTCGCCAAGCGACGGACGCCTGTGACGGCATTCAACATCGAGGTGCAGGGCGAGCGCCGCGAGACGAGCCCGCGTCGGATCCTCAAGGCCCACCTGATCTTTCACATTGACGGCCCGGGGATCGAGCGCGAGCAGGCCGAGCGCGCCGTGGAGTTGTCCGTCACCAAATACTGCAGCGTGCGCGACTCGCTCGATCCGGCCATTCCGATCACCTGGTCGGTGGTCATCAACGGCACCTGAACCAATTCTGCCCGCATGCCCGTAGTAAACGGCGTGCGGCATCTGCCTGTCTAATGCAGGATGCCGCCCGCGCGGTACGTCAGCGTCGCGCGGGTGCCGTTCGTAGAAGAAGGTCCCCTCCCTCGACTGGAGTCCCACCGTTATGCGTGTTTCTCCCCTGATCCTCGCCCTCGCGTTCAGCGTGCCGTTCGCGGGCCAGGCATCGGCGCAGGTCTGGCTCAACGCCGACACCTCCAAGAAGGTCAACCAGTCCAGCTTCCGCGCCCTCGAGGACTGGCCGGCGCCCAGCGACCTGCGGCGCGCGTCTGGCGCTCCCGGCGCCAAGTACTGGCAGCAGCAGGTGGACTACGTCATCAAGGTGTCGCTCGATACCACCACGCACCGGGTGAACGGCAGCGAGGTCGTGACATACCACAACAACTCGCCCGACAAGCTCACGTATATCTGGTTCCAGCTCGACCAGAACATCGAGAAATCCGACTCGCGCGCCAATGCGATGTCGGCCGCCATTCCCAAGGGCATGGACCCGCGGTTCCGCCGCTTCCTGCTGAGCGACACGGAGTTCGGCTACACGCTGTCGCGCGTGCAGCTCGTGGACGCGCAGGGCAAGCGGACCGACGCGCGCTACACGATGAACGGCACGCAGATGCGCGTAAACCTCGCCGCGCCGTTGGGTACCGGGCAGACGGTGAAGGTGGCCATTGACTGGTCGCACGAGGTGCCCAATGGCGGTCGCAACGGCCGTGGGCAGAAGGAAAAACTCAAGGACGGATGGGAGTACCTGAACGCGCAGTGGTTCCCGCGCGCCGCCGTCTATGACGACGTGAACGGCTGGCAGAACAACCAGTTCCTCGGCATGGGCGAGTTCTACCTCCAGTTCGGCAACTACGACGTCAGCATCACCGTGCCGCGCGACCACATCGTGCGCGCCACCGGAACTCTGCAGAACCCGAATGAAGTGCTCACCGCCACGCAGCGTGCGCGGCTCAAGGTGGCGTTCGCCGCCGACACACCCGTCTACATCATCAAGCCCGAGGAGATCGCCACGCCGGCGACGCGTCCCGCGGGCAATGGCAACCTCACCTGGCACTTCACGGCGCAGAACGTCCGCGACTTTGCCTGGGCGTCGTCGCGCGGCTTCGCGTGGGACGCGATGGGCTTCCGCTACGCCAAGGGCGGCAAGACCATCGAGCTGCACTCGGTCTACCCGCGCGAAGGCATGCCCGTCTGGAACAAGATCAGCACCAAGGCCATCGCGCAGACGATGGTGACGTACGGGCGTATGGCCTTTGAGTACCCGTACCCGCAGGCGTCCAACGTGCACGGCGCGGTGGGCGGCATGGAGTACCCGATGATCGCCTTCTGCGGCGCGCGCCCGCGTCCGGACGGCACGTACGACAAGTCGCTCGAGTACTCGCTCGCGTCGGTCACGATCCACGAGGTGGGGCACAACTGGTTCCCGATGATCGTCGCCTCCGACGAGCGGATGTGGACCTGGATGGACGAGGGACTCAACTCCTTCCTCGAACACTACGGCTCCATTGATTTCGACAAGGACTGGCCGGCCATGCGCCTGCCGGGCAACGCCAAGAGCATCGCCAACTTCATGCGGGCCTCGAACGCCGTGCCGATCATGGCACACTCCGACGTGAACCTGCGCAACACGTTTGGCCCGAACGGCTACACCAAGCCGGCAAGCGGACTCGTGATCCTGCGCGAGCGCATTTCGAACCCCGCTGCGTTCGACGAGGCGTTCCGCGGCTACAGCCAGCGCTGGATGTTCAAGCACCCGCAGCCCGCCGACTTCTTCCGTTCCATGGAAGACGGCCTCGGCGAGCAGCTCAACTGGTTCTGGCGAGGCTGGTTCTACACCGGCTACAACAACGACCAGGCACTCACGGGCGTGGAACGCCAGAACGCCAAGGAAGTGGTCGGTGACGAGTCGAAGGGTACGGGCTACTTCCGCATCACGATCGAGCAGAAGGGCGGCATCGTGATGCCGGTGGAGATGGAGATCACCTACACAGACGGCACCAAGGAGCGCGTGAAGCTCCCGGCCGACATCTGGCGCGCCAACGAGAAGGTCTTCAACTACGGCAAGTTCTCGAGCAAGGATATCGCGCAGGTCGTCGTCGACCCCGACGAGGCCTACGCCGACGTGAACCGCTCGAACAACACCTGGAAGAAGCCGGCGACGGCGCCGCTGCCGTAACGACACGCCCACGGAAACGAGAAAGCCCGCCGGCATCACGCCGGCGGGCTTTCTCGCGTGCTCCTCAGCGCCGTATCTCGCGCAACACGTGCTTGATCTCGGGAATCAGCAGGCGCGTCATGGCCAGCTCCACGGCGGCGCGCGAGCCCGGCATCACCGCCACGAACTTGCCCCGTGCAGCGCCGGCGACTGCCCGACTCAGCATGGCCGCCGCGCCGATCTGCTCGAGAAAGCTCAGGCCGCGAAAGAGTTCGCCGAACCCGGGGAGTTCGCGCTCGAGGAGCGGACGCACGACCTCTACCGTCTGGTCGCGCGAGCCAAGCCCGGTGCCGCCGGTACAGAGAACGACGTCCACGTTCGGGTGCGCCAGCGCCGCTTCGAGGGCGGTGCGCATCGGCGCCACGTCATTGGAGAGCAACTGACGGTCCACGACCACGTGGCCGGCTTCGATCAGGAGCCGCTCGATGAGCGCCCCCGACTCGTCGGTGGCCAGCGTGCGCGAATCGCTGATGGTGAAAACGGCGCACCGCACGCTTTCGAGCTGCGCGGCGGCGGCGCGATGCGCTTCGGTGCTCGGAGACTTGTCGCCGGGCGTCATGACTGGAGCCCTCGTTCCCGCAACAGACGGTCCACCCGCTCGCGGAGGGCGCCGGACGCACTATCGGCGTCCTTCACCTTCTCGACGGCGCCGAGGAACGCACGCATTGTGTCGTGACGATCGCGGCAGCGGCGGCAGGCATCGAGATGCGCCTTCATGGCGACGGTGGCGCGCCTTTCGAGCTCCCCGTCCAGGTACTCCCACATCGCCTGCACTACGTCGCGACAGCCGAGTGTGGCCGCCGACGGTCGCATGGTGAATCGTGCGCGTTGCTGTTCCGGAAAGTTCGTCATGACGCTCGCCTCCCTGCGCTAAAGGCGGGGCCGGCCTGATCGGTTCCCGGTCCGACGGCGCGAATTCCACCTGAGCCCCGCGAGCGCCCGGCGCGCATTCTACTTCAGCCCATCCAGCGCCCGCCGCGCCTGATTGCTGCGCGGATCGAGCTTGAGGGCCTGCTCGTACGCCGCGCGCGCCGCCGCTGCGTTTCCCCGCCGCTCCGCGATGTTGCCAAGCCGCAGGTGCACCGTGCTCAGGCTCGGCGCGCTCAGGGCGGGGGGCGGTGGCGCCGTGAGATACTTCCGCAGCGCTTCCTCTCCGCGACCCAGCTGCTGGCCGGTCGCGGCGGCGAGACGGCCGACCTGATAGAGTGACAGCGGATCGGACGGGTGGCGCTTCTGATAGGTGTCAATCACGGCAAACGCGTCGGCCGGCCGACCACGGTCGGCAAGCCAGGAGGCGTACACGCTGGCAGCGCCAAGAGAATCAGGATGCTCGGACACAGCGGACTTGAAGTGGCGCTCCGCCGTCACGAAGTCCTTGGCGCGCGTGGCCGTGTTCGCGCTGAGCAACAGCCCGCGATAGCGATTACGCTTCAGGATCTCCGCGACCTCTGCCCGCGCGTGCCCCTCGCCGCCGCCCATCACCGCCGGGGCCATCGCGTAGAAGCGCCAGCGCAATTCTCGCGCGTCGATGTTCTCGGGATCCAGCTCGATGGCGCGGTCCACCGTGTGCTTGAGACGGCGCGCGAGGAACGGCTGCCGCAGCGGGTTGGCGGTCGCGGCCTGCACGCCGATGGCCCGTCCCAGCCAGAGGTGCGCTTCGCTGCTGCGCGGCGCCAGCTTGGTGGCCTTCTCAAACCAGTCCTCGGCGTCCCCGGGCTTGTTCTCGGAGAGCAGCGTCCGCCCATACCAGATCACCGCATCCACGTTGCGCGGCTGTGCCTTGGTCGCGCCGGAAAAGAACGCATGCGCCTCAGTCCAGCGCCGTGCGTTGTAATGCGCGATCCCCGGTGCCAGATCGGCCGGCTGCGCCGCGAGCGGCGTCGAAATGGCCAGTAGTATGAGGAAGGAAAGCACGCGCATAGGAGGGGGCTGTAGTAGACTGCCGTATTCCGTCGTATTCTGTCGCACTCTGTCGTCTTCTACCCCCTAGAACCGTTTCTCGTCCTCCTCCAGTTCCCCACGCAGCTTCACAAAGCTCTCGTAGCGCGCCGCCGAGATGGTCCCCGCCGCGACCCCCGCCCGCAGCGCACAGCCGGGTTCGGACAAATGTCGGCAGTCCTGAAAGCGGCACTCGCCAAGCACCGGGCGGAACTCCGGGAAGCAGCGGTCGAGGTCAGTGGAGGACAGCCCCCACATCCCCACTTCGCGCAGCCCGGGCGTGTCCACCACGTATCCACCACCCGGCAGTGGCACGAGCACCGCGCCGACGGTGGTGTGGCGTCCCTTGTTCACCGACTCCGAGATCTCGCCCACCCTCAGGTTCAGCCCCGGATAGAGCGAGTTGATCAGCGACGACTTGCCGACGCCGCTCGGCCCGCTCAGCGCTGTCGTGCGATTGACGAGCACCGCGCGCAGTTCGTCGAGGCCGAGCGGCTGCTTGACGCTCGTCCGGTGGACCGGATAGCCGGCGCGTTCATAATCGGCAGCGAGCGCGTCAATGCGCGCCGGATCGTCCACCAGGTCCGCCTTGTTCAGCACGAGCCGTGCCGGAATTTCGTTGCCCTCGGCGATGACAAGGAACCGGTCAATCATGCGCACGTGCGGCTCAGGCTTGGCGATCGCGAAGACGATGATCACCTGGTCGACATTCGACACCACGATACGCTCGCCGCGGGCACCGCCGGGCGCCCGGCGCGCGAGGCGCGTGCGCCGCGGATGGATGAACGTGATGCTCAGCGCGCCGCCGCGCGCATCCTCGGCGATGTCCACGTCGTCGCCGACCGCGAGCTTGTCATAGCGGCTCTCCTGCTTCAGCCGGCCGCGCAGCGTCACGTCGTGCTCGCTGCCGTCCTGCGCACGCACGCGCCAGACACCGCCCGTGCCGCTCAGCACCACCCCGCGCCACAGCGCCGGAGCCGTCATGCGCCGTCCTCGTCGCGCATCACGTCGAACCACCGGCGGCCGCTCTCGCCGTCGCGCGCAGCAACCAGCGCGTCGAGCAGGCGCTGACATTCCGTGAGCGGCGTGGCGCCGGCAAGCGTGAGCGCTTCCGCGCCGGTCTGCGCATAGGCGATGAAGTCCGTCTCGAGATGCCCGTCAATTCCCTGTTCGCCGATGCGCCGCCACTGGAGAAAGACCAGGTACGCGCCGAAGGGGCGTGCCGGATCTCCGGTGTCGTCGGTAAGCAACTCGAGCGAGTACGACAGGCCGTCCTTCCCCTCCAGCGCGGCCGCGCGGCTGTGCACCGCGGCATAGCCGCCGACGGTGCTTTCGTCGCCGCGCGCGTGGTCGGGGGGCAGGAACCGGCCGTGGCTCACCTGGACTTGAAGGTCTCTTTGAGAACGTTGCCCGTGATGAACCACAGGTTGGCCGGACGTTCGGCCATGCGCCGCATCAGGTACGGGTACCACTGCGTGCCGAACGGCACGTACAGCCGCAGCCGCCAGCCGTTCTTCACGAGCTGTTCCTGCAGGTCGCGACGCACGCCGTAGAGCATCTGGTACTCGAACCGGTCGGGCTTGATGCCCGAGGCCTTGGCCCATGCGTTGAGTTCGTTGATGATCGCCGGATCGTGCGTGGCAATGCCGGGGTACTTGCCGTGCTGGATCAGCGCCTTGGCGCATTCCACGTAATTGCGGTCCACGTCCTTCTTGTCCGGGAAGGCCACCGTGGCCGGCTCGAGATACGCGCCCTTGCAGATGCGCACGCGGCACTGCTTCTCGTTGGCCCATGCGACGTCCTGCGCCGTACGCCGCAGCATGCTTTGCAGCACGATGCCGACGTTCTCGGGATAGTCTGGGTACAGCCGCTGCGCGAAGAAGTCGAGCGTGCGCTGCGTCAGGTCGCTGCCTTCCATGTCGAGTCGAACAAATGTGCCGTACTGCTTGGCCCGATCGAGAATGGAGCGCGTGATCTGCTCGCAGATCGCATCGGAGATGTCCTGTCCGAGCGACGTAAGCTTGACCGACACGTTGGCGTTGAGTCCGCGGCGATGGATTTCGTCGAGCAGCTCCAGATAGCGCCGGCCCGTTTCGCGGGCCTCGGCCTCGCTCGTCACGCTCTCGCCCAGCTGGTCGAGCGAGGCGGTGACGCCCTGCGTGTTCAGGACGGCAACGGCGTCGCACGCCGCGCCGATCGTTTCGCCGGCGATGAAGCGCGAGGCGACTTTCTTGGCAAATCCGTTGTTGCGGACGAAGCGGAAGATGGACTTCTGGCGCGAAAGCCAGATGAGGCTCGAGCGAAGCATGGCGTGTTCTTATGGAAGCAGGCGTGCCGGCACGGCCGGCGCCTTTGTGAGTCGGCAGACCGGCACGCCGCCACCCGAGGCGGCAGGCCGGGCGACAGCGGCATCGTAGAGATTCCACGTGCCGAAACCGTCATCGCTGTTGGGGTCGAGCAGCAACTGCGCCAGTAGTCCGAGCGGCTGGCGCGATGTGACAATCAGGGCGCCGGCCGGTACATCGGCCGCACTCGGCACCCACCGTCCCTCGAAGCGCGTCTCGCGGTGCCCCTGGAAGGCCCGCAGCGACGCGACCACCGAGTCGGCGGCAAAACACTCGACGCCGGCAGCCGCGGTCGGCGCGCTCGTGCGCAGGACGCGCACGCCGTGCAGGCGCAGCATCGCGCCCACCGTGTCCGCCGCGGCCGGTGCTACCAGCCACCCCCACGGCATCGGCGCCGTGCGCGTCACGTCGAAGCGGTCGCGCACCGGCATGATGGTGGTGATGAACTTCCCCGTGCGCCGGTAGCCGCGACGCACGCCGGTCTCGGTGGGCGGGGCATCCGTCTTCTCGAGCTGTTCCTCGATCACGGGAAGCATCAACGGTGTCTTTGTGAGCGACGCGCGCACGGGGACTTCGGCCACCTTTCCCGCATCGAGTGCCGCATCGGCGCGGCGCGTCAACGCGAGCACGGCGCGCGATTTCTCCGCAGTGAGCGAGAACAGCTCGGACACGAAGGCATACGTGGACTTCACGCGCCGCTCGAACGGATCGTGCGAGTACGCCTCGCTGAGGACGGCGAGACGGCCGCGCAGGGCGTAGTAGTTCACTCCGTAGCGCGCGCGATGGTCGTACGTGGACCACGCTTTCGCCTCGCCCGGAGCGGCCGGCCCTTCGTCGCCCGTAAAGTTGCCGTAGTCGAAGATCTCGTAATGGTGCTTCGTGCGCACGCGCTTGCGCAGCGTCGGCAGCATCGAGTCGCGCACGAAGGCGCCGCCAAAGGTCGCGCCGCGAATGCTCGCCGCCGGATGCAGCGAGGGCGCGTAGGTCAGCGCGTAGCCGTGATAGCTGCCATCAGTGGTGTGCAGGTCCACGAACAGGTCAGGGTCCCATGCGTTGAACATCGCCAGCGACGCCCGCGTCTCCGGCGCCTCGGCCTTCACGTAATCGCGATTGAGGTCGAGCATCTTCGCGTTCGGGCGCTGCCCCACGAGTTCCGGTCCGTTCTGCGAGCCGCGCTGCCGCGCCGTCGGCCCGAACGCCTCGTTGCCGTCGGCGTTGTAGATGGGGACGGCAATCAGCACGATCGAGTCGAGCACGTTCTTCTTGGGCGAAAGCACGAGGTCGCGCAGCAGCGCTTGCAGCGCCTCTTTGCCTTCCACCTCACCGGCGTGGATGTTGCCCTGCACATAAACAATCGGCCGGCCGAGGCGCTTGGCTTCGGCCGGCGTGTGCACCAGCGGTCGCGAGGCAATGACGAAGGGCAAGTCGCGCCCCTGCGTGGTGGTGCCGATGCTGCCGACGACGATGGGAGCGCCCTTCGCCTGGAGGGAGTCGATGAAGCTCAGGACATCGGCGTGGGTGGAGGTCTCTTTGTAGGCGCTGCGTTCGGCGCGGGTGGTTTGAGACTGGAGATGGGAGATGGGCGACGGGAGAAGCGCGGCGACGAGCAGCATACGTCGGAGCGATACCCTGGTCATCGCCCGTCTCCCATCTCCCATCTCCAATCTGCACCTCATACTGGCTTCCCCGTCGTCGGATAGAACGTCTTCCCCTGCGCCGCCATCTCGCGCAGCAGCTTCGCCGGCTCAAACCGCCCGGGGAAGCGCGTGTTCAGCGCTTCGAGTCGCTTCACCATCTCGGCCGCGCCAATCGTGTCCACCACGCGCAGCGGGCCTCCGCGGAACGGCGGGAAGCCGATGCCAAACACGGCGCCGATGTCGCCGTCGCGCGGCGCGCGCAGGATCCCGTCTTCCACGCACCGCACCGCCTCGTTCACCATCGCCAGCGAGAGGCGCTCCTGGATATCCGCCGCACTCACCTCGACACGCGTCGATCCCGCCGGCGTCATGTCATACACCGAAGTATCGACGCCGCCCTTCTTTCCCTTCTCGTCGTAGAGGTAGAACCCCTTTTTCCCCTTGCGACCCAGCCGGCCGGCGGCAAGCACCTTGCCCAGCGTCACCGACGGCTGAAGCCGGTCACCGAACGCCGCCGCCATGATCGCGCCACTCTTGCCGGCGACGTCGAGGCCCACTTCGTCGAGCAGCGTCACCGGGCCCACGGGGAAGCCGTAGTCGAGCATCGCCGTGTCAATCGCCTCGATGCGCGCCCCTTCGTCGAGCAGCTTGCCGGCTTCGTTGATGTACGGCGCGAGGATGCGGTTCACGTAGAAGCCCGGCGCATCGTTCACGACAATCACCGTTTTGCCGAGCTTCCGTCCGAATGCGACGGTCGTCGCCACAACCTCGGGCGCCGTCTGCGGCGTCACGATCACCTCGAGCAGCGGCATCTTGTGCACGGGGGAGAAGAAGTGCATCCCCACCACGCGCGAGGCATCGCGCGCCGCCGCCGCGATCTTGTGAATCGGGATCGTGCTCGTGTTCGTCGCGAAGATCGCCCCCGGCGGCAGCACCGACTCGGCTTCCTTCAGCACCGCATGCTTGACGGCGAGGTCCTCGAAGACCGCCTCAATTAGTAGCGGTATGTTACCAAATCCCGTGTAGTCCACGGTGCCGCTGACGAGCGAGAGCTGGTCCGCGAACTGCTGGCGCGTCACCTGCTTCTTCTTGAGCCGTTCGTTCAGCACGTCGCGCACCGCGGAGAGGCCCTTGGCCACCGCCGCGTGCCTGGTGTCCTTGAAGCGCACCGCCACACCCTGCATCGCACTCACCGCAGCGATGCCCGCACCCATGAAGCCCGTGCCGAGCACGCCGATCTTGTCGACCTTCTTCGGGGAAGGCGCATCGCCGCTGACGCCCGTGTCCTTCTTGAGCGACGTCGTCGCGTAGAACAGGAAGACCAGCTGCCTGCTCACCGACGTGAACGCCATCTCGCCGAAGAGCCGCGCCTCGGTGGCGAATCCGTCCGCCACTGACCCGTGATAGCCTGCCGCCACCGCCTCGAGCGCCGCGAGCAGCGCCGGATAGTGGCCGCGCGACTTCTTCATCGTCATCGCGCGCGCCTGGCGGAACACCACCGCGCGTCCCAGCGGGTTGCCATCCAGCAGTGACGACTTGCGCTCGCGCCGACGCAGAATCTTGCCGGTGCCGAGTTCCCTGGCCCGCCGGATCGCCGTCTCGCGCAGGATGCTCGGGTGCACCATCTCGTCGGCCAGGCCGCTCTGCAGCGCCTTCTTGGCGCGCACGTTCTTGCCGGTAAGGATCATGTCGAGCGCCGCCTGCAGCCCGACCGTGCGCGGCAGGCGCTGCGTGCCGCCTGCCCCCGGAATGAGCCCGAGCTGCACTTCGGGGAGCGCGAGCACCGTCTTGGGCGCGTCAGCGACGATGCGATACGCGCAGGCGAGCGATGCCTCGAGCCCGCCGCCCAGGCAGGCGCCATTGATCGCCGCCACCCACGGCACGCGCCCCGCCTCCAGTCGGTTCATCAGCTGGTGACCAGCCGCACTCTCGCGCGCCGCGTCCGCCGCCGACGTGAACTCGAGAAACGCGTCAATGTCCGCGCCCGCGATGAAGGTGTCGGGCTTGCCGCTGATCAGCACCGCCCCCACCACCGACGTGTCGCGTTCCAGCTGGTCGAAGACCGCCACGAAGTCGGCGATCACCGCCTTCGAGAACTTGTTCACCGGTTCGCCCGGCAGGTCGAACGTCACGACGGCCACGCCGTCATTTATTGCTACGGAGAGTGCGCTCATACGCCCGCGTCCCCTGTTCCCTGTTCCCTGCACGGGTTATTCACGTTCGATCACCATGCTGAAACCCATGCCGCCCGCCGCGCACACCGTCATCAACCCGAACTGACCGCCGCGCCGCTGCAACTCGTGCGCCAGCGTCGTCGTGATGCGCGCCCCGGTGGCGCCAAACGGATGGCCAATCGCGATCGACCCGCCGAGCACGTTCAGCTTGGTCCGGTCCACCTCGCCCAGCGGCGCCGACATGCCGGCGCGCTCGGCCCAGTGCTGCGATTCAAAACCGCGCAGGTTGCTCAGCACCTGCGCCGCGAACGCCTCGTGCATGTCCACGAGATCCATGTCCTTGAGCGTCAGCCCGGCGCGCTTGAGCGCGATTGGCGCCGCGAGCACCGGGGCCTGAAGAAGCTGCTCGCCGGGATCGAGCGCCGCGTATGCGTACGACTTGATGTAGGCGAGCGGCTTGTAGCCGAGCGCCTTGGCGCGCTCCTCGCTCATCAGCAGCACCGCGCCGCCGCCGTCGGTGAGCGGCGACGCATTGCCCGCCGTCACCGTGCCGTAGCGCTTGTCGAAGACCGGACGAAGCGTCGACAGCGCTTCGAACGACGTGTCGCTGCGAATGCCGTTGTCCTCCGTCATCACCTGCTCGTAGCGCGGCGGCAGGTAGACGGGCGCGAGTTCCGCCGTCAAGCGGCCGTCGGCCGTTCCCTTGGCCGCATTCAGGTGTGACGCCAGTGCGAGCGCATCCTGCTCCGCGCGCGGCACGCCGTTGATCTTCGCCATCTTCTCGGCCGACTGTCCCATCGACTCGCCCGTGGACGGCTCAGCGATGGCCGGGGTGATCGGAATGAGGTCCTTCGGTCGGATCTTCGCCAACGCCTGCAGTCGCCCGCCCAGCGTCTTGGCCTTGCTCGCCGCCACCAGCGCATCGCTGAAGCCGCGCGAGTGCAGGATCGGCACGTTGCTCAACGACTCCGCGCCGCCGGCGATCGCCACATCGGCATGCCCGAGCGCGATCTGGTCGGCCGCATCGGTAATCGCCTGATTGGCCGACGCACAGGCGCGACTGACGCCGAACGCCTGCACGGACTTGGGGAGCACCGGCATCAGTGCGACCTCGCGCGCGATATTCGGCGCGAGCACCGACGGAATGACCGTGCCGAAAACGAGCAGGTCCACGCTCGCCGGATCGAGACTTGTCCGCTGGATCAGCTCACCGACCGCGATCTTGCCGAGGTCGATGGCGCTGAGATGCCTGAGTGTCGTACCGGCACGGGCGAACGGAGTGCGGACTCCCTCGATGATCGCCACGCGGCGGCCGTTTCCAAAGCTGGCCATAGACCTTTGAAGTTAGACGGCGTGTCCCTCGGTGGCTATCGGGGCTTCATTGCGCCTCGGAGGGCTTTTTCACCACGGAGCACACGGAGGAGAGCGGAGGGCCACGGAGTACCACAAAACCAAGGGTTAAGGACGTCGCCCCACGCGGATATCCGCATGGCGCTCGCAGGTCCTCCAAGTCGTTGTTGTACTCCGTGGCCCTCCGCCGTTCTCCGTGTGCTCCGTGGTGAAGAAGGCCAGCGCGGCGCGCCTTACGGGGAACGAACTCGCGCGGTATTCTCGGGCAGAGATGCCGCCGACAGCGACCACACCCGCCCTCACGCGCACCGCACAGCTCACCCGACTTCGCCAGCGTCGTTTCGACGTCCTGGTGGTCGGCGGGGGCATCACGGGCGCCGGCATCGCCCGCGACGCCGCGCGCCGCGGGCTCGACGTGGCGCTCGTGGAACGCGACGACTTTGCTAGCGGCACCTCCAGCCGGTCCTCCCGGCTGGTGCATGGCGGCGTCCGCTACCTCGAGCACGGCCACCTGCGACTCGTCTTCGAGTCCAGCCACGAACGGCGCGTCCTCCTCCGCATTGCACCGCATCTCGTGCGTCCGCTGGCGTTCACCTGGCCGGTTTATGAGGGCTCGCGGATTCCGCGCTGGAAGCTGCGCGCCGGGCTCCTGCTGTATGACCTGCTCGCCCTCTTTCGCAACGTCGCGCCGCACCGCGGACTGAGCGCCGCGGACATCGCCGAATCAGAGCCGATGCTCGCGCGCCACGCCCTGACAGGCGGCGCACGCTACTTTGACGCCGCCACCGACGACGCTCGTCTGACCCTCGCCACACTGCTCGACGCCGCGGTCTCGGGCGCCACCGTGCTCAATCACGCGGAGGTGACGGGCCTCCAGTGGGACGGCGGTCGCGTCAGCGGCGCCAGCGTCACCGACCGATTGGGCGGGCACACACTCGACATTGGCGCATCGTGCGTCGTCAACGCCACCGGGCCTTGGACGGATGGTGTGCGACGCATGGAGAACCCCGCGTCGGTGCCGGCGGTGCTCGGCAGCAAGGGCGTGCACATCGCCGTCCCCGCGTCGCGCGTGGGGAATCGCGGCGCCATCACCCTGCTCGCGCCGGACGGTCGCGTGATGTTCGTCCTGCCTGCCGGAACCTGCTCACTCATCGGCACCACCGAGACCGAGACCACGGAGACCCCCGACGACGTCCGCGCGACGCGCGCCGATGTCGAGTACCTGCTCCAGGCCGCCAATCGTGTCTTCCCTGACGCCGCCCTGACGTCGGACGATGTCATCGCCGCATGGGCGGGCATTCGACCGCTTGCCGCCGCGGCACATACGGGCGACGCCAACTCGGCCTCGCGCGAGCATCTCGTCGCGACGGGCCCGGGCGGCGTGATCACCGTGACCGGTGGGAAGCTCACGAGCTATCGCGTCGTCGCGCGTGATGTCGTGAACGCCGTCTTCCGCGCGCTCGCGCGCCGTTCGCCGCGTGTGCGCACCGACCGCATCCCCCTCGCCGGCGGCGATGTGCCCGACCTCGACGCCGAGCTGGCCGCCGCGCGTGCTGCCACCGGCACCAACGACATCGCCATCTGGCTCGTGCACGCCTACGGCGGCGCGTGGCACCAGGTCTGGGCGCGCGCCGCCGGTGACGCCGCGCTCGGCGCGCGCCTCGTCGATACGCTGCCGTACATCGGCGCCGCCGTCCTTCACGCCGTCGAAGCCGAGTTCGCGTGCACCGTCGCCGACGTGCTGGTACGCCGCACGCATCTCGCGTTCGAAACCCGCGACCACGGACTCGCCGTGGCGCCCCGCGTCGCGGCACTCATGGCGCCTCTCCTCGGCTGGACCGACCGTGGCGTGGAGTTGGCGGTCGCCGAGTATCGGGCTACTATCGAAAGGATCTTCACGATCGACGCCTGAGGGCACCCGCCTTCACGCCCCCCTTCCGGATGCCCCCCATGTCCCCTCGACCATTCCGCTCGGTCGCTCTGCTGGCCCTGCTCATCTCCGTTGCCGCGTGCCGCGGCGAGGACGCGCTCGTGAACGCGCCGGTGCGCGTGGACGATGAGGCGCCCGCCGCCGGTGCCGACGCATCCACGCCGTATCTCACGGCCGCCGGCGACGGCACGGTCTGGATGAGCTGGATGGAGCGCGGTGCGGATTCCGCGTGGGTGATGCGCGCCGCGCACCGGCCGGTAACGGGACGCTGGTCGGAGCCGGTGGTGGTGGTGGTGCGCGACAGCCTCATCTTCGCCAACTGGGCCGACTTTCCCTCGCTGGTCGTTGATGCCAAGGGACGGCTCATCGCGCACTTCCTGCGCCGCTCGGCGCCCGGCAAATACTCCTATCACGTCTGGGTGACCACGAGCGCGGACAGCGGCGCCACGTGGAGCGCACCGCAGCGATTGCACCGCGACTCGAGCGCCACCGAACACGGATTCGCGGCGCTTGTGCCGCAGCCCGACGGCTCCACCTTCGCTGCCTGGCTCGATGGGCACGCCACCGGCGGAGAGGCCGGTGCGATGAGCCTCGGCTTTGGCGTCGTGGACTCCACGCTGCGCGTGCGCGCCGACACGATGCTCGACACGCGCGTGTGCGATTGCTGCCAGGTGGCGGGCACGCGCACCGGTGGCGGCGGAGCCGTCTTCGCGTATCGCGACCGGTCAGAGGCCGAGGTCCGCGACATCGCGGTGGTGCGCTACGACGAAGGGCACTGGTGGCCGCCGACCATCGTGCACGCGGACGGCTGGGTGACCCGCGCCTGCCCGGTCAATGGACCGGCGCTGTCATCGCGCAACCACGGCGTGGCACTCGCCTGGTTCACCAACGCGCGCGACACGGCCAAGGTGCAACTCGCGTTGAGCACCGACCGCGGCGCCACGTGGAGCGCCCCGGTGCGCGTGGATGACGGCGCACCGCTGGGGCGCGTGGACGTGGAGTACCTGCCGGACGGCGGCGCGCTGGTCACGTGGATGGAACACAGCGGCAAGGGCACTGCGGAGATTCGCGCCAAGCGCGTGCGGTCCGATGGCGTCCTCTCCGCCGCCGCCGTTGTCAGCGCCACCAGCGACGCACGCTCAGCGGGATTCCCGCGCATCGCCGCGGCCAGCGATACGGCGGTGTACGTGGCATGGCGCGAGATGTCGAATCCCGCGCGGCTGCGTCTCACGCGACTCAAGGTCCCGGACGGGCGATAGGCGCGTAGTGCAAGAACCGTTGATTCGTTGATTCGACCTTTTTCACCACGGAGCGCACGGAGAACTGCTGAGGGCCACGGAGTACAGCAACCACTTGGACGAACTGCGTACGCCACGCAGCAGTCGGCGTGGCGTGCTGTCGTCACCCCAGTTGTTGCAGTACTCCGTGGCCTTCCGGCTTCTTCTCCGTGTGCTCCGTGGTGTGAGAAGCGCTGAAACGCTCAACACCCTTGCAGCCATCGCGCCGCGGACAGAGTAGGAACGAACGAGGCCCCGCGACGAATCTCGCGGGGCCTCCTCGAAGCCGAACAGATCGCTGCTAGACGTCGTGAATCGTGGTCAGCTCCACGACCTTCATCTTGCGCGTGCGGGCCGGCAGCTTGAGCAACACCAGGTCGCCCACCTTCTTGCCCAGCAGCGAGCGGCCGATGGGCGACATCATCGTGACGTGCCCGTCCTCGAAGTCCTCGGAATCGCCGAACACCAGGTGGTAGGTCTCCTGCACCTTCGTGTCCTGACAGACCACGACCACCTTGGAGCCAAGTCCGGCGCTGTCATTGGGGATCTGGGCCGGATCAATGGTGGAGAGCTTCGACAGCCGCGACGACAACTGGCCGAGGCGCGCCTGAACGAACTGCTGCCGTTCCAGCGCGGACTTGTACTCGCTGTTTTCGCGCAGGTCGCCCATCTCGACGGCGCGGCGGATTTCCGCGGGCAGCGTCACGTTGAGCTCGTGGCGGAGCTTCTCGGCTTCCGCGCCAAGCTTCGCTTTGAGGGCTTCGATCATCGGGGGACACCTGGAAAAGACAAAAAGGATTGCGCCCGGCCTTTGCGGGCCGGGCGCACTATGCGTACGTGTTCGCTCTGACTTAAGAGTACGAGGTTTTCCTCTCCGAATCAATCAGGGACGACCCCACTGGCGACCCCCTGACGATCCCACCGGCGGCTGTCTCGCGCTGTCCACGAACTGTACGGCTATCGCGAGGCCCGTGGAACGCCCACGATTGCGCCGACGATGGCTCCATAGACGAGGTGTCCCACGAGGCTTCCCATCGCCATCGCGACGGAACCCGAGAAGACCGGCATGCCCATCATCGGCATGACTGCCAGCTGCGCCATCAGCCACGGCGCAACGCCGTACAGTGTGCCACGTGCCGCCGCAGGGCCCGGCAGCGAAGCCGCCACCAGCGCGTAGCCGCCCGCGAGGACGATGCCGATCATGAAGTGCGCCATCCATCCCACCACAGGCTGACCGCCCATGGCGCCCGCGAGCATGTCCGCGGGATTCATGGCGGGCATCCCCATCATCGGCGCTCCCCAGAGCCCGACCATCGTCATCACTGCCGTTCCCGCGACCCCTGCCGTCGCAATCCTGCCGTAGCTGAGTTGCATGATTCATCTCCGAGTGAAAAACGTGATGCCGGCAGGTGAACCCGGTACCGGCGGCAAGTGTTATTGTTTGCCGATGCGAATTCATTACACTACGTCGCCTGGCCGGGCTCGCCGCCGTGGAATCGCCTGAGCGGACGGCCGGCATTCGTGGCCGGGACCCCGCAACGCTCGATCAGGTGATCCGCGAGTCGCTGCCACGGCTGCTGCGCGCCGCACGGGCCGCTGGCCTCCCGGCGGAACAGGCTGAGGATGCGGCGCACGCCACCGTCCTTGTCTTCCTGCAGCGGGCAGAAGCGTTCGACGGGCGCGCGCGGGCCAGCACCTGGCTGTACGGCATCCTCGCCAACAAGGTGGCAGAGGCGCGCCGCGCGGATACGCGTGAGCAGGGTGTCGACGATATCGACGAGGTGTTCGAGGCGCGCTTTGACGCGTCGGGCAGCTGGTCACGCCCACCGGTGGGCGTCCTGGAGAGTCTCGCGCGCGAAGACGCGCGCCGGCTCATCGCCGCTTGTCTCGAGGATGTGCCGGAACGCCAGCGACGCGCATTGGTCCTGCGCGACGTGGACGAGGTGGACACCGCCGCGGTCTGTAAGATTCTCGCGGTCTCGCCCAATAACCTTGGAGTGCTCCTCTTTCGGGCACGCGTCCGGATGCGGGAATGCCTCGAGACCAGCGGAGTGCGCGGGAGTGCAGATGCTCAGGTGTAGGGAGGTCAGCCGGATGGTCGCCAGCGACGAAGTTCGCTCGGCGCGTTTCGCGCGTCGAGTCGCCGTGCACCTGCATCTGATGATGTGCAACAATTGCCGGCGCTTTGCACGCGAGATCGATTTGCTCGGGCAAGTGTCGCGGTCATTGCCTCGTGAGGATCTCGATCTGGGCACAGAAGCCGAGGCGGTCGAGCGCGTGATGCGGCGGTTGCAGCCGCCGCCGCCCGGCTCGTAGCCGGGCGAGCTCGAGCGTTCACGCGATGCTGCACACCCTCCACCACGGCGATGTCACCGAACTGCGCTGCACGACGTGGCGCAGCCGATCCGTGGGCTTTCAGGTTAGCGCCTTTCTCGTGCGCGGCGTGCTGGTGGACACCGGCTTTCCCGATTGCGCCGGCGCGCTCGCGTGGTTCATCGCGACTGACCGCCCCGACGGCTGCCTCGTGACGCACTTCCACGAGGATCATTCCGGCGGAGTGGCCGTTGTTGCCCGCGCCGGTGTGCCGGTCTGGATGGACGCCCGCACGGCGGATCGCGTGCGACAGCCCGATCGTATCGGCTTCTACCGGCGCTATACGTGGGGCTCGCCGTCGCCGGTCGGCACAGTCACTCCGTTCACGCCGCCCGGCTCACTTGAGTGCCTCGCGACGCCCGGCCACAGCGACGATCATCACGCCGTCTGGGATCGTGAGACCGGCACGCTGTTCGGTGGCGACCTCTTCATCGGTGTGAAGGTGCGCGGTTCGCACGCCAACGAGCAGCCGCGTACGCTCGTGCGCTCTCTCCGCCAGGTCATTGCGTTGCGCCCGGCGCGCCTGTTCGACGCGCACCGCGGACTGGTCGAGAACCCAGTCGATCTGCTGACGGCCAAGGCCGATTGGCTGGAGCAGACGATCGCGTCCATCGACCCGCTGATAGCCGATGGCCTCGATGACACCACCATCGCCCGTCGCGTGCTCGGCAACGACTGGTTCAGTCGCGCGTTCACCGCTGGCGACTACACGATGCGGAACTTTGTGCGCTCGGTGCGGCTGACGGCGGGCGATGCTGAGCCGCGTGGTTCCGGGCCGGTTGGCCGCTGAGTCCTTGCGCCTGAGCGGGGAATCGCAACATTCCCTGATCCTTCGTGTACGGAGCATCATCATGAAGAGACTCTTCCAGCTCGCGGCAGGTGTGGGGCTATCGCTGTCCGTTCTGGGCAGCGCGCCGCCGGCACGCCCGGGAGTCGTGCCGGATGATGCGGCCATTCTCAATCGCTTCGACGACCTGGTGGGCGCCGACCTCGCGTGCGCGCAGCTCGCCGTGGAGCGCGGTCATTCCGCCGAAGTGAAGGCCTTCGCCCGGACCCTCGTGAGCGAGCACGGCATGGCGCGCCAACTGGCGCGCGACGTCTCGGCAATGACGAACATCATCCTGAAGCCTTCTTCAGACGGAGCACGTCGAGCGGAGCACGAGCGGACACTCAAGGCCCTGCGTGAACGGCCGGATATCGCGTTCGACGTCCTGTTCCTGCGGCATGAGGTCGAATACCACAAGGAATTGGTGGACCTCATCAACAAGGAGTGGGCCCCGGCGGCAAAGAACGCAGACTTGAGTGCGCTCCTGGCGCAGGTCGGGCCGGCCTTTGAAGGGCACACGAAGATGGCCGAGGCGCTCTTTCAGAAGTTGGTGCCTAACAAGTAGAGTGCGACAGAATACGACAGAGGGCGACAGAGAGCGGCAGTCCTGCCGTACGCTGTCGCCCTCTGTCGTATTCTGTCGTATTCTGTCGTACTCTGCTCTTACCCATTCGCCTTGCGGAACTCGTCCTGCAATCGCTTCATCATCGCCTGGCGCTTGTCGTACAGCCGCTTCAACTTCCGCGGCTTCCGCTTGGCCAGCGCGTAGCTCGTGAGGACCGGCAACGCGATGGTTGAGTCGAGATAGCAGACCACGGCGTCGGGCAGGCGATCCGGGTCGATCTTGCCCCAGCTCACCGCCTCGGCGGGCGTTGCGCCGCTCAGTCCGCCCGTGTCGGGGCGCGCGTCAGTGACCTGCAGGAAGTAGTCGTGCCCCCGCTCGTCGATGCCGAGCACTTCCTGGATCTGCGGCTCGGTCTGCAGCGCGAAGTTCTTGGGGCTCCCGCCGCCCATCACGACAATCGCGCTCTTGCCGCCCGCGCGCTTGGCGTGGAGCACAATGCTCGCCGTTTCGTTGACATCGCGGCTCGGGTCGATCACACAGTCGTACCCCTCGAGCTGCAGCGCGGCGACGTTCATGCCGATCGAGCTGTCGCCCGGCGAGCTGGTGTACACCGGCACGCCGCAGGCCCAGGCGGTACTTAGTAGCGATTTGTTACCAATTCCCAGCGCCCGTTCGCGCGCCGCGATGTACTTGCCGCACAGCCAGTGGAACTCGGCGCTCGACATCGGCTTCTGGAATTCCGGCGCGCGCAGGATCTTCCGGAAGAACGCGTCCGTGCTGAGCAGGACGTCGTAGTCGAAGAAGATGTCGTAGATGCGCACGACCCCCTGCTCGCGCAGCACCGTGTCGCTCGCCGTCGCCGTCCCGCGGTGCATCGCAAGGCCCAGCCCGAAGTGCGCGTCGTGGTAGAGGTTGGCGCCGGTGCTGATGATCCAGTCCACGAAGCCCGCCTCCATGAGCGGAATAATTGCGCTCATCCCCAGCCCCGCCGGCGTCAGCGCGCCGGTGAGCGTCAGCCCCACCGTCACGTCGCGCTTCAGCATCTTCTCGCTGAGCAGCGAGCACGCCTCGCGCAGGCGGCCGCTGTTGTACGCCTGGAACGTCCCCTCGACGAGTTGCACCACCGATTCGGTGCCGTCGATGACGCGCGGATTGATGCGCGCGCCACGCAGGAGCGGGTTCCG
The DNA here is from genome assembly GCA_041661925.1 of Gemmatimonadaceae bacterium. Lineage (GTDB taxonomy): Bacteria > Gemmatimonadota > Gemmatimonadetes > Gemmatimonadales > Gemmatimonadaceae > PNKL01. Next base: position 47,680 of record JBAZTM010000001.1, read on the forward strand.
TGCCCCTGCCCGCGTCCCGGCCTTCGGCGCCGCACCCTTGGATTCGCGATGCTCCGCCGCCTTCTTCTGCTGCGACTTGTCGCCCGCCGGGCTCGACTTCTTGCCGTATCGGCTGGCCTTGAAGCCGCCGCGTTCCCGCTCGCTCATGGACTGCTCGCTCGTTCGTCGTTAGATGCCGTGGCGCGCCATCGCCGACAGCCGCTTCGCTTCCTTCTCCATGCGCTCGATCTGGTCCGCCAGGGCCGCGCGCGCCGCGCCGGCGGCCTCTTCCATCTGCGCCTTCCAGGCCGCCGCGATCACCTCCGCCGCTTCCTTCGGGTCGTCGGTGAGCACCACCAGGTTGAGGTCGCCCTGCGAGATCTTCTTCTCGCCCAGCACGCGCGCCTGCATCCAGCGCAGCAATCCGGCCCAATAGTGCGTGCCGAACAGCACCACCGGGAACTGCGAGATCTTGCCGGTCTGGATGAGCGTCAACGCCTCGAACAGCTCGTCGAGCGTGCCGTACCCTCCGGGAAAGATAACGTACCCGATGCTGTACTTGATGAACATCGTCTTGCGGACGAAGAAGTACCGGAAGTGCACGAGCGTGTCGCAATAGGGATTCGACCCCTGCTCGAACGGCAGTTCGATGTTGCATCCAACTGAGTGCCCGCCCCCCTCCTGCGCCCCCTTGTTGGCGGCCTCCATGATGCCGGGCCCGGCGCCGGTGATGATCGAGAATCCCTGCGAAGCGAGGAGCCGCGCCGTTTCGTTGGCGGCGAGGTATTGCGGATCGTCCGGCGCCGTGCGCGCCGACCCGAAGAACGTCACCCCCCGCTCCACCTTGGCGAGCGTGTCGAACCCCTCGATGACCTCGCCCATGATGCGCATCACGCGCCACGGATCGGTGCGCGTGAAGTCGTCGCTGGCCCGCGGGGCAAAGTTCAGCAGCTTCTGGTCTTCCGTCATCAGCGGTCGCGCGTCGCGAATGGCGTCGTCGATGCGGCGCGCTTCGCTCGCGGTGATCACCGGAGCGCCCGGCGGCACGCGCCCCGCGGCCAGATGGCCGACCTGGTGCCGCTCTTTGACGCCGGCAAGCGCCGCATGCTCCGCGCTGCGGCGCAGGAGCGGATCCACCGCCTTCGCGCGCGTGCGGCGCGGCGCCGTCTTCTGCGTTGGTTTCGGCGGCGTCGGTTTCTTCTTCGGTTTCGTCATGATCTGCGTCGGTCCGGACGTGAGTGCGCCTGTGCGCGCTGGATCCTGCAGTTTACTTTCCGCCGTGATCCGCCGCGACCCATCCGTTCGCTATTGCGTGCCGATGTCGAGCAGATCGTTGAGGTGCCGGGCGATCGCCACCTGACGCGCGCGCATGCGCCCGAGCCGCTGACGGTGCAGGTGCCGCACGAAGAACCGCCGCACCGCCATCCACCGGAGTCGACGCTGCTCCGCCACCAGGGCCGCGCCGGCGCCGGCGGCGGGAAGCAGCAGGAACGCGACGATGCCCCACACCCAGCCCATCGCCCACGCGGCAGCGCCCGCCAGCAGGAACGTCCAGATGGTACAGAAGAGCGCCACGCCAAGCACACGGTAGGTGGACTCCGAATCCGGGCCCTCGCGGTTGTGCTTGGAGAACCAGTCGGCGCCGGACAGCGGCGGCCAGTAGACGAGCAGGGCCAGCGAAGCCAGCGGAATTGACGCCAGCAGCGGGAATCGCATCACGATCCAGCGCAACGCCGCCGTCCAGCTCACGTCTTCCTTGAGCGCCTGCGGCGTGAGGCCCATGCGCTGCAACATGCGCGCCTGTGCGCGCAGCTCGCGGGCGGTTGCCTGCCACTCCGCATCCCCACGCGACCGGAACTTCTGCAGCACGCTCGCGATGAGGGCGAGCCGAGACACCGTCGCCTCGGAGTCGCGCGGCGACCCGTGTTCGGCCGCCCAGATCTGCTCGGCCACGTGCACGAGGGCGGCGTCCTCCCACGAGTCGAGGTTGAGCGTGACGCGACGCATCGCGCCGTCGATGCGTGCCGTCAGCTCGCGCACCGCGAACTTCTCCTCGGCGCGGCTGGCCAGGTCGCTCCAGTCGAACGGCTCGCCAACGACGATGCGCACCTCGCTGCGCACGCTGTTGCGGTCGCGGAAGACGAGTCCCACCGGGATAATCGGAAACGACCCACCGATCAGGCGCGCCGCGCCAAGCGCGATGCGCGCCGCCCCCGTCTTGAGAGGCGACAGGCGTGATCCCGAGTGGCTTGTCCCCTCGGGGAAGATGCCGACGGCCGCCCCTTCGGCGAGCGCCTGGTGCACGGCGACGAAGATGTCCTTGTTCTGGCCCAGCAGGCGGCGATCGTCCTGGGCGCGATAGACCGGAATGGACCCCACGAGTTTCACCAGCCAGCCGATCTGCTTGTGCGTGAACAGCGTGGACTTGGCGAGGAACCGCACCTCGCGCTGTGCCGCCACCGTCACGAGGGCGGGGTCCATGAGGCTGTTGTTGTGGTTCGCCACCAGCAGCACCGGCCCCTCGGCGGGCACGCGCATGCCGCCCACCGTGAACCGGTAGTAGGCACGCGTCGCGAGACGCGAGATGAGGGGCATTAGGCCATGGACAGCCATGCGTGTGCGGACGGTGATGGCAGAAGGCGGATGGCAGATGCGGACGTTGGACGATACGGGAGGGGAGAAGCGGCAGGAAGAGCCGAGGAGGTGCTCTCCGGCAGGTATCCGCCATCCGCCATCCGCCATCTGCCATCTCCAAGCTGTCCACCCCATCTTTCCTCACATGGCAATGCTCCGGCTCTTCGTCCTCCTCAAGCTCCGCGCCCTCGTGAATCCGGCGGTCGCGGCTGACCTGCTGCGGGTCTGGTGGCGCTACCGCCGCCGCCGCTGGTGGGCGCGCTCGCCGTTCATCCCGTGGCCGGACCGCGACTACCTGCGCTGGCGGATGTACACGGCGTACGGCCGCGAGGACGCTATCCCACCGGTCGCCGACGTCCTGCGCTACGCGCGCTGGACGCGGCACCACCCGTGAGTCGGGCGCTCCCCGCCGGCTTCGAACACCGCCTCAAGACGCAGGCCCTCGCGGCGGGATTCGATCTCGCCCGCATCGCCACGCTCGGCCCGCCTGAGACAGCGAAGCACTTCGACGACTGGCTCGCAGCTGGGCATCAGGGCGAGATGTCGTATCTCGAGCGCGGCGCTGAGTTGCGGCGCGACGCGCGGCGCCCGGTGGCAGGAATGGTCAGTGCATTGGTCGTGGCGCTCAACTACGGCGGCACACAGCCGCCCGGCCCCGTGGCGCGGTACGCGCGCTTCGTCGATTACCATCGGGTAATGTGGGACAAGCTCGACGCGCTGCTCGCCTGGGTGCGCAGCGAACTCCCCGACGTGAAGGGCCGGTCATTCGTGGACAGCGGCCCCGTGCTCGAGCGCGACTTGGCACAGCGCGCCGGGCTCGGATGGTTCGGCAAGAACACGCTGCTCATCAATCCACAGCTCGGGTCGTTCTTCTTTCTGGGCGCGCTCTTTCTCGATGTCGCACTGACGCCGGATGAGCCCTTCACCACCAATCACTGCGGCACGTGCACGCGGTGTCTCGACGCGTGCCCAACGCAGGCGTTCGTGGCGCCGCACGTGCTCGACGCGCGCCGGTGCATCTCGTACCTGACCATCGAGCTCAAGGGACCGCACTCACCCGAGCAGGCGGCGATGGTGGGCGATCACCTGTTCGGGTGTGATGTCTGCCAGGATGTCTGCCCGTGGAACGCCAAGTTCTCGCGGGCGGCGACCGAGGGGGCGTTCACGCCGCGCGCCGAGCTTGCCGATCCCGATATCGCGGATTTCGCCGCGATGGATGACGCCGCGTTCAAGGCGCGGTTTGGCGACACGCCGCTGCGCCGCGCCAAGCGCGCGGGGTTGCAGCGCAATGCGGCCGCCGTGCTGGGTAACTCGAGTCCCGCAGGCGACGCGCGCTAGCAACGGCACACGCTGCAGCCTGGCCTAATCCGAAAAGGACTGCGCCGACGTCACGATGCCCCCCCGATCGGCGTACTGCTTCTTTCATTCTCTTGACCGATTCTTGGGTCGCCGCTCGCATGCGATTGTGCAGGAAACCGTTGCGCATTGGCGTGCCGGATCCTCACTGCCTCAGGAAGGCTTCCGATGAACGAGAATGAACTCAAAGGCAACTGGCAGGTTGTGAAGGGCAGAGTGCGTGAGAAGTGGGGCAAGCTCACCGACCAGGACCTTGAAGTCATCGCCGGCAAGCGCGACCAGCTCGTGGGCAGATTGCGCGAGCGGTATGGTCACGCGGAGGGGGAGTCCGAGCGGTTGGTGAAGGAGTTTGATGATGAGGTTTCCACGTACTAGAAGCGGTTTCTGACCGTCCGCTTGGTGACGTGACTGCTTCGACCGCGGGTCATTCTAACTCGCGCTTCTTACTGCCCGTATCGCAAAAAGGAGACTGATATGCAAACGCTCAAGGACCTGATGAGCCGGGATGTGCACGTCATCAGCCCGGACGAAACGATCGCGACGGCGGCGCAACACATGCGCAAGAACAACTTCGGGATGATGCCCGTGGGAGAGAACGACCGCATGATCGGCGCGATATCGGATCGCGACATTGCGATTCGTGCCGTGGCCGACGGCAAGGGCCCGGGCACCACGGTGCGTGAGGTCATGACCGAAGGCATCGTCTGGGCGTACGAGGATGATTCCGTGGACGATGCGGTAAAGACCATGAGCAAGCACCAGATTCGACGCTTGCCGATTGTGAACGCGGACAAGCGACTCGTGGGAATCGTGGCGCTGGGCGATTTTGCCGTGGTGAGCGCCGACATCGAAGCCGCCGGTGAAGCGCTGGCGGAGATCTCGAAACCCTAATGCCGTCCGGTTGCCGCCAGGAACACGGCGGCGCCGGCAAAGGCGCGATCGTCTTCGGGATCCTGGCGGCCGTCTCGGCTCGTGGCTCAGAGTGAGCCGCGAGCCGAGGTAAGCCGCAGCGGGCGGACTACCGCGGTATCACCGGCAACCTCACCCGCGACGGATGTGCGGCATCGTGCAGCACGCGCTGCCGCGCGCTCACGAACGTGGTCTCCCGCTCGTTGTCTCCGCCCGTGTTGAGATTCCGGTCGTACTTCGGGAAGGACGCCGACGCCACCGTCACCCGCAGCCGATGGCCAGCCGGAATGACGATCCCCGTGTACCACAGGTCGATCCGGTATTCGTACACCGTGCCCGGTACGAGCAGCTTCGGCCTGTCGAATCCGTCGCGGAACCGCGCCCGTGCCACGCCGTCCTGGATGCGCATCACGCGACCGTCCGGATACACGTCGAGCAGCATCACGTTCCAGTCCGTGTCCCGCGCGTCGCTGGCGGCAAAGAGCGTCGCCGTCATGGGGCCGGTGATCTCCATCGCCTTCGCCAACGGCGCCGTCGTGAACGTCAGCAGGTCGCGTCGCGTCGCGTGGATCGTTGCGTAGTCCTCGTTCAGACTCAGTTCGAGTTCGCGCGCGTCGATCAGGTAGGGCGTCGGCTTTCCTGGATCGTACGTGAAGGTGTCCGCCGGCTCTGCCTTTGGCGCGATCGTGTCGAGCGTCCCGTCACCCGCTGCGCCATTCGCCTGCCCACCGGAGTGCAGGTAGAAGTCGGTCCATTTCGTGCGCGCCAGCGGAAACTCTGTCTCCTTCCGCCATACGTTGTCGCCCATGATGAACAGGTCCACCGGCGGCTCGCGATCCACGCCGTTGTCCATGCCCTTCAGGTAATGGTCGAACCAGCGGAGCTGCAGCATGCGCGAGTCGATGCGCGCCTCTGCCCCGAAGCTCCCGTTCACGTAGTCGATCCCCTTGTGCGCGCCGGCGTCCATGAAGAGCCGCTGGAAGGGCTTTCGCCCCAGCGAGTCGAGTCCCATGTAGTTGCGGATCGTCCCCCGCGCATCGTCGTACCAGCCGCCGATGCCGAGCACGGGCACCTTCACCTGCCGCAGCCGCGCCTCGATGCTCAGCCCACGCCAGTAGTCGTCTAGTTTCTGGTGGTCAAACCAGTCGTTCCAGTACTGCGGCCGGCCGCACCCGGCCTTCTCCGCGCTCGCGATCACCGGCAGGCTGTTGAACGCCGTCTCGACGTCGAGGTTGCTCATGTCGCTCATCGTCTCGCGCACCTGCGTCAGACAGAGCCACGGCACGATGGTCGGCGAGAAGACCATATCGATGTACGGCACGATGCGCAGCGGATCGGCCGTCGCCACGCCCGGCGCGATAGCTGCCAGGTGCGGCGGCGCGGCGATCGCGGCGTACCACGCGTATAACCCGGGGTTCGACCGCCCGATCATCCCCACCTTGCCGTTCGCACCCGGGAGCTTCGCCGCCCACTCCACCGCGTCGTAGCCGTCACGCTCCTGCATGGCGTTCATGTCGAGCACGCCGCCCGAGCCGCCGCGCCCGCGCACGTCCTGCTTGACGTAGATGAATCCGCGCGAAGCCCAGAACATGGCCGCCGCGGTGTCGATGCGCAGGTACGGCGTCCGCTCCATGACGACGCCGAACGGACCTTTGCCTGCCGGTGTGCCAACGAAGTTCATCAGCACGGTTCCGTCGCGCGCCTTCATCGGCACGGCGGGGTCGATCGTCACGTCGCTCGCCGAGTCCGACACTGCGCCCGGCCAGAGCCGGTAGAACGGCTCGTACTCGGGCGGCGACGTCCGGCGCACGAACCAGACCCGCTGCGTCGGTTCCTTGCCCCGGTAGTACTGGCCCGCGATCGTGTCCTTCGCGATCCGCGCCCGGATTGACGTCCCCGGCGCGAGGTCGATGAACAGCGAGTCCCCTTCCACGACGATGTCGCGGATCCGCTCCATCCGCGTGCCGTTGCGGCGGTTGATCCACGCTCCCGCGGTATCGGCCTGCTCAAAGTGGGCGAAGCCGAAGCGACGCAAGGCATCGAACCCGCCGCTCGGCTTCGCGCCGAGCATGCGGTAGTAGTCCCAGTCGCCGCGGAGCGCGCTGGCGCCGCCGCGTTCGCACGAGTTGAGGCTGCCGATGACGACCGCGGTGAGGATCGCGACGGCAACACGAGAGCGGGAGCGAACTGATAGTGAGATGCGCACGGAAGGATCCCGGTCAGAGCTGGAGCGATGCGCGCACTGAGCAACAGAACGGCGCCTTGGCGTGCGCTCGCGGTCACGGGGATACTGCATCACCCTGCGGCGTGTCGCCATAGGCCGCCGGTGCGTGGCGCCCATCTCTCCAGCGACGCATGTTTTGTCGATTGAACTCAGCGTCTCCGGCCCACGAGAGGGAGTCGACGTGCGTATCAGCGACATGAATTGGATGCAGGTGGAGGAATACCTGCGTCACGATGACCGTGCCGTGCTCCCGCTTGGAAGCACCGAGCAGCATAGCCACCTGCGGCTCACCGTGGACTGCATCCTCCCCGAACGCGTCGCCGCCGAAGCCGCCGAGCCGCTGGGCATCCCGGTCTTCCCCGTCGTGAGCTACGGCGTCACGCCGTACTTCCGCGAATTTCCCGGCTCGATCTCGCTCCGCGTCGAGACGCACCTGCATGTGGTGCGCGACATCCTCGACAGCATGGCGCACAGCGGGTTTCGCCGCATCCTGATCGTCAACGGCCACGGGGGCAATGGCGCCGCCCAGCAGGGCGCGCAGGAGTGGTCCGCCGATCATCCCGACTGCCGTGTGATCTTCCACAACTGGTGGAACGCGCCGCGCACCTGGGCCAAGGTGCAGGAGATCGATCCCGTCGCCTCGCACGGGTCGTGGATGGAAAACTTCCCCTGGACGCGGCTCCCGGGCGTCGCCATGCCCGCCACGCAGCGGCCGATGGTTGATCTCGCCACGGTGCGCGCCCTCGATCCGGTCTCCTTGCGCCAGTACCTCGGCGACGGCAACTACGGCGGCCTGTATCAGCGCCCCGACGACGACCTGTTAGCCCTGTGGCAGGTGGCGGTTGAAGAAACCCGGAGCCTGCTCACGGGCTCGTGGGGCAACACGGCGTAGCGGAGGGGATGACGATGCGCTGTCTCATCTGGGGAGCGGGCGCGATCGGCGGCACGATGGGCGCATACCTCGCACGCGCCGGGCACGACGTGACGATGGTGGACGTCGTCGAGGAACATGTTGCCGCAATCAACCGCAACGGACTCCGCCTCACCGGGCCCGTCGAGGAGTTCGTGCAGCGCATGCCCGCCTTCACGCCCGACACGGTGAACGGCGTATGGGACACCATCATGCTTGCCACCAAGGCGCAGCACACCGAGCCGGCCGCGCAGGCGCTCGCGCCGCACCTCGGCCGGGACGGCTGTGTCATCTCGGCGCAGAACGGGCTCAACGAACTCGCCATCGCGCGCATCGTCGGTGCTGCGCGCACCGTCGGGGCGTTCGTCAACTTCGGCGCCGACTATCTGGAGCCGGGCGTGCTCCTGCACGGCAGCATGGCGGCCGTGGTCGTCGGCGAGATCGACGGACGCATCACGCCGCGCGTCACGGCCATCCGTGACGCATGGGCCGACTTCGAGCCGCGGGCCATCGTCACGCCGAACATCTGGGGCTTCCTGTGGGGCAAGGAGGCGTACGGCGCCATGCTCTTCGCGACGGCGCTCACCAATGACTCCATCGCGGATGCGCTGGACCGGCGCGCGTACCGGCCGCTGTACATCGCGCTCGCACGCGAGATTCTCGCCGTCGCCGCGGCGCGTGGCGTGTCGCCCGAGGGATTCGACGGGTTTGATCCGTCGTCATATCTGCCCACCGCGCCCGAGGGCGCGCCCGAGCGCTCCCTCGACGCACTCGTCGTGCACAACCGAAAGTCCGCCAAGACGCACAGCGGCATCTGGCGTGACCTCGCCGTGCGGAAGCGCCGCACCGAAGTCGATGCGCAACTCGGCATTGTAGCGACGCTCGGTGCCGAGGCGGGTGTGCCGACCCCGCTCACGACGCGGCTCATCGAACTCATTCACGACATCGAGAACGGCGCGCGCGAGCAATCGCTGGACACGCTCGACGCACTCGCTTCGATACACTCCAATACGGCCGGCTCATGAACACGGACTTCAGCGGCAAGACGGCAATCGTCACGGGCGCGGCCCACGGCTTCGGGCGCGCCATCACGGTGGCCCTCGCCCGGCGCGGTGCGCAGGTGTGGGCCTGTGACGTACTGGCAGACGAGTTGTTCGCAACACAGGAACTGTGCCACGACGAAGGCGGCACGTGCCATGCCGTAACCCTCGACGTGCGCGACAGGACGGCCATCGACGCCTTCGTCGCGAAGGCCTTGGCGGACTCGGCCCATGTCCACATCCTGGTGAACAACGCCGGCGGCGTCCTGGGCCAGGTTGGGCGGCCCCTCGAGGAGGTCACGCCTGCGGAATGGCAGTCCATCTTCGACGTCAATGTCTCCGCGGCGTTCTACCTCTCGCAGGCTGTGGCGCCGGGCATGAAGGCCGCGCGCGCCGGCCGGATCGTCAACATTTCCAGCGGCGCGGGGCTCGGTATCAGCCTCACTGGCATCCAGGCGTACGCTTCGGCCAAGGCGGCGCAGATCGGACTCACGCGGCAGCTCGCGCACGAACTGGGTCCGTGGGGCATCACCGTCAACAACATCGCGCCGGGCTTCGTGCGCTCCAACCCCACGACCGAGCGGCAGTGGGAGTCATACGGCGCCGAGGGCCAGCAGGCGCTGCTCGAGCGCATCGCGGTCAAGCGACTGGGCACGGCCGAGGACATCGCCACCGGGGTGGTCTTCTTCTGCTCGGACGACGCCAACTGGATCACCGGGCAGGTGCTGTCCATCGACGGCGGTAAGTGATGCAGCTCGACGCGGTGCTGGCTCGTCTCGCGGCTGGCCACGAACGCATCCTGGGCGAACTCATCGAGTTCGCCTCCATTCCCAGCGTGAGCACCGATCCCGCGCACGCCGACGACATCCGTGCGGCGGCGCAGTGGGTGGCCGACAGGCTCGCCGCCGCCGGACCGCTGGACGTGCGCACCATCGTCACGACCGGCAACCCGGTGGTGTACGGCGAATGGCTCGGCGCCCCAGGCAAGCTGACCGTGCTCGTGTACGGACACTACGACGTGCAGCCCGCCGACCCAGTGGAGAAGTGGCTCACCCCGCCCTTCTCGCCCACGGTGCACGGCCGCCGTCTGTACGCGCGCGGCGTTTCCGACGACAAGGGACCGAGTCTCATCGCCATCAAGGTGGCCGAGGCGTTCTTTGCGGTGACCGGCGCGCTGCCCATCAACGTGAAGTTCATGTTCGAGGGCGAGGAGGAGATTGGCAGCCCGAGCCTCGACGGTTTCATTGCGGCAAACAAGGAACTGCTGAAGGCCGACCTGGTCATCTCGGCGGATGGCGCGATGTGGCGTCCCAGCGAGCCGTCACTCACGGTGGCGAGTCGCGGGCTGGCAGGACTCAACTTCACGCTCACGAGCGCCGCCAAGGACCTGCACTCTGGGCGGCATGGTGGGAGCGTCGCCAACGCGCTGCACGCCATGGCGCAGCTCGCCGCATCGCTGCACCACGCCGACGGCCGCGTGGCCGTGGAGGGGTTCTACGACCGCGTGCAGGAACTCTCGGCCGGGGAGCGCGCGGCGATCGCCGCGCTGCCGTTCGACGAGGCGACGTATCGAGCAGAGATCGGTGCTCCCGGACCTTCCGGCGAGGCCGGGTACACGTTGCTCGAACGCCAATGGACCCGGCCGACGCTCGAACTGAACGGCATGTGGGGCGGGTACCAGGGCCCCGGACAGAAGACGGTGATCCCGTGCGAGGCGCACGCCAAGATCACCTGCCGACTGGTGCCCGACCAGGATCCCGACGAGATCGTGGCGCTCGTCATGCGGCACCTCGAGGTGCGCGTGCCGCCCGGCACGAGACTGTCGGTGACACCGGGCGATCATGGCACGCCGGCGGCGCACATCGAATCGGGACACTACGCGCTGAAGGCCGCCGCCGCCGCGCTCGAGTCCGTCTACGGCGTGCCACCTCTGATCGTGCGCATGGGCGCCACCGTGCCGATCATGGAACTGTTCAAGCGGCACATGGGCATCGACACCGTCTACTTCTCGTTCTCGACGTCGGACGAGGACTACCACGCGCCCAACGAGTTCTTCCGCGTGCGCCGGCTGCACGAGGGGCTCGAGGCTTGGGCGCGCTATTGGACCCTGCTTAGCGAGGTGCGCGCATGAAGCACGAAGAGTCCGGCCCCGCCAACGGCGCGGCGCCCCCCGCCGAACTCGCCCAGCAGGAAGCTGAGGTCCAGTCGCACAGTGCGGAGCTGAAGAAGGAACTCGGCGTGCGCGACCTCGCGCTCACGCAGATCCTCTTCATCGTCGGCCTGACGTGGATCGGCGTCGCCGGCAAGCTGGGCCCCCAGCACGTCGTGTTCTGGGTGCTCGCGCTTCTGCTGTTCTATTTGCCATCGGCCGTCGTCGTCATGTACCTGAATCGGCTGATGCCGCTCGAGGGCGGGCTCTACCAGTGGGCCAAGCTCGGCTTCAACCAGACCGTCGGCTTCATGCTGGCGTGGAACCTGTGGCTCTACGTCATCGTCTTCACGTCCGAGATCGGCCTCCAGGCGGCGACCTACATGAGCTACGCGCTCGGCCCGAGCGCCGCGTGGATGACGACGAGTACGCCGTTCGTGGCGCTGTCGTCGGCCGTCATCCTCTCGCTCATGGTCGTGGCGTCGACGATCGGGCTGTCGGTGGGCAAGTGGGTGCACAATACCGGCGGCGTCTTCATGCTCATCATCTTCGGCGCGCTCCTGCTCCTCCCCATACTCGGCCTCGTCACCCACACGCTGAAGGAGTACCACCCGCTGCGCACGAGCATCCCTTCCGTCTCCCTCTACAACCTGAACATCCTCGGCAAGCTGGGCTTCGGCGCGCTCGGCGGCTTCGAGTACATCGCCATCCTCGCCGGCGAGACGCGCTCGCCGTCACGCGCCGTCGGGCGCTCGGTGCTCATCGCCGCCCCGGTCATCGCGCTCATGTTCGTGCTCGGCACCAGCACCGTTGTGGCTTACGTCCCGACGGAGGAGATCGATCTCATCGCGCCGCTGGCGCAGGTGCTGCGCGCGGGATTCGGTCCGTTCGGCATCGCCGGGCCGCTGGTCACGATTGCCATCCTCATGACGCTCGGGATGCGCGTCGCGCAGGCCAGCGTCAGCTTCACGGCCGTGACACGCCTGCCGATGGTCGCCGGGTGGGACCGCATGCTGCCGGCGTGGTTCAGCCGGCTGCACGGGAAGTACCGGACGCCGGTGAACTCCATCGTGCTGGTCGGCGTCTGCTCGTTCTGCATTTCACTGGTCAGCCTCGTCGGCGTCGGACAGGCCGAGGCGTTCCAGTTGCTGTTCAACGCCAGCGGCGTGTTCTACGCGCTCACCTACGTCGTGATGTTCGCCATCCCGATCATCGGCCTCCGCCACGTAACGCCGCGGCCGCCCGCATGGCTGCAGGTGGCGTCGCTGTCGGGGCTGCTCATGACCCTGCTCTACATCGCGCTGGCCGTCTTCCCAATCATCAAGGTGGAGAACCCGCTGGTCTTCGGGCTCAAGATCACGGCCGTCGTCGTGATCATGAACCTCGCAGGTTTCGCGATACTCGCCGCGGCGAGGCGGCGGGCGGCGGCGTGATGCTGGTGGCATTCCGTGGCCGGGTATATCTCATGGATGAAGGGATGTTCCTGGCTGCGCGCACGGTGATCGCCGACCGTCAGGTCGATGAGCGCCCTGCGATTCGCGGCGTAGGCTAACGACCTGTCATACGCGACGTCTCCTTTCACGGGACGAAGCCATTTTCATCGGAGCACGGCATGCACGTCGGCGCTGTACGTCACGGTTTCATCGGACTCGGGCTGCTCCTCACCGTTGGTTCGATGTCAGCCTGCAGCCGCGTCGAAGGCGCCACACCGGCCGCCGCCGCGCAGGCCGCCGAATCGGCCGTCGATCGCCCCAACATCGTCTTCATCCTCACCGACGACGAAGACACAGAGCTGCACGCCTTCATGCCGAAGACCAAGGTGCTGCTTCACGAACAGGGCACGACGTTCGACAACTACTTCGTCACGTATTCTCTCTGCTGCCCGTCGCGCGCCACCACCCTGCGCGGGCAGTATCCGCACAGCACCGGCGTGCGCGGCAACACGCCACCACTCGGCGGATTCGAGACCTTCCGCGCGCTCGGCCGCGAGACCTCGACCATCGCCACCTGGCTGCGCGCCGACGGCTATCGCACGGCGATGTTCGGCAAATACCTCAACGGGTATCAACCCGCGGCGGGGGTGCCCGCAGGGTGGTCGGAGTGGTACGTGGGCGGCAACGCCTACCGCGGCTACGACTACGTACTCAACGAAAACGGAAAGTCCGTGAGCTACGGCAGCCGTCCCGAGGATTTCCTCGTGGACGTCATCGCACACAAGGCGGCCGACCTGATTCGCCGCAGCGCCGCCGACAAGACGCCGTTTTTCTTGTATGTGGCGCCGTTCACCCCGCACGGGCCGTCCACCGCGGCGCCTCGGCACGAAACGCTCTTCGAGGACGCGGCGCTGCCACGCTCTCCGGCGTTCGACGAGGCCGACGTAAGCGACAAGCCCGCGATCATCCGCAATCGCCCGCGGCTGCGTCCCCGGATGCTGGCGCGGATCGAGGACGTCTATCGCCGCCGTCTGCGTTCGCTACAGTCGGTGGATGATCTCGTGGACAGCCTCGTGACGACGCTGCGCACGACCGGACAGCTCGAGCACACGTACATCATCTACGCCTCCGACAACGGCTTTCATCTGGGCGAACACCGCCTCCTGCAGGGCAAGAACACGGCGTACGAGACCGACATCCGCGTGCCATTGGTCGTGCGCGGTCCGGGAGTAGCCGCAGGGAAGCGAGAGAGTGCGATGGTGCTGAACAACGACCTCGCACCAACCTTCGCGGCGATGGCCGGCGCGCACCTGCCGGAGTTCGTCGAAGGACGCTCGTTCCTGCCGCTCCTCACCGCGAAGCCCGCCTCTTGGGGTCGCGCCGCGTTCATGATTGAGCGCCGCGGCGGCCGCGACGCGCAGGAGGAGCCTGGCGATACCGACGGCATGTTCGGCGCCAACAGCTTCAACGCCCTCCGCACGCGCGACCACACCTACGTCGAGTACGCCACCGGGGAGCGTGAACTCTACGACCTGCGCCGCGATCCGTTCCAGCTCGACAACATCGCGAGCCGCGCCGACGCTGCGCTGGTGCGTCGCCTCTCCGTCTGGCTCAAGGCGCTCGCCACGTGCGTGGGCGCCGAGTGCCGCACCGCGGAGGACAGGCTACCGCAGTGAGACGAACTCGCGCCCTTGCGCGGTAATCGATAGAATGATCGGCGTGTCGCTGGCAGATGCTGCGCGCGGTGCCGGCCTCCGACTGCCCTTCCACAGCGAGGCCCCCTGCTGACGCTGACCCCACGACTGACCGTCGCCCACCGAGCAATGGCCGCCCTCGCGGCGCTGGTGCTCGTTGTGGGCTGCGCGAAGGACAAGGGCGCTCCGACCGTTCCTGAACTCCGGGAGACCGACGAAGTCGCAACCCTTCAGGTGCCGTCGAAGCCAGTGATGCTCGACCTGCGCACCTACGACGGCTCTAACCAGGCCGTGCATCCGGACTACGCGGCGCCGGTGGCTCCTTGGGGTCGACGATATTTCTACTTGGCGCTCACGCCGTATCCGATGGGAACGTCCACGCACGAGAACCCCTCGCTCTACGCCAGTCTCGACGGGGTCAAATGGAAGGCGGCGCCGCACGCGCCGATGCCGCTGGCGCAGCCAACGGAGGGACACCTCTCCGATCCGGATGTGGTGCACGCGCCGGTGCGGAATGAGTTGTTCCTCTATTACCGGCAGGCGGGCCAGACGGACCGCATTTTCCTCACCCGTTCCACCGATGGGGCCAGGTGGACACTGCCGCGCCCACTGTTTGACGGCCCGCGAAACGCTGTGATCTCTCCTGCCGTGGTGCGCCGGCGCACCGGTGACTGGCTCATGTGGAGCATCAACGCCGGCACGGGGTGCAAGGACAGTACGACGTCTGTTGAACTTCGCCGATCATCGGACGGCGCGGACTGGTCCGATCCGGAACCCGTGGCGCTGCCAAATCCGGCAGGACAGTTCGCCTGGCATATTGACGTCGCGTGGATTCCCTCGCGCGCCGAGTATTGGGCGCTCTTCCCGGTCAAGGCACCCGGAACCTGCGTCACGACAGCGGTCTTTCTTGCGACCAGCCCTGACGGCGTCACCTGGCGGACGTTGCCCAGTCCCGTGATGACCGCCGGCGCGATCCCGGAGTTCGCGGACGTCGTCTATCGCTCCACGTTCGCGTACGACGCGCACCGGGACGTGGTGACGCTCTGGTACTCCGGCGCGAGCCGGCGCGACGGCATCTACACATGGCGCACGGCCGCCCAGACACGCGCCCGCGCCGAGCTGTTCGCATCCGCCGCACGCGCCCTGACGACGAAGCTTCCAAGGGCCCGTCGTTCGGTGCGAACTTCCTTCAACCCGCCCTGACGGCGCCCCGTCATTTCGTCCAGAAGAGCACGGCCCCGCACCCCGATCGCGCGCGCTGGAACTGCGGCGGCACCGTCGCCTCGGTATAGATCTCGAGGGCGGCGAGCCGATCGGGTGGCACCCAGCCGTCGAGCGCATCCACGCTGAGTTCCGGGATCATGTTTCCGTCGAACCAGAGGGCGGGCTCGCACCAATTGCCGCTGATCCCGCGCATGAGGACGCGCCGGTCGCTCAACTGGTTGTTCATCTCGGCGAGTGCATTCTGATTGGCGTCCGTCTCGAGTGTGTCATAGTCGTAGCCGATGCGCATGCCGCGCAGCATGCGGAAGAGATCCGAGGTGGAGAATGCGCCGCGCCGCGCAATCTGCTGCGCGGTCAGGAACAGGCCGGCGCCGGAACGCCGGCGGTCTTCAAATCCGCTGGCGTGCCGGTCGGCAGCGCGCGCCACGATCACCTTCACCGTGTCGAGCACCGCCTTCGAGGTCGCCAGCGCCACCGTCACCGGCGTTCCACCGGTGATGACATCCACCGCGACCCGCGTCGCGCTGTAGCCGACGGCGCGCACTTCGAGCATTCGCGTGCCGGCGGGCGCCTCGGCCAACACGAACAGGCCGCGGTCGTCGGCGCGCGTGGGTGGATTGTCGCCGAGCCGCACCAGCGCGCCGGGCACCAGACGGTTCCCGCTCGCCGTCACGATCGTGCCAGTGAGCTGACCGTCACCGACGCGCGCGCGGCGCTCCGGCATCAGCGTGTCGGTCTCCGGCACGGCGGCGCCGAAGGCGACGGTTCGCGACGGCCCGACGAAGATCTGGCGGTGGACGAGTCCGCTTGCCGGGATCTGCAGGTCGAGAACATCCGTGCTGTCACCGCCGCGGCTCGCCTGCAGGAACATCATGCCGCGCGCCGGCACGTTGCAGAGAGCGAACCACCCGTTCGCCTCCGTCGTCACCGCCACGCGGCCGCGCTGGCGGTCGATGCTGCCAGGCCGGAACGAGACCTCGAGCCACTCCCCGGTCACCGTTGCACCGGCGACCGGCGCGCGGGTGTGTGCGTCGCGCAACACGCCCAGCACGACGCCGCCGGTGGGAAAGACCCGGGGCGCGCTGCAGATGGCAGAGCGCAACTGCGCCGGCGACGGCGTGGCGAGCTCAATCCGCGCGGCGCGGCCGCGCGACACGGTCACCTGGCGGAGCAGCGGCTCGACACCGAGCGAATCGAGCAGGGCATGGAAGAAGCCGATGGTATAGCGGCCGTTCGGCACGCCATCAAATGAGAAGCGGCCGAGCGAGTCGGTGATCACCGTGCGCGCGACCGTCGCCTGGCGGCTGGCATCGACGAACTGCACCCAGGCCCCCGACAGCGGGCCGCGCGCGAGGCTGTCGCGCACCACGCCACTGATGCTCCCGCCCGGAATCGCGCGCGCCGGATCTGGTGTCTGGGCGAAGGCGTCGCCTGCGACGGCCGCTACGAAGCTCAGGGAAGAGAGGAATCGTCGCCGCATGCGTTGGGAGGCCGCGTTACCTGGTCCAGATCAGGATCGTGCCGCACCCGGTCATCGCGCGCTGGTATTCAGCCGGCGTCGTGGCCTCGGTATAGACCTCGATGCCCTTCACGTACCGAAGACTCACCATCCCGTCAATATCATCGGCGTTGAGGTTCCACATGTACAGGCCGTCGATGTGCACCGACGGTTCGCACCACTCGCCAAATGCGCTGCGTACGTAGATGTGGCGAAAGCCGAAGGTGTCCCGCTCGAGGCGAACACCGGCGAGGTTTTTGAAGGCATCCGACGTGAAGATCGCCCCCCGCCGCTCGAGATCCTCGCTTGTCAGCATCTTGCCCAGCCCGCTGCGCTTTCGATCCTCAAAGCCGCTGTTGTGACGGTCCGCAGCAACTGTGGCGATGATCTTCACCGTGTCGAGCACCGACTTGAAGGTCGAAAGCGCCACTCGCACCGGCGGCATGCCGCCGACCACGTGCACCGCGCGCCGGTCGGGATAGTATCCAACGGAGCGCACCTCGAGCACGCGTGTCCCCAGCGGCGCATTCGCCAGCGTCCACGCACCGCGTTCATCGGCGCGCGCGGTGGGACCGTCGCTGAGGTGAACAATGGCGCCGGCGAGCGGGCGCTTGTCATCGGCGTTCATCACCGTGCCGCTGATGCGTCCCTCGCCGGAGCGCACGATGCGCGGCGGAAGCGCGAGCGAGTCGGGGCGGGGCGTCGAGTCACGCACCACGACGGTACGCGCCGCGCCGAGGTAGAGGTCGCGGCGCAGGAAGCCCTCAATGGGGATTGCCGCCTCGATGAGGTCGGTGCTGTCGGCGCCGCGGCTCGCCGTGAGGAACATGTTGCCGCCGGCGGGAGTGTTGCAGAGCGCGAACCAGCCGTTGGCACCCGTGGTGACAACCACCCGAGGCCGGCGGCGGTCGATGCCCTGCGTGCGGAACGAAATCTCGAGCCACTCGCCGCTGACGGTCACGCCGTCCACGGGCGCTCCGCCGCGCGCGGAGCGCACCACGCCGATGACCGCAGCGCCCGAGACCACGATGCCCGAATCACGCGGCGATCGCACACCGCAGATGAGCGCGCGCAGCGTGCCTCCCGATGGAACGGCGAGGTCGGCGCGCACCGAACGTCCGCGTCGCACCGTCAGGTCGCGGAGCGGCAGCTCCACGCCGATCGAGTCGAGGACGGCGTGAAAGAAGCCGAGCTTGTAGCGCCCTTCGGGCACGTCGTCGAAAGTGAACCGACCGAGTGAATCCGAAACAGCGGTCCGCGCCGCCCGTGCGACGCTGTCGGCGCCGGCGAGCTGCACCCACGCGCCGGCGAGCGGCGTGTGGGCAACGCTGTCGTGCACGGTGCCGCTGACGCGCATACCGGGGGTGCGTTCGGCCGTGGACTGCGCAGCGGCCGGCGGTGCAAGCAAGGCGAACACGATGGCGAGCGGAACGATCTGACGGCGCATGCGCTGGAGCCGGGTTACGGGTCTATGGAGCAACCTACGATAGCAGACGCCGCGCGCCAGCGTTCCGTTGGCTCACGTCCCCTGAGTACGACTGGGGTGAGCGGTCCGGGGCTGAGTGCCACTACTTACCACGGATTTCACGGACCGGGAACGGATGGACACGGATCAGGCCTTTGGGTGAACTACCCTCGCGGGCGGGGTCAGCTTGGCGCAGTCCATTAAGCATGACCCGTGCGATCCGTCCCCGATCCGTGTAATCCGTGGTAAGCAGTTAGAACCGTACTCCCTGCACCACACCCTGCCCCCCTCCCCCGCACCACACTCTGCTCCCCGCCCCCTGCACCCCCCTAAGTTCGCATCGGCTTCAACGCCGTCGCCCATTTGTGCAGTTCGTCAAGCATCGCCTTCGCCTTCTTCGGATATCCCTCTTCCGGCACGAACGCGCCCGCTGCGTCCATGTGCTTGGCAACCTGATGGATCGAGACGACCTCGAGCATCGCCACCACCTTGAAGGTGCTCAGCACCTGACGCGTCATCTGCACGCTGCGCAGCCCGCCCGACTCCCCGCCGTAGCTCGCGAACGCCGCGGGCTTGTACGTCCACTCCTGGTAGATGCACTGCAGCGCGTTGAGCAGCGACGCCGGCATGGAGAAGTCGTACTCCGGCAGCACAAAGACGTACGCATCGGCGCGCGTCACCGACGCGCTCCAGCGCTTCGTATGCTCGTGCTCGTATTGCGCGAGCCGCGGATGCGCCACCTCGTCGAGGATGGGCAGGTTGAAGTCGGCGAGGTCCACCAGCTCCACGGCGAACTTGCCGTGGGCGGCGGCCTGCTCCATCACCCAGCTGGCGACGGCCGGGCCTTTGCGCCCGGGACGCGTGCTGCAGATGATGACCTGAAGGACGAGCGGTTGGTTGGTCATGCTATCGCCTTGCGCACCGCCGGAGCGACCACGGTGCCGTAGAGTTCGATGGCTCGCAGCATCTGCGCGTGCGGCATCGTGCCGACGCTCAGCTGGAGCAGAAAACGATCCATCCCGAAGAGTTCGTGCTCGTACAGGATCTTGTCGATCACCTGCTGCGGGCTTCCGAGCAGGAGCGCGCCGTGTGGCGCGCGCTCCCGGTCGAAATGTGCGCGCGTGGGAGGCGGCCAGCCGCGCTCCCGTCCGATGCGTCCCATCGCGTCGGCATAGCGGGGCCAGAAGCTGTCGGCCGCCTCCTCCTCCGTGTCGACAATGAACCCGTGCGAGTTGATGCTGACGCGCGCCTTGGCCGGATCATGTCCCGCACGCGCCCAAGCGTCGCGGTAGATCTGCACGAACGGCGTGAACCGCGCCGGCTCGCCGCCGATGATTGCGATGGCGAGCGGCAGGCCAAGCGTACCGGCGCGCACCGCCGACTGCGGCGTGCCGCCAATGGCAATCCAGACCGGAAGCGGGTCTTGCAGGGGACGCGGGTAGACCGGCTGATCCTTCAGCGCGGCGCGGTGCTTTCCCGTCCACGTCACGCGTTCGTTGGCGCGCAGGGCGAGCAGCAGGTCGAGCTTCTCCGCGAACAGCGCATCGTAATCGTTGAGATCATACCCGAACAGCGGGAACGACTCGATGAACGACCCGCGCCCCGCCATGATTTCGGCGCGGCCGTTGGAGAGCAGGTCGAGCGTGCTGAACTCCTGGAAGACGCGCACCGGGTCGTCGGAACTGAGCACGGAGACGGCGCTCGACAGGCGAATGCGCTGCGTGCGCGCCGCGGCCGCCGCGAGCACCACCGCGGGCGTGGAGACAGCAAAATCAGGGCGGTGGTGCTCGCCGACGCCATACACATCGAGCCCCACCTGGTCGGCAAGCGCGATCTCCTCGAGCAGATCGTGCAGGCGCCGCGCCGCGCTTGCGCGCGCGCCGGTGGCCGGGTCGATCGTCGTTTCCGCGAAGCTATAGATGCCGAGTTCCAGAACGCCATCCATTTATCTTTGTACTGAGATATATGTCGCGACGAGGTACGAGACAAGGGGACGGAGGACGGAGGCCGACGGCCCCCCTCCCCCGGCGTCGAGCGCGTACTTTCCACATAACCATGACCGCCCCGCATCACCTCATGTATACCCAGACGCTTCGCCTCGCTGCATGAGCGCCCGCGACCGCTTCCTCGCCTTCCGTCGCGCCGCGCCGCGCGCGCCGCACCTCGAGCCGGTCACGGTGACCGCCCGCGGGCTTGAGTTCGCCGTATATCGCACACCCGAGGTCGCGGACGCCACGCCGATGCTTTGCATCAACGGCGGGATGGTCTACTCGCACATCCTGCTCTGGCCGGCACTCTCCCCGCTCGCTGCCCGACGCCAGCTCATCCTCTATGACCAGCGGGGCCGCGGCCACAGTCAGGCGCCGCCGGGCGCGCGCGCCGCGCGCATCGAGCATGACGCGCTCGACCTGCGCGCGCTGCGCGAGGCACTCCGCATCGCCCGGTGGGACGTGCTGGGCCACTCGTGGGGCGGCGCCATCGCCATGCTGGGGGCCGCTGAGGATCCGGAGGGCGTTCGCAACCTTGTACTCGTGGACGCAGTGGGGCTGACCCCCGAATGGCTCAGTGCGCTCCACGAGGTTGCCCTCTCGCGTCTCACTGGCGACGCCCGTGCACGCCTCGCCGCCTTCGACCCGACGCTGCTTCACGACCCGGAACCAGGCCGGCAAGCCGAGTACAACCGCGCGCTCTATCCCGCCTGGTTCCACGACGGAGAACTCGGCGCGATGTTCTCGCCGCCGCTGGCACGCAGCGAGACCGGAGCCGCCGTCGTTTCGCGTCTCAGGCGGGAAGGGTTCGACTGGCGCGGTGCCGCCGCCCGCATTCAGGCACGCACCCTCCTCGTGCACGGCGGATCCGACATGATCCCCGTCTCGCAGGCCGAGCGAACTGCGGCGACGATTCCCGGCGCGCAACTGCGGTTGATTCCCGAAGCCGGGCACATGCCGTTCTGGGAGCAGCCAGAGCTCTTCTTCACGATGGTCGAGGAGTTCCTCGCGTGAGCCGTACCGTGGCGGTGCTCTCGCTGCTCCTGATCGGCATGGCCGCGTTCATCGTCGTGCAGGCACGCCGTGTCCCGCCACGTCAGGTGCCGGCGGCCGCGGCGCCGACCGTCGACACGACTGCCCCGGCGCCCGAGACTACCACCGCCGCGCCCGCGCTCGTCGAGGGCGAAGCCGATCTCGTCAGCGTGCGGTCGTCGTCATCGCCGGCGCCGCGGCGCGACCTCGCCGAGATCCAGCGGCGTCTCGCCGACGGCGAGTCCGGCACATACATCCGCGAAATCCTGCTGCAGCGCGGCGACAACAACGCCCGCTGGCCGGATCGCCAGATGGAGCCGCTGCGCATCTGGATCCAGCCGCGCAGTGACCTCGCCGACTTCCATAGTTCCTATCCAGTGCGGGCGAGGGAGGCCTTCGACCGGTGGACGCGCGCCGGCGTGCCCGTGGCCTTCACGTTCGTGGTCGACTCCGCGCGCAGCGATGTCCCGGTGGTGTGGGTGGACAAGTTCGATATGCCCATCTCGGGACGCACGCGCTGGACGCGCGACCAGCACTGGTGGATCGTCGGCTCCTCCATCGAGGTGGCGCTGCACCACCAGAGCGGCACGCCGCTTGAACCCGAGGCCATCTACGTCATCACCCTGCACGAGATCGGCCACGTGCTCGGCCTCGACCACACGCAGGACGAAACCAGCATCATGGCGGCGCGAGTGCGCGTGCGGGACTTGAGCCTGTCAGACGAGCACACGGCGCAGCTGGTGTACAGTTTGCCGCCGGGGTCGGTGGTGCGCCCGTAGGCGCAGAGGACGACAGAATGCGACAGAGTCCGACAGAGTACGGCAGTCACTGCCTCATTCTGTCGGACTCTGTCTCGCTCTGTCTCATTCTACCACTTCAGCCACACCGTCCTCGCCTTCCCTTTTCTCACCACCTTGAGCTTGAGCGAGTTCTGCTCGCTGTCGCCGATCATCCGCTGCAGCAGCCGCGCGCTCGTCACCGGGCGGTCTGCGGCCTCGACGATCACGTCGCCGCCCTTCAGCCCCGCCTTGGCGGCCATCGATTCCGGGACGACGCGCTGCACGAGCACGCCGGCGTCGGTGCCGAGGACTTCCTTGAAATCATCGGTCAGCGTGGTGAGCTGTGCGCCTGCCACGATGCTCGAGAAGCCGGAGATCGCCACGGGTGGCGGTGCGTCGAACGACCAGACGCCGGGTGCCGCCGGCACCGCCGGGGCTGCGGGAGCGGGCGTCCTGGCCGTCTTCGGCGGAGCCGGCGGACGTACCCAAGTAAACGTCTTGCCGTCCGGCGAATGCAGCGCCTGTCCACCCACACGCACCGGTGCCAGCCACAGGTCGAGATCGGTGCACTGGTCGCCGAATCCCTCGGGGCGCTTCTGCACCTGCACCGTGACGTTCTGCTCGCGGCCGTCGCGGGTGATGCGCACCGGCAGCTTGCGCCCAGGCACGAAGTACTGTGCAAGGATCACGTCGCGTCCCACCACGTTGCGTCCGTCCAGAGCGACGATGCGGTCGCCCCGGTGGATGCCGGCGCGATCGGCGGGCGAACTCGTCTCGACGGAGATGATCTCGGGCGGCTCGTCGAAGCGGTAGACCTCGGGGCCGTTCATCTCCCGCTTCACGGTTCCCGTGATGTTGAACGTGACGCCCAGATACCCGTTGGGCGCGAACTCCGATGCCTTCTGGTTGGTGCACGCCAGCTGGATCTTCGACATCAGCCGGACGTTTCGCTCGGCGAGTTGCTGCAGCTGCTCTTCGAGCGCGCGCCGGCGATCCGCATTGGCCTCCGAAGCGCCGTACTCGCGCAACGCCATGCCGATGCGATCCTCGAGAATCCGCGTCTGGGCCAGCGACCGCATGAGGCTGTCGAGCCCCTCCAGCACCACCGTCACCCTCATGGCGTCGCTGGTGTCCACGCGCACCGTCACATGCCGGCTGGCGCGCGGGGCAGGCGCCGGCGCGGTCTGCTGCGCACCCACCACACTGATCGCCGCGCCCATCAACGCGCCAGCCACCAGCGCCACCGGCGCGATCCGTCGCTTATAGGAAAGGAAACCCATCATCTCATCAAATCCTTGAATGGTGCCTCTGTTGTCTCTCTGTTTCTTCTCTGTTGTCTCTCTGTTGTTTCTCTGCGCGCAAGCGCTAGTAGCGCTCTAGTGCCTGCTTCGCTGGTAGCGCCGCTTCGTATTGCTTGAGCGTCGCCTCGCGCGCTGCCATCGCCGACAGGTAGTACTGGTTGAGCACCGGGTCCTGCGGCGCCTGATAAAGCGCCGTGCGGGTGGACGCCACGATGTTGTCGAGCGCCGTGAGCCGCGCGCGGTACGTGTTGACGTTCAGGCCGATGAAATGCGAGGACGTGTCCTGCGCTGCCAGGTAGGCGGCCGCGTCGGAGTACTGCTGCTGCGACGAGGTCAGCACCTGCATGGCCGCCTGCGGTGACGCAAAGACCGGTGCGGGCGTCGCGGCGGCCGCGGACGCCGCCTGCTGTGGCGTCGCCGGGAAGTCGAGGCCAACGCTCCACCGGCCGGCGAGTGCGCTCCCCGCCACCAGCACGAGTCCGGCGGCGATGCGCATCACCCGCTGCGTGCGATTGGCGCGCGACGGGGCCATCGGCATCGTGGAGACGATGCCTTCGGCCTTGAGCATCGCGCCCAGCGCGGCCCAGTCGTTGAGCGGCGGCCCCTCGCGGGACGTTTCGGCGAGCGCCAAGCGGACGAGCCGGCGATGCGCGGCCAGTTCGTCCGTGCACTCGGCGCACTCGGCGAGGTGCGATGCCTCATCGGGCATCGCCGTCTCGTCCACCAGTGCGGCCAGTCGTTCAGGAGAGATGTGCGACATGTGACGGTTCCTGCGAAATGGGAACATCGACCAGGTGTTTCAGCAGCGTGCGCAGCTTGGCGCGCGCCTTGAAGAGTTGCGATTTCGATCCGCCGGACGTGATGCCAAGCTCGTCCGCGATTTCCTCGTGCGTGTACCCCTCGACGTCGTGCAGCACGAAGACCGCGCGTGCGCCGGGAGAGAGCTTCTGTACCGCCTCGTCGATCGTCTGCGCCAGCAGCGAACGATCACCGTCGTGCTCGACCGAGGCCGTGTCCTCCTCGATCGATGTCTCCGAGCTGCCGATCCGCCGCAGCGACCGCAACGCGTTCAGCGTGCGGTTGACCGCGATGCGGTGCGCCCACGTGCCGAACTGCGACTCGCCGCGGTAGGTGGGGAGCGCACGGAAGATCTGGATCCAGACCTCCTGCGCCACGTCAGCCGCCTGGTCGGGATCGCCGACCAGCCGCCTCACGACGGCGTCAATACGCGGCGCGTATTGCACCCAGAGGGCGCGCAACGCCGCTTCGTCGCCATGAATGGCGCGTCGGATCGTGAGCTGATCTGCCATGAACGTTCGCTAGATGAGTCACTTGGCCCGAACAAACGGTTGCCTAGGGGTGACTGTACGTGAAAGTACTCGTCTTGCGTGTAGAGGGCTCGGACGCTAGTCCTTACCCTCCCCGCGACTTCCTTACCGGTTCAGCCGCCCGGTTGATTCGGTGTGGAGGCCTTCGTTTCCCTCGGCCCTCCCCCATGTTCCTTTATCTCGTTGCCGCACTTGCGCTTGGCAATCCGACGGGGCGACTCCCCGCGCGAGCGCCCGAGAGCGTGGGCATGGCTGCCGAGCGGCTCGAGATCATCGACCGCATTGTGAGCGAAGGGATCCGCGCCGGCGGCTATCCGGGGGCGGCCGTCTTCATCGGACGCCAGGGCGCGGCCGTCTGGCGCAAGGGATTCGGGACGCTCGGATGGGGTTTTGATAGCCGTGCGGTGACGGCCGACAGCACCATTTACGACCTCGCCTCGCTGACCAAGGTCGTCGCGACGACCACGGCGGCGATGATCCTGTACGACGAGGGCCGCCTGCCGCTCGACAGCAAGGTGACCGATTATCTCCCCGGCTTCGTCGGCAAGTGGAAAGACGAAGTCACCATTCGCCACCTGATGACGCATCGCAGCGGCCTGCCGGCCGGTCGGGAACTCTGGCGTGTCGCGCGCACTCCCGAAGAGAACAAGCGCGCAGTCATCGAGACGAAGCTGCGCTTCCGCCCCGGTCGTTCGTACATCTACTCCGACCTCGGCGCTGACGTGCTGGGATGGGTGGTCGAGTCCATCGCCGGCCAGCCGCTGGACGTGTTCGTGCGGCAGCGGGTGTTCGAGCCGCTGGGGATGACCGACACCTATTTCCTCCCGCCCGATTCGGTGCGCGATCGCGTGGCGCCCACGGACAGGTCCGCACGCCGCACGTCCGCCTCCGCGGTGCAGGTGCATGACGAGAACGCCTACGTATTGGGCGGTGTGGCCGGGCACGCCGGGCTGTTTGGCACGGCCGATGACCTCGCCGTCTTCGCGCAGATGATGCTGAACGGCGGCAGCTACGGGGACACGCGCATCGTCAGCGAGGAGACGATACGCCTCTTCACGGCGCGCGCCGCCGGATCGCGGGCACTTGGCTGGGAGATGGCGGAGGGGCGACACGGTGCGGGTGAGTACCTCAGTCCGACCGCGTACGGTCACGTTGGCTACACGGGCACATCGATGTGGATCGATCCGCAGCGCAACATGTTCGTCATCCTCCTCACGAACCGCGTGCACGCGGCGCGCGTGAAACGCCCGGCGACGGTCATCTCCGACATTCGCGCCGACCTTTCCGACGCCGCCGCGCTCGCCGTCACCGATGAGGACCTGCGCATCAGCGCGATGCCGGCGTCATTCCGCGCCGACCGTGCGGTCAACTGGAACAAGCCGCTGCGCACCCGCCGGTCGCGTCGCGCGAAGTCCGTGAAGCGCTCCACGACCGTGAAGACAAGCGTCAAGAAGGCGGCGGCGAAGCCGAAGAGCACGGCCGGTACAAGCAGGGCGAAGGCCGCGACCGCCTCGGCGAAGCCAAAGACGGCCGCCGCACGGCCGAAGGCCGCGACGAGCACGTCGAAGTCGAAGGCCACGTTGTCGAAGCCGTCGTCCCAGACCGTAAAGTCATCCGCCAGCAAGGCGAAACCCAGGGCGGCCACCGCCAAGAAGCCGGCCGCGGGGAACAAGCGCTAGCGGCGCCAGCTTGAATTCCTGCGCGGCGCGCAGCGATACTGCGATGTCCCCTCAGGAGCTCCCGATGACCGACGAAACGACACCGCCCGCTGCGACTCCCCTTGGCGCGGGCGCTGTCCCGACTGGCGCGGACGAAGTCACCGAGGACCTCGTCAAGCTGGCCCTGCGCCGCGTGAAGGACCCGGAGCTCAACCTCAACATCGTGGACCTGGGCCTCGTCTACGGCATCCACGTCGAGGGAACGAACGTCACGGTGGACATGTCGCTGACCTCGCCGGCCTGTCCGTCGGGCCCCGAACTCCTCCACGATGCGACGACGCAGGTGCAGGAGATCCCCGGCGTCACCAATGCGACCGTCAACATCGTCTGGTCGCCGCCGTGGACTCCCGATCGGATCGAGCCGAGGGTGCGGACGTACCTCGGGTTCTAAGCGATCAGCTCGAAACGACCGCCCTTCGCCCGTCGTGGTATCAGTTGCGGCTATGTCTCGAGATACGGCGAGTCTGCCTTCGGCGCCGTCTTCGCCTTCGGCTTGAAGCCACTCAGCGCCTTCACGAAGTCCGCTCCCATCTCGGCCACCTGCCAGCGCCGCAACTCGGGAATCGCAGCAAGATCCTCCACGGAACGCGGCACCAGCCGTGCCACCGACTCGAGGCGTTCGCGTGAACCCAGCACGCCGGGGTCAAGGTCCAGTCGACGTGCCGCGTCGTCGCGCACGGCCTTCAGTCGACCGAACTTGTCGTCAAACTCGGGATCCTTCTCCCACCGCGTCGATTTCGGGAAGCGCGGCAGCTGCGCCTCGGGCACGGCAAGGCCGCGTTGCACCGCCGAGAGTACTTCGTGCCCGGCACGCTCCATGATGCCCCGCGGCATGCCCTTGATCGCGCCGAGCGCGTCAACCGTGGCGGGCTGCAGCCGCGAAACCTCCAGCAACACGTCGTTGGCCACGACGCGGAACGTCGCCCGATCGAGCGCGAGCGCCGCGCCATCGCGCCAGCGGGTCACCTCGCGCATGACGGCCAGCTCGCGTCGCGTCAGGTCGCGCGCGCCCTTGATGCGCAGGAACGACTCCGCCGCATCCTCCGGCGCCCAACGCGTCCCCTCGAGCCGCTCGAACTCCTCCTGTGCCCAGCTCCACCGCTCCTTCCGTTCGAGCTGGTCCTTCAGCACGTCACGCAACTGCAGCAGGTGCAGCGTGTCCTGCGCCGCGTAGTCGAGCATGCCCTTCGTGAGCGGACGCATGGACCAGTCGGCGCGCTGGTGCTTCTTGTCGAGCTTCACGCCAAAGTGCTGCTCCAAGAGCGCGGCGAGTCCGAACGCCTTCACGCCCAGAAGCTGGGAGGCAATGCGGGTGTCGAAGATGCGCCGCACGTGCCAGCCGTAATCCTGATGCAACAGGCGAATGTCGTAGTCCGCGTCGTGAAAGACCACTTCGACCTTCGGGTCCTCGAGCAGCGCGCCCAGCCCGGCGGGATGCGCAATCGGGAGCGGGTCGATGATGGCGTGGACGTCGCGCGTCGAGAGCTGCAGCAGGTAAATGCGGTCGATGAACCGGTGGAAACTCGCCCCTTCGGTATCGAGCGCCAGCAGCGGCGTGCCGCGAATTCCCTCGAGGAATCTCCCGACGGAGTCGTCCGAATCGAGGTACTGCACCGTCGGTGCCGCGCTCTTTGGGCTCACTCGCTTCCTTCCTCTCCGGTGTCGCGTGTGGTACAAATGTAGCAAGGTCACTCACCGAATACCCGCAGACCCGCCATGGCAGCCGACTCCACACCCCCCGAATCCCCCGCCACGCTGGACTCCCCGCCGCGCACGAGCGCGCTCCGGGCGATATCCGGCCTCACGGCGGATCACGCCGACCTGGTCCGGGCGGCCCTGATCATCGTTTTCGTCCTGCTCGGCCTGCAGTTGCTCTGGGCGGCCCGGATCCTGGCGCTCACCGCCTTTCTCGGGGTGCTCTTCGGCCTTGGCGCGTCCCCCGCGGTGGACGCGCTCGAACGGCGCGGCTTCCGCCGCGGTATCGCGTCACCCCTCATCATCTTCGGCGTGGTTGGCCTCATCCTCGGACTCGGCGCATGGTCGGCGCCGACCCTTGTGACGCAGTCGCAGGAACTGCGCACGCGCTTCCCCGAGGCGATCGAAAAGGCGGAGATATGGCTGGCCACCAAGCAGCCGCGCCTGCTCGACGCGATCACCGGGGTACCGAGCCCGGTGAAAGGCGCGCCCGCCAAAGCACCCGCCAAAGCACCCGCCGCAGTTCCAGCCGCAACACCTGTGCTGCCCACGACGCCCGCCGAGTCGGCAGGAGTCGCGGTGACGGCACCGGCTCAGGCCCCAGCCCAAGTTGCCGAAACACGCCCGCAGCGCCGGCTCGTCGAGGCGTTCTATCGCCAGGCGGGGCGGCTCAAGGCGGTCGCGCTTGGCATCCTGACCTCGACGCTCGCGGTCTTCGGCGGCTTCATCCTCGTGCTCTTCCTCGCCGTCTACATCGCCGCGGAACCCGACCTCTACAAGCGCGGGATGCTCCTGCTGGTCAGTCCGCCCACCCGACGACGGCTTGAGCCCGTGCTGACCGCAATCGCGGCGAAGCTGCGCCGATGGCTCGGCACCCAGGCGCTTGCCATGCTGATCATCGGCACGGTAACCACCATCCTCCTCAGCATCATCGGGGTGCGCGCGGCGGTGCCGCTGGGCATCATCGCCGGCATCCTCGAGTTCATCCCGAACATCGGCCCGACACTGAGCGCCATTCCGGCCATCGTCATGGCATTCGTGGACTCGCCGCAGAAGGCGCTGGTCGTGATGGTCGCCTACTGGGGCATCCAGTTCCTCGAGAACAACCTCCTCATTCCGTACCTGATGCGGGAGCAACTGGACCTGCCGCCGGCCCTGACGCTCATGACCCAGGTGGTGATGGCCTACGTCTTCGGCCTGATGGGGCTGTTCGTGGCCACGCCGCTGCTCGCGGCGGTCTTCGTGACCGTCCAGATGCTGCACGTCCAGCCGGATGACCTTCCCAAGGAAACAGCGGGCACGGGCACGGGAGCTGTTAAGTGATCACCTTTGCCAACGGGCGCGCCATTGGATACGACGACGTCGGATCCGGCGTGCCCGTGCTCTTTCTGCACGGCTTCCCGCACAGCCGATCGCTCTGGTCGCCGCAGTTGGGGGCGCTGGCCACGCCGGCTCGCACGATCTGCATGGACCTGCGCGGCTTTGGCGAGAGCGCCCGGGACGAACCGGGTGGATTGGACGGCTATGCCGATGACGCGGCCGCCCTGCTTGATGTGCTGGGCGTCGATCGCGCCGTCATCGCCGGACTGTCCATGGGCGGGTATGCGACCTTTGCGTTCTGGCGCCGCCATCGCGCGCGGGTGCGCGCTCTCGTGCTCTGCGACACCAAGGCCACCGCTGACTCCGAGGCAGCGCAAGGCGCCCGTGTCGAGATGCAGGCGCTGGTGCAGGAGCGCGGCAGCATGGCGGTCGCCAACCAGATGATCACCGGCATGGTCGGCCGGACGACGCGCGAGAAGAACCCCGAGCTCGTGGACGAACTGCATCGCATGATGTCGCTCGCCCCCGTGAAGGGCATCGTGGACGCGCTCGACGCGCTGCGGACGCGCCCCGACTCGACGCCTATCCTCGCCAGCATCGACGTGCCGACGCTGATTGTCGTAGGCGACGAGGACGTGCTCACGCCGGTCAAGGACGCGCGCGCAATGCACCTGGGCATCGCCGGCAGTCGGCTCGAGATCATCGCCGGCGCCGGGCACGTCAGCAACATGGAGCGCCCCGCGACCTTCAATCACGTGCTCAGCGAATTCCTCGTCTCACTCACGGCGCAGTGAGCAGGGTCGCTATCATTCTGCCTTCTGCCATCGGCCATCTGCCATCACTCTCGTGACCACGATCTCCGCTTCCGAGTCCTCTCGCCCCGCGCGCATCGGTGCCGTGCTGTTCCGCAACCGCGGCTGGCTCCCCGTGCCTTTTCTGCTCGTCCCGCTGCTCGCGCCGGGCGGGATCACGCGCCTCGGCGTCATCGTCTTCGCCCTGCTGTTCGTCCTCGGCGAAGGGTGGCGGCTCTGGGGCGTGGCCACCGCCGGCACGGTGACGCGCCGCCGGTCGCGCAATGTGCAGAAGCTCGTGACGCACGGGCCATTCGCGCTGAGCCGCAACCCGCTCTACAACGGCAACTATTTCCTGTGGATGGGCTTCGTGGCGCTCAGCGGGGTGTGGTGGTTCCTCCCCGTGGCCACGCTGCTGTTCGCGGTGGAGTACTTCTTCATCGTCCGCTACGAAGAGGGCGTGCTCGAGACCATTTTCGGCGAGGAGTATCTGGCATTCAAGCGCCGGACGCCCCGCTGGATTCCGATGGCCGCGTCAGGCAAGGTCGGCGGTGAGTTTTTCTGGGCCGAGGCGTGGCGGAGCGAGATGAGCACGTTCTTGCAGTACATCGCGCTGCTGGCGGTGTTTGTGGGGAAGGATCGGTATTTTCCGGGGGGATTGTTCTAGAGAGACAGATGGGAGATGGGAGATGGGAGATAGGAGATAGGAGATAGGCGTAGAACGAACAGCGAGCCCGACGGCTACCGTCGGGCTCGCTTCATCTCCCATCTCCCATCTCCCATCTCCCATCTGCTATCTCGTCGGCTTCCCCGGCGGATTCGGCCCGTTGAACACGTCCTTGTTCTTGGCGATGTACGCCTTCATGTTCGCCGGCACGTCTTCCTCGGGGAAGATCGCGGTCACCGGGCACTCCGGTTCGCACGCGCCGCAGTCGATGCATTCGTCGGGATGGATGTACAGCTGGTCCTCGCCCTCGTAGATGCAGTCCACGGGACAGACGTCGACGCAGGCCTTGTCCTTGGTCCCGATGCAGGCTTCGGTGATGATGTACGGCATGAACGCTCCTGAGCGTGAAAACAACCGGCAACACAGGGAAGATAAGCCCCGCGCCAAGGCCGCTCAACCGCCAAATTGCCGAGCCCGAGGCCTTCCGCTGCCAATCTGAAGTCACTGCCGTACTCTGTCGCACTCTGTCTCATTCTGTCGTACTCTTTCCCCATGCGCCTTACCATCAACGGCTCCCCCCGCGATGTCGACCCGGCACGCTCCCCCACCCTGCTTGCGGCGCTCCGCGACCAGGTGGGCCTGACCGGCCCCAAACTCGGCTGCGACCACGGCGAATGCGGGGCGTGCACCGTGCGGCTGGACGGCGACCTCGTGTACGCCTGCCTCACTCTCACCGCCGCCTGTGACAACGCGCAGGTGCAGACGGTGGAAGGACTTGCCGAAGGGAACAGCCTCGCCCCGTTGCAGCAGGCGTTCATCACGCACGACGCGGCGCAGTGTGGGTACTGTACGCCCGGGCAGCTGCTCGCCGCCGCCGCGCTACTCGAAAAGAATCCGCAGCCGACGGACGACGAGATCCGCACCGCCATGAGCGGCAATCTCTGCCGCTGCGGCACCTATCCCAAGATCATCACCGCCATCCGCGCGGTGGCTGACGCCGGAAAGGCCGCGCTGTGAGCCGCGAGCGCGCGCGATTCGTTCAGACGACGGTCGAAGTCGAGGGACGCACGGAAACGCGCGTCGTCGAGGTACCGGCCTTTGAGCCGGCGCCCTGGACCGCCGACACGCCACTTTCGATCGTCGGCACCAGTCCGCTACGCGTGGACGCGTTCGAAAAGGTCACCGGGCGCGCGCGGTACACCGCCGACATCGTCCGCCCCGGCATGCTCCACGCCGTCATCGTGCGCGCACCGCGGGCCAAGGGCACGCTCATCGCTATCGATCTCGATGCCGCACGCGCCATGCCGGGTGTGCGTGCCGTGATGGGCACCGGTGACGCGCCCGCCGCCACGCGGCTCTTCAAGCGCGACGTGTCGTACGCGGGGCAGCCGCTTGCCGCCGTCTGTGCAGAATCGCTGGATGCCGCCGAGCGCGCCGCTCGCGTGCTTGCCGCTTCAATTGTCATCGAGGCCGCGCCGCACGCGGTAAACGTGGACGATGCCATCGCGCCCAACGCGCCGCTCGTACGAAGCGCCGGCAACACCACCGAGCCCGACGTCGTGGAACGTGGCGACGTTGCGCGCGGCCTCGCCGACGCCGAGGTGACGATCACGCGCGAGTATCGCACCCAGGTGGCGCTGCACTCCGCACTCGAGACGCACGGCGCCGTCTGCGAGTGGAACGGCGACCAGCTCACGGTGTGGGAGTCCACGCAGGGGATCTTCCGCGTACGCAGCGACGTCGCCAAGGCGCTTGGGCTTCCACAGGCGAAGGTGCGCGTGATCAAGGACTACATGGGCGGCGGCTTCGGCGCCAAGAACAGTGCCGGGGCGCACACGTATACCGCCGCCCTCTTTGCGCGCACGCTGGGTGCGCCGGTGCGATGCGTGAACGACCGCCGTGCCGAGCAGACCGACAGCGGCAACCGCCCGGCCACGGTGCAGAAGGTCACCATCGCCGCGCGAAAGGACGGCACGCTCACGGCGCTCGTGCTCGACGCGCTGATCCCGCTTGGCATCAGCGGCTGGGAAGGCGGTCCCGCGCAGATCTTCCACGAGATGTACGCGTGCCCGAACGTCCGCACCACGGAGACCTGCGTCTACATCAACGCCAGCGGCATGCAGGCCTTCCGCGGTCCCGGCTACGTGGAAGGCGCCTTCGCGCTCGAAGGGGCAATGAACGCGCTGGCGCGCGCCCTGCAGATGGACCCCGTGGCGCTGCGCCTCAAGAACCTCGCCACCCGCGACGAGCGCGCCAACCGCGAGTTCAGCGGCAACCGTCTCGACGAGTGCTACGCCGAGGGGATGAAGCGCTTTGGTTGGAACTCTCCCATCTCCCATCCCCCATCTCCCATCAGCCGCGTGCAACGCGGCCGCGGCGTTGCCGCGCAGACCTGGCCCACCGGCGGCGGCCCGCCGTCGTACGCCCACGTCCGCATCAACAGCGACGGGTCGGTTGATGTGCTCGCCGGCACACAGGACCTCGGCACCGGCTCACGCACGATTCTCGCGCAGATCGCCGCCGAGGCGCTCGGCGCGCGGTTCGAAACGGTGCGCGCCGTCATCGGCGACACCGAGCGCCTGCCGTACACCGGCAACTCGTGGGGCTCGATGACCACGCCCAGTGTGGGCCCGGCGGTGCGCATGGCGGCGGAAGAAGCCAAGACGCACCTCCTCGAGGCGGCGGCGCAGATGCTCGACGTGCCGCTGGAGTCACTCGCCACGCGCGACTCGCAGGTGGTCTCCACCGCGGGCGCGTCGCTCTCGTTTGGCGATCTCTGCCGAAAGCTCGGGAACATTCAGATCGTCGGCCACGGCTCCCGCGGCCCGAATCCGGAGCTCGCCGTGGTCACGGTCGGCGCGCAGTTCGTCGAGGTCGAGGTGGACCCCGAGACCGGCGTCGTACGCGTGCTGCGCGTCGTTGCCGTCCACGACGCGGGGCGCATCATCAACCCCGCGCTCGCCGAAAGTCAGCTGCACGGCGGCATCATCCAGGGCATCGGGTACGCGCTCTTCGAGGAGCGCCACATTGACCGTGCGCGCGGCGTGACGCTCAACGCCAACCTGCACGACTACATGGTCCCGACGATGGCCGACATTCCCGCCATTGACGCGTCGTTCCTCGACGGCGCTGACCCAGCCGCCAATCACGTCGGGGCGCGCGGCATCGCCGAACCGCCGATTATCCCCACGGCGCCCGCCATCGCCGCTGCCGTGGCTGATGCGCTTGGCGTCGAGGTCTGCGCGTTGCCGCTCACCCCGTGGCGCGTGCTTGGTGCGCTCGCCGAATGATCCCCGACAGGGTCGTCATCGCCGAGAAGCTCGCCCTGCTCCACGAGCATTGGAGCCCGCGCATCGTTGGCGAGCTCAACGGCCAGCACGTGAAGCTCGTCAAGTTCCAGGGCGCGTTCATCTGGCATGCGCACGAGCACGAGGATGAGATGTTCCTCGTGGTGAGCGGGTCGTTCGAGATGCAGTTCCGCGACCGCACGGTGCAGCTGCACGAGGGCGAGTTCCTCATCGTGCCGCGCGGCGTGGAGCATCGGCCGGTGGCGGCCGAGGAAGTGGCGGTCCTGCTGTTCGAGCCGGCGGGGACGCTCAATACCGGCAACGCCGGCGGCGAGCGCACCGTACTCAGCCCAGAACGTCTGTAGGCCGCGCGTCATGTCGTTCCGCGGCGACGCGCGCACTGCGCGTTGCCTCACACTCCATCTCTTCGGGCCATGAAGCGATTCCTCCTCCTTGCCTTCCCCGCCGTCCTCGGCGCGCAGGACCTGACCGCAACGGCAGACCGGATTTTCGCGCAGTGGAACAGCACGCACACACCCGGGTGCGCAGTCGGCGTGTCGCGCAACGGCGTGCCGATCTTCACGCGGGGCTACGGCATGGCGGACCTCGAGAGCGGCACGCCGATCACGGCGCAGACCATTCTCGAGAGCGGCTCCGTGGCCAAGCAATTCACCGCCACGGCGATCCTGCTCCTGGTGGGCGAAGGCAAGATCCGGCTCGATGATGACGTGCGGAAGTACGTGCCGGAGCTCCCACAGTACGGGCGCACGATCACCATCCGACACCTGGTGTCGCACACGAGCGGCCTGCGCGAGTGGAGCAACCTCGTGGCCGACCAGGGCTATCCGCGCGGTACACGGGTGACGACGCAGGCCGATCTGGTCAACATCATCGTCCGGCAGAAGGCGCTCAACTATCCAGTGGGCGATTTCTACTCGTATACCAACTCCGGTTTTTCGCTGCTGCCGACGATCGTCGAGCGGGTAAGCGGCATGCCGTTCGTGCAGTTCAGCAACGAGCGCATCTTCAAGCCGGCGGGCATGGTGCACACGCGCTGGCGCGACGACTTCACGGTCGTCGTGCCGGGACGCGCTCAGGCCTATTCGCGCACGGCCAGCGGCTGGCGAATCAACATGCCATTCGAGAACGTGCACGGCCCCGGCGGCCTGCTGACGACGGTGGGCGACTGGCTCAAGTGGAACCACGCACTCGATACGCGCGTCTTTGGCGCGGTGAGTGACTCGCTGCTCAGCCGGGCGACGCTCACGAGTGGACGGCAGATCCCGTACGCCATGGGGATGATCAACGGCATGTATCGCGGTACCACGGAGTGGCAGCACAGCGGCAGCACGGCCGGGTACAGCACCTTCCTCGCCCGCTATCCGAAGGCCGGGTTGTCCATCGCGGTGCTGTGCAACGCCGCCGGAGCGCCGGCCACGTCGTATGTGCGTCAGCTGGCGGACGCGCTCATTCCGGATCTCGCGCCGCCGGCCACTTTCGACACGACGACGGCCGATCCCAATCGCCTCGCACGCCTGACCGGCATCTATCGCGACGAACGCACCAACGACATCTCAGAGCTGTTCGTCGAACGCGGCCAACTGCGCATTCGAGGCGGCGCGGTGCTGCGTTCACTTCGCGACGGCGATTTCCTGATGGGCGCCTCGTCGCGTCTGCGCATCAACACGGCGGCCGACGGATCGCCGACCGGCGCGCGCATCATCGCCCCGGACGGCGACACGCTCGCCTGGTCGTTCATGGCCGCCGAGCGGTGGAAGCCCACCGAGGCTCAGCTGCAGGGACTCACCGGTCGGTGGCACCAGCCGGAGATCGACGCCACCTGGACCGCGAAGATCGAGAAGGGCGCGCTGGTGATGGAACTCCGTCCCGGCACGCAGTTCTCGCTCGTCCCGGCATACGCCGACGCGTTTGAAGGCGGCAACTACGGAAGCGTGTGGTTTAGTCGCGACAAGAAGGGGAATGCCACACAGATGCATCTCGGATCGGGGCGAGTCTGGAAGCTGAGCTTCCAGAGAGAAACAACAGAGAAACAACAGAGAGACAACAGATAGACAACAGAGGGCGTCGCAAGCGCGGCGCCCTTTCTGTTTCTTCTCTGTTGTTTCTCCGTTGTTTCTCCGTTGTCTATCTGCGCCACGGCGGCGCATCTCCCTTCTTTCCCTCGATCTCGGGATTCTGGCGGTAAAGCGTTGTCGTCTTTCCTATCGTCTGAATCACCTCCGCCCCCACGGCCTCGGCGAGGTCGGCGGCGGCGGCTTTCGCGCTCACGTCCACCGTGCGGTTCAGCGCCACCTTCACCAGTTCGCGCGTGCGGAGCGCATCGTCCAGCGACTGGATGAGGGCCTGCGTGAGCCCTTCCTTGCCGACGTGCACGGTGGCCGGCAGGCCATTGCATTCGGCGCGCAGCGAAGCGCGCATCTTTCCTGACATCGTCATGACTGTTCCTCGACTACTGTTTCGGCACGGAAGCGGTCGAGCGTGATGTCTCGTACCGCGTCCCCGGCCGTGCCAGGAAAGCGCGCGGATCCAGGGGCGGCCCGCCCCACCACGTCCGGGCGTCGACGTATCGCATCACCTGAAAGTGCAGGTGCGGCGTGTTCTTCGGCGCATTGCCCGTAGTGCCAACGTACCCGATCACTTCGCCCTGCGCGATAGCCTTCCCCTCACGCACTCCCTCGGCGTACCCGTCGAGGTGGGCGTAATAAAAGACGAATCGCCGCTCCGGGTCCGTAGCGTAGATCGTGATGCCGCCCAGCGCGCTCTTGGTGAGACGCAGGATCGTGCCGCTGTCCGCCGAGAGGACCGGCGTGCCGCGCTTGGCGAGGATGTCCACGGCCTGGTGCGTACGCGCGCCGCCATCCCGTGCCTGCATGTACGTGTCGGGCACCTTCTCCGGACGGACGCCCTCCACGGGCACCATGAGGCCGCGTTCGTGCAGGTACTCCTCGTCGGTCGCGGCCAGGGGCGCCTCGGGCGGCGGCGATTCCGACGGCGGCTCGGGCAGTTCAGCCTCCGCACCCTGCACAGACGAGAGTGGCGCGAGCGGCCCAAGCGGCCGAATGGCCGGGCCGCACGCGGCCGCCATGAGGGCCAACGCGGGAAGGAACGGGAACGGACGCATTGCAATTGACTAACGAATTCCGGCGCCCGGCGTCACGGCAGCCCCTTGCGTTCTACTATATGTTCATTTAGTATTATAGTTATATGAAGACCCTCTCCGACTACTACACGGGCGCCGCCTCCTTCGCGGACATGACGGCCGCCTCCGCCGAATACGGCACCCTGTTCCAGGCGCAGCGCGAGCGCGCCGTCGTCCCTGCCGACCTCCTGGCCCGCACCGAGGCGCTGGGCGGAGCCTGGCACCTGCTCGTCATCTCCGAGGACTGGTGCATCGATTCCCAGAGCGCCGTGCCGGTCGTGAGCGCGCTGGCTGATGCCGCGTCCAACCTCTCGCTCCGGACCGTCAGTCGCGATGCGTATCCCGAACTGATGGACACGCACCTGACCAACGGCACCGCTCGCTCCATCCCCGTGGTCATCGTTCTCGATGCCGACTTTGAGGAGCGCGGCTGGTGGGGCCCACGCCCCAGGGCGCTGCAGGAACGCGTGGCCGCCGAGTGGAAGCAGCTCGAGAAGCCCGAGCGCAACAAGGAGATCCGCCGCTGGTACGCCGTCGACAAGGGTCGCACGATCCTCTCTGAGGTCGTCGCACTCCTCGAACAAGCGGCCGTCGCTCAGCCGGCGATCGCCACCGCCGGCAAGTAGACGAAAACCCGGTCGCGACCGCGACCGGTGATTTCGCGGAGCAGGCCGGCGCTCATCAGCCGCTCCACCGCTGCCCCCGCCGTCGGCGCCGAGATATCGAGCGCCGCGGCCGCCTCCG
This sequence comes from Gemmatimonadaceae bacterium, assembly GCA_041661925.1. GTDB lineage: Bacteria > Gemmatimonadota > Gemmatimonadetes > Gemmatimonadales > Gemmatimonadaceae > PNKL01. The sequence continues at coordinate 86,005 of JBAZTM010000001.1, forward strand.
CCACGGTGATCGCAGGCCGACCGGCAAGCAGTTCACCCAGCGCGGCCGCTGTGGCCCCCCCTCGGCCAAATTCGCGACAGCGCTCAACCGCGTTCGAGCACGCCTCGCGGTAGACGGCGACGCGCCGCCGCATGGTGCGAGCCTCACTCGCGATGGTGTGCAGTGCTCCCGCCGCGCTCTCAGCGCATTTCGAGACCACGAATGCGTCGGCCACGACGCCCCCCGAGAGCGGCACGACCGTCCGGGCAATGGAAGCCGCGACGTTGCGCACCCCGCCGCACGCCCCCGACGAGAGCACTGCTGTCGTCAGCAGCGCGGGCCACCCCTCAACCTCCGCCGCGCGCAACGTGTCAGCGAAGGCCCCAGGTAGCACCGGTAGCGACGCATCGCCGGCGCGCATTGCCTCCTCCAGCAACCCGAGGGTCAGCGCGCGGCCCGCGCGCATCATCTCCGCCGCGTTATCCAGCGCCACCGCAGTGCCGCGCAGGTGCGGATCATCCGCGATGAACTCTCGCCCGTCCGGCGCGTACAACCAGCCGAGCAGAGCGGCGAAGGCCGCGTCCCCATCGAGCGCGGCGCCAAGTGGCCGATCGTTTGCCGCAACGATAGCTTGAGCGCTGCGTAGCTTGAGGAGCGTCGCGAGCCCCGGCGCCGTCATCGCCACCTGCTCGTCTAGGCGGGACAGCGCATCAACGGCATCCTCGGTTGCCCGCAGGAGTCCGACGTCAATTTCCAAGGACACTCCGTCTATTTGGCTTTAATAAGCTATCTTTATTTTACAAAATAGCCACCTCATTTAGCAGCACACAGCCACCGGGTGATAATAATGTTTCTTGGGTCATTCTTAATTTTTGCTCTGCAGGTGCCAGCGGCCCAGACCGCTCAGACCCCAGACACCGCGGTCGCCCGGCATGTCGCCTCGGTTTCGTCATACACACCTCACCGGGTCTACAAGTCCGGCAAGAAGCGCTTTGCCGACTTCGAGTCCATGCTCGCCGAGGTGGCGCAGCGTGACATGGTCTTCCTCGGCGAACAGCACGACGACCCGGGGACGCACCGCCTCGAACGGGCGGCCCTCGAGGGCATCGGGCGCCGTCGCGCCAAGGTCGTGCTCTCGCTCGAGATGTTCGAGCGCGATGCGCAGGCCAAGCTCGACGATTACCTCGCCGGCAGGACCGACGAGGCCGACTTCCTGAAGACCTCGCGCCCCTGGCCGAAATACGCCACGGATTACCGCCCGCTCGTCGAACTCGCCAAGGCCAAGGGTTGGCCGGTCATCGCGGCCAACGTCCCACGCCGCCTGGCGTCGCTCGTCGGCCGGAAGGGGCTGATTGGCGTTGACTCGCTGCCCGCCGCTGACCGCGCCCTCATCGCCACACAGCTCCAATGTCCGCAGGACAAGTACTACGAGCGCTTCAAGGAGACGATGGGCGACATGACCGGACACGGTCAGAAGATCACGAAGGAGGAGGCGGCCGCGATGGTTCGCCGCTTCTACGACGCCCAGTGCGTGAAGGACGAGACGATGGGCGAGGCGATCGCCAACGCCCGCACCAAGTATCCGGACGCCGTCATCGTGCACGTGAACGGCGCGTTCCACTCGGATTTCAGCATGGGCACCGTGGACCGCGCCGAGCGGCGCATGCCCAGCGCGCGCTCGGCGGTGCTCAGCTTCGTCCCCGTCGAGAACCTTGATGTGGCGGACGGCAAGAAGATTCGGAAGCAGGGCGATTTTATCGTCTTCACGCTGAAGCCGCCCGCACCACCCAAGGCGTCGGCGCCCGCAGCCGTGCCGCCCGGAACACCGGCCGCGCCGGCGGCGGCACCCAAGCCGCCAGTCTCCACTCGCTAGCCCATGCGCGGCGCGCCCAAGGGCGCGCCGTTGCTGCATTCACCCTTCGCCTCACTGAACGATGCGCTGCTCCAGATTCGGCGTCGCTGTCTTCGCGCTTGTCGCCCTCGCCTCGCTCCCGCTCGCCGCGCAGGACCGGCTCAAGTCCATGCCGGGCTACGATCACTACATGCAGATGCTCCCCAAGATCCAGGGAGCCATCAAGCCGGGCGTGGTCGCGGCACAGTGGGCGGATGACGGCAAGTCCTTTGACTTCCTGCGCGACGGCAAGCGCCTGCGCTTCGATCTCGCGACGAAGCAGGTGGGAGATGCGCCGGCCGGTGCCGCGAACGCCGGTGACGCGCGCCGCTTCGGCGGCCCGGCACGCGGCCGCCAGGCGACCGTGGCGTGGACCGCCGATTCGTCGAGAAAGGCGTTCTACAGGGACCGCAATCTCTACCTTGCCGCCAAGGACGGATCGAGCGAACGGCAGATCACCACCGACGGCAGCGAGAGCCTGCGCATCAAGTACGGCACCGCCAGCTGGGTCTACGGCGAGGAACTCGACCAGACCACCGCGATGTGGTGGTCGCCCGACGGCACCAAGCTCGCGTACTACCGCTTCGACGAGAAGCCGGTGAAGGACTACTACCTGCAGACCGACCAGACCACCGTGCAGGGGTCGGTGATGACGGAGGGGTATCCGAAGTCCGGCACGGCCAATCCCATCGTGGACGTCTACGTGTACAACGACCGCACCGAGCAGACGCGGCGGCTCGAGGTGCGCGACGGCGTGCCGTTCACCGACGCCGCCGTCGGGCACTACGTCTACGGCATCTCGTGGACCAAGGACGGCAGCGAGCTGCTGATCCACCGCACCAACCGGCGGCAGAACATCATGGAGCTCGCCGCGTGCCATCCGATCACCGGCGTCTGCCGCATGGTCATTCGCGAAGAGTGGCTGCCGAGCTGGACCGAGAACCATCCGACGATCCGCTGGCTCGACGATGGCAAGCGCTTCATCTGGGAGTCGGAGCGTACCGGGTTCAAGAACTACTACCTCTACGACCTCTCGGGAAAGCTGCTCACCACGCTCACGCAGCATCCGTTTGAGGTCGCCGGCATCGTGAAGGTGGACGAGAAGGCGAACCTGCTCTGGTACTACGCCCGCAGCGGCGACAACTACATGAAGCTGCAGCTGCACCGCGTGCAGCTCGACGGCAAGAAGGACACGCGCCTCACCGACCCGGCGCTGCACCACACGGTCAGTGTCTCCCCCGACGGGAAGTACTTCACCGACATCGCGCAGACGCACGCCATTGCGCCGGTGACCGTCCTGCGCGACGCGAAGGGAGCGACGGTGGCGCCAATCGCCGAGAGCGACCTCACCGGGTTCGGGGCGGCGGGACTCAAGCCCGTGGAGCAGTTCACGTACGTCGCCGCTGACGGCGCGACGAAACACTTCGGCATGATCAACAAGCCGTCGAACTTTGATCCGGCGAAGAAGTACCCGGTGCTGTTCTCGGTCTACAATGGCCCAGCGACGAACGGTGCGCGCGAGACGTTTGCCGCCCCGTCCCCGATGACGGAGTACGGCTTTATCGTCGTCACGCTCGACACGCGCAGCGCCGCGGGGTTGGGCAAGCGCGCACTCGACGCCATCTACCTGAAGCTCGGCGAGACGGAGATTGACGATCTCGCGGCGGCGGCCCGGTATCTCGGCACGCTGCCCTACGTGGACGCCAAGCGCATCGGAATCTTCGGCACGTCATACGGCGGCTATGCCGCGGCGATGGCGATCCTGCGCTACCCCGACCTCTTCGCGGCCGCGGCGGCGCAGTCGGCCGTGACCAGCTGGCACCACTACGACACGATCTACACTGAGCGGTACATGTACACGCCGCAGGAAAACGAGGCCGGCTACAAGAAGGGGAGCGCCATGGAGTACGCCGCGAACCTCAAGGGCCGGCTGATGATCTACTACGGCACCGCCGACGACAACGTGCACCCCAACAACGCCATGCAGCTCATCCGCGCGCTCCAGCGTGCCGGCAAGAGCTTCGAGGTACAGGTGGGGCCCGACGCGGGGCACAGCGCGCTCAACCCGCAGCGGATGATGGAGTTCTTCATCCAGTCGCTGGTGCTGGAGCCGGGGCTGCGCACCGCGATGTAGCTCGCGGTGGGCTAGAAGGTTTCCCAGACGAAGCCGGCGGCGAGCCGCTCGGCGATCTTCTTCGCGAGATCCACGCGGAGAATCGCGGTGCCGCCGGCGCGGTGGGTGGTGCCCTTCACGGCCAGGTCGTCCACACCGTCGCCGTCCGCGTCGAATGCGGTCAGCAGCTCGTGCGCGCGGAAGCGCAGGTCGTCCACGCGCAGCGGGGTCACCGCGCCATCCGGCGTGATGAGCACCAGCCGTTCGCGCACCCACTCGGCATCGCCGGCGCGCACGCTGACGACGAGCGCACGCCGCGCCACGCCGAAGCAGCCGCGCACCTGGCTGGACGCGGTCTTCATGCGGCGCTGCAGCCGCTCATACGGCGGTGGGCTGGCACGCAGTTCCATGTCGAGCGAGTCGCGCACGAAGGCCACGCGCGTGGCGTATGAGTCGTCGTCGGACTTCTGTGTTGCTGCCTTCGCACGACGCTCCTCGGGCGTGAGAGCCGCCATGGCCGCGCTGTCCGGTTCCACACGCAGATCGCAGACGGTGGCCACGGGCGGCGCGGCGCTGTCGGCGCGCACGGCGTATGCCGTCGGTGAGCCCTTGGCGCGCGCCGCACTGTCGAGCGCCGCCGAACCGAACACCCGCATCACGATGCGCCCGTTGTAGACCGCGAACGAGTCGACGACGACGTCCTCTGCCCCCTTGGCCCACCACAGGCGGAAGACCGAACGCGGCGCTACCGGACTCAACACCGGCGCCGCTTCTCGAAAGGCGCGTGCCTTGGCGCTGTCCTTGCGCACGTCCAGGTCCATCCGTCCGACGTCAAGCAGCCACTGCGTATTGCGCACGGCCGCCACGAACAGGCGCTCACCCGTGGGCGCGAACACGAGGTACGGTGCCACGGAGTCCGCCGACGGCGACAGGCGACGCGTCGAGGCGCTGTCGTGCGCGGCAGCCATGGCGGCGGCGGAATCGGCGGAGTGCTGGGCTGCGCTGTCCGCGGACGATGCCGCGCTCGATCCCGCAGAGCCTCGGCCGCAGGCTGCGGCGACCAGCGCCGACGCGGCGACCAGCGCCAGCGCTGCGCACCCCGCCACATGGTGGCGAGCGGGCGCGCAAATGCTCAGCTTGTTCAGGAATCGTCGGGTCACGGTTGTGGAAGTTACGCTCGGCGTCCCCTCGTCCGACACCCTTTTACGATGCATCCCTTCACCTATCATCAGGCCGCAAGCGCAGCCGACGCGGTGCAAGCCCTCGCGTCGAGCGCGGCCGCGCCTTTGGGCGGCGGCACCGACCTGCTGGTGGCAATGAAGGAAGACATCGTGCGGCCCGAGACGCTGGTGGACCTGCGGCGCATCCCGGGAGCGCGCGACATCGTGCTGCACGACGACGGCGCGGCGCGCATTGGGTGCGCGGTTCGCCTCGAGGATCTCGCCTCGCACGCCGGCATCGGCGAGCGATATGCCGCGCTGGCGCAGGCGGCCGCCGCAGTGGGAACGCCGCAGCTCCGCACGATGGGCACCATTGGCGGCAACCTCGCCCAGCGCCCGCGCTGCTGGTATTTCCGCGGCGCTTTGCCCTGCTTCAAGAACGGCGCCACCGACTGCCTGGCTGAGACGGGCGAGAACCACTATCACGGACTGTTCACGAATGGCACGTGCCACGCGGTGCACCCCAGCGATCCGCTCGTCGCGCTGACCGCGCTCGAGGCCACGGTGGAGGTCACCGGTGCCGGCGGCGTGCGGACCCTCACGCTCCCCGCCCTGTTCGAGGGCTCCGCGCGCCGCGCCGAAGGCGAGACCACGCTCACCGCTGGCGAGTTCATCAGCGCAGTGCTGCTGCCCGCCTCGGCTGCGGGTGGCGTGCAGTTCTACGAGAAGTTGATGCAGCGCGGCGCGTGGGATTTTGCCACCGTGTCGCTGGCGGCGCATCGTGGCACCGACGGCACCGTGCGCATGGCGCTCGGTGGTGTGTCGCTCGGCCCGTGCCGCGTGAATCCGTCGGTGGAGGAGGACGTCACCACGGGCGCCCTCGACGACGACAGCATTGACGCGCTGGCCGAGCGTGCGATGTATGACGCCAAGCCGCTCGAGCACAACGGGTACAAGGTCTGGCAGGCGCAGGCCCTGTTGCGGCGCGCCATGCGCCGGCTGGACCCACGATGAGCGCCGAGAAAAAGCATCCGTTCGCGGCCATTGTGCTGGCGGCCGGCGCGGGGACGCGGTTCGGCGAGCCGAAGGTTGGAGCGACGATCCCTGACGGCCGGCGGTTTCTCGACGCGGTCGTCGAGGGGTGCATCACCAGCGGCGCTGATCCCGTGATTGCGGTGGTTCCACCCGGCACCGATGTGCCGGCCGGTGCGCGAGGCATCGTCAATGCGAAGCCCAAGGACGAACAGGTGAAGAGTCTGCGACTCGGCATCGCGCAGCTGGCCAACACGTCAGTCGGCGGCGTGATTGTGTGGCCGGTGGATCATCCATTTGCGCTCGCCACGAGCGCGCTCGCCGTGGTGGATGCGGCGCGGCGCACCGGCGCGCCCATCGTGGTGCCGGTGCACGACGGCAAGCGTGGTCATCCCGTCTGGTTCGCGCGCGAGACGTGGCGTGAGCTGATGACGGTGGCGGAGGGTGGCGCGCGGGCGGTGGTGCACGCCTATGGCTCGCGGGTGCATGAGCTGCCGGTGAGCGATCCCGGCGTGCGGCGCGACATTGATACCAAGGCTGACCTGGGCTGATCTGAGGGGGCTGGTTCTGCTGCTTACCACGGATTACGCGGATGGGGGACGGATCCCACGGATCATGCTTTCAGAGGGCGCGCCACGATAACCCAGCTTGCACGGTAGTTCCCCAAGATTGACCCGTGAACTCCGTCCTTTTCCGTGTATGCAGTAAGAGCGGCCCCTTCCACGCAATCCACGGCAACGCAGCAAGCCTCGCCCCGATCAGACACCACCGGCCTCTGCTACGGCACCACCTGCACCTCCACCCGCGACGCCTGCGTTGGCGTGCGCCACACACGGTGCGTCTGCGCCTTGAAGTCGCTTGCCTTGCCCTCGAAGATGTTGGGCACCCACGTTTGCGGGTTGCGGTCAATGAGCGGGAACCAGGTGCTCTGCACCTGCACCATCACCCGATGCCCCCTCAGGAACCGGTAGCTCTGCGTGTGCAGGTCAATGGTGATCGGTGTGACCTGGTTGGGGACCATAGCCTTCGGCGTCTCGAGCGACTCGCGAAAGCGTGAACGGAACACGTCATTGGCGATCATGAACTCGTAGCCGCCCATCTTGCTGTTCGCCGGATAGTCCTCGGGATAGACGTCAATCAGCTTCACGATCCAGTCGGCGTCCTGCCCGGTGGTTGAGACCTGCAGCTTCGCCGTCACATCACCGGCAATCACGAGATCCTGTGCCAACGGTTCCGTCATCCACGTGAGTACGTCGGGGCGGTCCTTCACGAACCGCTGATCCTCGGTGAGCCACGCCCCCCAGCCTGATCCCTTCGGGTAATACGTCGGCTCGATGGGTCGGTTGCGGTACGGGACCGGGTGCGCGGGATCGCTCACGAACGAGTCGTTGCCCGTGGTCGTCGGCGCAGTGAACGACAGCTTGCCTTCGGCCTGGAAGTAGAGCGACTTCGTCACGGCTTCCTTCGGCGGCCACGCGCTGAACGTGCGCCACGCGTTGCTACCGCTCTCGAACACCGTCGCCTCGGCGGGGACATAGCTTCCCTTCCCCTTCAGGTGCTTGGCAAAGAACGGCGCCTCGATATTGGCGCGGTACTCGACGCCCGTCGCCGCTCCGAAGTCGATCTTGCCGAGGGTGCGACCGTCGCGCCGCCAGCCGCCGTGGTTCCATGGGCCCACGACAAGGAAGTTCTTCGACGTCGAGTCGCGCTTCTCGAGCGTGCGATAGATGTGCACCGGCCCGTAGAAATCTTCCTGGTCCCACCACCCGCCGACATTGAGCGTCGGCACGGTGACGCGCGTGAGGTACGACTGCATCGCCTGCCGCTGCCAGAAGCCGTCGTAGTTGGGATGCGCCACGTAGTCGTTCCACGTGGGGATCTTCCCCTTGAGGTACTTCGTGTTGACGTTCGCAAGCGAGCCGAGCTTGAGGTACCAGTCGAAGGTGTCATAGGTATCGAAGGCGAACTGCTCGCTTTCCTTGGACGTCTCCATCATCGCCGCGTATTCGAAGCCGTAGCTCAGGCGGAACGCGCCGTTGTGGTGGAAGTCGTCGCCGATCCACATGTCAGCCGGCGAGGCCTGCGGGCTTACCGCCGCAAGCGCCGGATGCGGATCGAGCATCGCCATGGCCGCGAGCCACCCCGGGTACGACACGCCGAACATCCCCACCTTCCCGTTGTGGTTGGGGACGTTCTTCAGCAGCCAGTCGATGGTGTCCCATGCATCGGTGGACTCGTCAATGCGCGGTCCCGGTCCGTCCACGATGCGCGGCGGACGCTGCATCACGAACTGTCCCTCGCTCTGGTAGCGCCCGCGAATGTCCTGAAAGACAAAGATGTACCGCTCGACCGAGAGCTCCGGATATCCACGCGCCACCTGAAACTGCGCGTCCGGCGCGCCATACGGCGTGCGGATGAACATGAAAGGGAGCGGCTCGCGCTGGTCCTTCGGTGCAAAGATGGCCGTGTAGAGCTTGACGCCGTCGCGCGTGGAGATCATCGCCTGACGAAACGTGTACTCCGGCGCGGTCTGGGCTTCGGCTGATGATGCAACGGCCGCCAGAACGGCAAGAGCCAGTAGCTGGCGGACGGCGGCAACCGGTCGAACGATGGGCATCAGATCCCCCTGAGTTGCGACCAAAAGTACGGCGACCATCGGCAGGCCGTAACACCAGAGCCACTCAAACCTTCTCGCGCCAATTTGTGTCTAAGTGGAGAGTGCTCGTGTACGTCCGGCACCGGGAAACCGGAAGACGGCGCCTGTCGTAGTGCCTGTGTCCGACCATTTCTCCACCCCACCAGGGGAGTCGTTTCATGCGTCTGCAGACCGTTGTTGCCCTCGCGCTCACCGCAGCTGTCGCCGCACCGGCCATCGGCCAGGATCAGCCGAGCGACAAGCCGATGCGCCACGGCATCTCCATTGGTCACTACCCGAACGTCACGGGCCTCCGCATCAACTTCCGCGATCGCACGCTGGGTGAAGTGCGCGGCGCCAACGTCACCATCTGGACGCCCTACGAGGGAGATCCGGGCGGCACGGTGAGCGGCTTCTCCATCGGCTTGCCGCTGACGACCGCCGGATCGGTGAACGGCGTCTCCATGGGTCTCTTCGGAGCCGGGGCGGCGAAGAATCTCACCGGCATCGGCATTGCACCTGTGGGCATCGGCGCGGGCGGGCGGCTGAAGGGCATCGCGGTCGCGGGCGTCGGCGTCGGCGGTGGCGGTGACCTCGAGGGCATTGGGATCGGCGGCATCGGCGCCGGCGTGGGTGGCGATGCGCACGGCATCCTGCTCGGCGGTGTCGGAGCCGGCGTGGGTGGCAACCTGCGGGGCGCGGCGGCTGGGCTGATCGGCGTGGGCGCCGGTGGACGCGTGACGGGCATCGTCGCAGGTGGCATCGGTGCGGCGGCGGGCGGCGATCTCGAAGGCCTCGCCTTCGGCGGCATCGGCGTCGGCGCCGGAGGTGACGCGCGCGGCATCCTGATGGGCGGCATTGGCGCGGGTGTGGGCGGCAACTTCCGGGGCGCCGCCGTTGGCGGCATCGGTGTCGGCGCAGGCGGAAACGGCAAGGGACTGCTCGTCGGCGGAGTTGGCGCGGGCGTGGGCGGGAGCTTCCAGGGCATCGGCATCAGCGGCATCGGCTTCGGCGTGGGCGGACGCCTGCGCGGCATCGCGCTCAGCGGCGTCGGCATCGGCGCGGGCAACAGCATCGACGGCGTCGCAATTGCCGGACTCGGCATCGGCGCGCCGACGATCCGCAAGTTCGCCATGGCGACGCTCATTGGCGCCGATCGCATCGAGGGGCTCGTCATCGCTCCCGGGATGGTGCGCCTGGAGAAGGGCGGGAGCATGCGCGGCGTCTCTATATCGAGCATCAATGCGATGCGCGGCCAGCACACGGGGCTCGCCATCGGGCTCATCAACTACGCCCGCGAGCTCAACGGCATGCAGATCGGCGTCATCAACATTGCGCGGAATGCAAACGTGAAATTTCTGCCAATCGTGAACTATCACAAGCAATAGAGATTGGGAGCTCGGATTTGGATTGCGATCTGGATTGGCGATTGGGATTGGGATGAAGGGCGGGCGCCATGCCCGCCCTTCGTGATGTATCGTTCATCGCAATTCCATTCGGGCATTTTGCTCGGACGCCGGAATCCGCCTTTCGCTTTCCCGGGTCTTCGATGCGCCGTTCCCTCCGCCTGTTGTCCATAGTGCTCGGCTCGCTGATCGCCGCGCGCGGCTCCTTCGCTCAGCCGCGCGTCGCACCGGCTTCGCCGGTTGTCGTTGGCGCTGACCGCCTGCTCGGCGAATTCCGTCACCTCATCGCCGGCAAGCGACTCGCCCTGGTCTCAAATCACAGCGGACGGCTGGCAAACGGCACGCATCTCGCCGATGCACTCTATCAACTCCCGGGACGGCCGCTCCGCGCGCTCTTCGGCATGGAGTATGACATCCGCAGCAACGACTACTCGGCGCCGCGCGACGCCGAGCGCGCGATTGACAAGGCCACTGGCGTGCCGAAGTACAACCTGTACGGCGAGCACCATCGGCCCACGCGCGAGATGTTCGCCGACGCGCAGGTCGTCGTCTTCGACATCCAGGAAGTGGGCGCCCGGTTCTACGAACACGTCAATATTCTTGGCTTCGTGATGGACGCGGCCGCCGAGTATGGGCTGGAGGTCGTGGTGCTCGATCGGCCGAATCCCATCACCGGCGCGGTGGTGGACGGGTTCGTCACCGACTCGGCGTATCGGTTCCGCTTTGGTTCGTATGCCGCGGTGCCCGTGCAGCACGGCATGACCATGGCCGAGCTCGCGCAGTTCTACAATGGGGAGCGGGCGCTGCAGGGCGGTCGCTTCGTTACGCTGCACGTGGTGCCCATGCTCGGCTGGCGCCGCGGCATGTGGTACGACGAAACGGGGCTGCCGTGGCGCAAGCCGTCGCCCAACCTGCTGTCGCTCCAGTCGCTGCTTGCGTATGTGGGCACATGCCTGTTCGAGGCGATCAACGTGTCGGAAGGGCGCGGCAGCGAGACGCCGTTCGAGGTGATCGGCGCGCCGTGGCTTGACCATGTGCGCGCTGCGGCGCTGCTCAACGGCCTCGGGCTTTCGGGCGTCCGCTTCGACACGGTGACGTTTACGCCCGTGCAGCAGCCATTCCACGGACGCCCGCCCGAACTCGCCGGTGAACGGTTGGCCGGTATCGCGATGCACGTCACCGATCGAGATGCCTTTCGCCCGTATCGCGCCGGCGTGGCGCTGCTCTGGGCCGTGCAGCGCCTGCACGGCGACCAGCTGGTGTGGAATGACGCGGTGCTCGAGCGGCTGTCTGCCACGCCGCGGCTCAAGCGCATGCTCCTCGAGGGACGCACGCCCACCGAGATCTTCTCGGCGTGGGGCGGCGAGGTGGCGGCGTTCGAGCGGAACAGCGCCAAGTATCGGCTGTACTAGCTCGCGCACCCCGGGCCACGGCCGCCCGCGCGTCGCGGAGTCGACCGCCGGTGCGCCCGGCGGACGGGGCCAGTGGGTCCTTCCGTGAACACCCTGTTTGGCATTTGCGTTAACCGGACAATGCGCCGCTCGGGCGGCGCGCCCCCCTTCAATCGAGACGCCCCCCATGCGTACTCTCTCGCTTGTGATCGCCGCGGTCGCGGTGACGTCCACCCCGCTGGCCGCGCAGTTGCAGAACATCGTCCCCACCCGCGAGTGGCAGGTACCGTGGGAGAAGACGCGCCCGCGTGATCCGTCGGTGCACCCCGACGGCCGCATCTTCTTCGTGGGTCAGGCCGGCAACTATCTGGCGTCGCTTGATCCGCGCACCGGGACGTTCAAGCGCTACACCATCGACGAGGGAACCTTCCCGCACAACTGCATCGTGGATGCGCGCGGTCACGTCTGGTACGCGGGCAATCGCAACGGGATGATCGGGCGCCTCGATCCGGTAAGCGGCGCCATCACACGCTACCCGATGCCTGATTCGGCAGTGCGCGACCCGCACACGCTGACCTTTGACAAGGTCGGCGACATCTGGTTCACGGCGCAGAACGCCGGGTATGTGGGGAAGCTCGAGGTGAAGACCGGCAAGATCCACCTCGTGAAGATGCCGGAGCGCGGCTGGCGTCCGTATGGAATTGTCATTGACGCGGCGAATCGTCCTGTCTTCGACCTGTTCGGCACGAACAAGATTGGCACCATTGATCCGGCGACGATGACGCTGAAGACGTATCCTCTGCCGCACGACCGGGCGCGTCCGCGACGTATCGGCCTCACGACGGACGGCACCATCTGGTACGGCGATTACACGCGCGGCTTCCTCGGACGCGTGGACCCCAAGTCGGGAGCGGTGGAGGAGTTCGCACTCCCCGGCGGTCCGGTGTCGCTGCCGTACGCAATGGCGATTGACGACAAGGACCGCATCTGGTTCGTGGAGACCGGCAAGCAGCCCAATCGGCTGGTGGGTTTCGATCCCAAGTCGAAGTCCTTCTTCGGCCACACAGACATCGAGAGCGGCGGCGGTACCGTGCGGCACATGGTGTTCGATCGCAAGACCGGCGTCATCTGGTTTGGCACGGACAACGGCACGATTGGTCGCGCGCAGGTCTCGGGGATGAAGACCGCGATGTAGCTCGATGCGCCGGCTGACGCGGGGACGCATGCGCAACTCCCGCACGCTCGAGCCGCAAAACACCAACGCCGCAGCGCTCTCGGAGCCGCTGCGGCGTTGATACTCTCACCCCCACCCCTGGAGGCTGAGTGTAATACCTACTTCTTCGGCCGATGTTCCGTGGCCCACGTCTGCATCTGGGCGCGAGCCTGTTCGCGCGTCAGCTTGCCCTCGAGCACCTGGGCGCGAACGGTCTCGCGCTGGGCGCGGAACTGTTCGGCGAAGGCCTTCTGCTCAGGCGTCGCGTTGGCGCGGAGCCCGGCGCGGAGCCCGGCGCGGTTGCCGGCCGCAAAGCCCGCGCGTGCACCGGCACGGACACCGGCGCGAGCGCCGGCACGGAAGCCCTGACGCGGACCGGCGGCGAGGCCGCGCCCCTGACCGCTAAACGCTCGGCCCTGACCCATAACGCCACGGCTTTGGCGGACGCCCTGAGCCATGCCCATGCGGCCAGCACGCTGACCGGCGAAGCGGCGCATCTGCTGCTGATGCTCGATGCGCTGCGCCTCACGACGGGCGAGGTTGTCGATGCCGGGGAACGCCCCGGGCTGCAGGCCATCCTGCGCGAGAGCTGGTACTGCGGCCGCGGCCAATGCCACGGCGAAACCAAGGATCTTGATGGTGCGCATCTGCGCCTCCCAATGAGCGTCGGGGACTGGACTGCCCCGTTGCTTGGTGGACGCTGCGGCACACGAGTTGTTAGTGCGCCGCCCAAAATCAGCATCCGTCAACGTACGACGATGGCCGTCGCAACCGCGTCGTCAGGGATGCCTGCGCTCCGTACCGCACCGCGCACTTCGCTGGCCGCCGACGCGTCCACGACGAAGACGAGAATCTGATTGCGCGGCAGGTCGAACTGCCGAGTGCGCACGCCTGACGCTTTCCCCATCGCGCTCGTGAGCAGCTTGTCCCACGCATTGAGCCTGGTGAAGTCGTAGCGTGCGGTGCCCACGGCCTCGGTCGGCAGGGCGAAGCCGAGGTGTGACGGGAAGTCCGCGCATCGGACGAGCGCCGCGATGTTGTCCTTGGCGGCACCGAACCGCGTCGTATCCACCAGCAGCAGCGTAGGACGCGCGCGCATCGCGTCGTAGCCAGCGTATCCGCCCGGCACGATGTGCGCGAAGATATCGAGCCAAGCCGGCAGGCTCGTGGCATCCGGCATCGCGCGATACATCGGCGTCAGCGTCGCGCAGACCGCGTTGGCGGAGGGAGTCTGCGGCAACGAGTAGCCAGTAGGCGCCTCGGCGGATCCACCGCACGCCAGTGCGAGCCCCAGCAATACAGTCGCCGTAACTCTCATGTGGAAGAAGGTAGGATCTCCTTTCGACTTGCGCACCACATCCGAACAGCCACTTTCGTCGAGTGCAGTTATCAACACGCCATAAGATATTGAAAACAAACATCTTATCATCGTATAATGCACAAATGTTTGTGGATAAATACCTGCTCTTCTAGGCGTCTTTCCTCCTCAGGTTGCACGAGGAGCCGAAGATAGAGGATTTCCCACACACTTTCGTTTGCAAATCATCCATGACCGACTAGTTTTCACCAGATGGCGGCCACCTCTCTCACCCTCGCGGGATTCAAGGGCATGCGCGGCGACATTCTTGTCGCCCTGCGCAAGGAGCAGCCGCTTACCATCAAGGCGCTCGCCAAGCACTTCGGCCTGACCGACAATGCCCTGCGCAGACATCTCACCGAACTGGTAGATGCGGGGCTCGTCGTCTATCGCCGCGAGATTCACGGCCAGGGCGCCCCGATCTTCGCCTACTCCCTCAGCGACGCCGGCGAGGCGCTCTTCCCGCGCGCCTACGTGGATCCGCTCTTGGACGCGCTTGAGTCGTTGCGCGAGCGCGAGGGAACCGAGGCCGTCGTCCAGCTGTTCCGCCGTCGCTGGGATTCGCTGGCCGAGGCGGCCAAGCCGCGCCTCGCCGAGTTGCCGCTCCACGAACGCGCCCAGCTCCTCGCCGAGCTGCTCGCGGCCGAGGGTTACATGAGCGAGGCCATCGCCGGGCAGGGCGAGGCCACCACTATCCGTCACCACAACTGCGCCGTGCGGGAGATCGCACTGCGCTTTCCTGAAATCTGCTCCGCTGAGGCGGAGTTCATCGAAACCGTGCTCGACGCCCCCGTCGAGCGCCGCATGCACCTCAAGGACGGCTGTCGCGCCTGCGAGTACGACGCAATCGGGGGCGCGGCCCGCCGCGCCCCCGCCACCGTGCCCGTGCCCATCTCTGCGCCGGCGCGTTCCACCGCAGCCGCGCCCGTTTCTGCACCCGAGACCCCGCAATGAGTTCTTCGATTGAATCGCTGGTCAACAAGGAATACCAGTACGGCTTCGTCACCGACGTCGAGTCGGATGCCATCCCGATCGGCCTCACTGAGGACACCGTTCGCCTGATCTCGGCGAAGAAGCGTGAGCCGCAGTGGCTCCTCGACTGGCGCCTCAAGGCGTTCAAGCGCTGGCAGTCCATGACCGAGCCGCGCTGGCCGAACGTGAAGTACAAGGACATCGACTACCAGGCGCAGACCTACTACTCGGCGCCGCGCAGCGTGAAGCCGCTGCAGTCGCTCGAGGAAGTGGATCCCGAACTGCTCAAGACGTACGAGAAGCTCGGCATCTCGCTCAACGAGCAGAAGCGACTCTCCGGCGTGGCCGTGGACGCCATCTTCGACTCCGTCTCGGTCGGCACGACGATGAAGGAGGAGCTCAAGAAGCACGGCGTGATCTTCTGCTCCTTCGGCGAGGCGGTGCTCGAGCACCCCGAGCTGGTCCAGAAGTACCTCGGCTCCGTCGTCCCGTACTCGGACAACTTCTTCGCCGCGCTCAACTCCGCCGTCTTCAGCGACGGGTCGTTCGTCTACATCCCCAAGGGCGTGCGCTGTCCCCTCGAACTGTCCACGTATTTCCGCATCAATGCGGCGGATACGGGGCAGTTCGAGCGCACGCTCATCGTTGCCGACGAGGGTGCGTACGTGAGCTACCTCGAGGGGTGCACGGCGCCCAAGCGCAGCACCAACCAGCTGCACGCCGCCGTGGTCGAGATCGTGGCGCTCGACAACGCGCAGGTGAAGTACAGCACGGTGCAGAACTGGTACGCCGGCGACAAGGACGGCGTGGGCGGCATCTACAACTTCGTCACCAAGCGCGGCAAGGCGCACACGAACAGCAAGATCTCGTGGACGCAGGTCGAGACCGGCTCGGCGATCACGTGGAAGTACCCCAGCGTCATCCTGCAGGGCGACAACTCCACCGGCGAGTTCTACTCGGTGGCGGTGGTGAACAACCACCAGCAGGCCGATACCGGCACCAAGATGATCCACATCGGCCGGAACACGAAGTCGACGATCATCTCCAAGGGCATCTCGGCCGGCCACGGGCAGAACTCGTACCGCGGGCAGGTGAAGGTGCTCCCCAAGGCCGTGGGCGCGCGCAACTACACGCAGTGCGACTCGATGCTCATCGGCAACCAGTGCGGGGCGCACACATTCCCGTACATCGAGGTCTCCAACAACACGGCGACCCTTGAGCACGAGGCGAGCACGAGCAAGATCGGCGAGGACCAGATCTTCTACTGCAAGCAGCGCGGCCTGAACGCCGAGCACGCCATCTCGCTCATCGTCGCCGGCTTCTGCAAGGAAGTCTTCAAGGAGCTGCCGATGGAGTTCGCGCTCGAGGCGCAGCAGCTGCTCGGCGTATCCTTGGAAGGATCGGTTGGGTAGAGGCTGATGGCAGTTGGCAGAAGGCAGATGGCAGATGTTGCAGTGCATCGCAAATCGTCATCGACAATCACAATCGCGAATCCGAATCCGAGCTCATAATCCAAAATCATGCTTAAGATCGATAACCCCACCGCCAACGTCGGCGACAAGCAGATCCTGAAGGGCATCTCCCTCTCGGTCAACGCCGGCGAAGTGCACGCCATCATGGGCCCCAACGGCTCGGGCAAGTCCACGCTCGCGCAGGTCATCGCCGGGCATCCGGGCTACGAGGTCACCGGCGGCTCGGTGACGTTCGAGAACCAGGACCTCCTGGAAATGGACGCGGAGATCCGTGCCCAGGCCGGCATCTTCCTCGCGTTCCAGTACCCGGTGGAAATCCCCGGCGTTTCCAACGCCTACTTCCTGCGCGCCGCCTACAACGAGCTCCGCAAGGCGCGCGGCGAGGAAGAGGTGGACCCGATGGAATTCCTCGACGTCATGACCGAGAAGCTGAAGATCGTCGAGATGACCGAGGCAATGCTCCAGCGCTCGGTGAACGCCGGCTTCTCGGGCGGCGAGAAGAAGCGCAACGAGATCCTGCAGATGGCGGTGCTCGCCCCGAAGCTCGCGATCCTCGACGAGACCGACTCAGGGCTCGACATCGACGCGCTGCGTATCGTGGCTGAGGGCGTCAATAAGCTCAAGCGCCCCGACAACGCGACGATCGTCGTGACGCACTACCAGCGCCTGCTCAACTACATCGTGCCGGACTACGTGCACGTGCTCGCGCAGGGGCGCATCGTGCGCTCCGGCGGCAAGGACCTGGCGCTTGAGCTCGAGGAGCGCGGCTACGACTGGCTGCTCGAGACGGCGGGGGCGACGGCGTGACCGCGCACTCGAACTACCGCGAGCTGTTTGACGCGGCGGCACAGCGCCCCTCAGCCAGGGATTTCCTTCCGAAACTGAAGATCGCCGCCATCGAGCAGTTCGAGGCCGTGGGCTTTCCGACCACCCGCGACGAAGACTGGCACTTCACGTCGGTGTCACCGATTGCCGAGCGGATCTTCCGCCCGATGCGACCGACGGCGACGACGCTGACGTCCGAGGACATCGCGCGCTTCACGTACGGCCAGGGCGACTGGCACCTGCTCGTGTTCGTCAACGGCCGTTACGAACCCGCACTCTCCTCGTTCGCCCAGCTCGACGTGGACGCACAGGTCATGACGTTCGGCGAGGCGCTCAAGGAAGCGCCGGAGCTGCTCGCCGAGCGCCTGGGCACGCTCGCCCCGTCGGCGCACGCCTTCACGGCGTTGAACACGGCCTTCATGGCCGACGGCGTCGTCATCCGCGCGCCCAGGGACGTGGTGCTCGAGACGCCGGTGCACATCGTGTACGTCACCGACAGCCACGCCAACGGCGCCTCGCTGCACCCGCGCACGCTCGTCATTGCCGAGCGCGGCGCCCAGCTCACGCTCGTCGAGACGTTCGCAACGATCGGCGGTGGCGCCTACTTCACCAACCACGTGGCCGAAGTGGTGGTGGGCGAGAACGCGCGCGTGGACCACTACAAGGTCCAGCGCGAGGGCGGCGACGCCTTCCACGTGGGCACGATCCAGGCCACGCAGGATCGCGGCTCCATCTACCACGCCTTCTCCTTCGCGGTCGGCGCCCAGCTGTCGCGCACCAACGTCTACTCCAAGCTGGTGGGCGAGGGCTGCGAGGTGCGGCTCAACGGGCTCTACGCGCTGGAGGAGGCGCAGCACGCCGACCACCAGACGTTCGTGGAGCACATCGCGCCGTCGTGCTCGAGCCGCGAGGTCTACAAGGGCATCCTCGACGGCACGTCGCATGGCGTGTTCAACGGCAAGGTCTACGTGCACCCCGAGGCGCAGAAGACCGACGGCAAGCAGACCAACAAGGCACTGCTGCTCAGCGACGGTGCGCGTGTGGACAGCAAGCCGCAGCTCGAGATCTTCGCCGACGACGTGAAGTGCACGCACGGCGCGACCGTCGGGCAGCTCGACGACATGGCCCTGTTCTACATGAAGAGCCGCGGCATCGGCGCCGAGCGCGCGCGCGCCCTGCTCACCTATGCGTTCGCGGCCGAAGTGCTGGAACTCATCGAACTCGAGCCGCTCAAGGTGGCGCTCGAGGCGCTGCTCTTCGAGCGCTTCATTCCGCCCGACACGGTCTAAGGAGCGCCGCGTGTCCGCCGAACTTGACGACCTGTACCAGAGCATCATCCTCGACCACAACCGCCGGCCGCGCAATTTCCGCGTGATGGACGACGCCAGCGCGCACGCCGAGGGGAAGAACCCGCTGTGCGGGGACCAGCTCACCATCTGGCTCAAGCTCGACGGCGACCAGATCAGCGATGTGTCGTTCCAGGGGAGCGGCTGCGCCATCTCCAAAGCGAGCGCGTCGCTCATGACGGCGGCCATTAAGGGCAAGTCGCGCGGCGAGGCCGAGCAGCTGTTCACCAAGTTCCACGGCGTCGTGACCGGCGTGCACCCGGAGGACGCCGAGTCGCTGGGCTCGCTGAAGGCACTGGGCGGCGTCTCGCGCTTCCCGCTGCGCGTGAAGTGCGCCTCGCTGGCGTGGCACGCCATGCACGCCGCGCTCATCCAGAGCGACGCGGTCGACGCGCCGGTCAGCACCGAGTGATCCTCATATGAGCGCAGTCGGTGCTGGGTTCAGGGACCTACGTTCCGATTTTCCGTTGTTTTCATCGAATCCCGGGTTGGTCTACCTGGATTCGGCGGCCACGTCGCAGAAACCGCGTGCGGTGCTCGACGCCATTCGCGACTACTACGAGACCGCCAACGCCAATCCGCACCGCGGCGCCTACAAGCTGAGCGGCGCGGCGACCGACGCGTACCATGGCGCGCGCCGTGAGATTGCGCGCTTCCTCGGCGCGGCCGATGCCGACGCGCTGATCTTCACGCGCGGCACCACCGAGTCCATGAACCTGCTGGCGACGGCGTGGGGACTGGCGCACGTGCACCGCGGCGACCGCGTGGTGGTGACGCGCCTCGAGCACCACGCCAACTTCGTCACGTGGCAGCAGCTCGCCCGCACCGTCGGCGCCGAGTTCCGCATCTGCGAGCTGACAGCGGACGGCCAGGTGGACCTCGACCAGCTGCGCCTGCTCGTGACCGCCAACACCAAGGTGGTGGCGTTCGGGCACGTGTCGAACGCGCTGGGCACCATCAACAACGTGCGCGAGATCGTGAAGATCGCGCACGCCCTTGGTGCGGTGGCGTTCTGCGACGGCGCGCAGGGGGCGCCGCACCTGCGCGTCGGTTTCGACGAACTCGGCGTGGACGCGTACGCGTTCAGCGGCCACAAGATGCTCGGCCCCATGGGCATCGGTGGCGTAATCGTTCGCCGCGCCGTGCTCGACACGATGCATCCGTACCAGTTTGGCGGCGACATGATCGAGTTCGTCTTCGACGGCGACTCCACGTGGAACGTGCTGCCGCACAAGTTCGAGGCGGGCACACCCAACGTCGAAGGCGCAGTGGGACTTGCCGCGGCGGTGCGGTATCGCGACGCACTCGGCATGGACGCGGTGCGCGCGCACGAAGTGGCGCTGACGCGCTACGCGATGGAACAGCTCGCGACCATCGAGGGGCTGCACGTTTATGGTCCCGCCGCCGCCGAGGCACGCAGCGGCGTGGTGAGCTTCACGCTGGGCGACATTCATCCGCACGACCTGAGCACGATGCTCGACGTGGACGGCATCTGCGTGCGGGCCGGCCACCATTGCGCCCAGCCGCTGATGCGCGCGCTGCATGTGACGTCCACCGTGCGCGCCAGCTTCTACGTGTACAACACCGTGACGGACGTGGATGCGCTGGTGGAGTCGCTGCGGAAGGCGCAGGTGCGGTTCCATGCCCACGTCGGCTGATCCCGGAACCGGCGTGGCCGGCAAGGGCGCGGACGCCGGACTGGCCGCGCTCTATCAGGAGCGCATTCTCGACCACTACCGGCGGCCCCGTCACAAGGGAACGCTGGAGCGCGCCACCGGCGTGCACGGCGTGAAGAACCCACTGTGCGGTGATGACGTGACCGTCTCGGTTCTCGTGCGCGACGGCGTCGTGGTCGAGGCACAGTATGTGGGCACCGGCTGCTCCATCATGCAGGCCACGGCGTCCATGCTGATGGGGCTGGTGCAGGGTCGCACGCGCGAGGAGATCGAGGGCCTGGCTCGCCGTTTCGACGCGATGTTGGCGAGCGGCACGGCCGACTCGACGCTGGGCGAGCTGGATGCGCTCGCGGGCGTGGCGGCGTTCAAGGCACGGCAAAAGTGCGCGAGGCTGCCGTGGCAGGCGTTGCGTGGCGCGATAGAGCAGTCGATGGGCGACTGATGGGAGACGGGTGATGGGAGACGCACAGATCTCCCATCTCCCATCTCCCGTCTCCCATCTCCCATCTCCCATCTGTTCCTGACGCATTCCGCGCCGCACCTTTAGTCATGCGCCGTTTTGCTATTGTTGCCGCTCTCGCGTTTGCTGCTGCCTGCTCGGGCGATGGGCCAACTAGCCCGCCAGTAACGCCCCCAGTCACGCCGCCGGTGACACCGCCGGTGACACCCCCGGTGACGCCGCCGAGCGCTGACGCGCCGGTCGTCGCGCGCGAGTTCCGCGGACTGTGGGTGGCCACCGTCGCCAACATTGACTGGCCGTCACGAACTGGCCTGAGCCAGACCGAGGCGATGGCCGAGATGCGCGTCATTCTCGACAAGGCGCAGGCACTGCGGATGAACGCCGTCATCCTGCACGTGCGCGCGTCGGGCGATGCGCTGTATCGCTCGACCCTCGAGCCGTGGGCGAAGGCGCTGACGGGGACGCAGGGTGCGGATCCGGGCTGGGACCCGCTCGCCACGTGGGTCGATGAGGCACACGCGCGCGGGCTGGAACTGCACGCCTGGTTCAATCCGTTCCGCGCCGGCAACGTGAGCGACACGGCCAAGCTGGCGGCCAATCACCTCTGGAAGACGCGGCCTGACCTGGCGCGCATTTGGGAAGGCCAGCTCTGGTTCGACCCGGGCGAGCCGGATGTGCATACGTGGACGATGAACGTCATCAAGGACGTCATCAATCGATATGACGTCGACGCCGTGCACATGGATGACTACTTCTATCCGTACCCGCTCGGGAGCGCGCCTGTCTTCAACGACGACGCATCATATAACCGGTACATCGCGGCCGGCGGCGCGGCCATGTCGCGCGCCGATTGGCGTCGCCGAAATGTGGACACTTTCATCCAGCGGCTGTACACCGAGGTGCATGCTGCCAAGCCGTCGGTGAAGGTCGGCATCTCACCGTTTGGCATCTGGCGGCCCGGGTATCCCGCGGGCATCACCGGCCTCGACGCGTACAACGCGATCTACGCCGATTCGAAAAAGTGGCTCGAGAACGGCTGGGTGGACTACTTCGCGCCGCAGCTGTACTGGTCGCTTGCCAGCACGGGGCAGAACTTCACCTCCTTGCTCGACTGGTGGATTTCGGTGAATGCGCAGAAGCGGCACCTCTGGCCGGGGCTTGCCGCCTACCGCGTGGCCGACGGCGGATTCACCTCGGCGGCAGAGATCACCAACCAGATCAGTGTCACGCGTTTCAGGGCCGGCCCGAACGCCGGTGGCGGCAGCGGCGAGCTGCTGTACAACACCACGGCCGTGCGGACCAACGCCCGCGGACTCGCGGATTCGCTCTCGAAGAACAGTTTTGCGGCCAACACGCTCGTGCCGGCCTACACATGGCTCGACGCGACACCGCCGGCGGCGCCGACCATCACGGTGACGGACCAGAACGCGATAATGCGCGTGACCATCACACCGGGCGGCGCTGAAGCGGCGCGGTGGTGGATGGTGCAGTGGCGCACTGCAACGACATGGAACTACAAGCTCGTGCTGGGCACGAGTCTGGTGGTGAACCTCGCGTACTCGAGCACCGCGGAGAAGGCTGACGTGGTGGTGCTCACCGCACTCGACGCCGCGTGGAACGCGTCGACCGCAGTCACCTGGCGCGCGGCGGCCCAGTAACGCATGGGCGCCAAGGACACGTCGCGTCCGAGCGGCGGCCACCTCGTGGCCGAGGTGTTGCATCGACACGGAGTGCGGTCGCTTTTCGGGCTGGCCGGCGGGCACATCGCGCCGATCTTCGTCGAGGCGAAGCGGCGCGGCATTCGCGTCATTGACACGCGGCAGGAGCAGACGGCCGCCTTCGCCGCTGACGCCACCGCACGACTCACCGGCGTCGGCGTCGCCGTGGTGACCGCTGGGCCCGGCGTGACGAACACACTGACCGCGCTCACCAACGCGCGCATGGCGCGGTCCCCCATGCTGCTCATCGGCGGAGCCACCGCCACCGTGCTGCGCGGACGCGGCTCGCTGCAGGACATCGACCAGATGGCGGTGATCCGCCCGCACGTGAAGCACGCCGAGCAGGTGCGACGCGTGGCCGACATCGTGCACGTACTGGAGCGCGCGCTGCGCGTGGCACGCGAGGGCGTGCCCGGGCCGGTCTTTGTCGAGCTGCCGCTCGACGTGTTGTACTCTGAGGAACTCGTCCGCGAGACGATGGGCCTGGCCACGCCGCCGGCTGCCGATGCGCCGCTGCGCAGAAAGCTCGAGCACTGGTACCTGAACCGGCACGCCGGCAAGGTCTTCGCTCCCGGTGGGTCGGCGCCGCAGGACCCAGTGCACGTGATGCGCGTGCACCCGAGCGCACGGGCCGTATCGCGCGTGGCAGCGATGCTCGCGCGCGCCGAGCGCCCCGTGATGGTCATGGGCAGTCAGGGGTGTGAATGCGCGGCAGAGAGCGGCGCGCTGGCCGATGCGTTGCGCGCGCTGGATATGCCGGTCTTTCTCGCCGGCATGGCGCGCGGACTGCTCGGGGCCGGCAACGCGCGGCAGGTGCGCCACCATCGCAAGGACGCGCTCCGCGAAGCCGACGTGGTGCTGCTCTGCGGCGTGCCGATGGATTTCCGGCTCGACTATGGCCGCCATATCGGCGGTCGCGCGACGATCGTGTCGGTCAATCGCGACGCGGCTGAACTGCACAGGAACCGACGGAGCTCGCTCGCCGTCTGTGCCGATGCCGATTTGTTTGTGCGCGCGCTGGCGGGCGCCGGTGCGCGCTCGGCGTGCGCGACATGGGCAGCGCACCTGGCGGCACGCGACGCGGCGCGCGACGCGGCGATCGCCACTGAGTCGGACGCGTCATTGCCACCCATCAATCCGCTGACACTGTGCCGCGAGGTGGACGACCTGCTGACGGAACGCTCGACCATTGTCGCGGACGGCGGTGATTTCGTGGCCACGGCATCGTACGTGGTGCGCCCGCGCGCGCCGATGCGCTGGCTCGACCCCGGTGTGTTCGGCACGCTGGGTGTGGGCGCGGGCTTCGCGATGGCGGCCAAGCTCGCGCGGCCGGAGGACGAGGTCTGGCTGATGTGGGGCGACGGCGCGGCGGGTTATGGCATCGTCGAACTCGACACCTTCGTGCGGCACGGACTCCCAGTCATCTGCGTCGTCGGCAACGACGGCGCCTGGACGCAGATCGCGCGCGGCCAGGCACCCATGCTCGGTGACGACGTGGGTACCCAGCTCGGACGCACCGCCTTCCACGAGACGGCCGAGTCGCTTGGCGCGCGCGGGCTGCTGCTCGACGATGCGTCTAAGACTGAGTCAACGCTGCGTGAGGCGCGTGAGATCGCACGCGGCGGGCGGCCGGTGCTGGTGAATGCGATGATAGGTGTTAGCGAGTTTCGGAAGGGGAGTCTGAGCATGTAGAGTGAGACAGAGTGCGAGAGACTGCGACAGAGTGAGGCAGTCACCACAGCTTGAGGGGCGCCGCGAGCATTCGCAGCGCCCCTCGTAGTAACTGCCTCACTCTGTCTTACTCTGTCGCACTCCGTCGTACTCTACCGCTCACAGCGGCTCAAACCTCGCCTGGAAGAAGCGAAGGTACTTCGGCTCGTACACCATCTTGAGTCCCTTCACCGACTCGCGCTGCTCGTACACGGCCTTTACCGACTCGGCCACCACGTCCATGTGCGCCTGCGTGTAGACGCGGCGCGGGATCGTGAGGCGGGTCAGTTCGAGCTTCGGCCGGTAGTGGTCGCCGGTCTTGGCGTTGCGGCCGGCGCTCACAATGCCGCGCTCCATGGCGCGAATGCCGCTGTCGAGGTAGAGCTGGGCGGCGAGCGTCTGGGCCGGAAAGTCGTCCTGCTTGAGCTGCGGATAGAAGCGCCGGGCGTCGAGGAAGATCGCGTGCCCGCCGATGGGCTCCATCATCGGCACGCCCCACTCCTCGAGCAGGCCGCCGAGGTAGCGTACCTGGCCGATGCGCGCACGGATGTGATCGTCCTTCACCGACTCTGCCGTGCCGATGGCCATCGCTTCCATGTCGCGACCGGCGAGGCCGCCGTACGTGTGCAGCCCCTCGAAGACGACGACGAGATTGCGCAGCTCCTCGAACGTTTCCCAGTTGTTCACCGCCACCCAACCGCCGATGTTGACGAGCGAGTCCTTCTTGGCGCTCATCCAGGCCCCGTCGGTGTAGCTGCAGAACTCCTTCAGGATCTCGGCGACTTTCCTGCCGGCATAGCCGGACTCGCGTTCCTGGATGAAAAAGGCGTTCTCCACCGCGCGCGTGGCGTCGAGGTAGATCTTGATGCCGTGCTTGTCGCCGAAGGCGCGCAGCGCCTTGACGTTGGCCATCGAGACCGGCTGGCCGCCCGCCATGTTGACGGTGGCCGCGAGCGACACGTAGGCGATCTTCTCGGCGCCGTGCTCCTTGACGAGCGCGTCGAGCTTGCCGAGGTCCACGTTCCCCTTGAACGCGTTGCGGTTGATCGGGTCGTGCGCCTCGTCGCAGATGACGTCCACGAAGATGCCGCCCGCCATTTCCTGGTGCAGGCGCGTCGTCGTGAAGTACATATTGCCCGGCACGTACTGCCCCGGCTTGATCTCGGTGCGGCTGATCAGGTTCTCTGCACCCCGCCCCTGATGCGTGGGGACGAGGTACTTGTAGCCGTAGTAGGTCTGAATCGCCGTCTCGAGATGGTAGAAGTTCTCGGAGCCGGCATAGGCCTCATCGCCGACCATCATCCCCGCCCACTGGCGGTCGCTCATTGCGTTGGTGCCGCTGTCGGTGAGCAGGTCGATGTAGACGTCGGCGGAGCGCAGGAGGAAGGTGTTGTATCCCGCGTCGACCATCGCGCGCTCGCGCGTCGGACGGTCGGTCATGGTCAGCGGCTCGACCATCTTGATCTTCCACGGCTCGGCCCAGGAACGGCGGCCGGCCTGCTGGCCCATGGTGCGGGGAACTTCGTGCTTGTCGGTCATGGCGTTTTGAAGGCGCAACGGCGCGGGTGGGAGGATGTCCCGACGGGACATTGGCAAATTCGCCATTTGAGACCACCTCTATGGATCAGAGTTTTCACGACACAGTGTCAGGAAACACCTGTCTTCTTTTGATCGAGGCACAGACGGAGCGTGATCTGGCGGTTGTGCCCGGCGGACGGCATGCTACATGGTTGCGGCCGACGGACGACCCTCGGCCGCACGCCACTTTATCCGGTCCCGGACGCCATGCGCCGACTGATTGCCGCCTGTATCGCCGCGCTGCTCGCCGTTCCCGCCTTCGCCCAGCCTCAGGCGGAGGCCGCCACGCTCGCGGCGCGCATTCGCCAGAACTACCGCAAGCTCGAAGTGCGAATCCCGGTGCGCGACGGCGTGAAGCTCTTCACGTCCATCTACGTGCCGAAGGACGCGAGCAAGCGGTATCCCGTGCTGATGTCGCGCACGCCGTACTCCGTGGCGCCGTACGGCGACACGCTCTATCGCGCATCGATGGGTCCGTCGGGGAATCCGAAGTGGGTGGACGACGGATACATCTTCGTCTATCAGGACGCGCGCGGCCGCATGTTCTCGGAGGGCAACTTTCGGGAGATGACGCCGATTCTCGAGAAGCACGAGAAGCCGACCGACGTGGACGAGGGAACGGACACCTACGACACCATCGAGTGGCTGCTCAAGAACCTGCCCACGAACGGACGGATGGGGATCTACGGCACCTCGTGGCCCGGCTTCTACGCGAGCGCGAGTTGCCTGTCCCGGCATCCGGCACTCGTGGCCTGCTCACCGCAGGCGCCCATGACCGACATCTGGGCGGGCGACGACGATTTTCACGGCGGTGCGTTCCTGCTGGCGCACAACTTTGGCTTCTACACCGGATTCGGCCGCGGACCGCGCACCGAACCGGGCCCGGACAAGCGCTATCCGTTCTCGCGCGAGACGAACGACGCGTACCAGTTTTACCTCGACATGGGGCCCATCGGGCCGGGGTCGCGCAGGTACATCGCGCCGGGGACCAGCACCTTCTGGGAGGACATTCTCGCGCATCCGACGTACGACGCATTCTGGCAGTCGCGCGACGTGCGCCGGCACCTGCATGACGTGAAGGCGGCGGTGCTGACGGTCGGCGGCTTCTACGACACCGAAGACCTGCACGGACCGTGGTGGGTGTACGGCAGCATCGCCAAGCTGAGTCCGTCGACCGACAACACGCTGATCGTCGGCCCGTGGTCGCACGGTGGGTGGAGCCGCGGCGATGGCACCGTACTGGGCAACCTGCGGTGGGACTACAAGACCGGGCCGTTCTACCGTGACTCGGTGGAGTATCCGTGGTTCGCGCACCATCTCAAGGGCGCGCCGAAGCTGGTGGCCACCGGGGTGCACGTCTTCCGCACCGGTGGAGAGACGTGGGACACCTATTCCACATGGCCCGCACCTGCCGCCAAGAAGACCGCGCTCTATCTGCAGCCCAACGGCAAGCTCGGCTTCTCGTCACCAGGCACGAATGGCGCCTTCGATCAGTACGTGAGCGATCCGGCCAAGCCGGTGCCAGTGGTGGGTCGCGTCGAACCCAACGGCATGCCGCGCGACTACATCACGGACGACCAGCGCTTTGCGTCGCGGCGACCCGATGTGCTCGTCTACCAGACCGATGCACTCACCGAGGATGTGACACTCTCCGGACCCGTGAACCCGGTGCTCCATGTGAGCACGACAGGGACCGATGCCGATTTCATCGTCAAGCTGATTGACGTCTTCCCGGGTAATGCCTCCAACTGGGCGGGCGACCAGAGCGGCTTCATCGTGGGCGGCTACCAGCAACTCGTGCGCGGCGAGCCGTTCCGTGCGCGCTATCGCCGGTCGTTTGAGAAACCGGTGGCGATGGTGCCGAACCAGGCCGATTCCATTCGGTTCGAGATGCCGTCCATCCACCACACCTTCAAGAAGGGACACCGCATCATGGTGCAGGTGCAGAGCACCTGGTTCCCGCACATCGAGCGCAACCCGCAGACCTTCGTGCCGAACATCTTCTTCGCCAAGCCGACAGACTACAAGACGGCGACGATGCGCGTATACCACAACGCGGCGAAGCCGACGCGTATTGAGGTGATGCAGCTGCCGTAACGGCAACCACGAAGAACGAAGGGCGCGAAGGGGCGCGCAGTACTACTGCTTTGCCGCGGATTACGCGGATCAGGGGCCGGATGGACGCGGATCAATCTTGGGGGAACTTCCACCGCAAGCCGAGTCAGCGTGGCAAACTCCCTCACGCATGATCCGCGAAATCCGCTCTCATCCGCGTAATCCGCGGCAAGACTCCTTCGCGCCCCTTCGCGCTCTTCGTCCTTCGCGGTATCAATTGTCCGTAGACGTCATCGCCGCTCGAGCCACGACAGCAGGTAGAGCACGTTCACCGAGCCGTCCATGATGGGTTCATTGGTGGAGTAGTCGCCCCAGTCGTCGTGGTAGACGATGTGCCCAGTGTTCCACTTGGCGTACGCGTCCGGCTTGGTCAGCGAGATGCCCGCCAAATTCTTGTAGATCGACGAGTACACCGGCCCGTCGAGCAGCGCGCCGTCGAGCTGGTACTTCAGCTTCACCGAGATCACCGCGTGCGGATCTCGCGCGAAGTTGCCGTCGGCCGGCATGCCGATGACCATCGAGACGCCCCACGGGTTGGTGCCAAAGAGCCAGTCGATGGCCGACTGCTCGAGTTCACGGTATTGGTTGTCGCCAGTGATGCGGCGGTACTGCACCGCTGTCACCGCCAGCGACGTGATGAGGTCATTGGAACACCAGATGAACGGAACGCCCATGTTGAAACCGTTGTCAGACTTCTTCGCCACGGCCGCGAGTCCGTCGCGATAGTAGCCGGAGAGCCTGAGACGCTCCTGCAGCGTGCCGCGCCGCGCCGCTTCGTAGTGGCCGATGTTGTGCCACGGATACCACTGATAGTGGTTGGCGGTGTCGGCTCCCATCCACGGCTTCACCTTGGCCTTCGCCGCATACTGCATGGCCTTCGCCTGATACCTGGCATCCGAGGTGAGCGCGAAGAGCGCGGCGGCGCCCAGCTCCATGTCGTCTTCCCAGTCATCCTCTTCGTAGTAGTAAGCACCGCGTCCGGGGGCGGTCTGGCAGGCTCCGGGATACTTCTCACCAAGCGCGAAGGCGGCGATCGCCTTTCGCCGGAGCGTGTCGGCGAGCGCCGGCTCGCGGCTGCGCAGCTGCTGTGCGCCAAGCGCGAACGCGGCGGCAAACTTGCCGGCGGTCGAGGCGTATCCCGTGGCGCGGTTCTGGTATCTCAGCAGCCCCTGCGGAATCCCCGTGCACGGATAGAGTGGACGCGGACCGCCCTTTCCCCAGCCGTAGTCGGCCGAATCGTTGTAGATCAGGTCGAAGAACATGTGGTCGCGATCGTCGCCAAGCTGGTTGAGCATCAGCGAATCGTCGGGGAACATCCGGAGCAGCCAATTCAGTCCGTGGCGCGCCTCGTCGAGCACGTCCGGCACCCCGTTCGTGCCGGGGCGGCCGTCGGCGAGGTGCGCATCGCCAAACGACTTGGGGTTGTCACGCCACGCCTGCAACAGCTGATACGTCGCCGTCGCCGACGTCGTGACGTACTGCAGGTAGTCCGAGGCGTCGGCCCAGCCGCCGGTTGTCGGCAGAAACTCGCCCGCGCGCGTGGGATGGTCCACGATGATCCCATCCTTCGCGTGGACCATCTTGTCGTGCGTGGGATTGTAGCCGGATCGTTGCTGGCGCATGTAGCGCAGCGGCATCTCGGCGAGGCCGTTCCAGACTGTCGGCCCGATCTTTACCACGGGTGACGTGAGGGCGCCGGCGCGGACGCGGTACGCACCTGGGGTGCGCAACGCGCTGAAGTCGAGGCGGTACGTGGCGGCGCAGGGACCGAACTTACCGGTCGAGGTGGCCGGTTTCGGCCCGAACACCCGTTTGCCTTTCTCGTCCACCACCTCGAAGTCCGCCACCGCGCGTGGCGCGAGGGCGCAAACCACCGCCACCTTGGGCGCCTCGGGGAGGTAGCCCACCTGATTGACGCGGATGGCGTCGTCGGGAGAGCCGTCACCCTGCGCCATGACAGGCACCGCGGCGACGGCGAGAAGGGCGAGGCAGGTAATGAGGGCGCGCAGAATCCGTGTCATGACGACGAAAGTACCGTCGCCGACGGGTGCCCGCGAGCCGCCGCACTAGCCAACGATAGGCTCACCCTTAGAGTATTGCTGGTGACGAATGCGGCGTGCGAGGCGGAGACGCCTCGCGACCGCCAGGGTGTACCCGACCGAGGATTCCACGGATGCGCAACCGCACGCTGCTTGCCCTTGTTCTGGCCTTCGCCGCCACCATCGGACTGGCCAGTTCCCTCCCCGCCCAGCGCACCGCCAAACCGCCGCTGCATGGACGCCACTGGATGGCCGTCACGGGCAAGCCGCTCGCAGCGACCGCCGGGGCCATGATGTTCGCCAAGGGCGGCAATGCGATTGACGCGGCCTGCGCCATGCTCGGCGCCGTCACCACCATGTGGGACGTGCTCAGCTGGGGCGGCGAGACTCAGGCGCTCATCTATCACCCGGGACTCAAGAAGGTCATCGGCATCAACGCGCTCGGCGTGGCCCCAACGGGCGCGACGGCGGAGTTCTATCGCGGCAAGGGCTACCGGTATCCGCCGGAGTTCGGCCCGCTCGCGGCGGTGACCCCCGGCACGCCGGGTGGGTTGATGACGATGCTCGCCGAGTACGGCAAGCTGTCGTTGAAGGACGTGCTGGCACCGGCGCTCCAGATGGCCGATGGCTACGCGATCGAGGCGCAGACGGCCAACTCGATGGAGGCAAACAAGGCCCGCATCAAGCAGTGGAAGTACTCCAAGGCCGTCTATCTGCCGCACCTCGGTGAGAAGCGCGAGGCGCCGGAAGCCGGCGAGATCTTCGCGCAGAAGGACCTCGCCGTGACGCTCCGCAAGCTGGTGGAGGCCGAACAGGCTGCGTTGAAGGCCGGGAAGAGCCGCAAGGACGCGATTTATGCGGCGTATGACCGGTTCTACAAGGGCGACATCGCCAAGGAAATCGTGCGCGGCGTGCGTGAGGAAGGCGGACTGTTCACCGAACAGGACCTCGCCAACTGGAAGGTGAAGATCGAGGAGCCGCTCTCGACCAACTACAAGGGCGTCGAGGTCTACAAGCTGCAGCAGTGGCAGCAAGGGCCGGCGCTGCTGCAGGCACTGAACATTCTCGAGAACGCCGACCTCAAGGGAATGGGCTACAACAGCGCGCGCTACCTGCACACCCTGTATCAGGCGATGTCCATGCGTTCGCCGATCGCGACTTCTATTACGGCGATCCGGCGTTCGCGAAGGACCAGCCGATGAAGGGGCTGCTGTCGAAGGAGTACGCGAAGGCGCGCTATGGACAGATCAGTTGGGAACGCAACGACGCCAATGTGAAGCCGGGCGATCCGTATCCGTTCGAAGGGCGCGCCAATCCGATGAAGGTGCAGCTGGACGCGTGGACGGTGTTGCCGGCGCCCACCAACTTGCCGAGGAGTGGACAGCAGGATCGGGTGCCGCCGGAACAGATGGCAGATGGCAGTGGACAGACGGCAGATGAGGCATACAAGCAGGCCTTCTATGCAGGGACGACCTCCATCCAGGCCGCCGACGAAGAAGGCTGGGTCATCTCCGTGACGCCGTCGGGCGGGTGGATACCTGCCGTGATCGCCGGCAACACGGGCGTCGGGCTGTCGCAGCGTGCCCAGAGCTTCGTCACCGCACCGGAAGACGGCCCGTTCAATGTGATCGAACCGGGCAAGCGCCCGCGCGTCACGCTCACGCCGTCGCTCGCCATCAAGGACGGCGCGCCCTTCGTCGCGGTCTCCGTGCAGGGCGGTGACTCGCAGGACCAGAACCTTCTGCAGTTCCTGCTGAACGTCACCGAGTTCGGCATGACGCCACAGGAAGCAGTGGAAGCGCCCAACATCAACACGTTCCAGATGCGGTCATCGTTCGGGCAGCACGAGAGCCGACCGGGACGCATGCTGGCGGCCGAGTCGCTGCCGTTCTACGTGCGCAATGAACTGCGGCGGATGGGGTACACGATGGAATATGAGGAGCGCACGTCGGGTCCGATCACCGCGATCCTGTTCGACCGCAAGCACAAAACCATGTGGGGCGCGGCGTCGAATCACGGCGAAGACTACGGCATCGGGTGGTAAGCACATGTACGCACTTGCCGTAATCCGCTATCGCGCGCCGATCGAAGTCATCGAAGCGGCCACCGAGACGCACCGGGCCTACCTCCGCGAACTGAAGGCCGCGGGGACGCTCGTCGCCTCGGGGCCCGTTATCCCGCGCACCGGGGGCGTGCTGCTGCTGCGCGTCCCCGACGACGACTCGGCGGCAGCACTCGACGCCGTGCGCGACGGGGATCCCTACTGGAAGCAGGGACTCGCGAACTACGAGTTGCTGCCGTGGAATCCCGGGATCGGGCGCGAGGGACTGGATACGCTGTAGAGACGGAAACGGCATTCGCCTATTAGGTTGCGGCGTGGGCCGCGACCCGGCCGCGCACGCTGGCGCTGCGCCATGACCGACAGGGCTCCTTCCGGGACAGACACCATGGCACGAGCGGAACCGGGCACCCTCGACATCGTGGTGCCCTGCTTCAATGAGGAAGCAGTCATCGAGCAGACGCACCAGCGCCTGGCCGAGATGGCGCGTGGCATCACGGCCGTGCGCACGACCGTGATCTACGTGGACGATGGCAGCCGGGACGGCACGCTCGTCAAGTTGCGCGCCATCGCCGCGGGGGACCCGCACGTCCGCATCGTGGCGCTCTCCCGGAACTTCGGTCACCAGTACGCATTGACGGCCGGGTTGGATGCGTCGACCGGCGACGCCGTGGCGGTCATCGACGCGGACCTGCAGGATCCGCCGGAGGTGATTCCGGAGATGGTCGCGCGCTGGCGCGCCGGTGCCGACGTGGTCTACGGCGTCCGGGCGACGCGGCAGGGCGAAACGGCCTTCAAGCGCGGCACGGCGCATGTCTTTTACCGCCTCCTGCAGACGCTCGGGAACGCCGACATTCCAGCCGATGTCGGTGACTTCCGCCTGCTCGACCGACGGGTCGTCGATACACTGCGCGACATGCCGGAGCGCGACCGATTCCTGCGCGGCCTCGTGGTCTGGGCCGGGTTCCGGCACGAAGGCGTGTCGTATGAGCGGCTGCCGCGCGCCGCGGGGCAGACGAAGTTCCCGTTCCGCCGGATGTTCAGCTTCGCGCTGGACGGCATCTTCTCGTTCTCGACGGTCCCGTTGCGGCTTGCCTCGTACCTCGGGCTCATCGTCTCCATTCTCTCGATGATCGGCGTGGTGTACGCCTTCTACATCAAGCTGTTCACCGTCGGCGTGGTCCCGGGCTGGGCGGCCCAGTGGATCGGCACGCTCTTCCTCGGCGGCGTGCAACTGCTGTCTCTGGGCGTCATCGGCGAGTACGTCGGACGCATCTATGGCGAGGTGAAGCGTCGGCCGCTCTACGTGGTGAAGGAGCGCATCGGCTTCGACCCCAACGCCTGATGTTCTCGTTCCGCACCAAGCTGGCGCTGGCGCGCGGCCTGCTGGCTCGGGGACGGCACCCGCTGTACGTGCAGTTCTACGTGACGGCGCGGTGCAACCTGACGTGCAAGCAGTGCAACATCATCTATGCGAACGCCGACGTCGGCGAGGTGTCGCTCCCGCAGGTCGAGGCCATGGCCGACAACCTGGCGGCCATCGGCACCGGCATCGTGCTGCTGACGGGCGGCGAGCCGTTCGTGCGGCGCGACCTGCCGGACATCATACGGGCATTCACGAGCCGCGGCCTCCACGTGCGCACCCAGACGAACGGCCTGGCCACCCTCGAGCAACTCAAGGAGGCGGCGGCGGCTGGCGCGCGCGACATCTCCATCTCGCTCGACTCGCTGGTTCCGGAGAAGCAGGACTTTCTGAACGGCTCGCATGACCGCAGCTGGATGCGCGCCATCGAGGCGATCAGCCGCGTGACCCACGCGTACCCGCCGCGCAACTCCTTCGCCGCGTTCGGCACGGTGCTCTCTCCGCAGAATCTGCTCGAGATCCCGAACATCATCCGGTTCGCCACGCGCATCGGCTGGTACGTGTCGCTCGTGCCGGCCCACGTGGCCGATCCCGCGGAGCCGCATAATTTCCGCAGCTACGACCGCGAGATGATCTTCCCGCCGGCGATGTACCCGCTCGTGGACGAGACGCTCGACGAATGCCTCGCGCTCAAACGCAGCGGGCACCTGCTGTACGACTCGCCCGAGTTTCTCGACAACGTGCGCCGCTTCATCCGCCGCGAACCGGTGACATGGCGGCGGCGCAATGATGACGTGTGCGACTCTCCGGGGCTCTACTTCGCCGTGCGCCCGAACGGGGACCTGCAGCCCTGCTGCGACCACGTGCTGCAGGAGAGCTATCCCGTCTGGCATCCGGACTTTCCCCGCTGGTATCGCGAGACCGAGATGCGCAAAGCGGTGCACGCCATCACGAGCCGCTGCGGCGGGTGCATGTACGGCAGCTTTCCGGAGATGACCATCACCGCGCGCTGGCCGCTCACCACGCTGAAACGCTCGGCCCTCTTTCTCGGTGGAACGTCCGCCCAAAAGCCGTGGCCGATGACGGCCGCGCAGATGGT
The DNA here is from genome assembly GCA_041661925.1 of Gemmatimonadaceae bacterium. Classification (GTDB taxonomy): domain Bacteria; phylum Gemmatimonadota; class Gemmatimonadetes; order Gemmatimonadales; family Gemmatimonadaceae; genus PNKL01. The sequence continues at coordinate 120,614 of JBAZTM010000001.1, forward strand.
CGCCATCATCGACGAGATCAACACGGCACACCCGGTGGACCATGCGCGCGCCAGCGCCCTGCTCGAGACGGTACCGCGGCACGCCGATGTCACACGGTCGCTTCCGGTGATCTCGTGACCGGCACCGACGACCTGCTGCACCGCGAAGAGGCGTTCCACGACGAGTGGGCGAGTTCGGTGGACCCCGCGTCCGTTCCGGTGCGCGAGGCCTTCACGCTGCCGACCTGCCCCGAGAACCGCTGGATACATGCGTCGCTCGGCGATGTGCGCGGCAAGACGGTGCTCGAGCTGGGCGCCGGCCTGGGCGAGGCCTCGGCCTGGTTTGCCATGCACGGCGCCAGCGTCATCGCCACCGACTTGAGCGGCGGCATGCTGGTACTCGCGCGGCGCGTCGCCGAGCTGCACGGCGCCTCCATCACTGCGGTGCAGATGGACGGGGCGGTGCTCGCCCTCGCAGATGCGTCCGTTGACGTCGTGTACGGCGCCAACGTGCTGCACCACGTGGACCAGGCACGGTGCATCGCCGAAGTGCATCGCGTGCTCCGGCCGGGCGGGATCGCCGTGTTCTGGGATCCGCTGCGCTACAACCCGGTGATCAACGTCTATCGACGCATGGCCACGGCCGTGCGCACCAAGGACGAGCATCCGCTGGGCGTCAGCGACCTCCGACTGCTGCAGCGCACCTTTGGGCATGTGGAGGCACGTTTCTTCTGGCTTGCCGCGCTCGGCGTGTTCGTCTGGTTCTTCGTTGGCCTTCGTGTCCACCCGAACGCTGAACGGTACTGGAAAAAGATCATCACGGACTACGAATCCATCGCAGTGCTGTACGGCATGCTGGCCGCGCTGGATCGCGGGCTGCTCCGCATTCCCGGCCTGCGCTGGTGGGCCTGGAACATCGCCGTCGTCTGCCGGAAATAGCGCCGATGCTCTACGAACCCCGGGAATCAATCAATCCGCGCACGTTCGCGCTGCGCCATGCGCTGCTGGAGGAACTGAAGCGCCGGCAGGGGCTGCTCCGCGACGGCACCGATCGCGAGCCGCTCGCGGCGCTCGCGCGCGCGCTGGACGTGTCGTACGATGCCTCGACGCGGTGCTACGCCGTGCACGGCAAGGACGCGAAGGTCGAGGTGCCGCTCGAGGCATTTCGATGCTACATGCCGCGCACCGACGCAGCGGCCACGCACTGGCAGCAGGAGGATGAGATCCTGCGGGCCAATCGCGTCCTGACGTCGAGCGTCATCGACCAGCTCGTCACGCGGCCGCTGCAACGCGAGACGCCGTGACCCGTGCACTGCCCTCCCCGAAGGCGCTCGCCACGGCGTGCGGCGCCACGGCGTACCTCCTGGCGTATCGGGGGGCGCCGTCGGCGTTCGACGAGTGGCTGGCGCTGCCCATCGCCGTCGAGACGGCCTTTCCCGGCACGTATCCAAAGGGCGACCTGCTCATCCAGGGCAGCATGGACGGCCCGTTTCACCTCTACAAGTTGGCGAGCGCGCTCTATTCGATGGGCGTCAATGTGGACGTCGCGTGGTATGCGCTGCTGGCGCTCTCGCTGGTCGTCTTCTTCCTGGCCGTCTGGCGCTTGGCGGGCGCCATGGAACTCAATGACCGCGAGCGCGTGATCCTGGTGCTGGCGATCGCGGCGAGTCCGGTCTATCGGGGCACCCTGCATTGGTCGGCGCAGCCAATGTTGTCGTTCATCACGGCGTCGGTCGCGGTGCCAGTGGGGCTGCTGGCGTTAACGGCAGCACTCGAGGGGCGATTGCGCCCGGCGCTGCTGTATTGCGCACTCGCATTCGATATTCATCCATCGCTGGGCCTGTGCGCCGGCATCACCGTCGTCAGCCTCGTCCCGGGATCGTTTTCCCTGAAGGCCCTTCGGACCGCTTGGCTGCCCGCCGCGTTCGTGGCGTTGCCAAACGTCGTCTACCTGCTGGGTCATCTTCCCGCGCCGGCCGCGGCCGGCGGGGATCAGCTCTGGGATATACATCGTACCTTCGGCTACCACACCTTTTTCCGCGATCATGCGGCTGAATACCCGTGGTACGCGCTCGCGCTTGCGATTGCGCTGGCGTATGCCACGCAGGGCGGCCGCGCCCGACGCGCCGGGCAGGCGGCTGCCGTACTCACGGCGACCGCCGCACTGTGGATAGTCGTCATGAATGTCGCGCCGATCCCGGCGCTGCTTCCGTTGTACCTCATTCGCGCCTCGCTGTTGGCGAAGCCCCTCGTGATGGGATTGGCGGTGATGGCGCTGACCCGCCGCTCGTACGCCGGTCGATACGCGTGGCTGGCTCCGTTCGCGGGCGTTCTGGCGGTGGTCCATCCGGACTCGGTCGTCGCCGAGGCCGCGCTCGCCATCGTGCTTGGCATCATGCTGCGCCCCTCGCCCGATCGCCGGCTGGCCACGGTGGGGCTCGCCGCGTGGACGGCGGGCATTCTACTGCTGCTGGTGGTGCTCGCCCGGCAGGCGCCGGCTTTGGATGCGCTGACGGACGCCACCCTGTCACTACGATGGATTGCGATGGCGGCCGGCGTTACAGCTGCGGCGTTGCTGCTGTTCTCGCCGTCCGTCCCGGGCGAACCCAGGCGATCACGTGGTGGTTGGGTCGCACTGTTGCCGGCGTTGAGCCTGCCCGTGCTCTCCATCATCCTCTCGAAGCCGCCGGGAGCGGCGTGGCTGCCGGACAGACCCGCCCGCATCAGTGCGCGACTGCACTTGTCGTTACCGGCGCCCAAGGAGACCGGCGTGATGCAGTGGGCGCTCAGCGCGTCGCCGCCCGGCAGCCTCTTTGCCATTCCACCGGTGAATTCGAACTGGGTACGCTTTCGGCTCGTCACACGCCGTGGAGCGTACGTGACAGTGCACGACATCAATCAGTTGATGTATGTGCGCAAATACGTGCCGGAGGCCGTGGCTCGGCTCGCAACGCTGGGAGTCATCGTCAGGGGACCGCACCGGTTCGACCCGAGGCCGTATTCCCATCCAACGTGCGCGCGGCTGGCGCGGCTGGCCGCGGACCGCGTGGACTACTACGTCCTGCCGGCGGAGTCCGTGATACCCGGCGGCGGCGTGCTCGTATATCGAGACGAGCACTATTTGGTGATGGACGTGCAGCGGACGGTTCCGGGTTGCCGTCCGGAGGGGAGCTGACCATGGCGGTACAGCGCACGGCGCGAGGAGGCCTGTTGGTTGGGCACTGGCTGGCCAGGCAGCTGACACACGTCGGCCACACCATCGGCCTCTGCTCCCGCTCCGCCCACAACCTCGAGATCTGGCGTTCGCGCGGGGCGCGTTCAGCTGTCGGCGCACCAGCATCCTGTTCCCTTTGCGGCGCGGGCGCCGAGCACCAGCTCACGCTGCCCCTGCGCACGAGCGCCGATGTGCGCGAACTCGGCGATTGCCATGCCGTGCTCTGCACCTCGTGCGCGATTGCTCGCACGGAACCCGTGCCGGGCGATGCGGCGCGCGTGATCACGCCCGACGTGCAGCGCGAGACCATGAACGCCCTGCAGCGCGCCTTGCTGCGGCGCTTCATCCGTCAGCGGGTGGCGCGTGTCCGTCCGCTTCTCCCCGCCGACCGGCGGCCACAGGTCGCCGACGTCGGCGGGGGTGCCTGCGCCTTCGCCAACACGCTGGCCGCGACGGGCTGTGACGTGTCGGTCTTTGAGCCGAACGCAGCGAACGCGCGGTTTGGCGACACGAACGCCGGCGTGCGATTCGTCGCGGCGCCGTTTCACGAACGCGCGGTCGTCGAGGCGGGCATCGCCGACGGATCGCTGGACGCGATCACGATGTGGCATGCGCTCGAGCACGTACCGGACCCAGTGGCGACGCTCGCACTGGCCCGACGGTTGCTGCGACCGGGTGGCGTGCTCTACGTTAGCGTGCCGAACCTTGATTCCCTGCAGGCTGATGTCGGCGGCACGCACTGGTGCTACGCGGACATTCCCCGGCACCTCACGCACTTCAGTCCCGAGGGACTCGAGGCCCGCATGCAACAGGCGGGCTTTAGCGCTGTCACACCGTATTGGTGGAATGCCGAGTACGAGATCTTCGGCTGGTATCAGACCTTGCTCAACCTGCTGACCGGAAGCCACAACTACTTCTATAATCGGGCCAAGAAGGGGCGGCTCGCCGAAGCGGGTCCGCGTGCGGCGTGGACTCGCGTGGCGACTGCGTTGGGACCGATCCTGCTGCCCGTCGTCGCAGCGACGTCCTGGTGCGCGTCGGCCGCGTCGAAACCGGCCTGCGTCGAGTTGCACGGAATCGCCTCATGACGCGCGTGGTGATCACCGGAGCGACCGGCTTCATCGGAAGCCACCTACTCGAGCGGCTGGCGCGCGATGGTGTCCACGGCCAGCCGGCGCACCTCGTCGCGATCGCACGGCACCCCGAAACGCTTCCCGCGCCCCTGCGCGATCGGGTGGAATGCCACGCACTGGACCTCACCGAGGCACCGCTTGAAGCCATTGCCACGGCCTGCGGGCAGGGAGCGCTCGTCTTTCATCTTGCGGCGAACGCTTCCGTCGCCGGTGGCAAGGCGGCCGCCCGCAGCAACGTGCGCGCCACCGAGCGACTGCTCGAGGCGCTTCGTGGGTGTGCCCCGCAGCGCATCGTCTACGCGAGTTCGATCGGCGCGGTGGATCGCATGCCTGGAGATCGCTGCACGGAGCCGCTGAACGAGGATTCGCCACCGCACCCGCTCACGTCATACGGTGCGAGCAAGCTCGAGGGCGAACGGCTCGTGGCGGCCTCCGGCCTCCCGTTCTCCATCGTGCGTCCCACATGGGTGTACGGTCCGCAGATGCGCGCCGACAGCCACCTGCGGGTCTTTTTGGGCATGGTGCGCGCCGGAAAGCTCTCCACGCGTGTCAACTTCCCGGGACGTGTCAGCGTCATTCACGTCGATGACCTGTGCGACGCGCTGCAGCTCGCCGGGACCAACAACGCCGCCCAAGGCCAGACCTACTTCGCGACGGACAACGAGCCGGTGTCGCTTGGCTCGCTCTTTCGCGAACTCGGCGAGATCACGGGCAGGCCGGCAGGGACGATCGCGCTGCCCGCGTTGTTCACCGCGCCGGCCCGCGCGCTGCGGCGCGCGCTGCCGCTGTCGGTGCAGTGCCTGAGTTCCGACGTCCTGTTGGCCAGCGGCGCGCGGCTCGGTGCGCTGGGGTATGCGCCCGTCGTGGCGCGGCGCCGCGGGCTCATTGAACTGGCGCGAAGCACGGCGCCCGTCGGCGGGCGCTGGATCGTAACGGGTGCGTCCAGTGGAATCGGCAAGGCACTGGCAACAATGCTGCACGCCGAGGGATACTCGGTCGTCGCGATCGATTGCGATGCGCCGGGACTGGAGGCGCTGCGGCAGGAATGCCCCGGAACGACGCTGGTACACGCCGACCTGTCGACGGCTGATGGACGCACCTTCGTCGCCCGTGCCATCGACGACGGTCCGCTGGCGGGCCTGGTGAACTGCGCGGGCATTGGCGCGCGCGGCGATGTACGAGACGTCCCGGACTCCACGCAATCGCGAGTCGTGGCCGTCAATATCGAAGCCCTGGCGGACGCGTCCGCCCGGGCGGTGCGTCGCATGGCGCAACAGGGGTCGGGCGGCACGCTGGTCAACGTGGCGTCCTCCGCGGCACTGCAGCCGCTGCCCGGAATGGCCGCGTACGCCGCCTCGAAGGCGTTTGTGTTGAGCTACAGCGAGGCGCTGGCGGAGGAAATGGCGTCGAGCGCCGTGCGCGTCATCACCATCTGCCCCGGCGGCACGGATACGGGGTTCCAGGCGTCGAGCGGAGTGAAGAGAGTCGAGGGCGAGCACCTGATGCCCGCGACCGAGGTTGCCGCCTGCATGCTCGCCGCCATCCGGCGCGGTCGTTCCACCACGGCGTTCGTGGGTGGACGCACGCAGGCGATGGCCCTCATGGCCCGCGTCCTGCCGCGACAAATGCTCGTGCGGCTATGGGGACGGATGATGGGGGCAATGCGGTAAGCGGACCGTCAGCAGAGGTGCACGGCCATCGCTTTGAATGATGCCGTCACCTCCATGCCGACCGCGAGCGACAGTTCCTTGGCGGAGCGCGTCGTCAATGAGGCCACGAGGGGAACGCCGTTCACGTCCACAGTCACGCGTGTCAGGGCTCCCAGCGTGGCCCGTTCCGTCACGACGCCGCGGAACCGGTTGCGCGCTGAGCCGGTGGGCGGATCAAGCGACAGTACGATCTCCTCGGCGCGAATGACAGCATAGCCGTCGCCCTGCGGGAAGTCACCAACCGTGTAGACCGTCAGCGGTCCGGTCGTGAACTCGATGGCGCGGTAGCCGTGCGCGATGGGCGCCGACTCCCCCTCGAGCCAGTCGGGCGCCTTTTCATCAAGGACGCGTAGCGTGCCGGCCAGCACGTTCTCGGCGCCCAGGAACTCTGCGATGTAGGGTGAAGCCGGCCGGCGAAAGACCTCGTCCGGAGCGCCGGACTGCAGCGCGCGACCGCCATCGAGCAGGACGGCCACGTCGCCGAGCAGCCCTGCCTCGGTAAAGTCGTGGGTCACCTGCAGCGTGGTGACGCCCCATTCGCGGTGCAACGCCCGCACCTCGCGGCGCACGATCGTGCGACGGCGCGGGTCGAGCGCGCTGAACGGCTCGTCAAGCAACACCACCGCCGGACGGCGTGCGAAGGCACGTGCCAATGCCACCAGCTGCCGTTCGCCGCCGGAGAGAGCGCGCACGGGGCGCCCCGTCAGCGCATCAGCACCGAAACGGCGCGCCACCTCTTCAGCGACCTCCGCGGAGGCGGCCCCGTAGGCGATGTTGGCCGCGACGCTCAAGTGCGGGAAGAGAAAGGCGTGCTGATAGACGAGCGAAAGCCCCCGTGCCTCCGGAGCCAGCAGCGTGCAGTCGCGCCCGTGCATCCAGAGCTGGCCCGACGTGGCCGGCACCACGCCAGCGATGGTCTCGAGCAGCGTCGTCTTGCCCGATCCGGCCGGGCCGATGACCACGCCGTACTGCCCGGTGGGCACGGTGAACGACACGTCCGCGAGCTCGAACGCACCGTGGCGCGCACCGAGGGCACGGCACTCGATCATCGCGTCATCCCGTCGTCGGCACCCCTCAGGGTGCGCAGGGCGGTGAGCGGAATCAGCGCGAGCACGGCGAGCACCGCCGCCACGGGAAGCGCCTCGCGCAAGCCGAAGCTGGTGAAGCGGTCGTAGCTCAGCACGCTCGCCACCTTCGGGTTGTACGTGAGCACGACGATGGCGCCGAACTCGCTGACGGCGCGCGCCCACATCACCACCGCCGAGGCGATGAGCCCGCGCCGCGACAGCGGGAGCGTGATGCGGAGGAAGGCGCGCAGCGGCGGATCGCCCAGCGTGCGCGCCACGGCCTCGAAACGCGGGTCCACCCGCGCAAACGCCTCCCGCGCGCCGCTGATGAAGAGCGGTGCCGCCACGAACAACATGGCGGCGACGATGCCGAGCGGCGTCCCCACCACGCGAAGACCGGCGGCAAGCATGGTCCCGCCCACCGCCGACTCGCGCCCGAGCAGGAGCAGCAGGGCAATGCCGGCCACAGGATGTGGGATCAACAGTGGTAGGTCCAGTACGGCCGAGAGCACGGCGCGTCCACGGAACTCGCGGCGCGCCAGGAGATAGGCCAGCGGCGTACCGCCGAGGACGCCGAGCAGCGTCGCCGCGGTGGCGGTGATGGCGGTCAGCGAGAGTGCGCCGCGAAGTTCGGCGTCGCTGGCCAGCTGCCGCACGCCATCGGCGCCGCCCGCTCCGATCAACTGCCCGATCGGAACGGCAAGGAAGAGCAGCAGGAGCGAGCTGGCAAGCGCCGCCAGCACCGCGACGATCCGCTGCAGTCCGCGGCCGGGCGGCGTCGGCACCGCCATCGACGACGTCATGGCACCAGCCCGGCCGGAGCGCCAGTGCCCACCACACCGGGCACCTCCAACGCGTCGAGCCCCTGCCCCCGCAGCACGCGCCGCCCGTCGACAGAGAGCAGGTACCGCACGAATTGCTCGGCGATCGCACGGTGCGGCGCCGCCGTCGGCACCGAGAGCGCGTAGACGATGGGTCGACCGCGGAACTCCACCGAGTCGGCGCCCTTGCCTCGCACCTTCACTCGGGCCATCGCGTACAGTGCGGAGTCGGCTGGCGACGACAGGTCAATGGCCTGGGGGAGCTGCACGAAGTTCAGCCCCAGGTTCCGCGCCATGGATTCATACGACCAGATGTAGTCGAACTCGCCTGCCTCAAGCAGTCCGACGAGGTCGGACTCCTTGGGGCGCACGTTGCGCGTCGGCATGGCCCGCAAAAGCCGCTCGGCGAGCCCCGGCTGCGCGTAGTGACGCTCGGCAAGCTGCAACACGAGCAGGGTGCGATAGCCGTTCGGGTCGAGCTGGGGGTCGCTGCGCCCCGTCTCGACGCCGTCGCGCTGCAGCACCTGCCACCAGTTGTCCCCCGTGATCTCATCGGCCCCGCGCGCCCGGGGCGTGTGCGCCAGCACCATTCGGTTGTGGGCGAATTGCACGTACCACGAGACGTGGTCCGGCATGAGCAGCTGCGGAAAGACCTCTTCGTCCGCGAGCGCGATGATGTCGGGCACCGAACCCAGTTCGGTGAGCTTGCGCGCCGTCTCGAGCGAGCCGGCGCTCTCCTGCTGCACCTGCACACCTTCGCGCGCGGCAAAGGAATCAAGCGCCGCCCGCATGGGGCGCGCCAAGGAGCCCGCGTTGAAGGCGACGAGCAGTCTTGACGCGTCGGGCTGGTCGCCACGAGGCCCGCAGGCAGCGGCAAGCACGGCGAAAGCGAGAATCAATCGGCGCAGCATGAGCGTAGTGTCACCTAATTGCGTATTGGTCTCAAGGCGTGGCCCCCTGCCCCTTTCCACACCCTGCACCCTTCCCCTTCCTGCACCCTGCACCTTTCCCCTTCCCACACCCTGCACCCTTCCCCTGCACCGGTATAGGGAAGCCCTATATTCGTTCGAACCTCAACGTCAGGACCTATGCCTGAACTCGCCCTCGAACTCCGGGGGATCACCAAGCGGTTTGCCGAGCACGTCGCGGTGCGCGACCTCTCGCTCGCGGTACCGCGCGGTTCGGTCTATGGCCTGCTGGGGCCCAATGGCGCCGGCAAGACCACTACCATCCGGATGATCCTCAACGTGATCGCCCCTGATTCGGGCTCGATCACCGTGCTGGGCTCGCCCCACCTCACGCCCGGCCTGCTCGACCGCCTCGGCTACCTGCCCGAAGAGCGCGGCCTCTACAAGAAGATGCAGGTACGCCGCCTCCTGCGCTTCCTCGCCGAGCTCAAGGGCGTGGACGGCAAGACAGCCGACCGCCGCATCACCGAATGGCTTGAACTCCTCTCGCTCAAGAGCCCCGAGAAGGACTGGGGCAACGCCAAGGTGGACGAACTCTCCCGCGGCATGCAGCAGAAGGTCCAGTTCATCGGCACGCTGCTGCACGACCCGGACGTCGTGATCCTCGACGAACCGTTCAGTGGCCTCGATCCGATCAATGCGCAGGCGCTCAAGGACGTCGTGGTGGACCTGAAGCGCCGCGGCAAGACGGTGGTCTTCTCCACCCATCTCATGGATAACGCCGAGCGCCTCTGCGATTCGGTCTGCATCATCGCTCGCGGCGAGAAGGTGCTCGATGGCACCGTCACCGGCGTCAAGTCGGAGCACCACAAGCTCAACGTGGCGCTGTCGTTGGGCGGAGATCCGAACGCCGACGTCACCGCCATCCTCGCGGATCGCGCGCTCGTGCTCAAGATGGACGACAACAACCGCTACTTCGAGATCGAGATGACAGCGGGCGGCAATCCGCAGTTGCTGCTGCAGCGCCTCGTGGGCGCCGGCGCGCAGGTGCAGCGCTTCGAGCTGATCCAGCCGTCGCTCCACCAGATTTTCCTCGACCGGGTCGGGGCGACTGGCGTGGAGGAGGGGATGCAAGGCCATGGGTAAGCTCTGGGCAGTCATCAAGCGCGAGTTCCTCGAGCGCGTCCGCACCAAGTGGTTCATCATCGTAACCATCTTTGGCCCGGTCTTCTTCGGCGTCATCATGGTGCTGCCCGCCTACCTGTCGGTGCGGGGCATGAAGGACGTGCGCGTCGCCGACATCCGCATCATCGACGCTACGAGCACCGGGCTTGGCGATCGCATAGCGACGCGCCTGAACGGTGGCCCGATGGGCGATGCGGCCGCGACACAGGTGGTGGTGGTCGCGCCGAGCGAGGTTGCCGCCGCCGAGTCGCTCGCCACCAAGGACGTGATGGCGAAGACGCGACGCGGGTACCTGGTGGTCGACTCCGTCACCATTCAGGAGCAGAAGGCGCGCTACGCCGGGCGCAACGCGTCCTCCCTCAACGAACTGGAGATCATCCAGAACGCACTTCGCTCGGCCATTCTGGGGCAGCGCCTCGAGCGCGAGGGGCTCGATCCCAAGCGCGTCGAGTCGCTTACCCGCGTGAAGATCGACATGAGCGCGGAGCGCATCACCGACAAGGGACGCGGCGGTTCGGGCATCGGGAGCGCGATTTTCGGGTTCCTGATCGCTTTCCTGCTCTACATGATGATCGTGCTTTACGGCCAGAACATCCTGCGCGGCGTGCTCGAGGAGAAGACGACGCGCGTGGCCGAGGTCATCGTGTCGTCGGTGTCCACCGACGTGCTGCTCGCCGGCAAGGTGATCGGCGTCGGTGCCGTGGGGCTCCTCCAGCAAGCCGTCTGGCTGGGCAGCGCATGGGGGCTCTATCAGTTCCGTGTGCAGATCTTCGCGGCGCTTGGAATGCCCGCCGTGCCCAACCTGCCCCTGCCGCAGGTGCCACCGATGCTGATCGTGGCGTTGGTGCTCTTCTTCATCCTCGGCTACGGCCTGTACGCGGCGTTGTTTGCGGCCGTGGGCGCGATGTGTTCGAGCCAGGAAGACGCCAACCAGGCGGCGCAGCCGGTCGTAATGCTGCTCGTCTTCAGCATCATCTTCGCACAGCCCGTCATGATCAACCCGACGAGCCGGTTGGCGGAGGTCGTGAGTTGGATCCCCTTCTCGGCGCCGGTCATCATGCCCATGCGGATGAGCGCCATTTCCATCCCATGGTACGAACTGGCCGGGACGCTGACCGGTGTGGCCGTAACGTGTGCCGTTTGCGTCTGGCTTTCGGCGCGCATCTATCGCGTGGGCCTGCTGATGTACGGCAAACGGCCGACGATGCGGGAACTGGCCAGGTGGATCAGGCAGAGCTGAGCTAACAGACAAGAAACAGAGAGACAACAGAGAGACAACAGAGAAACAACAGATGCACGGCGTACGGCGAGTCACGGCCGTACGCCGTGCGCTTTTCCGTTACTTTAGTCCGGTTTAAACGCTCGGCCGTGCTGCGGCATCTCAATGCCGACCCCCCATGCCCCCGCTCCCCGCCTCCTTCTCCATTCCGTCGCCGATGGATGACGACATTGCCCGCGCCCAGCGCGGCGACGTGGACGCGTTCGAGCGGCTGTACCGGACGCATGTGGGGCGTGTGAACGCGCTCTGCATCCGCCTGACAGGAGGGCGGGGGGCGGAGGAGCTATTACAGGATGTCTTCGTGCGCATCTGGGAGAAGCTCCCGTCCTTCCGGGGCGAGAGCGCGCTGGGCTCCTGGATGCACCGGGTTGCCGTGAATGTCTATCTCGTTTCCAGACGCAGCGAACTGCGGCGGGAGGCGCGGGTGGTCACCAGTGACGAGCCAGAGTCCCTGGGTGTGGATGCCGCCCGAGGGTTCGTCACGGACGACCCCGATGCGCGCATAGATCTCGAGCGTGCCATTGCGCGCCTTCCCGCCGGTGCACGCGCCGCCTTCGTGCTGCACGACATCGAGGGCTACCTGCACGAGGAAATCGCCGAGATGCAGGGCATCGCCGCCGCTACCGTGCGGGCCCAACTGCATCGCGCCCGCAAGCTGCTCATTGAGGTACTCGAATCATGACCGACCACCGCCTTTCTCCAGACGATCCGCGCCTCGACGCCCTGCAGCGTGCCGCGGACGACCTGCCGCGCGAGGTCGCGCCCGCCGCCGCCGCATGGCCGGCGATTCGGGCACGTATCGAAGAGGCACGCGTTGTGCCGATGGGCGCTCAGACGCCGACAGCGCGACGCCGGGCGTCAAGTCGCTGGCGCCTCGCCGCTGCCGCGGCAGTTCTGGTGGTTGGCAGCTCGGCGACGACGGTGCTCGTGATGCGCAGTGAGGCGGACGCACCTGCAACGGCTGCCGCGCCCACGGCTGCCACGACCACCGCGGCTTCGCCCTCGACGCCAGGCGCCACTTCGCCGGGTAACGTCGGCGCAGCACGCCAGGTCGCGCGAAGCGTCTGGGCCGACTACGACGCCGCCTCCGTTGACCTGGAGCGCGTGCTCCAGGCGCGGCGGTCTCGCCTGTCGCCGGCAACCGTGCAGGCCGTCGAGGAGAGCTTGCGCACCATCGACCGTGCCATCGGTGAGGCGCGCGCCGCGTTTGAGAAGGACCCTGCAAGCCGCGACCTGATGGACCTGCTCGACTCCGTGTACCGCCAGAAGCTCGACCTCCTGCGGCGCGCCAACGAACTCCCGCTCCGCTCCAGCTAGGAACCAACCATGCGACTGCGCTCCCTCCTGATGCTCGCCTGCAGCGTCGTGCCGCTGGCGGCGGTCCCCGCCCAACAGAAGATCGACCGGCGGCTCCCGCTCGACCCGAACGGGATGTTCAAATTCTTCGTCTCGTCCGGCTCTGTGCGCATCGTCGGGTGGGACGTCGACTCGATCGTCGTCACGGGCACCATCTCCGCAAAGTCGCAGTTCTACTTTGGCGGCGGCCGCCAGGGCGTGAAAGGCGGCGTCGAGGGCGACGGCGTACAGGCGATGGCCGACCTCTTGGTAAAGGTCCCGCGGCGGGCGCGCCTCTGGATTCGCGGCGGTGATGCCGACGTACAGGTCGACGGTACCAGCGGTCCGCTCGACTGCGGCTCCGCGTCGGGGACCGTGCGCATCCATGGCACCGCGCCCGAGCTCACCGCCGAGACGATGGGCGGCGATCTCGTCGTCCAGGCGTCGCCGGAGTACTTGCGGCTGAAGACCGCCACCGGGCGCGTCGAGTTCACCGGCGGCGCGGAGGACGGCGCCATCGCCACGGTCAGCGGACGGGTGACGGTTCGCGGGGGCGGATTCACGCGCCGCGGTCGCATCGAGACGGTGACCGGCGATGTGCGCTATGAAGGCGGCATCGGCGACGGCGGCGTGCTGGCCGTTGATTCACACGCCGGCCACGTGGATCTCCTGCTTCCGCGCTCGGTCAATGCGACGCTGATGGTTGCCGCTGCTGTCAGCGATCTCTTCGGCTTGCGATCGACGGCTGATCCCACCAAGGCACCTGGCGGAATCTCCCGGAACCTCGGCGGCGCCACCTCTGGGGCCACCATTACCGTGCGCACGTTCAAGGGGCGAGTGACCGCGACCTCGCCGTAACGACAACTCTTCGCCTGCCGGTGCACCGCCGTGATTGCGGGGGTGCGGGGCGGGTGCGTCCCCCCGAATCAGGAGGAAGGATGTTTACCAGACTGCTGCGCCTCGCCGTGGTTCCGCTGCTGCTCGTCATTGCCACGCCCGCGATGGCCGGACCGCCCTGGATCACCATCGAGTACCCGGGCAACCCGTTCGATCCGCAGGGGCGCGACGCATTCCTCGTGGTGCACGCCTTCCATCACAACACGCCCGTGGGGCTGCCGGTGAGTGGAACCGCCGAGGGGATCGTGAACGGTCAGCGTCGCACGATCACGCTCAGCTTCGTGCCGCTGTCGCGCGAAGGCGCCTTTGCGCTCAAGAAACAGTGGCCCAGCGAAGGCCGGTGGCTGCTGGCGCTGCACGTCACGCAGGGCGCCGGCGAGCATAACACCGCCACGGCCCTCGTGCGCCTCGCCGCCGACGGCAGTGTGGCGTCCACCGTGGTGCCGAGCAAGGCCGGTGAGCGGGGCATGCGGTTGCCTACGACGGTGAGTAAGGCGGACGTAGAAGCGGCGGTGGCACAACTCAGATAAGAGAGACAACAGAGAAACAACAGAGAGAAAACAGAGAGACAACAGAAGTGGGCGGCGATCGTTCGGCGCGAAATCAGGCCGTCGCCCCTCTGTTGTCTCTCTGTTTTCTCTCTGTTGTTTCTCTGTTGTCTCTCTTTTCCTACCGTCCTCTAGTCGCTTCGATCAGCGCTTCCATATGTCCCAGATAGCGCTCCAGCGCACGCTTGCCGGCCGCGGTGAGGCGGAACTCGCTCTTCGGCACACGGCCGTCGAAACCCTTGGTGCAGGTGACGTACCCGCCGTCCTCGAGCTTGCGCGCGTGCACGCTCAGGTTGCCGTCGGTGAGCGCCAGCAGGTCGCGTAGGTCGGTGAAGCTGAGGCGGTCGTTTACGGCGAGGGCGCTGATGATGCCCAGTCGCACGCGGTCGTGGATGAGCTTGTCGAGCGCAGAGGGCACGGGTTCGCCGCCGAGCACGGGCGCCAGCGGCGCCGTGGGCGTCGGCTTGCGGTCGCCGCGTTTTGCGGCGGAAGAGGTTGCCTTAGCCACCGTGATACCTCGCAATCAGAAAGCCGAACAGCAGGTGCGCCGCACCGAAGCCGGCGCCCAGGATCCAGGCATGCGTCGCGACCGGCAGGAAGAGCGCGGCCGCGCCGAGAATGACAAGCACCGTGCCGAACACCGGCACCGTACGCACCGAGAAGGCGCCGCCTGAGACGACGGCGGCGCCGTAGCAGACCAGCCATGTACCCGGCAGCAGCTGCCACACGCCGGCGCCGGCGAGCGCCGCGGTCAGCAGCGCGCCGGCGGCGAGGGGAGGCGCAAAGGCAAGCGCGAATGTCCGTGCCGGCCCTGCACGCAACGACTGTCCCGAGCGACTCGCCTTGCGCGCCATGGCGCCGAGCGAGACGACAATGGCGAACGCCGCCGCCACGAGCCAGACCACAAGCCACTGCTCCGGCGACGGGGTCCGCGGCGCCAAGACTGCCGCAATACTGCCGATGATTCCCGTACCTACCGTGCCCGCACCCGAGACGGCGGTAAATCGCCCCGCGCGCACCATCGTATCGCGGATGAACGCGAGTTGGTCGGCGGCATGATCAGCCAGGGAGTCAGGGCGAGTCATATGTACTTTGAAATGTAAAGAGAAACAACAGAAAGACAACAGAGAGACAACAGGACACGCGGCATTCTGTTGTCTCTCTGTTGTCTCTCTGTTGTTTCTCTGTTGTCTCTCTGCGTTAACAAGAAGGACCGGCTCCCGGAAGCCGGTCCTCTTGTCCGCTGGCGGCGTGAGCCGCCGCGATGACCAATGCCACGTTCGCATTGGTAACGCACAAGCTACAATCAACTTGTCAATTCGCGCCAGAGTCTTGGCGCACCTTTTTTTCAGGCCACGCTGGCCGCGCAATGCCGATCAAACGCGGTCACGAGATCCTGCGCGACCTCGCTCGCGGTGCGGCCTTCGATCTGATGGCGCTCGAGCATCGTCACGATGCGGCCATCCTTGAGCAGCGCGATCGATGGCGACGACGGCGGATAGCCGGTGAAGAACGCGCGCGCCGCCTTCGTCGCGTCCACGTCCTGGCCGGCGAAGACTGTGTACAGCTGGTCGGGCTTCACCGCATGCTGCAGCGCCGCTTCCACTGCCGGGCGCGCGTTGCGCGCCGAGCAGCCGCAGACCGAATTGACGACGACGAGCGCCGTCCCCTTCGCATTGCCGAGCGCTTCGGCGACGTCGGCCGCCGTGCGGAGTTCCTGCACGCCAAGGCGGGTCAGCTCTTCGCGCATCGGCGCGACCATCGGTTCCGGATACATCATCTGACGCGTATTCCTGATTGGGGGGTCCACCTGCTCATCGGCGCACGAACCGGTACGTCGTGCCATCGGCGCCTTACTTGAGAATAAACCATCGCCAGCGCCGGTGTGTTCCGGCGACGGCGGCTCAGCGCGACAATGTCAGGATCGCCGCTTGCGGCACCACCAGGTAGCGCTCGCCCTCGAACGTGATCTCCACCGCCGCCTTGCGGAAGAACAGCGCATAGTCGCCCACGCGCGCCTGCATTGGCACGTGCTTCGTCTGCGGGCCCGAGGTGATGCGCCACGGTTCGTCGAGATGGTCCTCGACGGCGGGTAGCGGCTGCCCCGGCCCCGTGGCTACGATGGTGCCGCCCTGCACCTGCTGCCCCTCCACCGCCGTAGCGGGGAGGTACAGCCCGACCTTGGTGCGCTCTTCCCCGTCCTCCATGCGAATGAGGACGCGGTCGCCAACGACGATCAGTTCTTTCTTCATCCGCCTACCTCACCAGCCAGAGCTTCTTCTGCTGGCCGCGCACCCAGCGCGGCGTGCCGTCGGTCCCGATGATCATGTCTTCCTCGAGCGCCATCTGCACCCGCTGTCCGTTCCACTCGGGCACGGGCGTCGTGGCCTGCAGCTCGATGGAATACCACATGTTGGCAATCACCTTCGAGTCGCCGCGCCCGGGCACTCCCTCCTGGTAGTCCCACAGCCCCACCAGCGGTCCCGCGCCATGCCCATGCATCCCAATGGCGTGCGAGTAGATGGTGCCGGAGATGCCGCGCGCCGTCATCTGCGCGCGCGCTGCCGTGAGAATCTCGTTCCCGCTGCGGCCGGGCCGCATCTCCGCCATCACGATGTCCTGGAGGGCATTGCCGTTTTCGAGCGCCTTCTGCAGCCCCGCCGGCGCCGCCGTCTCTCCCGACTTCAGCATGTACGCCATGTGCTGGGTGTCGGTGTTGAGGCCCAGCGCCGTGATCCCCACATCGCAATGCAGCACGTCGCCGCGCTGGATAATGGGGTCGCCCTCCAGCGATTCCTCCGTCGCCCCCGCACGCTGCACCTCGATACTCGGCTGGAACCATGTCCCCAGCCCGAGATCGTTCAGGCGCTGCCTCCACCACCAGACCAGGTCGCTCGACTTCGTCTTGCCGGGAACGATGACCTTGGACGAGTACATCTCCCCGATCAGCTCCCAGACGAGCTGCATCACCTCGCCGTAGAACGCGTCCTCGTCGGCCACGCGCGACGCGATGAACTGCAGGGGCAGTTCCTCCGCCGGCTTCAGCCGGGCGGTCCAACGGTCGCCCAGCGCCTCGGTCATGCCCAGGTACTCGCCGTGCGTCAGCCCGTCGGAGAAGGCGAAGGTGCGCGAGTAGTCGATGCCGATCACCCGCGGGTTGCGCTCGTCCACCACTTTCTTGAGCAGCTTCCACTGCTCGTCGCCCCACAGTTCGGCCTGCTGGCCGCCGACCGGCGCTTCCACCGCCAGCGTGGAGCGCATCGCCTGCCAGACGCCGCCCTGCGACGAGCCGCCAAGCGCGACGCGCTCGATGCACGATCCGTCTCCCGGGTCCGTGCGGCCGGACGACGAGCACTTGTCGAACATCACGTAGATCGTGCGGCGCCGTGCGGCGAAGGTCGTCGGCGACACGAGCGACGAGAAGACCGGGTCCTCCGCGTACTCGCGCATCGGCACGATCCACATGTCGATGCCGTGCGACCGCATGAGCGCGGGCAGGACCGTCTTCATTCGGGTCTCGAGCCAGCGCTGCTGGCGTGCGGCCTGCTCGCGCAGCGTGCCGAACGGACGACGCTGGTCGGCCAGCCGGCCGGACGAGCGCTGGGCGGCAATCGGCGTGGCGGCCCACAGGAGGGTCGCGGCGAGGGCGATTCGCGAAAGACGTGTCATAGGTCCTGCCAGTGAGGTGAGTCTCAGGCCGGCGGTGCGGGCGGTGCCGGCGGTGTCTCGGTGTCCGCGCGCCGGGCCTCGGATACGCGCTGGGCGGTGGAGGAACGGTGCTCGCTCGCGAGCAGCAGGCGGCGCACCACGGTGACCACCAGCGCCAGCAACGCCGTGAAGGGGATGATGAGCAGCACGCGCCACGCCAGCACCTGCATGGCGCTCGGCAGCCAGTCGCTGAAATCCGCCACGCCGGCGCCCATCTTCTCGAGCCCCACGGTGGTGAGCACGAGCGACATGATGATCTCGGTACCCGCTTCGAGCGCGGCGAACATCGGCGCGCGCCACCACCAGTGCCGGACCGTGAAGTTGGCCAGGTGCGCCGTCAGCAGCACGAGTAGCAGCACTGCCCCAATGACGAGCGTGGACCCCACCCAGAGCCCGCTCTCCGGCGACCCGTGCGAGAACACGTAAGCGCGGTAGAGCCGGAGGGTGACGCCCGTAAGGAGCGCCATCTCCGGCAGCGAGCTGGAGAGGCGCCGGAGCATCGTCGGATCCTCGACGACCTCCCAGGCGATGGTCTTGCGGGGAAAGAAATCAGCCACGGACGAAGATTACGGTGCGGCGATCTGCGTCGCGAGCCATGCCAGGCTCTCGCGTGCGTGCGTGCGCCAGTACGCCCAGTCATGCACGCCCGGATGCTCGTCGTACGCCAGCGTCACGCCGCGCGCGCGCAGGGCATCGCGGAAGGCGCGGTTGCCCGCGAGGAAAGGATCGCCCGTGCCGCAGTCGGCCTTGAGCGCCGGCAGCATGGCGCCTCGCGCCCTGGCGCGGTCGAGCATACGGGCGGGATCTCGGGCGTACCAGGCCGCGGTGTCGCGGCCGAACACCGAGCGTATGCTCTTTCCTACCGCGTTGCTCCAGATCCGGCTCCACGTCGAGTCGGGCGTTCCCACGGGACGACTCAGCACGCCCTCGGGCGCCCACTCCAGCGGCCAGACGACGCCCGAGTGCGATGCGGCGGCGGCAAATGTCTCCGGATACTGCAGGGCGAGCAGCACGGCACCAAACCCGCCCATGCTGAGCCCGGCGATGCCGCGGTGCGCGCGGTCAGCCCGGGTGCGATAGGTGGCATCCACGTATCGCACGAGGTCGTAGTTGACGTAGTCGTCGTAGTGCGGCCAAGGCACACAGTACGCGCTGCCGTCGCCGGCGTAGTTCGGCAGCGTGCGCAGGCAGCCAGGGACGTCTGGCAGCGCAATGGACGTCGTCCACCACGAGTCGTCGCCGTCCGGCATCACCACGATCATCTCGCGCATCCCGCCCGCCACGAGAGTGTCCATGGACGTGTTGATGCGCCCCGCCTTCACCCAGTTGGACTCGTCCCCGCTCCACCCGTGCAGGTAGTACGCCACCGGGTAGCGCGCCGACGACGCGTCGTACGAAGGCGGCAGGTAGACCTGCACCTTCTTGTAGGTGCCGAGCGCGTACGACCAGAGGGAGTCGGTGACCACGCGTCCGGCACGAACAGTCTGCGCGCGTCCAGCCGTTGGCGCGAGCAACATGAGAGCCAAGGCGAATGCCAGCACGACGTTCACCCGGTTCCGTACCCCGACCGCCCTTCGCGTCGCTTGACCGTCGGTCACTTGGCGACCGCGATGCACTCGATCTCGACCCGTGCGTTCAGTGCGAGGCCGTTGACCCCGAGCGCGGAGCGCGCCGGGAAGTTGGGCGCCGTGAAGAAGGTGCGGTACACCTCGTTCATCGCATCCCACTCCTTCATGTCGGCCATGAAGACCGTGCACTTCGCCAGGCGATCCATGGAAGAGCCCGCCGCTTCCGTGACGCGCTTGATGTTCTCCATCACCTGCTTCGTCTCGGCCGCGATGCCGCCGCTCACCACCGCGCCGCCTGCCGAGGCGTCGGTGCCGACCTGGCCGGCGAGGTAAATCAGGTTCCCCACTCGCACGGCAGGGGAGAACGGACGCGTCGGCGCGCCAAACGGGTGCAGAAACTGGACGTCGGCGGCGGGTGCAGCGGCTGGCACCGCGCTCGTGCGCGAGGAGCCAGCATCGCACGCGGCGAGCGCGAACGCGGCAAGAACAAGGGTGGCGTGGCGAATTGGCATTGATCGACTGGAAAGAGGTCCCTCAAAGAGTGCGCGCCCGCTCCCAGCGGGCGCAACCAGCGCAACCACTGCCCACTACCTTTTGTCCCCGGCGGCGGGCTGCAACAATAATACGTGCCGGGTTGCCCGCTCCACGGCCGTGCGGCTGTAGACCATCGGGAAGTACCTGTCGTCTCCCCAGAGTGGCAACAGGTCGCCGTAATGCGGGCTGCCTGGCTGTCCGCTCTGCCCCGGCACGCTGGTCACGACGGACCGGTCCCAGTCGGCGAGGTCGATGATCTCCCGGTACGAGGCACCGTGGGTCTGCCGGTCGCCGGCGCCGCCTGACGCGTAGACGGTATTGGCATCGCCGGCGCGCGACACCGCCGGCAGGTCGAACGCCGTGGACACGGGGTGCGGGAACCGCGCCGTATGCAGCGCCCCCCACCGCCAGCCCGTCGAGTCGGCACCGTACGTCTTGAGCACCACGCGCTCCGCATCGTCCAGTGCGGCCAGCAGCATCGCGTCGCGCGACGCGGCCGGATTGGCCCCGAACGTCGTGTCGGGGGCGCGGAGGAGCGCGATGAGCGCCGGCAGGCTCCAGCGTGACCCAATGGCCGCGCGCGCCGTGGTCGGGATCCGCGGTGCAAAGACCCGGTCGCCGAGTGCATCCACCCAAGCGCGGAACCAGACGACCTGGATGGCGTCGCGCGACAGCCGGTAATTCCAGCGAGTGAGCCGCTCCACCGCCGGTTTTCCGCTCGCCCCCGCGCGCTCGGCTGCCATCGCCAACAGCGGCACCAGCGCGGCCGCCGGCATGGAGTAGTCGTCGTGCTGCAAGGCCTGCATGCGCTCCATCGTCAGCCCCGTTTCGCGAGCGAGCACGTCGCGCAGGCGGTTGCCCCGGAACGGCGCCGTGAACTCGTAGTTGAGCGCGTGAGCGTAGCCGGGCGGCAGAATGTTGTCGTTGGCTGTGGAGATGAACCCGCTCGCCGGGTTGTATGCCATCGGCAGCGAGTCGAAGGGGAGAAAGCCCGCCCACTCGTAGTCGCCGGTGCCAGGAACCGGGAAGGTGCCGGTCCAGTGCCGCAGCGGCATCAATCCGGCAGCGACCCATCCGATGTTCCCGTCCACATCAGCGTAGACGAGGTTCTCGGTCGGCAGCTTGAAGCGCGAGGCCGCCTCCTTGAACGATTTCCAGTCGCGCGCGCGATCCAGCGACAGGGAGGCTGCGTACCCCGCCGTTCCCGGCTCAGCGCCGACGAACTTGAGCGCAAAGGCGCGGTGCCGCGTCGTGTCCTCGCCGACGATGGGCCCGTGCTCCGAGAACTCGGTGACGATGGCGCGTGGCGCCGCGCCCTTCACCTGAATCGTGTCCACTTCGCGGCGGAGCGGCTTCCACGCCCCGCGGTACAGATAACAGCGCCCCGCCGCAGTCGGGCATGGCCCCACCGTCTCCACGTAGAGATCCTGCTGATCCATCCCGACAATCGTGATCCCGAAGGCAACGCGGTCATTGTGCCCGATTGCCACTCCTGGCAGTCCGGGCTCGCCCGAACCGATTACGTTCCACCCCGGTCCCACGAGGTGCGTGAGGTAGCGCAGTGATGGATTCTGGATGGCGCGGTGCGGATCGTTCGCGAGGATCGGCTTTCCCGTCGCGGTCTTCGCGCCGCTCACCACCCAGTTGTTCGAACCCTGTATGGCCGTATACGTGATGGGGCCCGCCGTCTCGATCATTGCGGCGACCGCCTTCTCGTCGATGCCAGCGTAGTCGAAGCCGGGGATGGGGTCGAGGTCGTGCGCGGGGTCGAGCGGCCAGATCTGCTGGGTCAACTCCTTCCCGAGCAGCGTCACCCGCCGCGCACGGGTCACCTCGGCGCTGGCATTGCGCGTCATCGAAAAGGCGGCCAGCCGCTGCAGCGGCACGTCCGGCGTCCACGGCGTCGGCTCAATACCAAGCATCGTGAACTCGATCGGGAGCGCGCGACGGCGCTTGGCGTCGGCAACGGCCGCGTTCACGCCTTGCACGAACGCCTCCATGATGGCGCGTCCGTCTGGCGCGTAACTCGCGTACTCCGCATTCCAGTCGCCGCGGTATCTCAGGGCGCGCGCGATACGATCGCGCTCCACGTACGACGGCCCGAGCACCTCCGCCAGGCGCCCTTCGCCTGCGCGACGCCACATCTCCATCTGCCAGAGTCGGTCCTGGGCGGCCACGAAGCCCTGCGCAAAGAACAGGTCGTGCTGCGTCTTCGCGTAGATATGGGGCACTCCCCACGTATCGCGCCGCACTTCCACGGCGCTGTCGAGACCGGCGAGCCGCACCGTGCCGTCGAGGACCGCGAGGCGCGTGCGCGCCGTGTCGAGGAGCGCGGACGGCCGCTGCGCGGCCAGCGGCGCGGCAAACAGCAGGAGGAAGAACGCGCGCTTCATGGGACCTCACGGAGAAGCGGCGGCGTGCGCGGTGCGCACCCCGCCGCCCTTTCTGTTGTCTATCTGTTGTCTCTCTGTTGTCTCTCTGTTGTTTCTCTATCGGATGAGGTGTCCGATTCTTCCCCACCTGATATCCGTGATGAACGACAGCGCCTTATCCGACTCCTCCTGCGGCACGTAAGTGTAGTAGATGAAGATCGGACGCCCACGGACGTTCTCGCGTGGGACGAATCCCCAGTAGCGCGAGTCCTTCGAGTTGTACCGGTTGTCGCCCATCATGAAGTAGTGGCCGGGCGGCACGACGAACGGACCCCAGTTGTCGTGCGTCGGCTGCTCGGGTGCGGCCCCGAAGCGCGACTTGATGATCCCCACCTTCTTCTGCCAGTCGAAGAGCGGGTGGACCTCGTTGGGATCACCCTTGGGATTCTGCTCGGCGCCGTACCCCTGCCGCTGGGGCGTGCCGTTGATGTGCAGCACGCCTTCGCGCATGTAGATGGTGTCGCTCGGCATCCCCACCAGGCGCTTCACCAGCGTCGGCGTGGGGTCATGGCCGAGTTCCGCCTCGTCCGGCTGGAACGGCGACTTGAAGACCACCACCTCGCCACGCTTCGGATCGGCGTACCCGGGCAGGTTCACCGAGGTGAACGGCACGTTCGGCCCGTAGACGAGCTTGTTGACGAACAGCCAGTCGCCCACGAGCAGCGCCGGAATCATGGATCCCGACGGAATGCGGTACGCCTCGACGAAGAAGGCGCGGATGAACAGGAAGATCGCCAGGGTGGCGGCGATGGACTTGAAGTTCTCCCACGCCTTTCGGGCGAACGGCGTGCCGCTGCCCTCGCGGGCGGCGGCAACGGTGCTCTTGGGCTTGTCTGCTTTCTTCTTGGCCACGGATCGTGCGCAGGGGGAAACGGCAGGGGCGATGCTCGAAATCTGGGTGCGGCGAGGACGCATTCAAGGGGCCGACGGGCCGAGGGGGCGCTCCCGCAATCGGAAGCGCCCCCTCGGACACGGCCTCACGGCCGTCCAGCGAGACTACTTGACGTTCTTGCTGGCGAACTTCGTGAGGTCGAACATCGAAGCCTGCGCCTTGCCGCCGAACAGCTTCTTCATCTTGTCGTCGGCGTTGATCATGCGGCGGTTCTTCTTGTCCTGCAGGTTGTTCTTCTTGATGTACGCCCAGAGCTTCTTGGTGAGCTCGGTGCGGGGCATCGGGTTCGAGCCGACGATCGCGGCGAGCGTCTCGTTCGGCTGAACGGGCTTCATGAACGCAGCATTCGGCTTGCGAGCGGTCTTCTTCTTGGCCGGCTTCTTCGCGGCCTTCTTCGCGGCCTTCTTCGCCGGCTTCTTCGCAGCCTTCTTCTTGGCAGCCATTCGTTTTTCTCCTGGAAAGGATGTTCGCGGTCGGCGCTCTCCCGGTAGAACACGCGCCCCGACGTCTCGAAAGTAAATTGTTTCCCTCTGAGCGCAATAGCGTTTCCCTCTGAAAACAGCCGAATTTTCGGCCGATGGCGGCCCTCCCCCAGAGGGAAAACAGGAAAATCGGGGTCGCGCGGTGCGCCATCACCGGGAGAATACCACCCCGGACCACCCTGTTTTCAGAGGGAAAACGCGCCTCAGGGTGCGGTGGAGCCGGTCCAGGCGCGGAGCAGCATCATCATCCGCAGGTCGGCCGAATCCGCTCCGGCGTCGTCCTCCGCCGGTTCGCCGTAGTCGTGCGGCGTCTCGAGAATGCACGGCACCGCCGTCGTGCGCGCGTCGGACAGCAGCCACTGGAACGGCGCGGCGCCAATGGCGCCCTCACCCAGCAGGGCGTGACGATCCTTGTTCGAGCCCAATGGGTGCTGGCTGTCGTTCAGGTGGAAGAACGCCGGCGGCTCGCCGATGACCTGCTCGAACCGATCGAGCACCGCTCGCAGCGATGCCTCACTCGACGCAATGTCGTGCCCGGCGGCAAGCAGGTGGCAGGTGTCGAGTCCGTACCCCGTGCGATGGCGCAGTTCCGCGGGAACCTGCGCGAGCATCAGCGCGATCTCCTCTGGCGTGCGCCCCATGGTCTTCCCCGCCCCCGCCGTGTTCTCCACCAGCACTCGCGCCGTGCCGGGCACCGTCTCCACAGCGTGCCGGATCGTCTCGCCCACCTGGATCGCCGCGCGCTCGGGGTCACCCGTCCCCGCCGAGCCGGGATGAAAGCAGCAACCCAGTGCGCCAATCGCCTGCGTCCGTTCGAGTTCCTTGGCAAGGCCCGCACGGGCGCGGACCGCCTTCTCTTCCTCGGGGGAGGCGGTGTTCAGCACGTACGCCGCGTGCACCAGCACGTCGCCGGGGGCGATGCCGCCCTCAGCCAGCGCCGTATGGAAGCGGGCGGCCTTGTCGGCCTTCATCCCCGCCTTGTCGTTGTAGTACGTGGGCACGGCCGTGAAGACCTGCAGCGTCGTCATCCCGGCCGACGCGGCGCGCCGTGCCGCCATGGCGATGCCCCCCGCGTCGCTCGGATGCGACCCGAGCAGCCGCCTCACCGCGCCCTGCCGGGAGCGCCGGGGGCGCCGGGGCCCCCATCGGTGCGTAGGTCGAGCATCCGCGCCTCGTTGAGGTACTGCACGGAGAGCGCACGCTGCTGGCGCTCAATGTCACCGAGCCGCTTCACCACCTCGGCGATCCGGCGCGCCTGCTCGACGATCACGCCCAGCGACTCCTTCACTTCCCCCTCGCTCATGATGCCGCTTTGGATGAGCGCAGTGTTCGTCAGGAGCGCGGCCAAGGGGTTGTTGATTTCATGGTGGAGCGCCAGGGTCGTCTCGCCGATGCCCGCCAAGTAGCGCGCCCGGCGCAGCTCCTCCTCGGCGCTCCTCCGCGCCCGGGACACCTCAATGCGGCGCTCGGCGATGCGCAGCCGCGCCTGCAGGTTGTCGGGAGTCACCGGCTTGGACATGTAGTCGTCGGCCCCGGCGTCGAGCACCGCCGTCAGGTCGTCGGCACGGTCGCGGGCGGTGACCACCAGCACAAAGGTGATGTCGCCTTCCGGGTGTGCGCGGATCCGCCGGCAGACCTCGAGGCCGTCCAGCCCCGGCATCTGCCAGTCGAGAATGACCATCGGCGGCACCTCGCGCTCGAATGCCGCCCACGCCTCGGTGCCGTCGCTTGCCGCTATCGGTTGGTGCCCGCATGCCCGCAGCACTTCCTCAAGCAACAGCCGCATGAGGGCGTCGTCATCAGCCAGAAGTACGCGCACGAGACCACGTGGTGGAAGGTGGGGACAATTTGTACCGACACCCCCCCTCGAAGCGAGGGGGACGGCCCTGCGGGCGCTCGGAGGGCGCCGGACACCGGTGCCAGTGGGCGATTATCTTAGGAGGGCACCTCCCAACCATACAGTTTGAGGCCCGTCCTTATGCATATCCCCGCCGCACCCGTGAACGGCTTCCGCCGTGTCCCGCCCCCGGTCAACGAGCCCGTCAAGTCGTACGCACCCGGCTCGCCGGAGAAGGCCGAGCTCAAGGCTCGCCTCGCCGCGATGTCCAAGGAATGCGCCGACATCCCCGCCGTCATCGGCGGCAAGGAAGTGCGCACCGGCGACCTCGTGGACGTCCGCTCGCCGCACAACCACCAGCAGGTGATCGGCCGCTTCCACCGCGCCCGCAAGGAGGATGTGGAGGCGGCAATCAAGACGGCCGCCGAGGCGCAGAAAGAATGGGGATCGTGGAAGTGGGAGGACCGCGCCGCGGTCATGCTGCGAGCCGCCGAGCTGCTGGCCACCACGTGGCGCAGCACCCTGAACGCCGCAACCATGCTCGGCCAGTCGAAGACCGTCTACCAGTCGGAAATCGACGCCGCCTGCGAAATGACGGACTTCTTCCGCTTCAACGTGCATTTTGCGCAGCAACTGTACGAGGAGCAGCCCTTCTCTTCGCCGGGGATGTGGAACCAGACCGACTATCGGCCGCTCGAAGGGTTCGTGTATGCCGTGACGCCGTTCAACTTCACGGCCATCGGTGGCAACCTGCCGACGTCGCCGGCCCTTATGGGCAACTCGGTGCTCTGGAAGCCGGCCAGCACGTCCATGCTGTCGTCGTGGTACATGTACCAGTTGCTGGTTGAGGCCGGCCTGCCGCCGGGCGTCATCAACTTCGTGCCGGGCGAGGCGTCCGCCGTCTCCGGTGTCGCGCTGGCGCATCCCGACCTGGCCGGCGTGCACTTCACCGGCTCCACTGGCGTCTTCAACTCGATGTGGGAGACGATCGGCAAGAACATGAACCGCTACCGTTCGTACCCGCGTATTGTGGGCGAGACGGGCGGCAAGGACTTCATCGTCGCCCACCCGAGCGCCGACGCCAAGGCCGTGGCCGTGGCGATGGTGCGCGGCGCCTTCGAGTATCAGGGCCAGAAGTGCTCTGCGGCGAGCCGCGCCTACATCCCGAAGTCGCTCTGGAAGGACGTCCTGCAGTATGCGCAGGAGATGATCAGTGACATCAAGATGGGTGACGTCGCCGACTTCAGGAACTTCATGGGCGCTGTGATCGACAAGAAGGCGTATACGAGCATCACGGACTACGTGACGGACGCGCACAAGAACGCCAAGGTGCTGGCCGGCGGCAAGTTCAACAGCGACAAGGGATGGTTCATCGAGCCGACGCTCGTGCAGGCCGACAACCCGGCGTACCGCCTCCTCTGCGAGGAGATCTTTGGCCCGGTGCTCACGGTCTACGTGTACGACGACGCCAAGTGGGCGGAGACGCTCCAGATCGTGGACCAGACCTCGCCGTACGCGCTCACGGGCGCGGTTTTCGCCCGCGAGCGGCGGGCGGTGCTCGAGGCGCATACGGCGCTGCGCAATGCCGCCGGCAATTTCTACGTCAACGACAAGCCCACCGGCGCCGTCGTCGGGCAGCAGCCGTTTGGCGGCGCGCGCGGCAGCGGCACCAATGACAAGGCCGGTTCGAAGCTGAACCTCATGCGCTGGGTCAGCGCGCGGACGATCAAGGAGACGTTCGTGCCACCGACGGACTACAAGTACCCATTCATGGCCGAGGAGTAGGCAACGTTGTCCACTATCCGCTACATCACCACCGACGTCTTCAGCGGCGTCCGGTTCGGCGGCAACCAATTGGCCGTCATCCCGGACGCCAGCGCGATTCCTGAGGAGCTCCTCCTCCCGATTTGCCGCGAGTTCAACTACTCCGAGACGACCTTCCTGTACCCGCCGGAGCATCCCGGGCACACGCGACGCGTGCGCATCTTCACGCCGGGCGGCGAGGTGCCGTTCGCCGGGCATCCGACCGTGGGCACCGCCGTGGTGCTGGCCGCCACGGGGGCGATTCCGTTGAGCGAAGGGGAGACGCGCATCGTTCTCGAGGAACAGGTCGGACCGGTGCCGGTGGTGATTCGCGGCGTGCACGCCGGGGGCGGCTGGGCCCAGCTCTCGGCGGCCAAGCTTCCCGAGATCGGCCCGCCGGTGCCGTCGCGCAGCATGCTGGCCAAGATGCTCGGGCTGGGCACCGACGACATCCTGGCGACGTCCGAACGTCCGCAGGCAGTTTCGTGCGGGCTGCCGTTCCTCATCGTCCCGCTCGCAAGCGTGGCAGCGGTGGGACGCGCGCGGGTAAACGTGGAGCGGTGGGAGGAGACGCTCGCCAACGCGTGGGCATCGATGATCTGGATCTACGCCGCCGACGCCGAGGGCGGCGATCGGCATTATCGCGCCCGCATGTTCGCGCCGGGGATCAGCGTGCCGGAGGATCCGGCCACTGGTTCTGCGGCGGTGACGTTCGCGGGCTACCTCGCTGCGCGGGCGCGTACGCGCACCGGCACGCTGGCCTGGACCATCGACCAGGGCGTGGAGATGGGACGCCCGAGCCGGCTGGAGATCGAAGCTGACAAGGCCGACGGCACGGTAACTGCGTTGCGGGTCGGTGGAGAGGCCGTTCTCGTGAGCGAGGGGACGATGTCGGTCTAGGAGCGCTGGCCTTCTTCACCACAAAGGCAACGCTGGACTTCTTTACCACGGAGCTCACGGAGGAAACGGAGAGCCACGGAGTACGGCAAATACTGGGGGTAACGACAGTGCGCCACGCAGAAATTCGCGTGGCGCTCGCAGTTTTCCAAAGAAGTTGTCGTACTCCGTGGCCCTCAGCAGTTCTCCGTGTGCTCCGTGATGAAAAAGGCCAGCGTTGCCGTTACGGCATACGCTCCATTTCGCGCGACAACCGACTGCTTCCGGTGTCAAACGCCCGCATTCCCGTCTGCCACAGCACGCCCTGGTCGCGGCCGTTGCGCTTGGCGACGTAGAGCGCCTCGTCGGCGCGCGCGGTGAGGACGCGTACGACGTCGTCCACCGACGCATCATCGGACGCTATTCCAATGCTGATGCTGATCGGCAGCTGACCGCGCACGCTGGTGAACGCGCGCGCGCGGAACGCCGTGAGGATGCGGTCCGACAGGTGCATGGCTCCCACTTCGTCGGTGTCGGGCGCCAGAATGCTGAACTCCTCGCCGCCCAGCCGCGCCACGACATCGCCGGCGCGCGCGATTTCGCGAATCAGCTCGCCGATTTCCTTGATCGCC
This sequence comes from Gemmatimonadaceae bacterium, assembly GCA_041661925.1. Classification (GTDB taxonomy): domain Bacteria; phylum Gemmatimonadota; class Gemmatimonadetes; order Gemmatimonadales; family Gemmatimonadaceae; genus PNKL01. The sequence continues at coordinate 149,453 of JBAZTM010000001.1, forward strand.
TCGTCACCCGTCAGGTGCCCGAACTCGTCGTTGATGCGCTTGAAGTGGTCCACGTCGAGCGCCAGCACGGCGACGCGCCACTTGGCACGAATGCCACGCGACACTTCGCGCGCGGCCATCTGCTTGAACCCACGGCGATTGAAGCAGCCGCTCAGCGGGTCGGTGAGGATGATCGTCTCGAGATGCCCGCGCAGGTCGTTGTAGGCGCGCCCGATCTGCGTGATGTAGTCGGGGAACTTGTCGCGCCCGTCCTCATACGGCTGGTCGAAGTCACCCTCTCTCGCGCGCTCGAACAAGTGCGTGAGCCGCTTCATGCGCACGCCCTGATGCCCCAGCATCCAGGCATAGGCCAGCGAGCCCGCGGCGAACAGCGAGAAGGTCCAGAGCTGCTCGGTGGGCCCCGTCAGCATGCCAGCCTTGGAGGCCACCGCGACGATGGTCGTGTACGATACCGCCACGCTCCCAAGCATGAACAACGTCGTCCGCCAGCCGAAATACAGCTGGCTGAATTGCACCAGGAACATCGAGATAATCAGCGTACGGTCGTACTGGCTTGGCGGCGTGAGCATCAGCGCACAGACGTGCACAACCACGGCATCGGCACCCAGTTGCGTGCGCACGAGGGCATGCGAGGCCTGTTGCTGGCTGTGGGCACGCCACCTGATGAGGGCGGTCAGCGCCACGTACGTGGCCGCCGCTGCCACGAAGAGAACGTTCGCGTCCTCTACTCCGAACCGCCTGGCCCCGTACGACTCCGACGACACGACATGCAATGCGCGCAGGAGCAGCGCACCGCCCGTCAGGGCGATCGCGATTCCCATGCGATACGCGCCCTGCCAGAGGAGAACCTCGGCGCGGGCGGCGGCATCGGTGTTGTCGAGGGTGGGGTCAGTCACTTGCTTGGTGTCAGTAATGGCAACAGGCGTGCCAAGATTTGACACCGTTTCTGATTTTTGGCAACCCGCGTTCGGGGTATTTCTTCTTAGAAGCGCGCCTCGACGCTGAGATCTACGCGCACGGCCTTCTGTGGCCAGAGCCCACGGGCCACGTCGAGCCGGATCATCCCATCCATCACCGACGCGCCAACGCCGACGCCACTCATCAGGCGTCCCGGCGAACTGAAGTTCCTTCGGTCGCCGGCCCAGCCCACGTCGCCGAAGAGCACGGGCTTCACCACGCGACGAGACAAGGCCAGCTCGCCGCGTCCCATCCAGAAAGCGCTGCCGCTCATCGTCCCGGGCCGGATGCCGCGCACGGTGTGCAACCCACCGAGCTGGAAGGCCCGCTGCGCTGGCGCCGTTCCCGCGATGCCGCCGCCGGAAGCAGTGACTGCCAGCTCTGCCCCGTACGGCAATCCGTGTGAGACCGTGAGATCGAGGAGGCCGCGCCCATAGTCGAAGTCGCCCGCGGCCCCCTCGGCCCGCACGTCTACCGCGGCGCGCCACCGGCTGGGATCGAGCCCCCAACTATTCTGCACGCGCACGGAAGCACCGGCTTCCACCGCCTTGTCGGCGATCACGTTGGGCAGGACGCGATCATCGTTCGCGCCGCGGAACAAGGTGAAGCGCGTCTCCACCGGCGCATTCCACTGCTGCTCGGCAAACAGGCGCCACTCGGTGCGCCCCAGCCGCGGCGTCGTGCCCGTCAGCTCGGCACCCCAGGCGCGATAGTAGAACCCCTCGTCGCCCGCGTAGAGCAGCGACGCAAGGCCTGAACCGAAGGACAGGGGCGAGCCGAAGTCACTCGCCACCGCCAGCCGGCGGAACAGGGTGCCGCGCCTGGTGGACCGCCCGTTGGTGCGCTCGAGACTCAGGTCGCCATTCAGCTGGCGGTCCGCCCACGAACCGCGCGCCCCCACGATGGCGGTGTAGCCGCGCCCGAGCGTCATGGATGCCTGCGCGCCCGTGCTGAAGCCCTCGACGCGGTTGTAGCGCGTCTGCCCAAGCCCCCAGGTAATGACCGGCTTCTGCGGCATCCACCCGGCCTGCAGGTCAAAACTCAGCGCCTTCTTGAGATCCTCGATGTCGCTGGTGCCGAAGACCGACTCGCCGGAGCCGAGGAGCGACCCGACGAATTCAGGCGACGACGCGAGCTTCGTGCTGTCGCACGGCATCTGGACGGCCATCTGCAGCGCGCCGTTGTACCGCGTCTGCATGCGCGTATACGTGTTGCTTGTCGCACAGTCCCGGGCACGCTGCGCTTTCGCCGTCGAGTCGCGCGCCAGGCGGAAGTCGCGCAGCAGCGAGTCGCGTTTGGTCGAGTCCACGCCGGCCTTGCGCAGCGAGTCCCGCATGGAGACGTAGCGCACCGCGGGGCGAGGGAACGCCGGCAGCGAATCGAGCCCGTTGACCGAGGCGTAGCGGAACTTCTGCTCCACCTGCACCGGCACCCGCATCATGCCCACCTGCGCGCCCGCCTCGAGCACCTGCAGCTTGGGCATCCAGAAGCGCCCGTTGTACAAGCCGTACTCGATGCTGATGGCGTCCACGCCCACCTTGAGCGGCGAGATGATCGGCCGCACCAGCAGCGGGACCTCCTTCATATCTTCCTTCGTCTCGTCCATGGCCCAGATGTCGATCGGCACGCTCAGCCGATAGACGGCGCGCACAAGGTGCGCACTGGACTGGTCGAACCAGAACGAGCCGACGGTAAGATTCCACTTGGGCGCGCGCGCCTCCACGTGGATCTCGCGCAAGGTGATCCGGCTCTGATCCGGAAGCGTCATGATCACCGAGTCACCGGTGGAGTACGTGTAGTACGCCTCGGAGCCCTCGGCGATGGGATGCACCATCTCGCGCTCGTCCACCTCGGCCTTGGCCATCCCGCTGCCAATCCAGAGCTGCTCGCGCCCCGGGTAGTATGGTATGGGCGGGTCGTTTCCCATGCTCACGTTCTCGCTGGCCTCATCGCTTGGCGCAACCGGCAGCGCGGTGCGTGATCCCTTGACGTCCGCCCAGACGCCGCGCGCACGATGCCACCGCACGTTGGCGATATCTTCATGGCGCATGATCACGCGCTCGCGACCAAAGGCGCGCAGCCCCATGCCCACCGAAAAACGCTGATAGGTGCGCGCCTCGTAGCTGACGAGTAGCGAGTCCTGCTTCAGGCGGGCGGCGCGGGCGCGCAGCAGCAACTCGCGCGCCGTGGTGTCCTTGAACGCCGTGCGACGATGCTCGTCGGTGACCGGAATCCGCCGCGGCGTCGCCCGGTCATCGTCGTCATCCGACCCGCTGCCGCCAATCTGGATGCCGAAACTCACGTCCCGCTCGTAGCGCCTGGTCGTGTCGGCTGCCGCCTTCGCCTTGGTGCTGTCGCCGACAGGACGCTTCTGCACCCCAGCCTGCACCTTTACTTGGAGGGCGGCGACGAGAACGAACGGCAGGACGTGCAGCAGCATGCGAGAACTCCCGGGGATGGCCGGTGTGAGGGACCATCAATTGGTACGCGCGCGAGGCAGTGGCGGTTTCGGAAACGGGGGCGGACGCATGTCCGCCCCCGCCTTCGTGTGAACCCGAAGTGCAGAGTCCTACCTGGGCGGCCTTTTCGGCGCCGTTCCTGGCGACACGTCCGGCGCCGGCTGCACCGCGCCGGGCCGCTGCCCGCGCTTGGCCGCCGCTATCGAATCGCGCTGGATGCGATGGCGTGCCTCCCTCGCCCGATTCGCACTTCGACGGTCGGCGGCCTCCGCGTGGTCCTGCCGTGCGGCGTCCTGCATCAGCACCAGTCCCAGCAGTGCGGGGGCGAGCAGTGCCACAACGCCCCCCGGAAAGCGCGCGGGCTTCGACGGGTCGCCGCCCATACGCTGGATGGCCTCGGGAAACCGATTCTGCAGCCAGACGGTGAGGATGATGATCGAGACACCAATGGTCGCGAGCACTAACGGGAAGGCCGTCGTCAGCTTGAAGACATCAAATGCCAGCCAAGCCAGGAATCCGAAGACGCCGAACAGTCCCACGACGAGCAGCACCCGGCGGCGCAGGATGACCGACGCCGTGATGACGAGTAGCGAAACGGGCGCCACGTACCAGCGCAGCGAGTGGTCAATCTGGAAGAGCATCATGCAACCCCACCACGTGGCAACCGCCACAGAGATCCAGAGCCAGAAGCCATAGTCTTCGCCTCGCCGGCGTCGGTCAACGGTGTACGCCACGGCCGCCAGAACACTGGCGATCATCACCCACCGCCAACCCATCGCATGCCCGTCGATGCCCGGGCCCGGCGCCCACTCCCGCAGCAGCCGCTCCGGCAGGGTGACCCCGACCACGGCTATCGGAATCATGAACGGCGCAAACGCCATGGTGCGCATTGCGAACAGTGCTGCGGCCACGGCGGCCAACTCAATCGCGAGCGGCTGACCCTGGCAGACGGCAAATGGGTGTACGCGCTGTCGGCAGAGACCCTCGAGTTCGGGCGTCCAGAGTCCGGTCCACCGCAGCAGCGCATACATGGCCAGCGGCGCCATCGCCACCGCCAGCAGCGTGGCAACACCTCGCGCCGTGTCAAATCCCTCGCGCTTCAGGACCTGAGCCACCAGCAGGAAGATGCCAGCATACGCCACGGACAGTGCGAACACGCCGCCGTCGCCGAGCACCTTCCAGCGGTCCACCATGAACCACCCGAACGCAAACAGCACGACGATGGCGCCAATGCCGTACGCGATGGTGACGCCATTGAAGGCGCGCTCGGCCTCACGATGCGCGCCGGCCTGCGGTTCAGGTGCGCCCGCAAGTGCGAGGAGCGCGGTGCGCTGATCCGACGTGATGATGCCTTTGTCCACCCCGGAATCGAGGAGCGATTGGATGGTCATGAGCCCTCTCGGGCAGAGAGACAACAGACAAGCAACAGACAAACAACAGAGATACAACAGACTTACAGCCTTCCAGGTCGCTTAGCTATGCGCCTTGTGCAATCTGGGCGAGATTGAGCTATTTCTCCTCTGTTGTCTCTCTGTAGTTTGTCTGTTGTTTCTCTGTTGTCTCTCTTTCACACCCATGGACCTGTCTCCAGACGAGTACGCTCGCCACGCTCATAGGCTCTCCGACTGGATCGCCACGTACCTGCGCGACGTCGGAAACTACGATGTGCTCTCCAGCGTGAAGCCGGGGGCGATTCGTGCGCAGCTCCCAAAGTCGCCGCCCGCCGGCGCCGAGTCGCTCGACGACATCATCGCCGACATTGACCGCATCGTCATGCCGGGCGCCACGCACTGGAACCACCCGGGCTTCCTCGCCTATTTCGCCAACACCGCGTCGGTGCCCGGCATCCTCGGCGAGATGGTCACCGCCGCGCTGAACCTCAACGGCATGCTCTGGCGCACCTCGCCGGTGGCCACCGAGCTCGAGCAGGTCGTCACCGACTGGCTGCGTCAGCTCTTCGGCATGGGGGACGGCTGGTTCGGCATGATCACCGACACGGCGTCCATTTCCACCATGTACGCGCTCGCCGCCGCGCGCGAACGCGACCCCGCGCTCGGCATCCGCCAGCGCGGCATGGCCGGACGAGCCGACCTCCCGCGCCTGCGCATCTACTGCAGCGAGCACGCCCATTCGTCGGTGGACAAGGCGGCGATGACGCTGGGCCTGGGTCTGGAAAATGTCGTGCACGTCGCGAGCGATGCCGACTTCCGCCTGCGCCCCGAGATGCTCGCCCGCGCCATTCTGGCCGATCGCGCGCAGGGATTCCGCCCTCTGGCCGTCGTCGCCACCGCTGGCACCACGAGCATGACCAGCGTGGACCCCATCGCCGACATCGCAGCCATCTGCCAGCACGAGAGCCTCTGGCTGCACGTGGACGGCGCGTATGGCGGCTCGGCCATGGCCGTCCCCGAACTGCGGCCGCTCTTTGCAGGGCTCGAGAAGGCCGACTCGCTGGTAGTGAACCCGCATAAGTGGCTGTTCACGCCCATGGACTGCTCGGTGCTCTTCACGCGGCACCCCAAGGTGCTGCGTCGCGCCTTTTCGCTCGTGCCGGAGTACCTCACCACCACCGAGGGCGACGACGCGCTCAACTATATGGATTACGGCCTCCAACTCGGACGCCGTTTCCGCGCACTCAAGCTCTGGATGGTGATCCGCGCCTTCGGCAGTGACGGCATCGCCGAGCGCATCCGGCATCATTGCCGGCTGGCGCAGACGTTTGCCGAGTGGGTGCGAACGGCGGGCGACGGCTGGGCAGTCTGCGCGCCGGTCCCCTTCTCCACCGTTTGCTTCCGTCACGTCCCCGCTGGCGAGACCGACGAGGACGAGATCGCCAGTCACAACGCGGTCATAATGTCCCGTGTGAACGAGAGCGGCGACGTCTTCATCTCGCACACGAAGCTCGGCGACCACTATGTCCTGCGCGTGGCCATCGGCAACCTCCGCACCTCGGAAGCCACCCTCGAGCGGGCGTGGGGCCTGCTCCGGGCGGCCGCGGGGTAGGTCCGCCAAGCGAGCCTGGGTAGGTCGCCCGCCCAGCGGGCCAGCGACGCCGGACCCGCTGGGATATTAACATTCCGGAGATCCCAACGTCCCAAAGGGGCGCAGGCACTCCCCCACCCGACAGCAGCCTGCAACCTTCCCCGGGGTCGGCCGGGAATTCAGGAGAACCTTGCTTATGAAGCTCAGGAGTGCCGCCCTCTTTGCCGCCGTCGCCTTTGTCAGCGCCTGCGACAACGCCGCCACCGGCCCGAATGCCTCTCGTGACGCAGCCCTGCTGCTCCAGTTCGACGCGCAAGCGACGATGGACTCGGCGACGCTGGTCCCGCGCGGCCCCGCGTACGAGAACGAAGGCCCGCCCGATGCGCTCAAGTTGACCGACGAGCAGAAGGCGGCCATCAAGGCGCTGCATGACGCCTTCTACGCCGCGCACAAGCCGCAGTTCGACCAGCTCAAGCTCATCCGCGACGAGGCCCGTACCGCCATTCAGGCGGGCAAGACGCGCGAGGACGTGCGGGCGATCATGGAGAAGGCGCACGTGATCATGGAAGCCATGAAGCCGGACTTCGAGGCGCTGCGCGCCGCGGTGGCCGCCGTTCTCACGCCCGAGCAGCAAGCGTGGGCCGCTGAGCATCGCCGCCAGGGCGGTGGGCCGATGGGCGGCCCCGCACTAGGCGCCCGCGGTGGCCCCATGGGTCCCATGGGCCCAATGGGTGGCAACCGCCCGTAACATCCAAGCAGGCGACAAGGCAGTGAATGCAGAAGGGCCGGGAGAAATCCCGGCCCTTCTTTACTCCCCCGCACCCTGCACCCCACCGTGCCTGTGCCCCTTCACCCCACCCTGCACCCTTACCGTTTTCTTAGCTGCTCCGGCACCATGTACTCATCGGTGGGTGGCCGCTTCGGAATATCAAACATCCCCACCACCTTCCGACGGATATCGTCGAGAATCTCGTACATCGTCGGAATCACGAGCAGTGTCAGCAGCGTGGATGTGATGGTGCCGCCGATGATCGCGCGCCCCAGCGGTGAGCGGAAGTCCGCCCCTTCGCCGGTGCCGAGTGCCACCGGAATCATGCCGGCAATGAGCGCCATCGTGGTCATCATGATCGGCCGCAGTCGCACGCGCCCGGCCTCGATGATCGCCGCGCGCCGATCCATGCCCTGCTCCTGTCCCCACTTGGCGAAGTCAATGAGCAGGATGGCGTTCTTCGCCACGATGCCCATCAGCAGGATGACGCCGATCATGGACATGATGTTCAGCGTGTCACCCGTGATCAGCAGTGCCAACACCACGCCGATGAGCGAGAGCGGCAGCGACATCAGGATGGCGATCGGCTCGAGGAACGAGCCGAACTGCATCACGAGAATCAGGTACATCAACAGCACGGCGAGCCCGAGCGCGGCGAGCACGCGGCCAAACACTTCCTGCTGCTGCTCCACCTCGCCGCCCGTCGAGAAGCGCACGCCCGGCGGCGGCGAGTAGTCCTCGAGCGCCGTGGTGATATCGCCGTTCACTTCGCCAAGGCTGCGCCCCTCAGCGTTGGCCTGCACCACCACCACGTTGTCGCGGTTGAGGTGGCTGATGATCGCCGGGCCAAGTCCCTGCTTGACCGTGGCGATCTGGCCGAGCGGCATCGTCACGGATCGTCCCTGCTCTCCAACCGAGATCGGCAGCTGCTCGATGTCGGCCGCGCGTCGCCGCGATTCCGGCGACAGTCGCAGGCGCACCTTGCGGTTCTCGCCCGACGGGTCCACCCAGTCGCCAGCATCGATGCCGGCGAAGGCGGGACGCATCGCCTGTGCCACCTGGCCCACGGTGATGCCCAGCGAGCCGGCGAGGCCGCGGTTGATCTGCACCTCGAGTTCGGGCTTCTGTCCCTTGGTGCTGAGGTCCACGTCCACCGCGCCCGGCACCGTCTGCACGAGCTTCATCACCGTGTCGGCAACCGTGGCGAGCAACTTGGCGTCGTCGCCACGGATCTCCATCTGGATGGCCTTGCGCGCGCCACCCATGCCGCCCGTGAAGACGGCCACCTTGGCACCGCCGATCGCCTTCACCTCGCGCCGCAGGTACTCGCCGAACAACTCCTGCGACATGTCGCGGTCCTTCTTGGGCACCATCCGCACGTACACCTGTCCCATGTCGGCGCCGCCGCCTGCCGAACTCGCATCCATGGACGCCATGCCGCTGCCGATGGTGGCAAACGTGTATCGCACCAGGTCGGTGCGGCTGCGCGCCACGCGCGCCGCCTCCTCGGTCTTCATCTTCGTGTATTCGACGTTCGATCCCGGCGGCGTCTGCACTGTCATGATGAGCTCCGACCGGTCCGACTGCGGCGTGAAGCCGAAGCCGCCGAACGTCGCCTGCAGCCAGACGGCAAGGAAGAACGACGCCGTGGCGATCGCCACCATCCCCATGCGGTGGTCGAGCGCCCACCCAATGACGCGCGTGTACTTCTCCGCCATCCGGTCGAACCAGCGGTTGAACCGCTCGAGCGCGCGGGCAATTGGGTTGCGCCTCTCGTGCGACTCGGTCTGCGGGTCGGGCCAGTAGGCACTGAGCATCGGGTCGAGCGAGAATGACACGAAGAGCGACACGAGCACGGCGCACGCGATGGTCAGCGCGAACGGCTTGAACCACTGCCCCGCCATGCCGGGCATGAACGCAATCGGCACGAAGACCGCAACGATGGAGAATGTCGTCGCCGTCACGGCGAGGCCGATCTCGTTGGTCCCCTCGTGCGACGCCCGGAAATGGTCTTTCCCCATTTCGATGTGCCGCACGATGTTCTCTCGAACTACGATTGCGTCATCTATGAGAATGCCGATGGCCAGCGACAGGCCGAGCAGCGACATCGTGTTGAGCGTGAAGCCGAACGCCCAGACCGCGATGAACGACGCGAGCACCGACACCGGCAGCGCCAGGCCCGTGATCACCGTCGAACGCCACGAGTTGAGGAACAGGAAGACGACGAGCACGGTGAGCGCTGCTCCCTCGATGAGCGCTTCCTGCACGTTCGACACGCTGCGCTCCACGCGATCGCCGCTGTTCTGCACAACGTCAATCGTCGTTCCCTTCGGCAGCGTTTCCTTGATGCGCGCCACCGCCGTCAGGACCTTCTCGCTGACGTCGGTGGTGCTGTACCCCTTGGCCTTCTTCACCAGGATGCCCACGGCATCCTTGCCGTTGTAGATCGCCGCCGTGGTGGCCTCGGCCGTCCCGTCCCTGGCGGTCGCCACCTCGCCGAGCCGGATGGCACGGCCGCCGCGTTGGGCGACCACGATGTTCATGAAGTCCTCGGGTGACTCCAGCTTGCCCTTCAACCGGATGGACCGGTCTTCGAGTGCGCCGCGCACCGAGCCTACCGGCACGGCGAGGTTCTGCTGCTGCAGCGCCATGAGCAGCTGCCCGACGCTGACGTTCATCTGCTTCATGGCGTCCGGACGGATCTCCACCGTCAGCTCGCGCTGCACGCCGCCCAGCACATTGGCCTCGGCCACGCCGCTGATGCCACGCAGCTCGCGCGTAATCCCCGGGTCGGCGATGCGCGTCAGCTCGGGCGCGGTCAGCACGGTCGAGTTGAGCGAGAGCTGCACGATGGGCAGGTCCTGCGGGTCGAACCGGCTCAGCACCGGCTCCTTCATCTCGGCCGGGAGGTCGCTGCGAATGGTCGAGATCTTGTCGCGGATGTCCTGCGACGCCTGCTGCAGGTCCTTCTCGAAGACGAACACCACCGTGATGTTGGCGAAGCCGTCCTGCGCCGTGCCGTTGATCTTGTCCACGCCGCTGATGCCGCTGACCGCCTCCTCGACGCGCTCCAGCACTTCACGTTCGACGACGTCGGGCGAGGCGCCCGGATAGGCGATGGCGACGTTGATGATCGGCTGGGCGATATCGGGGAACTCGTCGGTGTCGATCTGCCAGAGCGAGAACAGCCCGAACACCACCAGCGCCACCATTGAGACGATGGTGACGATGGGGCGCTTGATTGCAAAATCGGATATGAACACGTGGCGGCTCCGTTAGCGCTTGGCGGTGTCGGACGGCACGCTCACCTTGAGCGGCGTCCCCGGCGTGATGCCAAGCGCGGCGCCCACGAGCAGCGTGTCGCCGCGGGCGAGGCCCGCCGTGATCTCCACCCGCTCCGTGGCGTCGTCGCGCACCCCGAGCGTCACTTCCACGCGCTCCACCTTGCCACCCTTGAGCCGAGCCACGACCGGGCGGATGCCACGTAGGTCCACGGCCGCCAGCGGCGCGGTGAGCGCCTCGCGCACCGTGCTGCTCACGCGCCCTTCGGCGAAGAGCCCGGCGACCAGTCCAGACCCTGCATTCGGGATGCGCGCGATTACGCGCACCTGCCGCGTGGTCGCGTCCGCACTCGGCGCGATGTTCGTGATGGTGCCCGTGAAGCGGCGATCCGGATAACCCGTGACCGAGAACGTCACGGGGGCCCCGCGCCGTACGGCGCCCAACTGCGATGCCGGGATGTTCGCCTCGAGGCGCATGGTGGCGGGATCCACCACCGTGAAGAGCGGCGCGCCCGGGGCGACAATGTCGCCAGCATTCACCGTGCGCTCGGCGACGATGCCGGCGTACGGCGACTTCACCACCGTGGCGTCCTTCAGTTTCTGGGCCTGCGCGAGCCGCGCCTTCGCGTCCTCGAGCTGCGCCTGCGACGCCAAGCTCGCGCGGCGGGCGTTCTCGGTGTCGCGATCGGCAATGGCGCCCACGGCGCTCAGTTTCATTGCACGCTCGAGTTCGCGTTTGGCGATGTCGGCGGCCAGCTCGGCCTGCGTCACGCCGCTGCGCGCGCCCAACCAGGCGTCGATAATTGCGCGGTCATCGATGCGCGCCAGCGCTTCGCCGGCAGCCACGCGATCGCCGGGCTCGTGCAGGATGGCCATCACCTGCCCGCTGACCTCGGCGCGAATGGCGGCCGTGCGCTCGGCAACGAGCGTGCCGCTCAGCGCCGGACCGGTGGAGAGCATCGAGAGCTCGGTCACGGTCACGGCTTCGGGGCCGACGAGCACCACAGTGGCCGCGTTGGAGGCGGCGGCGGGTTTACGACCGCATGCTGCAAGCAGGACCAGCGCGGCGACGAAGAGCGTATTGCGAAGGGAGATCATTGTTGTCAGTGGAGAGAGGGCACGGGCACGGTGGGGTGCAGGGTGCAGGAGGTTCATTATCTCATCCCTCCCGTTGTCATACCGGCGGTGGGCATTCCCGCAATGGGAAGGTCGCGCAGCAGCGCGAGACGCAGTCTTGCAAGTTCAAAGTCGCGCGCTGCGTTCACGCGATTGATGCGCGCCTGTTGCAGCTGCGTGCGGCTCTGGTCGAGCTCAAGCTGGGTGCTGATGCCTTCCTTGTAGCGCACCTCGGCAATCTGGTACGCTTTGGCGGCCTGCTCGTCGGTGCCGACGCTCGCCGCGTACGCGGCCTGCGCCTGCTCGTACTGGTTGATACTCACGCGGGCGTCGAGTTCCGCCCCTTCGCGCGCCTGCTGCAGGCGCTGCTGCGCCTCGGCGTAGTTGGCCTGCGCCACCAACTTCTCGCCTTTGAGCCGGCCGCTCGTCCAGACCGGAAAGCTGAAGCCGGCCGTGGCCGTCCAGTTCGGGTAGAATTGCGCGAACGAGTTGGGCAGGAAGGTGCCGTCGCGCGGATAACCGAACCGCTGATACGTGCTGGTCACCTGGAAGCTCGGCAGGCGCTGCCAATTGGCGGCGCGCAGCGCGTATCGCTGCGCCTCGAGCGCGTCGGCCGCCTGCCGCACCGCGGCGCGGTGATCCACCGTCGTGTCGGGCGTGGCGCTCGTATTCACGCGCGGCAGCGCCACCGGCGCCGTCAGCACGGTGGTCGCCGTCTGCGCCATCGCCTGCTCGGCGGTGAGGTCGTCGCGCACCGACGTCGTGAGCGTCATCGGCCCGGAAAGCGAGAGTCCGAGCATCTGTCGCAGGTGCATGTACGCGATGGCGCGGTTCGAGCGGGCCTGGATCGCCTGCGGCCGCGCGTTGTCGCGCGTCACGCGGGCACGCAGCAGGTCGAACTCGGAGCTCGTTCCCACCTCGCGCGCCAGCGTCGTCTGGTTGAGCGCGCGGTCTGCCTGGGCCAGCGCGCTGTCGGCAATGGCCGACATGCGATCGGCGGCGACGGCGTTGTAGTACGCCTGCGCCACGTCAATGACCAGCTGGGCGCGCGCCGTTGAGACGCCGGCAATTGCCGCGCGCTCCACGGCATCGGCGCCCTTGTTGAGCGCGGTCAGCTTGCCAGCGGTGAAGACGTTCTGGCTGAATTGCAGGCCCAGCGTCACCGTGCTGGGCGCCGCGAAGATCTTGGCGATGGGCGAGCTGGCCAGATCGCTGCCGCCGCTGCTCGTCGTGTCGGGCGGGCCGCCGCTGCTATTGTCCGAACTCCCGGCGCTCTTGCTGATCGCCTGGAACTGGCTCTGGAGCGTGCGCTGATAACCGGCGGTGCCGTTGAGCTGCGGCAGGAGTTGCGCGCGGGCTTGGTAGCGCTGGCCCTGCGCGCGCTGAAGGCCGGCCTCGGCGATTTTGAGCGCTTCACTGCGCTGCTCGGCAAGCGTCAGGGCATCGGCGAGCGAGAGCTGGGCGGGTGCGGCGGCGTTGCCCTGCGCGTGCGCTGCAGTCGGCAGCGCGAGGGCAACGAAGAACCCGGCACGGAGCATCAAGCGGCCGCTGAGAGAGGCGATTCGCGTCATGGATTGATTCGTCATATGAAAGTCCCGCGCTCAGCTGCTGCGCTTCGTGCGCGCTTGCGAGGGACGAAGGCGAGCGACCGACGGCCGCGGGCTGTATCCGATGGCCAGGAGCATCAGGTCCACGTAGGCCGCTGGGACCTGCTTGGCCGGAGGCAGGGCATCGGGCATCATGTCGCGTCCCATGGCGTCGGCGAAGAGTGCGCCGAGGAGCATGGCGGCGGCATTTACCGGATTCGCCTCCTTGCTAGCCTTCCCCGCTTCGATGAGTCGAATCAGGTACTGCCGCAGTCGGGTGTATCCGCCCCGCGGGCCCTGCGCCATGCAACGACAGAGATCCGGATGTTCGACGAGTTCGCTCATCCCCTGTCGGATGGACGACCGGTGTGTGAGCAGATGTTGATACTCTGCCGTCGCCCACGCCGTGAGCTCGCTGCGCGCGTCACCCGGCGTGTCGGGGAGCTGCTGAATGTCGCGCTCGTAGACGCGGGTGCGGATGGCCTCGCCGAGGAGGGCGTCCTTGGAGCCGAAGAGGCGGAAGAGCGTGACTTCGTTGACGTCGGCCGCGTCGGCGATGAGCCGGGTGGTGGCGCCGCGGAAGCCGTGCTCGGCGAAGACTTTCGCCGCGGCGTCGAGGATGTGGTCGCGTGTGGGTGCAGTCATGGGCATTGATTGTAAGCAAGTACTTGCATGAAAGCAAGCAATTACTTGCAACCAACGCAAGGGGGTGAGTGGCGGTTCCCAACTGCGGCGACCGTCGATTCACTGCGAGCGACTGAGGGGGACGAGCCTCTCGACTCGTCCCCCTCAGTCCTGCGATTACTGTGTCGCCGCCGCGACATTGGCGGTGGCGCTGCTGGCCCCGCTCCTACTTCTTCGCGATGGCAAAGACGTACGGCTGCTGCACGAGCTGGCGGACCGCCACGCCCTTCAGCTTGCCGGGCAGGAACCGAAGCGTCGGCATGGCATCACGGATCGCCAGCTCAAATGGACCGTAGTCACTCTCCGGCTTCATCTCGACCTGTTTCCCACCCGGAGTCAGTAGCCTGGTTCCGCGTATGACGCGGAAACTGCCGGGTTCGGCGAGGCCGTCGGGACCGACGACAAACTGCACGAGGACGGTTGCCTCGACGCCTGCGGCCTTTTCGGCCGCTGGATACTTCGGGGCGCCGCTCCCCGGGGCAATTTGAACGGGTTCGTCAACCTGAAATTCGAAGTACGTCCTCGTGGAATCCGTCGCGCGCGAGGGTTGTGCAGCATTCGCCGCGCGCGCGTCGGGAATGTCATTGCGCTTCGTCGTGATCATCACGACGCCGTTCTTGCCGTATGCGCCGAGCTTCGCGACGGCCACTTCGCCCTTGAGTACCTCAACGCTCGCCATGCTGTCGCGTGGAATCTTCATGGCGGCTTCCTGGGTTGTCCTCTCTCCGTCGACGATGAACATCGGCGGCGCGGCCAGCATGGTCTTGATGCCAGTCCCGCCCTTCATGAGCACGAGATAGGAGTCCCTGCCGCTCAAGCTCGTCGCGGGACCACCCGTGACCGTCGCCGTCAGCTCGATCGTTCCGTTCTTGGACCCTACGAGCCTGATATGCACCTCACCATCGGTGACGTCAGCGGTGAATCCGGGCAGCGACTTCAGGTGCAGTGTGTCCCGGATCGCCTTCAGCTCGCCTGAGCCGATGCCGACTTTCGCGCCACCGGTCGTGAAGATCAGCACTTCGCCCTTGAGCGTGCCATCACTCGCCCACTCCACCCCGTGCATCCCGACCGATGTGACGCGAACGATCGCCCGGCCGTCGGACTGCGCGGGACGCGCGTCGTGCGATGCGACCGTCGGTCGCGGTACCGGAATGGCCAATGCAAGGGATCCCGAGGCAACAACGCCGACCATCAACAGCACAACGCTTCGGAGTGCATGGCGTCCCTTTACTTCCGTCATGATGCGAATCCTCGTGGCGAGGTGAGTGAGCTCTGGCTGGAGTGGTGCGGTCACCGTGATGAATGGCTGAATGACCGACCGGGGACCCGCGATGCGTTGGCTCATGAGCAGGAGCAGCTGCGCGTATCGCCTGGTATCCCGCTCGTCCCGCAACAGACGCGCATCGCAGTCGACCTCGATGGCCAGCCGCAGGCGCTGCCACGCCCACCACAGCGGCAGGAGCCACGGGAGCAGCACGATGAAGACGAGTCCGTAGAACAGCAGCGCCGGATCATGTGCCTCGAGATGCTCACGTTCATGCCGCAACACGAGGTCAAGCAGCTGGTCTTCGAGTTCAAGCGCCCATCGCGGCATCAGCACGGCCGTCGCGCCGAGTCCGACCGCCGCGGGGCCGAGGGCGTCAGTCACGAGCACGCGCATTCCCTTCACCTCGCGCGCTTCGCTCGCGTGGAGCAGTCGCCGGCCCTCAAGCGTGGCGTGGAGGACGAGCGCGCCGACAAACGTGGTGAGCAGCGCCCACAGAACGAAGACCGTACGGTCAAACGGCGAGAGGCGCTCGGTCAGTGCGGCGATGCGCCGGCTGAGCGCGGTCGCGAAGCTCGCACGCGCAGTCGAGGCCTCGGCGGGGACCAGCGACTGCCACCAGACCGCTGGAGCTGTCGCAGTCGCAGTTGCTCCAGATTGCGCTGCGGCCGCGGAGTTCGCACGCTGCTGCTCGTAAGCGCGAAAACCGAGACTACCGATTGACGTGCCAAGCATCAGCAGCATCGCGGCAACCCAGACATAGCGCGTCGCGCGCCCGAACACGAGCGCCGCGCGCTCAACCAGCCGTGCGGCCGCGGCAATCAAGGCGCCAACAACGATGCTGTAGGCGAGCCAGAGGATCATCATGGCTTGCCCCGGCGTGACTTCTTCGCCGCCCTGTCCCCATACGCGTCGATGAGCGTCTGGAGATGCTTGATCTCCGCCTTCGAGAGCTTCTCGTTCTCCACGAGGTGGGCGACCATGCCAAGCGGCGACCCCCCGAAGAACTTCCGGATCACGCGGGTGACGGCGCTGCCGCGCACCGCCTCCTCAGTGATTGCGGGAGAGTACCGGAAGACCCGTCCTTCCGCCTGGTGCTTCACGAATCCCTTGGCTTCCAGATTGCGAAGGATCGTGAGCACCGTGTTGTATGCGAGCGGTGCGGGAATCTCCTCCCTGACCTCGGCGACGGTGCTTGGCTTCCCGCGCCAGAGCACGGCCATGACATCCAACTCTCGTTCGCCGAACGAGTGGCTCATACAGGTGCTCCTTGAACTATGGGCATAGTTCAAGATTCAACCTCTGCGCCGGTTTGTCAACTATGTGGTTAGTTTGGCGCCGATATATCGGGACGACATTCAGCGTCTCGGGCTGCGCGTTCTCAACGCCCGCTACCTTGGTAGCGACACCCCCCGCCACCACCGGTCCGCCGCCACTGCCCCGAACGCGGCCACCCACGCGATGGCTGCCCACCCCAGCTCCAACCACCCCGGCCCGCGCATCCCCGCCACCAGCGCCACAAGTTCCAGCATGATCAGGTAGCCCGCGGGAATCGTCCACGGCGCGGCTCCCGCCATGAGTGCGGCCAGCACAATGAACGTCAGCGCTCCGACGACGCGCAGCACCATGGGGCGATACGCCGTGAACGGCCAGGCGGGCCACATCCACTCGCTCGCTCGCGTCAGCGTCCACTCGCCGTCGGCTCCATGCTCGAGCCGAGGATCCACACGCAGGGCGAACGACAAATCGGTGGAGTCCGCCAGCGCGCACACGGCCCGGAGCGGGGGCCGCAGCTTGAGCGTCGACCCGATGGTCGACTCGAACATCAACAGCACGCAATCGTTGCGCGTCAACGGCCGGCCGACGGCATTGCTCTGAACGCGCGCATACGTCGCTTCATTGGACCCGACGATGCGCGCGTACTTCATGCCCTTCTGCGCCGTGTTCGGTACGTCAAGACAGATGGTGGACGCGCGCGACGATTCCGGGCAGCTCACCCGATGCATCGACGTCCACGCCCCTCCCGAATCGCCGCGCATCGGCGGCGACGGCCACATGGTGTTGAGTACGTGCAGCGTCATGAAACCGGCGAGTGCGATGAAGGCGATCTCCACGTGCGCCAGCCGCTTCAGGCGCGCCAGCAGCGTCAGCCGCGCCGGCATCTGACCATCGCTGGTGCCCTTCGACGCGGCGCCGGCAGCCAGCCACCAGCCGAGTGCCGCGCCCGCCGCGTTGCACAGGATGTCCGACGCCTGAGTGGTGCGCCCGGGAATCCACTGCTGGGCGAACTCGATGCCCCCGCTTACGAGAGCACCGGCCAGTACGACGCGCCAGAAGCTCCAGCGCCCGCGACAGGCGATCCACCCCATCGGCAGGAACAGGACGACGTTCTGCGCGTAGT
The DNA here is from genome assembly GCA_041661925.1 of Gemmatimonadaceae bacterium. Taxonomy (GTDB): domain Bacteria; phylum Gemmatimonadota; class Gemmatimonadetes; order Gemmatimonadales; family Gemmatimonadaceae; genus PNKL01. The sequence goes on from JBAZTM010000001.1 coordinate 166,952, forward strand.
CCACGCCGGCCATCGTCTCGGCGAAGAACCCCCAGAACGGCACCGGGTTGCCGTGTCCGATGATGCGCAACGTCTCGTACAACGTCACCGCCAGCCAGGCCGCGGCGGCGGCGGAGGTGACAAGCCTGCGCGCGGCCAGCGCCACGTCTACTCGGCCGTGCCGGCGCGGCGCGCCTCGTTGAGCTCGATCACCGCGCGCTCGCGCATCTGGTCGTCAAACGCATTCTCGCTCCGCGAGATGACCAGCGTCGCGACGCCGTTTCCGATGAGGTTGGTAATCGCGCGCGCCTCGCTCATGAATCGGTCGACCCCGAGCAGCAGCGCGATCCCCTCGATGGGAATCACGTGGACGCTCGCCAGCGTGCTCGCGAGGACGATGAACCCGCTCCCCGTGACCCCGGCCGCTCCCTTGGATGTGATCATCAGGATGCCGAGGATTCCCAACTGCTGGGTGAGCGGCAGGTCCTTGCCATAGACCTGGGCGAGAAAGATCGTCGCCATCGTCAGGTAGATGCTCGTGCCGTCGAGGTTGAACGAGTACCCCGTCGGCACGACGAGCCCCACCACCGGGCGGGCGCAGCCGTACTTCTCGAGCTTCTGCATCATCCGCGGCAGGGCCGCCTCGGAGGACGAGGTGCCGAGCACGAGCAGGATTTCCTCGCGGATGTAATTGAGAAAGGCCAGGAGACTGAACTTGTAGTACCGCGCGATGAGATTGAGGACAATGAAGATGAACAGCGCCATCGTCACGTACACATCGAGCATGAGCCGGCCGAGCGGCATCAGCGTCTTCAGCCCAAAGGTTCCCACCGTGAACGCCATCGCGCCGAAGGCGCCGAGCGGCGCCACCTTCATGATGAGCTGGACGATGCGGAACATCACCTCGAGCGTCTTCTCGAGCACGTCGGTGAGCGGCGCGACGCTCACCGGCATCGTCACGATCGCCATGCCGAACAGCACCGCGAAGAACACGACCTGCAGGATCTCGTTCTGCGCGAACGCCTCGACAGGGCTCGCCGGAACGATGTGCATCAGGTAGTCCACGAAGCCCATCTGCTTCGCCTGCGTGGCGTAGGCGCTCACGTCGCCGCCCACGAGCTGCGATGCGTCGAGCCCAGCGCCAGGTTTCGTGTAGTTCACTACCGTGAGCCCGATGGCGAGGGCGAAGGTGGTGACGATCTCGAAGTAGAGGAACGCCTTGCCGCCCACGCGGCCGATCTTCTTGACGTCGGCGATGTTGGAGATGCCGAGGACGATCGTGAGGAAGATGATCGGCCCGATGATCATCTTGACCAGCTTCACGAACGTGTCGCCCAGCGGCTTCATCGCCCGCGCCAGCTCGGGATTCACCACGCCAAGGATCACGCCGATGGTGACGGCGAGCAGGACGCGGAACGTGAGGTTGTGATGGATGCGGCGCAGGTTCATGACCGGAGAAGATCGGCGCTGACACCAGAGTGCGCAACGCGCGGCGCATCTGCTCGCCTTGCGCCGCCGGCCGCGGCTACGGGCAGCTCAATCCAAAGAACGTGGCGCCCGCCGCGGCGGAGCAACTTGCCCGATTGAGCGTCCCGGCAATGTGGGTGTTGGACGACGCGCCGAGCGTCAGTACCCCTTGCACGGTGACGGTATGCCCCGTGTTGACCGTGAGTCGGCCTGTGTTCGTGAAGCCGCCGAGGATGTACAGACCACTACCTGTCGCAACGCCCGAGGCGCTCACATTGGTGACCTCGACATTCTGGAAGACCGTCTGGCCCGACGTTGGATAGTAGACGGCGATGCTCTGCGCCCCCGTGCCGCTGAAGCGCGTCAGATGGCTGCCGACGGCTCGGAAGCTCTGGCCGCAGCACGAATTTGTCGCGGTGAAGTTCCCCTTGATGTCGAGAATGCCGTTCGTGAACCAGGTGTCGCCGATGTCATTCGTGGGGTTCGAGTCGTAGTTCCCGTTCACGGTGAAGAGGGTCGCGGCTTGCACCATCTTCACGCGCGAGCTGGAGTACATGCCGTAGTTCCCCGTGACCGTCAGGGCCTTGCCTTCCAGGTCGAGCACGGCGCCGCTGTGCGTGGTCAGGTTCGTCGGCAGCGTGATGGACGCCTGCGGC
>JBAZTM010000002.1:0-122493 GCA_041661925.1 Gemmatimonadaceae bacterium
GAACAGGCTTCCAAACCCTCGTCCGCCCACGCTCCACTGTTCGAGCGTCATCGTGTGCCCGCGCTTCGCAAGCAGCCCCAGCGCAATGGCGATGACGAAGAAGGTGCCGAGAATGGCGAGGGAAACGGTCATCGCACGTCCTCGTCCCCTTCACCCCGCACCCCACCCTTCCTCTGCACCTCACCGTGCCCGTGCCCCTGCACCTCGTCGGTGGCAATCCCATTCAACCGATCGAGCCGCAGTATCCACGCCATGATCCCCGCCGTCGCCACCACCCACCCCACCAGCCACGCCATCAGGAACGGCAGGCCAAACACCAGCGGATAGACGCGGTTGGCGAACGGCAGGCCGCCGAGCATCCCGACCGCCGGCAATAGCGCGAGCAGGTGATAGCGGCGCCAGCGACTCGGCTCTCGCACTGGCGTGTCAGCGGGCATTGCCGGACCCTAGATGCTCGAGCGCCGCCGCCACGAAGATCCTCGTACCATGGTCCAGCGCCCGTTCGTCGACGTCGAAGCGCTCGTGGTGATGAGGGAAGACAATGCCCCGGTCCTCGTTGCGTGCGCCGATGAAGAAGAACGCCCCGGGCTTCGTCTGCTGGTATGCGGAGAAATCCTCGGCGCCCATGGTCGGCGTCGCCTCGACGAGCATCTCCGAGCCGAGGGCACGGGTGACGGCTCGGCGCACCAGCTCGTTGGCCGTCGCGTCGTTGTGGACGGCCGCATAGCCGGGCTCGAACGTCCACTTGTAGGTCGCTCCGTGCGCCGCAGTGACGCCCGAGATGATGCGTTCCATGAGCACCGGGATCTTCGCCCGCAGTTTTGGATCGAACGTGCGTACTGTCCCAGACATCTCCACGGCGCCCGGAATCACATTGGTCGTCGTGCCGCCGTTGATCTGCGTCACGGAAATCACCGCGGATGCCAACGGGTCCACGTTGCGCGATACCACGTGTTGGAGGTTCGTCACGACCTGAGCCGCGATGACGATCGGATCAGTCGTCTGCTGCGGGATGGCAGCATGACCGCCGGTCCCTTCGATCGTGACCCGGAAAGTGTTCAGCGCCGCCATCAGCGGGCCGGTTCGCACGCCCACCTGCCCGACGGGAAGCGACGCCCACAAATGCGCTCCGATGATTATCTCCACACCGTCGAGCACGCCGGCCTCGACCATCTGCGAGGCGCCGCCCGGATACAGTTCTTCGGCGTGCTGAAACAGAAAGCGCACCTCGCCGCGCAGCTCGGCGCGGCGCGATACGAGGATCTTCACGGCACCGAGCATCATGGATGTATGCCCGTCGTGGCCACAGGCGTGCATCACGCCGGGCGATGTTGAGACGAACTCGTGGCTGTTCGCCTCGAGAATCGGCAGTGCATCGATGTCCGCGCGCAACGCCAGCACGGGACCAGGACCTGCACCCCCCATGAGTCTCGCCATGACGCTGGTCGGCGTCGGACGTGAAATCTCGAGCCCGCCAAATGAGGCGAGTGTGTCGGCGACGAACTGCGACGTCTCCCGCTCATGAAACGAGAGTTCCGGATGCTGATGCAGGTACCGGCGCCACGCGATCACCTGCTCACGAACGGTCTCCGGCGTTTCGACATTCATTGTGGCGGACACAGCTCCCTCAGGGTTGGCGAGTACCGTCGTGCTCCTAAGAAATACCGCCCGGACTCGCCGCCCGACAGCATCGAGGCGCCCGAGTGCGCACGCAGCCTGCGCGGGCTAGTAGCCCACGATACCGCCCGGTCGCCGCGGCTCACCGACCGCTTCATAGCCGCCTCGCACCCGCATGATCGCGTTTACCAGTCCGACATTGCTGATGCCCCCGACGGCGTGCCCCCGCAACGTCAGCACCTCGATGACAGAGGCGTCGAGGCCGCGTGGCTCCATGCGGAGTGTGTCGGGAAGCGCCTGGTGATGCAGTCGCGGCGCCGCCATCGCATCCGCAATCGACATGCGATGATCGATCACGTTGATGATCACTTGCGCCGTGGAGGTGATAATGCGCGGCCCCCCGCGGGCACCAAGGACGAGCAGGAGCTGACCCGAGGGATCGAGCACGATGGTTGGTGACATCGCGCTGAGCGGTCGTTTGCCCGGGGCCACCGCGTTCTGCTCACCCTCGACGAGGCCAAACTGGTTGGGCTCGCCCGGCTTCACGGCGAGATCGTCCATCTCATTGTTCATGAAGAAGCCGGCGCCGCGCACCAGCACTCCGGAACCGTAGAGGCCATTCGTTGTGGTCGTCATCGCCACGGCATTCCCATGGGGATCCACCACCGAGAAATGGGTGGTCTCCGTCCCCTCGCGCATGCGCTGCGCCACCGCAGGCGTGGGCGTATGGCGCACGGGGTCAATGGTCGCGCGCAGCTTGCGGGCATACGCCTTGTCCGTCAGCGTGTCCACGGGCACGCGCACGAAGGCGGGGTCGCCCATCTTCGCGTTGCGGTCAATGAACGCGCGTTGCAGCACCGCACCGAGGATGTGCGCGTACTCGGCGGTCGCGATTGGCGGCAGCGAATCGTACGTCTCGAGGATGTTCAGCACCTCGGCGACGATTGTGCCGCCGCTCGACGATGGCGGCATCGTGATAAAGGGATAGCCGCGGTACGACCCGCGAACCGGTGTGCGCCAGATCGGCCGGTAGCTGGCGAGATCCTCCTTGCTGATGATGCCGCCACCGCGCTGCATCTCTGCCACCAGCGAGTCGGCGATCTCTCCCTTATAGAAGGCATCCGCGCCCTGCTCCGCGATGAGGCGAAGCGAACGCGCCAGCCATGGCTGAGTGAGGCGCGACCCGACGGCTGGTACGCGCCCGTTCGGCAGGAAGACCGAGGCAGCCACCGGGAACTGCGCAATCCGCGCGCTGTCCACGCGCACCGAATGCACGAAGTTCTCGCTGGCAGTGAATCCCTCCGCGGCAAGCCGAATCGCGGGTTGCATCACCGTGGACAGCGGCAGGGTGCCGTACTTTGCGAGGACGGTCGTAAGCCCCGCCACCGAACCGGGCACGCCCGACGCTAGGTGACCGTCAAGGCTCTTGTCCGTCTTGTTGCCCTGTGCATCGAGATACATGTCGCGCGTTGCCTTGCCGGGCGCCATCTCGCGAAAGTCGATTGCGTCTGTGCGGCCGTCGGCCATGCGGATCACCATGTATCCGCCGCCGCCGAGGTTGCCGGCCTCCTGGTAGGTGACCGCAAGCGCGAAGGCGGTCGCCACGGCGGCGTCCACCGCGTTGCCGCCGGCGCGCATGATCTCCACGCCGGCCGTGCTGCCCAGCGAGTCATCGCTGGCTACCATGGCGCTCGTGGCGAACTGCGCCCTGGCTCCAGGCTGCCACGGCCAATCAACCGGGAAGACCGGCACAAGTCGCGACGGAATCGCCGGATCGCCAGCATCTGGCGCGGAGCAACCAGCCAGCCAAACGCACGCGGCAGCGAACATCAAGGAACGCAGCGCAACCTGTGCGCGCGATCTGCGGGTCGGTTTCATGGCACATCCGTGGTCATCGCACCGGGACATCCGGTGGATTGGCATGAACTTGCCTCGCCAGACGGAGCAACGCGAGGCATGGAACGTTGGGACTACTCAATTCAAGCGATGGTTGTCGCGGCACCGCCTCGGTACTCATTCGACATGTCCCAAAATGGCGGTAACGCATCCCGATGCCGCCGGAGTATGGGACGCACGACGTATTCGGCAACGAGGGTATCATGACGAGTTTCAAGAAGGTGGCCGGCATTGCTGCGCTGGCGACCGCCGGTGTGCTTATCGCCGCATGCGGCAACTCCACGACTGAGGCGGGACGCGGCACCATCGCCGTTCAACTGACGGACGCCGCATTCCCGACCGACTCCGTGCTGCGCGTGGACGTCTACGTCGTTCGCGTCGACGCGCGCATGGCGGATACCGACTCTGCCGCTGCCGCGCGCGGTGCCACCGACGACAGCGCCAATACCGGCGGCTGGACGACCATCACGCAGCCCAACCAGATCGTGAATCTGCTCGCCTACCAGAACGGCTCGTTCCTGCCGCTTGGTAACGCAAACGTTGCCGCGGGCAATTACAACGGATTCCGCCTGGTCATCGATCCCTCCAAGTCGAGCGTGACGCTGAAGAATGGCGCCGTGCTGACCAACACAAGCTCGCCGAATGTGCTCTTCCCCAGCGGCGCGCGCAGCGGCATCAAGATCGTGTTCCTGTCGCCGGTTCCGGTTGCGGCGAATGACACGGCGACCGTCCTCGTCGACTTCAAGGTGAACGACAGTTTCGTGATGCGAGGCAACTCCATCAGCCTGAACGGGCTGTTGTTCAAGCCCGTCATCATGGGTACGGTCAGGCCGTAGACGTTGAGGCGATGGTCCCGGTTCACACTGGGGCCGTCGTTCTCCATTACTGGAATCGAAGACCATGACCATATCACGCTCGACAAGAAATGCACTGCGCGTAACGGTACTCGGCGGCCTGCTCGCCGGCTTCGCCACGCTCGGCATCGCGCAGCAGGCCAGGCCCGGCACGGGTCCAGCCATCACGACAAAGGGTGCGGTGCAGGCTGCACCCAGGGCCGACAAGGGCCAGGCAACGGCCCAGGCGGCGCGCATCGAGGCGCGTCAGCGTACGGCCGTCAAGAACGCCGACAGGCTCCGCAACAAGGAGCAAGTGTCAGCACTAAAGCTCGCGCGCGGTGAACCGTGGGCGCTCCGACGGGGTATCCGGCTCGGATCGAACAAGGAAACCGCCATGAATCGGGTCGTAGGACGGTATTTCGGCGAACTCACGGCCCTCGAGGCACAGGCCCGAGTCGCCGAACGGGCCGGACAGGCGGATCCCTCCGTCGTTGCGCGCATCGAGGAGTTGCGCCGGCGCGAGCGCGCGGAAATGCGCGACCTGCTGTTAGCTCGCGATCAGGCACGATTTGACAGGAACGTCGCAGCGTACGTGATCAGGCTGCCCTGAGCGAAGCGGAGCTGCGATGGAATGGAGCGGGCCTCGAAGCTGAGGCCCGCTTCTTTTTCGCCGTGCACGCGGACCGCGCAGCTGCGGCCTGCGCGCGCGGCCTGCCGCGATGCGGCACTGACGCGCGACTCAGGAGATGGTGGTTCGGCCAGGCCTGCTGCACCTTAGAGTGTGCCGCTAGCCTGCCAGCCTCGGCTGACACTCTCGCCCGGCCGCAGCACAATTCTTCCTACCGGTCTGCCGCCATGAGACTCCCGCCGACTTCGGTGATCGCTTCCTCGCTTCTCCTCGCCGCCTGCTTCCCCCAGCGCCTACCGGTTGCGCGCACTCCCATCCCGATACCGCAGGAGGTGCGTGCCCTGTGGGTGGTACGCGACGTGCTCACCCAGCCCGACAGCATCAAGCTCATGGTGGCTCGGGCGCACGATGCCGGCTTCAACACGCTCATCGTGCAAGTGCGCGGCCGCGGCGACGCCTACTATAACGGTCGCTGGGAGCCGCGCGCCGTGGGCATCGTGGATCAGCCGGGCTTTGATCCGCTCGCCCTGGTCTTGAAAGAGGCGCACGCCCGGAACATCGCCGTGCATGCGTGGCTAAACACCGCCTTGCTGGCCGACATCGACAGACTGCCTGCCGACACGATGCACATGTTCAACCGGCGGCCGGACCTGCTGGCAGTTCCCTACAGCGTCGCGCGTGAACTGTATACGGCTGACCCACGGAGTCCGCAGTATCGCGCGCGGATCATCGACGCCGCCAAATTGGAGCGCAATCAAGTCGAAGGCGTCTATCTCTCCGCTGCCGCTCCCGAGACGAAGGAGCACATCTACTCGATGTGGATGGACGTGCTCGAACACTACGACGTGGACGGGCTCAACTTTGACTACGTGCGGTACCCCGCCCCGTCGCACGACTACTCGCGCGTCTCACTCGATCGATTCCGCCTCTGGCTGCTTCCGCAGCTCTCCGACGCGGATCGCGCCCGCTTCTCCGCGCTTGAGAGCGATCCGCTGGTCTACGCCGACTCCTTCCCCGCCCGGTACGGCGACTTTCGTCGCGCGCAGATCACCGAACTCGTCGAGCGCATCTACTTCGGCGTCAAGAAGCGCAACCCGAACGTCATCGTCTCCGCCGACGTCTTCGCGAACGCCAAGGACGCGTACGAAAACCGCTTCCAGGACTGGACCGACTGGCTGCGCCGCGGCTTTCTCGATGTGGCCGCGCTCATGGCCTATAACACCAGCACCGATCTGGTCCGCGATCAGGTTAAGGTGGCCATCGAGGCGGGGGGTGGCGCAAAGGTCTGGGCCGGACTTGGAGCGTACCGCCAGGATGCGGATTCAGTCATCGCCAAGATCAATGCCGCACGCACCCTCGGAGCGCGTGGCATCGTCCTGTTCTCGTATGGCTCGACGGTCCACACGGGGCAATTCAACCCCAACGGCGACTACTTGCAGCGCGTCCAGCGCGCGGCTTGGCCGGACAAGCGCTAGACGTTGAACCGGATGTGCAGGATATCGCCGTCCTGCACGATGTAGTCCTTGCCTTCCACCTTCAGGTGGCCGACGTCGCGCGCCGCGTGCTCAGATCCATCGGCGATGAAGTGCTCGTACGCAATCACCTCGGCGCGGATGAAGCCGCGCTCGAGGTCCGAGTGGATCTTGCCTGCGGCCTGCTTCGCGTGTGTCCCGCGACGAATCGGCCACGCGCGCACTTCGTCCTGCCCGACCGTGAAGAAGGAGATGAGGTCGAGCAGCGCGTACGTGCCGCGAACAAACCGCGACGCCGCTGACACGGAAAGCCCGAGGTCCTCGAGAAAGGCCTTCTGGTCCGCGGGTTCCATGGCCGCGATCTCGGCTTCCACGCTCGCTGACAACACCACACCGGCTGCCTGCAGGTGTTCGAGGCGCTTCGCCATCTCCGTCGGCATCGGCGAGGCGGCTTCCGTCTCACTGCGGTTTAGCACCACCATCAGCGGCCGGTCGGTCAGGAAGCCGAAATTCGTCAGCTTGCTACGGTCGAGGTGGTTGGGCGGGATCGAGCGCAGCGGCCGCTCCGACTCGAGCGTCGCCTTCATCATTTCGAAGTTCGCAATCTCGTGCGGGTCTTTCCGCTCCTTCTTCGCCTTGTCCAGCCAGCGCTCGATCATCGCGAGGTCCGCAAACAGGCATTCGGTCACGAACGCATCGAGATCCTTCAGCGCATTCGGCGCCGCATCGAGCGCCGGATTGGCAAAGTCGCGCAGCACCAGGGCCAACACGTCCTGGTCGCGAATCTGTTGCAGTGCCTTGCCCGACAGTCCCTTGCTCTCGGCGCCGTGTTCGCCCGGAATGTCGCTGTACACGATCTCGGCGAATGTCGTCTTCTTCGGCGAGAACATGGCGCTCAGCCGGTCGATGCGCGCATCGGGCACCTTGACCGTGCCGAGGTGCACCTCGCCGCCGAAGCCGCTGGGGACGTGCTGTCCGGTGAGCGTGTTGAAGACCGTCGTCTTCCCTGACCCCGCGAAACCAACAAGACCGATGCGCATGGATTAAGAATCGGCCGACGTGCGCTGAATTGCCAGCACGCGTGCCCGTTGACGCCGGCGACACCCCGCCTCGGGCCGTGCGCACGCTGCTCGCTCGCGCTACCTTCTTCGGGATCAACCGGTGGCCGCGTCTGGCGACCGTCCTCCCGCGAACCGGCCCCCCACTGGAGCGAGTGCCGTCGTGGAATTCCTGAATCTCGTCCTCATCCTGATCGCCGCGCTTTTCGTGCTGCGTAAGCCCGAAAAGGAACGCGCGGCATTTCGGATGCTCGTCGTCAGCACCCTGCTGATGGTCTTCCTGTTCACGCTGGCAACGCGCTCCGGGCTCCTCCCCGGGCTGAATTACTGACCATGACTGACACTCCCTCCATGGTCTCCGGCGCCCCGCGGCCTACCGCCAAGGGCGAGATGGTCTTCACCATCACCGCCCTGGCCGTGTTGTTTCTCACCGTCGTTCCCGTCGGCACGGCCGTCTTCTATCTCGGATTTATCCGCGGCGACTCGCCGTGCGTGATGTGCTGGGAGCAGCGCATCGGGATGATCCTCATCGCGCTCGTCGGCCTGTTCGTACTGCGTTACGGGCCGAGGCCAAAGTACGTGGGCATGGCGGTGCTGATCGCCGGCTATGGGATGTTGATGTCGCTGCGGCACGTCGGCATGCATGGCGCGCGCGATGTCGGCCAGGGCTTCAGTCTCGAGATCATGGGCGCGCATACCTACACGTGGGCGCTCTTCTCGTACTGGGTCTGCGTCCTTGCCATGGGCGCCCTCTTGCTGCTGGTGCGGCCGACGCATCTCGCCCTTGAGGTGCGCACGCTGAACCTGCTTGAGCGAATCACAGGGTGGGCCTTCGTGGTCGTCGTCGCCGGCAACGTTGTGCAGGCCTTCGCAAGCACCGGCCCGCCACCCTTCATGGGGCAGAGCGACCCAATCCGCTTCTCCTTCAATCCCAGGTACTGGCACTGGTCCGTCGAGGAATGGCGCCCGCCCATCAAGGTCGCGTTCCGGGGTCGTTGGGCAGTCAGCAAACCTGATGTCACCGCAGCCAGCGCTGATCCGGCCACCGGGCCGCTTGGCAGCCTGCCCGCGCTGTCGGTGAAGGAGCGCAGGCCACTCGGCTTGTCGCTCGACGGCGCGCCGACCGACCTTGCCTACGATGCGGCGACCGACCGGTTCCTCATCACCACCGATGCAGGCATTTACCTCGCCGATGCGGCGCTAACGCAGGTGAAGAGCCACACCATCATCGACATCGGGTTCTCCGTGGACCTCGGCCGGTTCGCCGGCGCCGCCTTCCTCGACAAGGGCGCACTGATCGCCGTGGGCGAGAACAAGAGCTTCGTGGTGCTCACGCCCAACGAGAAGGCCAATGCCGACTCCAACTTCCGTTACTTCCTCGAGTCGCGCGACCAGTTCGATGAAGTGACGCGATCGCGTTTCGGCACGGTGCGCGCGCGCATGTTGTACATCATGTCCGCCGCGTACGACGACGCATCGAATTCCATCTATACGATCACGGTGCCGAGCAACTTTGTGAAACGCATGATCGTCTCACGGTTCGATCGCCGGGACATGATGCTCTCCGAGGAGTTCGTGCCCACTCTCGCCGAGAATGCCGGCCTTGCGCTCGGCGAGGACCGGTCGCTCGGGGAGTACGTGATCACCGGCGCTGCCGTGGCCGACGGTCGGCTGTATGCCATCAGCGCCGCCCATTCGACGCTCCTCACGCTGGACCTCGCGACGCACCGCATCGTGGCGGCCTCAGTCGTGCCCGACCTGCAGCGTCCTGTCGGGCTCGCGATTCGCGGCCCCGACCTCTACGTCCTCGGTCAGGATGGCACGCTGACCGTGATCGCCCGTCCCGTTCCGAATCCGATGACCGTGGTACCGGACACAACGAGGCGCTGAGTTCTGCGGGCACAGCAAGAGGCGGGGCGCATCAAGTGATGCGCCCCGCCTTCTGCATCGCCGGTCAAGGCGGTCTCGTTGCCGGTCGCCTGCCTTCAGCCTTGCGCCAGGATCGCACGCAACGCGTTCGCCGTGGCCTGGCTTTCTGCGTCCGCGGTGACGAGCTCGATGGCATCAGCGCTCTCAACCCCGAGCTTCAACTCCACGGCCCGCGCGATCTGCTCCTGCTCGAAGATCTTGCGCCCCATGATGGCCTGGTTCGCGCCGAGGTGCTTGAGCATCGCCACGCCCACCGCGTCCACTGCGATGCGGTCGGTGCCGGCGATCATTGCGTTCCCCGTCTTCAGCGTGCCGCGCGACGGGCCGCCGTCGGTAAACGCCACCACGCCATCGAGCACAATGAGGTCGGGCCGATAGCCGGTGTTGAGCTCCGCGATCATGCGGCGCATGTCAGGCGATGCGTGCATCGTCCGCCGGATCGACTTGGGCGTCAGCCCCACCGACAGCTTCAGCGACATCGTGAAAACGCCGCCAAAGCCGTGCGTCTTCAGGCAGCAGGTGGAAACGTTGTAGTCGGCTTCCACGACATGGCGCGGCAACGAATAGCCCTGCGGCCAGTGTTCGCTGGGAAAGGCAATCCAGTCGTTCTCGGCGATCTGCTCATAGTCCACCACGTCAAAGCGGTGCTCGCGGGCGAGATCGAACGTCCCCTTCTTTTCCATCACGCCCTGCGTTTTCGGCGGGCCGCTCGATTCGCCCAGCGTGACGCTGCGCGCGTTGCGCTCGTGCAGTTCCGTGACGATCTGCGCCAGGGTGTCGTTATGCGTCGACCCGGGCGTGTCGTCGGCGGAATTGAAGTTTGGCTTGATGACGACCTTCTTCCCTTTCACCCCGGAGAGGTCGAGCAGCTTGAGCGCGCTGGCCACGCCGTGTTTGCGGTCGCCGGTCGTCACCAGCGCAACGCGGCTGCGGCGCGGGCCCATCGCCTGCGCCACCCCAGCCTTGCCGAAGGCGGGCAAGAGCGCCACCCCCGCGGTCACGACGCGCAGAAAGTCGCGGCGACCGAGTTCACCAGCGCGCAACACCATGGATCCTCCCGAGAATCGTGGCTCGAAAGGGGGGCTGCTCTATTCTACCCGTAGCGCGGACTGACTCGCAATCAGGTCGAACGCCGCCCCCCGCTAGCGCCCCCTCACCACCGCGACGACATTCAATTCGATTCGCTCACCTCCGCCTTCCCTACTATATGAAGCGCGCCTGCCTCGCCCTCGTCGCCCTGTTGCCTGCCGTCGCCATCGCACAGGCTCCGCGGCTGATTCCCGTCCCGCGTGAGTTCTCCGCTGGGTCCGCTGCCCCCCTCCGGGGCACCATCACCATCACCGCTGGCGCCAGCAAGGATGACAAGTTCGCCGCCACTGACCTCGCGACGTCGCTCAAGGAACGCGGCGCCAAGGTCAGCGCAGCCGGCGGCGGCCTGCACATCCAGCTCCTGCGCAGCGCGAGCGCCGAGGCCAAGGCCCTTCTCGCCACAAAGAAGCTCGAGTTTACGACGGAGATGAAGGACGAAGGCTACGTGGTCGTGGCCGAGCCGAAGTCCATCAAGGTCATCGGCGCCTCCGCCGCCGGCCTCTTCTACGGGGCGCAAACGGCCAAGCAACTGGTTACCGGCCACGGCGCGGCCATGACGGTGCACACCGGCGTCATCCGCGACTGGCCCGCCATGCGCTGGCGCGGTTTCCATGACGACCTGTCGCGCGGTCCCGTGCCGACGCTCGAGTTCCAGAAGCACATCATCCGCACCATCGCGGCGTTCAAGATGAACGCGTACTCGCCGTACTTCGAGCACACCCTCGCCTACAACAGCGATCCGCTCGTCGGACCGCCGGGCGGCGCGATGACGCGCGATCAGGTGAAGGAACTCGTCGCCTATGCCAAGCCATTCCATATCGAGATCATCCCGGAACAGGAGGCCTTCGGCCACCTGCACCACGCGCTCAAGTACGAGATCTACAGCACGGTTGCCGAGACGCCGCACGGCCATGTGCTCGCCCCGGGCCAGCCGGAGTCGATGAACATCATCAAGCGCTGGTTCTCCGAGATCGACTCGCTCTTCCCGTCACAATTCGTTCACCTCGGCGCGGACGAGACGTTCGAACTCGGCAAGGGACAGACCAAGGAAGCCGTCGCCAAGGAGGGCATGGGGCCCACCTACCTCAAGTTCCTCGGCGACATCGAGCGCAACCTGCGCGCGCAGGGATCCAAGAAGACCTTCCTTTTTTGGGCCGATATCGCGGAGAAGGAGCCAAAGCTCGTTGGCTTGCTGCCGCAGGACATGATTGCGGTGGCCTGGAACTACTGGAGCACGAGCGGCTTCGAGCGGTCGCTTACGCCGTTCAGCGGCACCGGCATGCAGACGTGGGTCGCGCCGGGCGTGAGCAACTGGTCGATGACCTACCCCGACAACAACACGGCGCTCAAGAACATCCAGGGCTTCGTGCGCGACGGGCAGAAGCTGGGCGCCTCCGGAATGCTCAACACGAGCTGGGGCGACGACGGCGAGGAGATCTTCAACCAGACTTGGTACGGCGTGGTCTTCGGCGCCGCCGCGTCGTGGCAGAAGGGAGAGTCGTCCATTCCCGACTATCAGCGTTCGTACGGCCTGCAGTTCCACGGCGACACCACGGGCAAGATTGACGCCGCGCAGGTGCACTTGATGGCCGCGCACGCCGCCCTGTCCAAGGCGGGCGCCGGCAACGGTCACGACTTCCTCTATTGGGTCGATCCGTACTCGCCGGAAGGCATGGAACTCGGCAAGAAGGTGCGCGTCGCCGCTCCGGAACTCCGCGTGCACGCCGAGTCCGCGTCGGTGCTCATCGCGCAGGCGCGCCGCATCCAGCCGCAGCTCCGCCAACAGGACGCGCTCGACGCCATGGACATGGGAGCGCGCCGCCTCGACCTCATCGGCATGAAGTTCCAGTTCGCCGACGAGATGGTGAAGGCGTATGGCGCCGCTATCGACCCCGCGCGCACCACGCCCGTGACCTGGATCGACCTCGCCGACATCTCGGGCATCAACGGCCGCCTGCAAACGATGCGCGAGGCGTACGTGCTCGGCCGTGAACTCTACGAGAAGAGCTGGCGCGCCGAAAATCGCCCGTACTGGATGCACAACGTGCTTGCCCGCTACGACTCGGCGATCCTGCTCTGGTGGAATCGCTCGCAAATGGCGGATGCCGCGCGCCGCGAGTTCGGCCGCACGCGGAAGGTGCCGCCCCCGGAACGGATGGGCATTCCCGCCAGCCTCCCGTAGCCGCTATCCGACGAGGGCGTCCCTGTGGCGCCCTCGCCACCAACACTATAGATGCGCCCGGCGTAATTCGCCGTGACCCATTCGTGTGCCCCACCCTGCTTCCCCCAGCCCTCACTCCCATGAGATCTGTCCTGAAACTGGTCGTTCTGAGCGTCGCTGCCGCGGCCCCGTTGGCCGCCCAGCTCGACTCGGCGACCGTCGCCGGCTTCCGCTGGCGCAACATCGGCCTGGCTAATCACCAGGGTCGCATCGTGGATGTCGCCGGCATCCCCTTCCCGTCGCGCACGTACTACGTGGCAACAGCAGGCGGCGGCGTGTGGAAGACCACCAACGCCGGCACGACGTTCCGCCCCGTCTTCGAGAACGAGCGGGTGTCGTCAGGCGGCATGCTCGCCATCGCCCCGTCGGACACGAACACTGTCTATTACGGCACGGGCGAGCCGAACTCGCGCAACTCCATCTCCCCGGGCGCCGGCATCTGGAAGACGACGAACGGCGGTCGCACGTGGGAGTTCCTGGGCCTCAAGGAAACGCAGCACATCGGCCGCGTCGTCGTTGATCCGGCCAACAAGGACATCGTCTACGTCGCAGCGCTGGGCGCTGCCTGGGCCACCAACAAGGAGCGCGGCCTCTACAAGACCGTGGATGGCGGCAAGAGCTGGCAGCTGAAGAAGTTCATCAACGACAGCACGGGCTTCATTGACGTCGCGCTCGATCCGCGTGACTCAAAGGTCGTCTGGGCGGCCAGCTATCAGCGCATTCGTGGGCCGTACTTCCAGTACTCCGGCGGCAAGGGCTCGGCGCTCTGGAAGAGCACGGACGCCGGCGAGACATGGACCGAGGTGAAGGGCGGCGGCCTTCCCGAGACCACCAAGGGGCGCATCGGCATTGCGATCGCCGCGTCGAACCCCGACGTGATCTATCTCATGCTCGAGGCCGACACGGCCGCGAACCCGAAGAAGGACCCGAAGGTCAAGGCGCAGAAGTCGCCGAGAGGTCTCTGGCGGACGACGGACGGCGGCAAGACGTGGGAGAAGCGTGACGACAACAACGTTCGTCCGTTCTACTACTCGCAGGTGCGTGTGTCGCCCACGAACCCCGATCGCGTCTTCTGGTCGTCCACGCCGGTCAAGTACTCCAATGACGGCGGCAAGACGTCCGGTAACGCGACCGTGGGCATCCATGTGGACCACCACGCGATGTGGATCGATCCCAAGGACCCGCAGCACATCGTCGTCGGCAACGACGGCGGCGTCTCGCAGACGTGGGACGGCGGCGGCAACTGGGACGCCAACAACGTGCTCCCGGTGGGCCAGTACTACAACGTGTCGGTGGACAACGCGATTCCGTACAACGTGTGCGGCGGCGCGCAGGACAACGGCTCGTGGTGCGGCCCGTCGCGGCGCAAGCAAGGCATGATCACGAACTCGAATTGGTTCACGTTCAATGGCGGCGACGGCTTCGTCACGGCCAACGATCCCTCGAATCCCGACATCATCTACGGCGAATCGCAGGGCGGCAACATCGGGCGGTACAAGGTGTCCACGGGAGAGCGTACCGCGCTGGTGAAGCCGCAGTGGCGCCCGAAGTACATGCAGTGGGAAGATTCCATCCTCGTGGACCGGCCCGATACCACCAAGTCGATGACGAAGGAGCAGGTGAAGCGGCAGCAGGCGCTGCGGGCAGCGCAGAAGAAGGACTCCATCGAGACGGACATTCGCTGGAACTGGAACACGCCGTTCTTCATCTCGCCGCACAACCCGTCGGTGCTGTACTTCGGCGCCAACCGTGTGCTGAAGTCCACCAAGCAGGGCGACGACATGTACTTCATCTCGCCCGAGCTGTCGTACGCCGACACGACGAAGATCCGCATCTCCACAAGGACGACGGGTGGCATCACGATTGACGCCACCGGCGCCGAGACCTTCGGCACGGTCGTCTCGCTGAACGAGTCGCCGCTGCGCCCGGGCATCCTGTACGCCGGCACCGATGACGGCCGCCTCTGGTCGACCATGAACGACGGCGGCTCGTGGACCGAGCACACCAACAACGTGCCAGGCGTGCCGAAGGGCACGTACGTCTCGCGCATCGAGCCGTCGCACTTCGACTCGCTCACGTTCTACGTGACGTATGACAACCATCGCCGCGGTGATTTCACGCCGTACGTGCTGATGACGAAGGACGGCGGCAAGACGTTCGCGTCGATTGCTGGCAACCTGCCGACCGGCGGTCCGGACTATGCGTATGTGATCCGCGAAGATCTCAAGAACCCGAACCTGTTGTTCGTCGGAACCGATGTCGGCGTGTACGCGTCGCTCGACAAGGGCAAGTCGTGGTCGAAGTTCATGACCGGCCTGCCGACCACGCCGGTGCTGGATCTCGTCATCCATCCGCGTGACAACGAGCTCGTGGCCGCCACGCATGGCCGCAGCTTCTGGATCGTGGACATCAGCGCGCTGCAGCAGGTTGATGCCAAGGTCGCCGCCGCGCCGGTGCACCTGTTCAAGCCCCGCACCGCGTTCCAGTGGGGCGAGAAGCCGTTCAACGGCGAGTCGGTTGGGCAGAACCTGTTCCAGGTGGCGAGCCCGGCGTACGGCGCCGAGATCACGTACAAGCTGGCCCAGTCGAACGCCGGCCAGGTGCGCGTGGTGATTCAGGACGCTTCAGGCGACACGCTGCGCACACTCAATGGCCCCGGGGCGGCTGGCATCCAGCGCGTCACGTGGGACTTCCGCGGCAAGCCGGCGCCGTCGCCCAAGCTGTCGCCTGCGGAAGTGCGCGACTCCATCAACAACGTGCGCAAGATCATTACCGCGCTCGACTCGATTGAGAAGGAAGGCACGCTGCCCAAGCCGTTGCTTGACCGGTTCCGCACCGGCCTGACGGGCGGCCCGGAAGCCATGCAGGCAATGGTGCAAGGATTCGGCGGCTTCGGTGGCGGTGGCGGCGGATTCGGCGCTCAAGCCGGCCGCTGGCAGGATCGTCCGGGCGAGACGCCCGCCGCAGCACCGGGCGCTGCTGGTGCAGGCCGCGGTGGTGCCGGCGCTGGTGCACCGCCCGATCAGCAGCAACTGATGAGCGTCCTGCAGGCCGTCGCCGGTCGTAGCGGCATGGCGATGTTCTTCGGCGGCGGCGGACGGCGTGGCGGTGGTGGTGGCGGTGGCCTGGTGGGCACCGGCGACTATCTCGTGTCCATCACCGTCGGCGGCCAGACGTACAAGCAGGTCCTGCGCGTCGAGCGTGTCAGCGGCGGCAGCGGCACGGGCTTCCCGTTCAGCGAAGAGCGGTAGAGGCAGAGCAACAACAGAGAAACAACAGAGAAACAACAGAGAGACAACAGACAGACAACAGATGGTCTCCAGGTAGCGCACAGAGGGCTGGCATTGCATGAATGCCAGCCCTCTCTGTTTCTCTGTTGTCTCTCTGCTGTTTCTCTCAGTATCTCAAATATTGCACGTATTTCACCACCACCCCACCCCGTGCGGGCCGCGCCCACGGAATGGACCGCCCCTCGAGCCCCGTCGGCCACGCGCTGTTCAGCACCACATACAGGTCGCTCCCAGGGGTCCGCGTCCACCGTAGGCGTGCATTGACGGCACCACGATTGGCCTCGTTGTTCCACTGCGCAAACAGCGTCGTGTTGAGCCGCGGCGTCAGCGCATAGTCCACGCGCGCCGTGGTGGTGCGCGCGATGAACCGTGACGCCGGGAACCGTCCGTCGGTGTAACCGAACTCGAGGGCCCAGAGCAGGTGCGGCTGCCACCGACCCTCGAGCGAGATACTGTAGTCCTCTCCCACGCCTGTGTAGAACTGCCCAAAACTCGCCGACGCCTCCACGCGCACGGGCCGACGCGACGACCCATCGTAGCCCACTTCCCAGCGGTCATACCAGTAGTTGCCGGGGGCGACCATGGTTCCCTCGAAGACCTCAAACGCCTCGGTCGGCGCGTCACCCGAGCGCTGCAGGTTGAATTCAAATTCGTCGCCTGAGTCAAACCGCACCCCGAACGGCGTGACCTCGAACTCCGCATTGTCGAGCCCGCCGCCGATGCGCTCTACGTACTGATAGTTCAGGAGATTGAACTCAAGTTGTCGAACGAAGGGGATATTGGGGCGCGGCGAGATCCGGAACGACCCGCCGTATCGGACAATGCCGTCGGAACGCACAAAGCCGAGCGCCGGATTGAACCCCGCCTCCACGCGTTCGACGCGATTGACGATGTCCGCGAAGTCGTTCGGAAAATCCACTGCAAATCGTGAGTAGTTCGGCGCGCCGCCCGTGCTGTCGTGCGTCCAGGCCGTGCCGGCGATGAAGACAAGATTCTGGCCGCGTACGATGAACGGAAGGTTGATGTCGAACCCGGTTGCCGTGGTCGCCTCCTCGCCGCGCGCGTCGCTTCCGGTGAACATCGCACCGACGTATCCGCGGCCAAGCAGGTCGCGTCGGATGCGCACCACCGCATCCGTCGTGGGCTGGTCTCCGCCCGTGCGCGCCGCAATCACACCGACCTGCTGGGCGCCGATGCGCCCGGAAAGTCGCGCGCCGGCGAGTAGCGGGATCGGCTCGCCGTCTCGAGAGAGTCCAATGCGCCGGCTGTAGAACAGCTGGGTCTCTTCTGTCCGCCCAAAATCAAAAATCCCGGCGCCTTCCGTGAAGAACGGACGGCGCTCTGGGAGGAACAGTGGAAAGCGGGTGAAGTTGATGACCTGCCGGTCCACATCCGCCTGCGCAAAGTCGGCGTTCGTCGTGAGGTCGAGCGTGAGCCCCCGTGACGGCGCCAGCTTTGCATCAAGACCGAAGGCGCCCTTGAGTCCGGCGGCTCCGGTCGTGTTGAACGAGCCATCCGACTCATACGTTCGCGTTGAGCCATTGCCGGTGGCCGACGCGTACGGGCGCAGCTCCATCGTCGCCCGCGGTGGAAGATCCGCAAATCCATCCACCACGCCCGATCGTTCCAGGAAGTTGATCCCTTCCGAGCGGCGCCACGCCTTCCAGAGCACTTCTTCGTTCTTCCGCCGGATGGCGCGCGCCACGTTCACATCCCAAGCCGTGCTGGTGGCGCGATACCGCAAGGACTGCCAGGGGATGAAGATCTCCGCCACCCAGCCATCCACGGTGATGGCCGCACGCGAATCCCATACGGCATCCCAGTCGATGTTGTTGTTCTCGAAGCTGATGACTTCGCCGTCGGACATCGCCCCGTTGGGATTCACCGCAAACCAGAACGCCGTGCGCTTGTCCTGCAACGGCGACAGCAGCACCTGGATGGCGTCGTCGGTGTCCATCTCCGTGTCACGCCGCAGTTGCGCGTGCAGGATGCGACCCGGCTCCCGGTCGTACGCATGGACGCCGACCCATAAGCCGTCGTGCGTCGAGAGCAGGCGCACGACCGTGCGCTCCGTGGCCGGCTCACCTTCCGTCGGATCGCTCTGCCGGAAGTCGTCGATGCTGTCGGCGCGCGCCCACGCCGCTTCATCCAGCCGGCCGTCGAGCTTGAGTGGGTCGCGCGTGGTGTGCACGCGCGGCGTCTGGGCCTGTGCTGATATGGCGAGCGCCGCAAGCAGCGGCGCCAGAAAGCGAGTCTGTATCATGACCTAATTTACGGTTCCCCAGCCCTTGCGTTGGGCCGCGCCCCTTCGTGTCCGTCAGTTTCCGCCGTCGTCGTCAGGGAATGATCGTCAACCGCACCGCCGGCGACGCCACGCCCGCCCGGTCCAGCGCCGTCACCACCAGACGGTCAGGCAAAAGCCCGTCTCCGTTCAGGGAGATCTCCTCGGCGCCGGCACGTGGTGCGACCAGCCGGCTCCCCCACACACCGCCGGTGCGCGACTGCAGCAGGAACCAGCGCGCCACCTGCGGCTTCGGCATCGACATCGTCACGGAGAGCCCGCGGGTGGTCTCGTTTCTCTTCACCTGCACCACCGGTGCCGCAGGGGCGCGCGTTGAGAGCCATGGCGAGGGCGGCACGAGCGCCAGTGCGCCGTACGCATGTTCCTTGAGCTGCGTGGCGACGCCACCCTGGTCTTTCAGGAACGCCTTCATCGAGAAGTGTACGGTCCCCGTCACGCGCGGGTACGCGCGCGCCGTGTCCACCTGCGCGAGAATCTCACCGGCAGTCCAGGCGTTCGATGGGGCCAGTCCGTTTCCTTCCGCGGTCGCCGCCCGCACCCGACTCGTGTACAGGCCGATCCACAGATGGCGGTCCGTGGCGTTCTGCACACCCCACCAACGCATCAGCGCCGGATAACTCTGCTCGGGCTTCGCGATCGGCCAGTAGAGCTGCGGGGTGAAGTAGTCCACCCAGTTGTTCGCCCACCACAGCTTCGAGTCGGCGTACAGCTGCTCGTAGGCGTCGAACCCCTTGACCTGTTCCGGATACCCCGGGCGCCAGATGCCGAACGGCGAGACGCCGAACTTCACCCATGGCTTCGCCGCATGAATCTGCTCGTTCAACTCGCGCACGAGCGTGTTCACGTTCTCGCGGCGCCAGTCGTCACGCGACAGCGTGCCGCCCGACGCGACGTATTTCTTCCAGCTGCGCGCGTCGGGAAACTCGGTGGTCCCGTTCGCGGTCCGTTCCTTGTACGGATAGAAGTAGTCGTCGAGGTGCACCCCGTCGATGTCGTAGCGCCTCACGACGTCGAGCACCACGCGCAGCGTGCGCTTGCGCACGGCGCTCTCGCCCGGATCCATCCACAGGTGCGTGCCGTACTTCTTCACCAGCGCGGGGGCGGTGTTGGCGAGATGGAGCTTTGACAGCGGGCCCTTGGCGCTGGGGTGGCGCGCCCGGTACGGATTGAACCAGGTGTGCAGCTCGAGGCCGCGTCGGTGCGCTTCCGCGACGGCAAACGCCAGGGGATCCCACGCTGGTGACGGCGCCCGCCCCTGCCTCCCAGTCAGGTACTCCGACCAGGGCTCGATGCTGCTCTTGTACAGCGCATCGGCGGCTGGCCGAATCTGCAGGATGACAGCGTTCAGGCGTTGCGCCTCTGTGCGATCGAGAATCGCCAGCAATTCCGCCTTCTGTTCGGCCGTGGAGAGTCCCGGCTTGGAGGGCCAGTCGATGTTCGACACCGATGCCACCCAGACACCGCGGAATTCACGCTGCAGGTCGGGGGCGGCGCATGAGGTGTCGGCAGCGTCGCATGGCAGGGCTGCGGGCGATGGCAGGGTGCGACCGGGCGTGCCGGACGTCTGGGTGTGCGCCGCAAGCGGCAGCGCAACAACGAGGGCGAGCAAATGGAGAGGACGCATGACGGGAATCTAACGCGCCCCTGGAAACCACGGGATGAACGCCGAGACCTCCCGCTGGTACGCGCGATACGCGTCGCCCTTCGATGCCACCGCCTGCTTCTCGGTCAGGGGAATGCCGGTCACCCGCACGAGGAAATACAGCATCATCGCCGGGGCGCTCCAGCTCACCCACCCCCAGGGCGCGCCTGTCGCCATCAACGCGAACGAGCACCACAGCAGCCACTCGAAGAAATAGTTGGGATGCCGGGACACGCTCCAGAGCCCGCTGCGACAAACGCGTCCCTTGTTGGCTGAATCGCGCCTGAACCGCGAAAGCTGCGCATCAGCGATGCTCTCGCCGGCAAGTGCTACGACCCACAGTGACAGTCCCGCAATTTCCGCGAATCGCCCGATCGGTGCCGCGTCGCGGGCCATCAGCAGGAACGGCACGCTGAGTACCACGTCGACGACGGCCTGCACCTGAAAGAACCGCAGGAACCGCAGCGGCAGGTTGTCCTTCCACTCCGCGCGCAATGTCAGATAGCGCGGATCCTCCGGCCCGGACGCCACCCGCACCGCGATATGCGCCGCCAGCCGCATGCCCCATAGTCCGCCGACGAGCGCTACGAGCGCGCGTCGCGTGGGGTCACCCGGCAGGAACCACGCATAGCCAAGAGCGAGCACCGCCAGGTTTCCGGCCCAAAATGCGTCCACCCAGCTGGCCTTGTCGGTCGCCCGATACAGCAGCCACGCCACCAACATCAGCGCGACCGCGGTGCCGAGCGCCATCAATAGAATGGTCCCGATGTGCATATCCCACTCCCCGCTACTGGCCCACCGCGCGTTTGCGCGGGATGTTTAGGTCGCCGCACCCCACCCTGAACGCCCGCCACCCGCCCTCGGTGCCCAAGCGCTCATGAATATCCGTCGCTCCCTGTTCGCCCTCGGCGCCGTAGCGTTCACCTCGGCTGCCTGCTCGCGCTTTCCCGCAGGCCGCCCAACGGCGACCCATGCCCATGTCGGGCCCACCACCGGATCGCTTGTCGTCGTGGGCGGTGGAAACATGGGGCCGGAGATCTTCGCGCGCTTCGTCGCGCTGGCCGGCGGCCCGACGTCGCCTATCGTCGTCATCCCGACCGCTGGAGAAGACTCCACCTATCCGGCCAACTGGGGTGGACTGAACGGCCTGAAGGCGGCGGGCGCCACAAAGCTGACGGTCTTGCATACGAAGGACCGCCGCATCGCTGAGAGCGATTCGTTCGTGGCCGCCATTCGCACGGCGCGCGGCGTCTGGTTTCCGGGCGGTCGCCAGTGGCGCCTCGTGGATTCCTACCTCGGCACCCGGACCGAACGCGAACTTCGCGCGGTCCTGACGCGCGGTGGAGTGATCGGCGGCACCTCGGCGGGCGCATCCATCCTCTCGAGCTACATGGTGCGCGGGGCGCGCTCCGGTAACACGATCATGATGGCCAAGGGCTATGAGCAGGGCTTCGGCTACCTGCGGGACGTGGCCATTGACCAGCACATCGTCGCACGCAATCGGCAGGCCGACCTGCAGCAGGTCATCACCGCACATCCGGCGCTGCTCGGCATTGGACTCGACGAAGGCACGGCGCTTGTGGTGCGGGGCGACCGCGGCGAGATCATCGGCCGCGGCAAGGCCTTCGTGCACAACGGCCGCGATCCGAATGACCCCGGCCTTCCGTACCAGACGCTGCTGCCTGGCGACGAGTACGATCTCGCGGCGCGCCGCGTCACCGCGCGCGCGGCCGATGGCGGCCCGCTCGACGAAGCGTTCGTCGACTCGCTCTTCGCCGACTTCAATACCCCAGCCGCGCCGGGCGCGGCGGTGCTCGTCGCCATGGACGGCAAGGTGCTCGTCAGCAAGGGGTATGGTCTCGCCGACCTCGACGCACGAGTGCCGGTCACACCGCACACGAACTTCCGGCTTGCCTCGGTGACCAAGCAGTTCACCGCGATGGCCACCATGCTCCTGGTACAGGACGGCAGGCTGCGCCTCGACGAGACGCTCACCGACATCTTCCCTGATTTCCCGGCGTACGGCAGTCGGATCACGGTGCGCCACCTACTGACGCACACCAGCGGACTGCAGGCGTATGAGGACTTCGTCCCCGACTCGCAGGCGACGCAGGTGCTCGACGCCGACGTCCTGCACCGCATGATGCTGCTCGACTCCACGTACTTCACGCCCGGCACGCGCTTCCGCTACAGCAACTCCGGGTACGCAGTGCTCGCCATGATCATCGAGAAGCGTTCGGGCGTGCGTTTCGCCGAATTCCTCAAGGCGCGCATCTTCGACCGCGTGGGCATGCCGTGGACGCTGGCCCGCGAGGACGGCCGCGCGGCGGTGCAGCGCCGGGCTTTGGGGCACTCGAGGCGCAATGGCGCGTGGGTGCGCACCGACCAAAGCAGCACCAGCGCCGTGCTTGGCGACGGCGGCGTCTACTCGTCGGTGGCCGAACTCTACCGTTGGAGCAATGCACTCGAAACGCGTGAACTGCTCGGCGATTCGCTGCGGGCCCTGCTCTTCCGGCGAGGGACTCGATCCGACAGCATCGGCGTGGACTACGGCTTTGGCTGGTACCTCGAGACGAAGCACGCCCTTCCCCTCACGCGACACACGGGAAGCTCCATCGGATTCCGGAACGCCATCATCCGTTATCCGACGCTGCGTGCCACCATCATCGTGCTCACCAACCGCAACAATGCCAACGCCGCCGCGCTCGCCGAGCAGATCGCGGAGCGCCTCACCGCTGTGAAGCATGATCCGCGCTGGACGCTGCAGCAGAGTGGGGTGACGTCGTCGTTCCGCGGCCTCAGCGCCGTCAGCGGCCTCGTGGCATGGGTCGGCGGAAGTCGTGGCACCGTGCTGCGCACCGTGAACGGCGGCCAGACGTGGGAAAACGTGTCCGTACCGGGCGCTGATTCGCTCGACTTCCGCGATGTACACGGAGTGAGCTCGCGCGTCGCCTATGCTATGAGCGCTGGTCTCGCCGAGCAGGGACAGGCACGCATCTACCGCACGGTGGACGGCGGCCAGAACTGGACACTCCAGTGGAGCGACACCACGAAGGGAATCTTCCTCGACGGCATGGCGTTCTGGGATTCCTCGCGCGGGCTGGCCTTCAGCGACCCGGTGAATGGCAAGCCCGTCATTCTCCGCACGCGGAACGGCAATACGTGGGAACGCGTGGATCCCTCCCACATTCCCGCGGCGCTGCCCGGTGAAGGTGCCTTCGCCGCCAGCGGCACCTCCGTGGCCGTGCAGGGACGCGACAACGCCTGGATCGCCACGGGAGCGGGGCCCGAGGCGCGTGTCTTCCGAACCACCGATGGTGGCCGCACGTGGCAGGTATCGAGCGCCGGCCTTCCGGCGGGTCCAAGCGCGGGGTTCTTCGGCATCGCATTTGCCGATGCACGGAGAGGCATCGCCGTGGCCGGCGACTACACCATACCGCGCAGCAGCGGCGACGTAACGATGGTCACGCAGGACGGCGGCGTCACCTGGGCACGCGCCTCCAAATGGCCGTCGCAGGGCATCACCGGCGGCGTGGTTGCCGTGCGCGGTGCGCCAAAGCCGCTTTTCGCTGCGGTCGGCGCATACGGCACCGCGTTCAGCAGCGACTTCGGCGCCACGTGGAGCCGCGGCGACACACTCACGCTGTATTCCATCGATTTTGCCACGCGCGACAGCGGATGGGCCGTGGGGCCGCGTGGTCGCATCGTGACGTTCAGGGGAAACGCACCGTGACGTACGACCTCAAGGCGGTACAGCTGCCGGTGCTGGGGCCGGCTGGGATCCGCGCGGTCAACACGCTCGCGGGACTCACCGGCATCGGGCCGCTGCTCATCAAGAAGCTGCGCAACGACGCCGGCCTGTCGGCGCTCACCACCGCCGCCCTGGACGACCCGCCAACGAACACGCCGATGCTCGCCGACGTGGCGCCGTCCATGCCCGCGCTCGACTCGCGCGACGATGACGCACGAGCAGGGTTCCGGTTTCCCACCGTGGCCGACTACCACGCCGCGTATCGCGCCGGCGCACTGACGCCGCTCGATGTTGCGTCACGCTTCCTTTCGCAGCTGGACGACAGCGAGCGCGGCGACCGGCCGATGCGTGCGTTCATCGCCACGCACCGGGATGACATTCTCGCGCAGGCCAATGCGTCCACCGAGCGCTGGAAGGCGGGCCGACCGATCAGTGTTTTCGACGGCGTCCCCGTGGCGGCCAAGGACGAGGTCGACCAGGCGGGCTACGTCACCACGGTCGGAACCAGGCTCTTCCGGGACACGCCGCCCGCTGCGCGCGACTGCACGGCCGTTGCACGTATGCGCGCCGCAGGGGCCGTGATGGTCGGCAAGGCCAACATGCACGAGATCGGCATCGGCGTCAGCGGATACAATCAGCACTACGGCTCGGCGCGCAATCCATATAATGATTTGCACCATACCGGCGGCAGTTCGGCGGGCCCTGGATGCGTGGTCGGTGCCGGTCTCGTGCCGGTGGCCATTGGTGCCGATGGCGGCGGATCTATTCGCCTCCCGGCGTCGTTCTGCGGCACTGTGGGACTCAAGCCCACCTACGGACGCGTCTCCGAACGTGGAGCGGCTCCGCTCTGCTGGTCGCTCGCCTACCTGGGCCCGCTCGCCAACAGCGCCCGCGATGCGGCGCTCGCATACGAGCTGATGGCCGGTGCCGATCCGGAGGATCCGCACTCCCTCGGACATCCCGACGCCAGCATCGACGCGCTGGCACCGCGTTCGCTCAAGGGCATCACCCTTGGTGTCTACTGGCCGTGGTTCCGTCATGCGCAGCCCGACGTGGTGGCCACCTGTGAGCGTCTGCTGGGGCAGCTGTGTGCGCACGGTGCTCGTCTGGTCGAGGTGGAAATCCCGGAACTCGAACTCGCCCGCATCGCCCAGCTCGTCATCATCACGTCGGAGATGTGCACGGCACTGTGGCCCTACGTGCGCGACCGTCTGGATGAGTTCGGTGTCGAGACGCAGTTGAACCTGGCCATCGCGCGCGCGTCGACGGCGACGGAATACGTGCATGCCCAACGAGTGCGGACGCGCGCCATGGCGCATTTCGAACGGGCCTTTGCCCACTGCGACGCGATCATCACCCCCGCCTCGGGCAATACGGCGCCGCGCATTCACCCGTCCGGCGGGGCGGTGTCTGACCTCGGCCGTACCATGGAAACGATGCGGTTCGCCTTCGTATCCAATCTCACCGGCCATCCGGCGATCTCCTTCCCGGCCGGCTACGACTCGGCGGGCCTGCCCATCGGCATGCAGGCCATCGGCAGGGCGTGGAGCGAGCGTCTCCTGCTCCGCCTCGCCGCCTTCGCCGACACGATGGTCGAGCGCCGCCGGCCGCAGCGCTACTACGCGCCGCTCGAGCCCTAGCCTCATACGCCCTTCACGTCCTTCGTGATTGGCTGTACCCCCCTTCCCCTCCCCTCTTCTATCAACTATATTCCTATACAGGTATATATCAACCTCTTGCCACTCCAATGAGCTTCTTCGCCTCACTTGCTTCCCTGATCGGCGGTTCGTCGTTCGGTCCCCAGGAGTTCGACGCCGTCCGCGCCGAGCACCCCGGTGCCATCCTGCTCGACGTCCGCACCCGCAACGAGTACGTGCAGGGCCACATTGACGGCTCCACGCTCGTTCCCCTCGACCAGCTGTCGGCGTCGCTGACGCAGCTCGCGGCGGTCGAGGTTCCAATTATCGTGATCTGTCACTCGGGCGCCCGCGCCTCCACTGCCGCCACGGCGCTTCGTCGGTCCGGCAAGACCGACGTGCACGTGCTCGGCGGCGGGGTGTCATCCTGGGCCGGCCACGGTCGCAAGCTCTCCCCGGGCGCCAAGGACGTCGCGCTCCGCGATGCCCTCAAGAAGGCGAAGAAAGCCGCTACCGCATAGAGCCCGCAGCCGCCGTATCTTACGGCGTGCTCGGCTACCTCTTTGCCGCCCTGATCGGGCTCGCGCTCGGAACCCTCGGCGGGGGCGGGTCAATCCTGACCGTCCCCGTCCTTGTGTACGTGCTCGGCTTCGACGCCAAGCTGGCCATCGCCATGAGCCTGCCCGTCGTAGGTGCGGCGGCGCTGGTAGGCGTCCTGTCGCATTGGCGCGCTGGCAATGTGCGACTGCAGACCGCCGCGATATTCGGCTCGGTCGCCATGGTTGGCTCGTACACGGGGGCGCGCGCCAGTGTCTGGTTCAGCGGACGAGCTCAGCTGCTCATCCTGGGAAGCGTGATGGTCGCCGCGGCCCTATCGATGCTGCGCAACGCCACTCAAGATGAGCGCACGGATAACGCGCCCCCGCACCCCGCCCTCCTTCTCGCCGTGGGACTCGGCGTCGGGGTCCTCACTGGCCTCATCGGCATCGGCGGCGGCTTTCTTATTGTCCCGGCGCTCGTCATTCTTGGCCGCGTCCCGATGAAGGCGGCGGTTGGCACCTCATTGCTGGTGATCGCGCTCAACTCCGCGTCAGGGTACCTCGGCCATTACGGCCGTGAGATCGTTCCGTGGGGGTTCGTCGTGCGCTTCACATCGGTGGCGGTGC
Source organism: Gemmatimonadaceae bacterium (assembly GCA_041661925.1). Lineage (GTDB taxonomy): Bacteria > Gemmatimonadota > Gemmatimonadetes > Gemmatimonadales > Gemmatimonadaceae > PNKL01. Next base: position 26,535 of record JBAZTM010000002.1, read on the forward strand.
TTGGCATCCTCGCCGGAACGGCGCTCGTCCACCACATTCCTACCCGCCAGCTCAAGCGCGCATTCGCGCTCCTGCTCGTCGTCATCGGCGTGCTCATCCTCTGGCAGAATCGCACCCAGCTTTAGCCTCGCATCCCCATGACCTTTCACGACCGCGCCCGCTTTCCTCGCGGCTTCCACTGCGCCAGTCGCAATGTCGGCCTCAAGCCAGAGGCGCGCGACCTGACGCTCTTCGTCAGCGATGTTGACGCGGCCGCGGCTGCGGTCTTTACGCGCAATCAATTTCCCGGCGCGCCCATCATTCTCGGACGCGAGACCATGAAGGGCGGCACGCTCCGCGCGATCATCGCCAACAGCAAGGTGAGCAACGTCGCCACGGGCGCGCGCGGCGTGGAGAACGCGCGTCGCATGGCCGCGGCCGCCGCAGGCGAACTGGGAACCGATGCCGGCAAGGTGCTCGTGAGCTCCACCGGTGTCATTGGCGTCCAGCTTCCCGTAGAAAAGATCGAAGCGGGCGTGCGCGGTATGAAGGCCGACCTGCAGGACGACCCGCTCGTCGGCGCCGAAGGAATCATGACCACCGACACGCATCCCAAGGCGCTCTCAGCCTCGGTGGGCAACGCCACCATCACCTGGGTGGCCAAGGGCTCCGGGATGATCGAGCCCAACATGGCGACGATGCTGTCGTACATCTTCACCGACGCGGCCATGGACGCCGCCACGCTCGACCGGCTGCTGCGGGAGGCGGTGCATGTGTCGTTCAACATGCTCTCCGTGGACACCGACACCAGCACCTCCGACACGTGTGTCATCCTGGCCAACGGCCTCGCCGGCCCGGTGGACGAGCAGGCGTTTCGCACCGTGCTCACCGCCGGGTGCGTGCGCATGACCGAGATCCTGGCGCGTGATGGCGAGGGCGCAGAGCATCTACTGCGTGTCACCGTGCGCGAAGCCGTGAGCGACGCCGAGGCGCGCCTCGTGGCCAAGTCGCTCGTGAACTCCCCGCTCATCAAGACGATGGTGCACGGCGCCGACCCCAACGTCGGCCGCATCCTGATGGCCATCGGCAAGTGCTTCGACGCGACCATCAATACGTCCGCGACAAACGCCTGGGTCAACGGATATCAGGTGGTGGGCAACGGCGAGCGGCTCGAATTTGACGATGCGGTCGTGCGGGCAGCACTTGCCGTGGAGGTCGTCGATCTCGAGATCGCGCTCGGCGCAGGCGCCGCGACGGCGCGCGCCTACGGCTGCGACCTCACCAAGGGCTATATCGACGAGAACGCGGCGTACTACTCGAGTTGAGATTCAGCTCGGCAGTTCGCCCAGCTACGCGACCATCTCGTCGTAGTTGGCCAGGTCCTGCAGCCGTGCGGCATGCCCCACGAGGTACGGGACCGCCGTAACCACCACGTGCGGCCTGAACATGAACGCGGTGCGGATGAACAGCGCCGTCTTGTTGTGCAGCAGGTGCTCCCACCAGTGCCGCGGTACGATCTCCGGTACGACGATCGTCACCAGGTCCGTCTCGCCGCGGGCCGAAAGACCCTCCACGTAGTCCACGATCGGGCGCAGCACCGACCGGAACGGCGACGGAATCACCACGAGCGGCACGCCGATGTCCCACGCCTCCCAGGCGGCTTCCAATTCGGCGGTCGACGCATCGTCCACCGCGACGTACACCGCGCGGACATCCTCCGAAATGGTCGTGGCGTAGACGAGCGCTCCCGCCGTCGGTTTCGAGATGCCGTTCACGGGCACGATCACCGTGTGATGCAGGAACATCAGCGACGCCTGGCCGTTGAACGCCACCTCGGCGGAGAAGAGCTCATAATGGCGGTGAATGGCCCGCAGGAGCAGGATGATCAGCGGGATGATCAGGACCACGATCCACGCACCGTGCGTGAACTTGGTGATCACCTGTACGACGGTCACCCCGGCAGTCGCCACCGCGCCGATGCCGTTCAGCCACGCGCGCCACTGCCACCCCGGCTCTCGGCACTTGAGCCAATGCACCACCATGCCCGTCTGTGACAACGTAAAGCAGACGAAGACGCCGATCGCGTACAGCGGGATCAGCGCGCTGGTGTCGCCCACGAAGATCCAGACGAGCAGCATCGCCATCAGCGCCAGCACAATGATGCCATTGGAGAAGGCCAGCCGGTCGCCGCGCGCGGCGAACTGCCGCGGCATGTATCCGTCCGTCGCCAGCAGGCTCGAGAGTCGGGGGAAGTCGGCGAATGCCGTGTTGGCCGCCAGTACGAGCACGGCAAATGTGGCGTACTGCAGCGCAAAATAGAGCGCCCCTCCTCCGAACACGTGACGACCGATCTGGGAAAGCACCGTCTCTGTTGTGCTCGGCATGACGCCGTAGTGCCGGGCGAGGTAGCTCGTGCCAATGAAGAAGGTCGCGAGAATGGCCGCCATCCACCCCAAGGTCGCCGCCGCATTGCGCGCGCTCGGCTGCCGGAACGCGCCGACGCCATTCGAAATCGCCTCGGTCCCGGTCATCGCGACGCACCCTTCCGCGAAGGCCCGCAGCAGCAGGTACGTCAGGGCAAAGCCCGCGGGAAACCCCAGGGGATGCTGGGCCGCGCTGAGCGCATCCACGCGAGGTGCGGCTGTCAATGGCGCCAGGTCGTGCCCCGCCATGCCCCGCAAAACCCCCGTGCCAATGAGCGCCAGCATGAGGATGATGAACACATACGTCGGCACACTGAACGCAATGCCAGATTCCCGGACGCCGCGGAGGTTCACAAGCATCAGCACCGCAATCGCACCGACGCAGAGCGCCACCGTATGCGGCGCCAGGGACGCGTATGCCGACGTAATCGCCGCGACGCCGCCAGAGATCGACACGGCCACCGTCAGGATGTAGTCCGTCAGGAGCGCCGCCGCGGCAACGAGTCCCGGACCGCGGCCGAGGTTGTCCTTCGCCACGGTGTACGAACCGCCGCCGCCGGGGTATGCGAAGATCGTCTGGCGGTACGAAATGGCCACCAACATCAGCAGGCCAACGATGATGGCGGAGATCGGGATGACGTAGTTGAGTGCGGCAGCCCCCAGGACGGCCAGGACCAGCAGCGTCTGTTCCGTGGCGTACGCTACCGACGAGATGGCGTCCGATGACAGCACCGCGAGCGCCGTCTTCTTGTTCAGCCGCTCGTGTTCCAGTCGGTCCGACGACAGCGGCCGGCCGAAGAGCACCCGCTTGAATCGCACGATCGCAGAAGTCACGCCACAGCATGCACCATCGGGCGTGAAGCCGGCGTGAACGGCGATAACGAACCCGTAAAGAACGCGTGAAGACGCGTGAAGACGCGGTGCTTACGGCTCTTGCGGATCCGGCGGGCCCTCCGCCGCGGGTAGTGCGAAGATGAATACCGACCCGCCGCCTTCCCGCGGCTCGTATCGCACCGCGCCGCCGACGGTCGCTGCAAGCCCCCGCGCGATGGAGAGTCCCAGCCCCGTTCCGCCCGTGTCGGACGGTGTGTTGTGCAGCCGCTGAAACGGCTCGAAGATGCGTTCGCGATCGCCCTCGGGGACGCCGGGCCCGCGGTCCATCACCGCCAGCGTGATAGTCGCCCCCTCGCGCCGGATGCGCAGGTCGATGGGCATTCCCGCCGGCGAGTACTTCGCGGCGTTCTCCAGCAGGTTGACGAGCACCCGCAGCGCGTCCGTGAAGGCGAAGCGTCCGCTGAGGATCGCCTCGGTGCCATCGATGGCGACCAGGCGGTCCTTGAGCACGGCGCGCGCCTGTTGAAGCGCCACCCCCACGAGGTCATCAATGGTCTCGACGGCGATCGTCGTGCGCACGGCTCCGGCCTGGATGCGCGAGAGTTCGAGCATGTCGCCAATCAGGACGTTCAACCGGTCGGCAGCCACTTCGATCTCCACCGCAGCCTGGGGATCGCCGCCATCGGCGATCTCGTGGGCGATGCCCTTGATGCTCGTCAGCGGCGTGCGCAGGTCGTGCGACACGGATGCCAGCAGTGCGCTGCGCAGCGACTCCATCCGCCCCTGCGATTCGGCGCGCTCCGTCGCCTCCGTCAGTCGCACCCGTTCGACGCCGAGCGCGGCATAATACGCCAGCGCGTCGAGCAGGCGCCGGCGTTCAGGACTCAGGTCGATGCCGCGCGCGTCCGCGAGGCGCAACGTGCCCACCGTCGTGTCGCGCACCCGAAGCGGGAGCAGCAGTTCGCGCACGCGTTCACCTGACACGGTCGGCGAAGCCACGGCGGACGCCTCCACGACGTTGCAATACTCGACGCCGAGGATGCTCTGAATGACGCCGACGATGGCGCCCAGGCCGTCGCGCGCGTCGGCGGCATTCAGCGTTTCCGCGCCAAGCGCCGCCAGTCGATCGATTTCCGTCGCGCGTTCCTGTGCCTCAGATGCCTCGCGATTCGCCCGGTACAGCAGTTGGGCCGCCACGACGCTCGTCACCAGGAAGGTGGCGAGCACCAGCAGGTCCATCGGATGCGCAATCGTGAGCGTGCCCAGCGGCGGCAGGAAGAAGAAGTTGAAGGAGAGAAAGGCGGCCACCGACACCGAGAAACCCAGTGCGCGTCCGCCGGCGCTGCTCGCCCCGAGCACCACGAGCAGGAAGAGCAGCGCGATGTGGGCCTTGTCGAGGTACAGGCGCGCCGCAACCATCGCCGCAGTCAGCAGGGCGAGCGCGGTGAACGAGAGCAGCCACGTGCGCCGCGTCGCCCGCTGCCGGGCGGCAGTCAACGGCGGATCAGTGTTGGGTGTCGACATCTGGCTCGTAGCGATACCCGACGCCGGCCTCGGTCTGCAGGTATCGCGGACGCATTGGATCCTGTTCGATCTTGCGCCGCAAATGCCCCACATAGACGCGCAGGTACTGCTGCGCATCTCCTTCCGAATTGCCCCATACGGCCGTGAATAGCTGACGGTGCGTCAGCGTCTTCCGCGGGTTCTCGATAAACGTCCGGAGCAGGGCCCATTCCGTGGGCGTCAAATGCACCAGCGTCGTGCCGCGTTCGACGCGCCGCAGGTTCAGGTCCACCATGAGGTCGCCAATGGTGACGCGATCGGTGATTGCCGCCCGCTCCTGGACCTGGCTCGCCCGGCGTAATTGCGCCCGGGCGCGGGCCAGCAGCTCCACCGTGCTGAACGGCTTTGTCATGTAATCGTCCGCACCGGCATCCAGCAAGGCGGCCTTTTCCGTGTCCTCGTGCCGCGCCGACAGCACGATGATCGGCGCACGGCTCCAGCGCCGGATCTCGCGACACACCGCGATGCCCGCGAGGTCCGGCAGCCCCAGATCGAGAATGATGAGCGCCGGCAGCTCGGCGGCCGCCAAGTCGATACCCTCACGTCCGGTGGCTGCCTCCAGTGCGCGTATGGCGGGTGGAGGTCCAGCTTCGCCGATCGCCAGCGCCTCCGCCTTGAGTGCGTTGCGCACCACGCGGCGGATTTGCGGCTCGTCATCGATCACGAGCACGGAGAGGGGAACACCATTCTTGGTCGACATGTGCGGGACGGTCCCATTGATGCTGGTGGATCTCGTATCGGGGCGAAAGGGGCGTGGCCTCATTTCCTGTTTCTTCACGAGTCGTTTACGCACCCCGTGGCCTCGTTCACGCGCATTTCACGGCGGGGGCTGCATCGTGTCGCCATGCGACCACTCCACGAACGTGACGCCGGCGCAGGTTGGCAGGCAGTGCACGCGCTGGTTGAGCACTGGGCGGCCCTGCCGCCCACGTCGTGGCGCATGTTGGTGTCCGCGGAGCGTATGGCTCCGGACGCCGTGCGTACTCCCGTCCCTGATGCACTCGACCGGTGGCTCGTGAGAGATCTTGTCGAGACCGCATGGATGCTGGCCAGCAAGAACCGGCCAGAAGAACTGGCGGAGTGGACCGAGGAGGCGCGAGGCGCGCTCGAACGGCTCGCATGGCGACTCATGGACACCGGCGATGTAAGCTCCCATCAAGATGTCCCGCATTGATAGGCATTACGGAAGAAGCACCCTATCTTTATTGCATGCGGGTTGACGACAGACAACTGATACGGACTGCCCGATGAAACGTGAAGCAGCACCGGGGCTGCTTCACGAGTTCTTCGTGCGGTCGGCCGTGCGCTGGCCGCATCAGGTCGCCGTCGATGTGCCTCCCGGTCGCCATCGCCCCCATCGTCATCGCACGACCTACGCAGAACTCGACCGGCAGTCGAATGTCCTGGCGCAGGCGCTGGCCCCATTTGTCACCGGCGAGTGCATCGTCGCCATTCTCCTGCCGCGCACCGGCGCTCACCTCTACGCCGCGCAACTCGGCGTGATGAAGGCGGGGGCGGCCTACACTTGCTTCGACCTCGCCTTCCCCGATGAACGCCTTCGCGACACCATCGCCGATGCGCAGCCCGCCGCCCTGCTCACCGACGCGGCCGGACGCACGCGTGCCGTCGCCGCCGGCTTTCCCGCGACGCGCATCATTGATGTCGTCGACGCACTGCACGACCACCATCAGGCCCCGGCGGCTCCTGCTCCATCCTGGCTGACGCCGGCATCGCTCGCCTACGTCATCTACACGTCAGGGACGACGGGTCGCCCCAAGGGCGTGATGATCGAGCACCGCTCCATCAGCAACCTCGTGCAGTCGGACCTCCGGACCCTCGCCATCACGCCGGACGATCGTGCCGTGCAGGGTTCGTCGGCCGCCTACGACTCGTCGGTCGAGGAACTCTGGCTCGCCTTTGCCGCCGGCGCCACGATCGTCGTGATGGACGAGGATGCCGCCCGACTCGGCCCCGACATCCTTGGCTGGCTGCGTGACGAGCGCGTGACCGTCTTCTGTCCTCCGCCGACGCTGCTGCGCGCCACTGGATGCGAGAACCCCGCCCAGGAACTCCCCGCGCTCAAGCTGCTGTACGTGGGCGGTGAGGCACTGCCTCAGGACGTCGCGGACCGTTGGGCGCACGGGCGCTCCCTCGTCAACGGCTACGGGCCGACTGAGTGTTCTGTCACCTGCACGCGGGCGCACATCACCGTCGGCACCCCCGTCACCATCGGGCTTCCCATCCACAACGTGCAGGCGTGGATCGTGGACGCACAGCTCGAACCCGTGGCCGACGGCACGCAGGGTGAGCTCGTTTTCGGCGGTGCCTGCCTCGCGCGTGGCTACTGGAAGCAACCCGAACTCACCGAGCAGCGTTTCCCGCATCATCCCACGCTCGGCCGCATCTACAGGACCGGCGACAGCGCCCAGCGTGAACCCGACGGTACGATCATCTACCACGGGCGGCTTGACGCACAGGTGAAGTTGCGTGGCTACCGTGTGGAACTCGGCGCCATCGAGTCGGCACTCGTTGCCTGCGACGGCGTGCGCGAGGCTGCCTGTACGGTGCAAGAGGATGACGGCCGGCAGGTGCTTGTCGCCTTCATCGTCCCTGAGGTGATGGTGCCAGTGCCGTCGGCGGAGGAGTTGCAGGCAGCCCTGCGTACCACGCTGCCGCCCTACATGGTGCCGGCTCAGATCGCGCCAATCGGTGCGCTCCCCACCTCGATTGGTGGCAAGCTGGACCGCAGAGCGTTGCCCCGCCTGAATGGTGCCCCGGCGGCGGGAACCGGCATCGCGCCGGACGATCCGCTCGAACGTGCCATCGCGGAGGCGGTGCGCCAGGTCTTGCGCCTGCCTCAGTATCCCGAGCCGGGGTCGGACTTCTTCACGGAACTCGGCGGCGATTCACTCAGCGCGGCCGACCTGATCACCCGCCTGCGCGACAATGGCCGTGCCAACGTGCTTGACGTGCGCGACGTGTACGAGGCCCGTACGGTGCTGGGACTGGCGGCCCGTGCGCGGGCTCGTGGTCCTCGAGAAGCGCCATCCGCCCGCCAGGACTCCGCACTCGCCCTCGACACGCCCATTGTCGGCATGACGGTCCGGCAGGTGCTGTCGCTGCTGCGCTCGCTGCTCGTCGCCTCCGTGGCGCTCTGGTTCGCCGCATTTCACCTGGTCCCGGTGATCGTGCGCAGCATTGGACTGGTTCCATCGGTGATCCTCGCGCCACCGGTCGCGCTGCTTGCCATGCTGGCTTGGGCCCCAATCGCCGTCGCGCTCGCCGTGATAACCAAGCGCCGTCTCATCGGCCGGTACACCGTCGGCCGGGTGCGGGTCTGGAGCGTCGAGTACCTGCCACACTGGCTTGTGCAGCAGTCGGTGAAAGCCATTCCGTGGTGGCTGCTTGAAGGCACCGAACTGCAGGCGATGGCCCTGCGCGCCCTCGGCGCGCGCATCGGGCAGCGCGTTCACATCCACCGCGGCGTCCAGCTCACGCGCGGCGGCTGGGATCTGCTCGACATCGGCAGCGACGTCACGCTTTCGCAGGATGCCGCCGTGCGCATCGCCGAACTCGACAGTGGCTGCCTGGTTTACGCGCCGGTCACGCTCGGTGATGGCGTCACCATTGGCGTCCACGCCGGTGTTGGCGGCCACTGCGTGCTCGAGCCCTGCGCCATGCTCGCCGACAACGCTTCGCTCGATGATGGCATCCGCGTGCCCGCGGACGAATGCTGGGATGGCATCCCCGCGCACGCCGCGGGCAGCGCCCCACAGGTGCCGGCGGTTGATCGTACGCGCGATCTCACTCCGCTCGCATACGCCGCGCGGTTGTACGCCACGCGCATCGTGCTCGCGACGGCCTTCGCCGTACCGCTCGGCGTGCTCACCTGGCTTGCGATGCGCGTCCTGCGCGTTGACACCGATACCGCGGTGGCGTGGCTGCTGGGCGGCGCGTTCAGCTGGCGAGTGATGCTGGTCGTCGCGTTGCTGCTCGCCTTCACCGTTCCCCTGCGCCTCATGCTCAGCGGACTCGCGTGCCGTGCGCTGGGCCGCGTGCACGACGGGAGTTCCTCACGCTGGAGCGGCGCGTACGTGCGCGTCTGGCTCAAGCCGCTCTTGGTGGACAATGCGAGCAAGTGGCTGTATGGCGCGCTCTTCTGGCCGTACTGGCTCCGCCTCGCCGGCATGCCGGTGGGACGAGACTGTGAGATCAGTTCGCTCATCGACACGGTGCCCGAGTCCGTGACCATCGGCGAAAAGAACTTCTTCGCCGACGGCATCTACATCGGATGCCCGCGCGTGCACCGCGGGTCGGTGACGGTGTCGCACACGACGTTCGGTCGGTCCACCTTCCTCGGCAACGGCGTCATCGTCTCCGGAGGACTGCGCATCCCGGACGATGTGCTCCTCGGCATCTGCACCGTGGCCGATCCGTCGGTTATGCGCCCCGGCACCGCGTGGTTCGGGCATCCGGCGTTCGAGCTGCCGCATCGCGAAGTCGTTGAGTATGACGCCCAGTTCACGTTTGATCCCACCCCGTGGCGCTATGCGGTGCGCATCTTCTGGGAGCTGACGCGCTTTGCCGTGCCGGCGCTCCCGGTGATCGTAATTCTCGCCTGGTTTGCGCTCGTTACCGCATGGTCAGGGATCTCGTTGCCCCTCTTCTTGCTGATCGCGCTTCCTGCCGCAACGCTCATTAGCGGCGCGGCCTTCACGGCGGTCGTGGTCATCACCAAGTGGTTCTTGCTCGGCAAGGTTCAGCCTGCCATGCACCCGCTGTGGTCGAGTTGGGCGTCGCGTTGGGACCTCATGTGCCTGGCCTGGCACATCTGCGCCGGGCCGCTCGTCTCACAGCTCGACGGCACCCTGATCCTGAACGCCCTCCTGCGAGTGACCGGCGTGAACATCGGTCGCCGAGTGGTGCTCGGCAGCGGCTTCGCCGAGGATCTGCCCGATCCAGACATGCTCACGTTTGAGGACGGCGCCACGGTGGACTGCCTGTTCCAGGCCCATACGTTCGAGGATCGCGTGCTCAAGATGGACCGCATCGCGATCCGCCGCGGCGCAACGGTGGGCAGCAACGCCGTGCTCCTCTACGGCGCCGACATCGGCGAGAACACCCGCGTGGCGCCGCACAGCGTGGTGCTGAAGCACGAGCATTTGCATGCGGGGCTGAGTTACGCTGGATTCCCGACCCGGCCCCGGGAACGCGCAACGCCTTGAGTCGCGCGGAGGCTAGAGCTTGATGAGCAGCGAAGCCAGGAGTCGCGTCTCGGCACGCCGAAGGTCCGGCGTCCAGCCAGGCACGAGAGATCCCGGCGATCCCTGATTTCCGCCCGGCGGCGTGACACCCCCGCGTCCGGCGAAGTACGGCACGCTGGCGGCCCGGTGCGTGACCTCAACCCGGAAGGTCGTCCACGGATCCGGCATGAGGTCGAGCGTCGCTGACACATCCCAGGCGCGGAAGGGATCGCCGGGGTTTGCGCTGAAGTACGGCGTTCCACTGAAGGCGGTGGCTCCGTTAATCGGCGGCATCAGCACGAGGTATCGCCCGGGGTTGTTCATCATGCCGCCACCCAGCGTGAGTCCGACCCGGTTTCGCGAGAACCACATGCGATCGTAGAGCATCCACCCGAAGAACTGGGACAGCGGTTCTCCTTCGCTCTGGGCACGACACGCCGCGCCAGCGCCGCGCTCGCAGCCGGCGTCGACTGTCAGGGACACCGCTCCACGGCTAAAGACATGTGTGGAATCGTCCCGATACTTGAACTGCACGCTGTTGTCGGTATGAACGCGGCGACGGCCCGGGAGGCCAAGCCAGTCGGCACCGACATAGTTGTTGGTGAGAAGCGATACGCGCGCATTCGGCCGATATAGCAGCTGCAGGCCGGCACCCGGCGCCTCATTGAATATGCCGTACGACTGCCACCCATTCACCAACCACGGTTCGATCTTCAGGCGCTCCGTCGCAAAGACCTGAAGGCGGACTCCATTGAAGAACCACGGCGTGTTGCTCGACACGTAGGACGGCTGGTACGCCCAGTTGTCGAAGTTGTAGTAACTGAACAGCCCGACATAGGACATGAAGACGCCGGCATCGAGATTGATGCCGTGCAGGCGATCCCAGTGGTATCCGCCGTACGCCTCGGACAGGTACCGATAGGCATCTGCCAGGTTCCACTGTCCGCGACCCGGGCTGGCATCGTTCCGAGGCGTCATCGTGGAGTACATACCGAACTGTGTCATGACCCGGCCGCGAACATGCTGCCAGTGGAAGTCGCCGCCCACACCCAGCTGCTGCAGCTGCACTTCATTGGTGCGCCCGCTCTCGGACGTGCCGACGAGGGTGTGGTCCTTGGGGCGGTTCCAGTCATAGACGTACTGCACATCCAGCCGGAACTCGCCGGTGAACGCCGCAGTCTCCAACACCGGCGTGCTCGTGCGCGGGTTCCCGTTCAGCCAACTCCAGTCGGCAAAGGCGAACGGCGAAGGGGCTGGTGCGGTCACCGGCCCAGGAGTGGTCGTCGCCTGCGCCGAGCCGATGGTCGTTACGACGGCCAGAACTGCCAATGCCCGAGCGCCAAGGTCCAGTAATGTTCGCTTCTTCATGACTCCCCCAGCACACGACGCCGACCGGCCCCATGCCGGCCAGCGATGTATGCCGCACAGAGTGCGAGATGCCGCGTGAAGGGCGCGCTAAGAAGCCCCGCGAAACCGCAAAGATGTCCCAAAGAACGAGCGACTCAGCGACCGCTGAATGCACAGAGCGCCCGGGGATCCATCCCCGGGCGCTCTGTTGTCTCTCTGTTGTTTCTCTGTTGTCTCTCTGTTGTTTCTCTTTAGAGGCGCCGGTCGGAATCGAACCGACGATGAGAGATTTGCAGTCTCCTGCCTTACCACTTGGCTACGGCGCCTGAGAGAGGAAAGGTAGCCCACCGAAGCCCCTCAATTCAACCGATTCCCCCGCACCTTGCACGCCACAGTGCCCGTGCACCCCACTGTGCCCCTGCCCGTGCACCCCACTGTGCCCCTGCCCGTGCACCCCACTGTGCCCCTGCACCCCACCCTGCACCCTTCCCCCGCACCTCCAACTGAGCATCTTTGCCCGCTGAGCCGTATCTCCGCAGACCCACCCCGGAGCAAAAAATGCTGCGCCGCGCCTTCCTCCTCGCCCTCCCCCTCGCTCTCTCGGCCCAAGCCCCCAAGCCCAAGCCGATGGCAACTCCAGATGACGCAACCCTCTTCCAGCACCTGAGGTACCGCAACGTCGGCCCCGCCCGCGGCGGCCGCGTAACGACGGTCACGGGAGTCCCGTCCCAGCCCCACACCTTCTATATGGGCTCCACCGGCGGCGGCATCTGGCGCACCACCGACGCGGGCCAGAGCTGGGTGAATATCTCCGACCGCTTCTTTGCCGTCGGATCGATGGGCGCGGTGGAGGTCTCCCTTTCCAATCCTGATATCATTTACGTGGGCGGCGGCTCCGACGGCCTGCGCTCCAACGTCTCCGTCGGCGATGGCGTCTACAAGTCCACCGACGCGGGTCGCACCTGGGCAAACATCGGATTGAAGGACGTCGGCAACATCGGCGGCATTCGCGTCCACCCGTCCAATCCCGACATCGCCTTCGTTGCCGCCATCGGCAACCCATTCAAGCCCACCAACGAGCGCGGCCTCTATCGCACCGCCGACGGCGGCAAGACCTGGCATCGCGTCCTCTTCGTCTCCGATTCCACCGGCGCCGTGGACGTTGAGTTCCAGCCGGGCAATCCGAACACGCTCTACGCCTCCATGTGGCGCGCCGAGCGCAAGCCGTGGACCATCATCTCGGGCGCGCGCGAAGGCGGCGTCTACAAGTCCACCGACGGCGGGAGTACGTGGAAGAAGCTCACCAACGGCCTGCCCAACCAGCTCGTCGGCAAGAGCAACGTCGCCGTCACGGCTGCCGACCCCAACGTCGTCTGGGTCCTGATGGAAGCGAAGCCGGGCAACGGCCTCTATCGCTCCACCGACGCCGGCGAGTCGTTCACGCTCGCCAGCGAGTACGCGCAACTCATCACTCGCCCGTTCTACTACACCAACATCACCGCGCACCCCAAGGACGCCAACACGGTGTGGGTGGGCGCCGAGAGCTTCAGCAAAACCACCGACGGCGGAAAGACGTGGCAGTCGGTGCCCACGCCGCACGGCGACAACCACGACCTGTGGATCAACCCCACCAACCCGCAGCTGATGGTGCAGGCCAACGACGGCGGCGCCACCGTCACGCTGAATGGCGGCCGCACCTGGTCCACGATCTATAACCAGCCCACCGCCGAGATCTACCAGGTCTACGTGGACAACCAGTTCCCGTATCGCCTCTACGGTGCACAGCAGGACAACAGCACGCTCATCGTCCCATCGCTGCCGCTGTCGTCCGGCCGTCCGGATTCGCCCATGCAGGAATGGCGCACCGGCCCGGGTTGTGAAACAGGACCGATCTTCCCGCACCTCACCAACCCCGATACCGTCTACGGCTCCTGCAAGGGACAGTTCTCGCGCCTGCGCATTCGCAGCGGCGCGGAAAAGCAGTACTGGGTGGGCGCGCAGTCGCTCTATGGCAACGCCACCAAGGACCTGATCTACCGCTTCCAGCGCGTCTCACCCATGGAGTTCTCGCCGCACGACGCGCGCATCGTCTACTACGGTTCACAGCACCTGCATCGGACGCGTGACGAAGGCGTCACATGGGAGACGATCTCGCCCGACCTCACGTGGAACCCGCCGGAGCGGCGCGGCCACTACAGCGGCGAACCCATCACCATCGACGGCACCGGCGAGGAATCGTACTCCACGCTCTACGCCATCCGTGAAGCCACGCTCGAGAAGGGCGTCATCTGGACCGGCGCCAACGACGGGCCGTTCTACGTCACGCGCGACGACGGCAAGACCTGGAAGAACATCACGCCCAAGGCCCAGCCCGCCGGCTGTCGCGTACAGAACATCGAACCCTCCCCACATCGCCGCGGCTCCGCCTACTACGCGGTCCTCTGCTACTTGCTCGGCGATTTCCGGCCGTTCATCTGGCGCACCGACAACTACGGCACGTCGTGGACGCTGCTCACCGACGGCACCAACGGCATCGCCGCCAATGAGCCGACGCGGGTGGTGCGCGAGGATCCGAAGCGCGAAGGACTACTTTACGCCGGCACTGAGTTCGGCATGTACGTCTCGTTCGACAACGGCGCCACGTGGAAGTCGTTCCAGCAGAACCTGCCCCACACGCCCATTACGGACATGAAGGTCCACCAGAACGACCTCGTGCTCTCCACGCAGGGCCGCTCGTTCTGGATCCTCGACAACCTCACGGCGCTGCATCAGCTGGCCGCCAACGCCGGGTCCGCCGTCACGCTCTTTGCGCCGCGCGATGCTGTGCGTGCGCGGTACGCGGGCTCGTTCGGCGGCGTTGAGGGCAATCGCAGCGACGCGGCTGATCCGCAGTACCCGCCGGCCGGCGCGATGATCGACTACTTCATCGAACCGTCGTACACCGGGCCGGTCACCCTCGAGATCCTCGACGCCAACCGCACTGTGCTGCGCACCTTCTCGAGCGAAGGCGCCGAGGCGGCTCCCGCAGCGCGTGGCCCACGTGGCGGCGGCGCCGGATCTCGCCTCACCAAGAACCCGGGCATGAACCGTTTCATCTGGGACCTCACCACCAACGGCCCGTGGACGGCTGGTGGCGCAAGCGGCGGACGGGGCGGCGGCCCGACGGTGGTTCCCGGCAAGTACTATGTCCAACTCACGGCTGGCGCAGCTTACGGCGCAAACACCGCGCTCAGCTGGACACAGCCGCTCACGGTGAAGATCGATCCGCGCTCCGCCGCCGATGGAATCACCGTCGCCGACTTGCAGGCGCAGTACGACCACAACATCAAGGTGCGTGAGCTCATTGGAGAGGTGAACAAGCTCGTCGCCGCGCTCGAGGAGCAACGCCGCCGTCTCGCCAGCGCATCCGGCGCCGCGGCGGATACCGCCAAGGGAGTCAGCGACATCCGCGCCACGGTCGTCACTCCGCCTGTGCGCTACAGCAAGCCGGAACTGCAGGCGCAGATCCAGTACCTCTATGGCATGACCAACGGCGCCGACCAGCGCGTCGGTCGTGACGCCACCGCGCGCTACGTCACCCTCCGCAAGGAACTCGACGTCACCATGGCCAGGGCGCGCGCCCTGCTCGGCCCGAACTTCGCGCGGGACAAGGTCATTCCGTGAGCCATCGCGCTCTGCGTTGGATTGCAGTCCTCGGCACCGCCGCCTTCGTGCTGGCGGTGCCGCCTCCCGAAGGCATCACGTCAACATCGTGGCAGCTGCTCGCCATCTTCGCTGCCACGATCGTCGGCTCCATAGTTCGCCCCATTCCGGCAGGCGCCGTTGTCTTCCTCGGCGTCTGCGCCATGGCGCTCTTCAACGTCATGACGCCCCGCGAAGCTCTCGCCGGCTTCGCGGATCCCATTGTCTGGCTGGTGCTCTGCGCCTTCTTCCTGTCACGCGCGCTCATCAAGTCGGGGCTCGGGCGCCGCATCGCCTTCCTGTTTATCCGCGCCATCGGCCATTCGTCGCTCGGCCTCGCCTACGCACTCGTCTCCACCGACGTCGTGCTCGCCGCCTTCATCCCGAGCAACAGCGCGCGCTCCGGCGGCGTCATCTACCCGGTCGCCAGGTCGCTGGCCGAGGCGTACGAATCGCGCCCCGGCGAGACCGCCAACCGACTCGGCGCTTTCCTTCTGTTCACCATCTATCAGGGTGACGTCCTCGCCAGCTCGATGTGGCTCACCGGCCAGGCCTCCAACGCCCTGATCGCCAAGTTCGCGCTCGACACGGCGCATATCGAGATCAGCTACGGCCGGTGGATCCTCGGGTCCATCATCCCGGCGGCGGTGCTGTTCGTTCTCATTCCATTGGTGCTGTACCGGCTCTACCCGCCGTCTATCAAGCACACGCCGGACGCCGCGCGCATTGCAAAGGAAGAACTGCAGCGCATGGGCCCGATGTCGCGCGACGAGCGCCTTATGCTCGTGGTCTTCGCGCTCGTGGCGGGCCTCTGGATGACCACCACGCTCCATCACATCAACTACGCCGTGGTGGGACTGCTCGCCATCTCCGTGCTCCTGCTGAGCGACCTGCTCACCTGGGATGACCTGACCGGTGAGCGGCCGGCGTGGGACGTCTTCATATGGTATGGCGGCCTGGTGCGCATGGCCGAGGCGCTTGGGGAAACCGGGATCACCAGCAAGTTCGCCGAATACTCTGCGTCATTGACCGTCGGCTGGAGCTGGGGGGCCGCGCTTGCCGCGCTTGCGCTCATCTACTTCTACGCGCACTACGGCTTTGCGAGCATCACCGCGCATGTCACCGCAATGTTCACCCCGTTTCTGGTCGTGGTGATTGCCGCCGGTGCTCCGCCGTTGCTCGCCGTGCTGCTGCTCGCCTACTTCTCAAACCTCAGCGCCTGCCTCACGCATTACGGCACCACGCCCGCGCCCATCTATTTCGGGTCACGCTACATCACCCAGCGCGACTGGTGGCTGTACGGGCTGATCCTCTCGTTTCTGTCAATCGGTGTCTACGCGACGGTCGGGCTGGGCTGGTGGAAACTCCTCGGGTGGTGGTAGCGCGGACTGCAACTGCATACCACGGATTAGACGGATCGGGAGCGGATAAACACGGATTAGGCTAAATGGGGGAACTGCACCGGCAGTACGGCGCAGTTCCCCCAAGTATTTGTAGTTGCAGTATCCGTGAAGATCCGCCCTTACATCCGTGTTATCCGTGGTAAGTAGTTGTAGTTACCCAGCCACTACTCAACTCCAAATCGCCAAACGGTCCGGGACCGATACGTCTCCCCCGGTTGCAGGATCGTGCTCGGAAACGCCGTCTGGTTCGGCGAGTCCGGATAATGCTGGGTCTCGAGGCATAGACCGGTGCGGTGCGCATAGACCATGCCGCCTTTTCCCGTCAGCGTGCCGTCGAGGAAGTTCCCTGAGTAGAACTGCACGCCGGGCTCTGTCGTCCGCACCTCCAGCGTTCGCCCGCTCGACGGCTCCTTCAGCACCGCGGCCAGCGCCAACCCCGTGTCCGATCGCGTAAGTACGAAATTGTGATCGTATCCGCCGCCGAACTTCAGCTGCTGGTGGTCGGCGCCGATGCGTTCGCCAATTGCATGCGGCGCGGTAAAGTCGAATGGCGTCCCCGTTACCGGTGCGAGTTCACCCGTCGGGATAAGCGTCGAATCCACCGGCGTGAACCGGTCGGCGTTGAGTGTCAGCACGTGTGCCAGGACGTCGCCGCGGCCGGCGAGGTTGAAGTACGTGTGCTGCGTGAGGTTCACCGGCGTCGCCTTGTCGGTCGTCGCTTCATACGCGATGTGCACCTCGTTCGAGTCGGTCAACGTGTACGTCACCGTCGTGGTGAGCGTTCCCGGGTATCCCTCCTCACCGTCCTTGCTCACGTAACTGAAACGGATCCCAACACCCGCGGGCGTCCGCATGGTGTCGGCGCTCCACACCACCTTGTCGAAACCCTTGAGCCCGCCGTGCAGCGCGTTCGGCCCGTTGTTCACCGCAAGCGTGTACGGCGTGCCATCGAGCGTGAACTTCCCTTTCGCGATGCGATTGCCATAGCGGCCGACGACCGCGCCGAAATACGGCGACGACGTCACGTATCCGGCGAGCGAGTCGTAGCCGAGCACGACGTCGCCGAACTGCCCGGCACGGTCCGGCACCTTGAGCGAGACGATGATTGCGCCGTACGTCATCGCGCGCAGTTCGACACCGCGCGCGTTCGTCAGCGTGACCAGTTCCACGGCCTCGCCGTCCGGCGCCGTGCCAAAGGGTTCGCGAGTTATCGTAGCGACGGCCGCCGCCCGTTCACCGGCGGTACCGCACGCGGCGCACGCCAGCAGGAGAGGCACAATGGAACGGTGCAAGTCGCGTGGCATGATGTTCAGCATGGGTGGATCCTCGAGTCCGTCATGTGATTTAGTCGCGCAGCACGAACAACACCGTCGGGTCAAGCGGGAAGCGGCCAAACCGCGCGCCGTAGATGGCCAGTCCACCGGGCAGCGCTTCGCTCACTTCCAGCCGAACGACGATCTCCCCAGTCCGCTGCGAGGCCGCGAGAGACGCGGCGCTGAGCGGCACACGAAGCAGCTCGCCATATGATCCAGCCTCGTGCAGCGTCCGGTCGTACGGCTGCGCGTGCCAGCTGAGGATGCCGCGCGAATCGGCGGGATCGTCGGCGAGTTCCCGCTGCCCCGCGATCTCTCCGTTCACGCGAACCGTGACCGCGCTCGGATACTTGTACGCACCTGTCATCGGGTAGCTGTTCTTGTTCGCGCTGCGATCGTGGAATCCGCCGCCACGCATGTAATCGCCGCCGCCCGCGGCTGTCGTGTCGCGATCCTTGCCGTTGAGCCGCTTCGCCGATGCCTCCACAAGGAACGTCGCACTCGCCACATCGCTCGCCTTGAGTTCCGCCGGCCATGGCAGGCGGTACTCCACGTATCCGCTTCCCGTGCCGTTGTACTTCTTGTCGAGCACCGTCCATTGCTTGCGCGACCATCTGCCATCTGCCATCGCCGTGACACCAGTGCTCGTGGTGCGCACGCGGCCGCCATCTGCCATCACTCCGCTTGGAGGAACTGCCCCCGGCACCACAAAGCTCGTGAAGTTCCGGTGCAGCACCGTCCCCGACGCATCCTCCAGCCGCACGGCCAGCACGGTGACACTCGGCTCGCGTGGCATCGTCACCGCCAGCGGCGCGAGCGGCGCCGACATCCACGGGCGATACGGCACGCGCATCGCATACGTCCCGTACGATTTCCGTTCGCCGAACGCATTCCACCCCGACAACTCGGCGCGCAGGGTAAGCGAATCGCCGTACGCGGTGCTCCCACTGAGGAACGAAGCGTACAGCGGCACGTCCACGCGCGCCCCCGCCGTCACGTCATGGCTCAGCAACGAGTCGCCTACCGCGATGTAGAGAGGCGCGTGCAGGTCGCGCAACGACATTCCCGACACCAGGTCGCCAAGTCCGGTCTCTTTCCAGGTGCGGTCAAAGCGCCAGTAGCCGTTCCACTCGTTGATGACGTCGTGATGCTCGGTATAGAGCCATCCCGCCACTTTCGGGAACCGACGGAAGGCGTCGATCGCGCGACGATAGTCCCAGCTCCAGTCGACGTCGCCCGTGCTGCCATTGTAGCCCCACACGTTGCCGAACTCGGAGTTCAACATCGGCTGGGCGCCCTGCGCGTAGCCGGGCATGAAGTGGTATGGCGAGCCCACGAACGTGCTGTCGGTCAACCGCTGCACGTACGTCGCCCAGCGCCACCCCGGCAGATACTCATGCCAGCTATTCAGGTCTGTTTCGGTGTGCCCCATGCCGCAACAGATCGAGTTGTCCTCGATCAGCCGCGTCGGGTCGAGCGACTTCGCCAGCCGGTAGACGCTCGCGACCTTCCGCTGCGTCTCCACAGAATACCGTGCCTTTGCCCCCTCCCCACTGTGGAGCCCCCACGTCTCATTGAACATCACGTACGAGAAGACCGCCGGATGATTGAAGTCGCGATCAATCATCCCGCGCAATGCGAACTCGTGTTCCCGGAAGGCGGCGGAATCCGGCTGCCCCCACCAGTTGGGCACGTCGGCCATGATCAGCACGCCCAGCTTGTCGGCCCAGTAGAGCTTGCGTGGTGATTCGATCTTGATGTGTTCGCGCAGCCCGTTGAGCCCGATCTGTCGTGCCATCAGGATCTCATTCCGCAGCGCGCTGTCGGTCGGGAACGTGTAGAAGCCGTCGGGATGGTAAGCCTGGTCGAGCGCGAGCTGCAGATAGACGGGTTCGCCGTTCAACGACACATAGGGAATGTCCGTCCCTGGTAGCTTCGTCACGCCGATGGTGCGCATCCCGAAGTACGTCTGCAAACGATCGTCGTGAAACCCCGCCCCCGTGCACCCCACCGTGCCCGTGCACCCCACCGTGACCGTGACCGTGTGCAAGAACGGATCCTCCAACGACCACCGCCGCGCGCCCAGCAACGCGATATCCAGGTGCACACGGCTCGCTCCCTTCGCGATTCGCGCCGTTACATCAGGCTGACCCGTCCGATTGGTGAACGCCAGTCGCACCGTGAGGTCGCGCGGTGCCGCGTCGTGCAGTCGCACATCCACGCCAACACCCGCGAGGTCCGCGCGCGGTGTGAAGTGCACCGCGTCGAGCGGCACGCTGCCGCGCGCCTCGAGATAGACCGTCTGCCACATCCCGCGCGCTTTGCCGTATCCCTGTTTCCCCTCGAGTTTGAATGCGTGCGGCGAATCGTCCACGCGTACCGTGAGGCGATGAGCACCCGCGGTGCGCATCACACCCGTCAGTTCGAACGAGAACGGCGTATACCCACCCTGATGCTCGCCGAGCTTCTGTCCGTCGATCCACGCCGTCGTCTTCCAGTCTGACGCGCCGAACACGAGGAACACGCGGCGCCCGTTCCACGCGGCCGGCACCGTCACGGAACGCGCATACCATCCGATGTCGGCGCTGTCCGGCACACCCGATAACGGTGCGCCCCACGAGAACGGAACGACGATCTCGCGTGCCCCCGGGAGTGCGCTCGCCGCCCAACCCGCCTGCTCGCCGCGGTCGGCGGAATCGAACGCAAACCGCCACCGTCCGTTGAGGTTCACCCACTCCGCCCGTTCAAAGTCGGGGCGCGGATGCTCGCTCAGCGGAATCGTCACACTCGGCGCCTGCGCACCGAGCGCAACGGCAACCATGAGCGAAAGGGCAAGTGGAACCAGCTTCATTAGAGAGATCTCCGTTGTCGCACCAATCTACAGCGCGAGATAAAGCCGGCCTGTCGCCGCCCAATGTCAGTCGTCCGGCTCGACGCCCGTCCCCTCGATCGCGATGATGATCACCGACATTTGGTGCAAGTAAGCAGCATTTATTGGCCTCTGTAACAGGCCGTTAATAGCGTATTAAAGCTGTTTTTGGTCTTTATCAGCAACTAATGACATATTAATATTGACTTGCAAACTCGCGACATTTAACTTGCCTGGTAGCCTGAACTCTGAGTCGCACATGCGCATCACGTCACTCAGCACAACCGAAGACACGCTCCGTGAAATCGGCGCGCGATTGCGCGCGTTCCGCCTGCAGCAAAACCTCACCATCCTCGACTTGGCGCGGCGCGCCGGTGTGGGCGCCCGGACACTCGGCCGCGCCGAATTGGGCGACAACACCAACCTCGAAACGGTCATCCGCGTCCTCCGCGCACTCGGACGCCTCGACGCGCTTGACGCATTCCTCCCGGAGCCGCTCCCGTCGCCGCTGCGTCTCGACGCCGGACTGAGCCGTCCGCGCCTGCGCGCAGGCACGCCCCGCACGCGAAAGCCGCGCACCACGGACGGCTGATGGCGGCCGCACGAACGCCCCGTCCACGCCGCCGCGCGCCGCGCGCGGGCGAGTACACGGTCGCCAACATCGAGCTGTGGGGACGTTTCGTCGGCGCCGTTGCCGAGGACAGCGCGGGACGCGTCGTCTTCGAGTACGATGACGCGTTCCGCACGTCGGGGCTTGAGATCTCCCCCATTCACTTGCCGTTGTCGCGCAGCGGGCCGCTTGAGTTTCCCGAGCTGCGCCGCATCGCCGCCTTCAGCGGCCTCCCCGGCGTGCTCGCCGACGCGCTCCCCGATGCGTTCGGCAACGCCATCATCAGGCGCTACTTCGAGCAACACGGCACGCCCGATGCCGCACTCAGTCCGGTGCAGAAGCTGCTCTACATCGGCAGCCGCGCACTCGGCGCCCTCGAATTCAAGCCGGCGCTCGACGCCAGACTCAATCACGCCACGGACGAAGCCATCGAGGTCGCGCACCTCGTCGAGCAGGCGCGCCGCGTCATCGAGGGCGATGTGTCGGTGGCCGTCCCCGAAATCATGCAGGTGGGCGCATCGGCCGGCGGCGCGCGCGCCAAGTCCATCATCCTGTGGAATCGCGACCGCAATCGAGTGAAGTCGGCCTTTGCCGCGGCCGAACCTGGCGACGAACCGTGGATCATCAAGTTCGACGGCGTCACCGAGGGCACCGGTGGACACGAGCTGCGCGAGGACGTGCATCCTGGCCCGTACGGGCGCATCGAGTTCGCCTACTCGCAAATGGCGCGCACGGCGGGCATCGCGACGACGCCAACTCATCTGCTGCGCGAACGCGACTTCGCCCACTTCATGACACGGCGCTTCGACCGCCCTGACGGCCGGCGTCTGCACGTCCACTCGCTCGGCGGACTCCACCACGTGGACTACAACGTGCGCGGCGCCTTCTCGTACGAAGAGTATTTCCGCACGGTGCGTCGCCTCGGACTCGGTCAGCTCGAGATGGACCAGGCCTTTCGACGCATGGTCTTCAACCTGGCCGCCATCAACCAGGACGATCACGTCAAAAACTTCGCCTTCCTTATGGGCCCCGACGGACGGTGGTCACTCTCGCCCGCCTACGACGTGACCTACGCCAAGGGGAGCGAGTGGACGCGCACGCACCAGATGACGTTGGGCGGTAAGGACGAGGGGTTCACGCGCGATGACCTGCTGCGCGTGGGTGACATGATGGACGTGCCGCGCAGTGGCGCCGGCATCATGGACGACGTCGAGTCAGCGCTCGGCACGTGGCGTCGCGAAGCGGAAGCGGTGGATCTGTCGCGCGCGTGGATCGAGAAAGTGGAGCGCGCGTTCCGGCATTTCGCGTAGCCAACGCCACCTACCCCCGCACCCTCGGAAACTCCGTCACGCGGATGTTGGTGCATCCATACGGTATGAGCTCGACCGTCACCACGGGCTCCATGCTCAGCCGCTTCGAGCTGTCGGCCCACTCGGCGTCGGTCGACGACACCTCCGACGCCCATCCGCGCGACAATCCCCAACTGGGCACGCGCCGCGCCGAGACCTTGGCCACCATACCGGCGCCTTCGGGTGAGAACGGGATCTCGCCGACCGGTTTCTCCTCGAAGGTCAGTCCGGCCGGAGCACCCTTCTCCACGACGATGCCGTAGTTCCATGGCGTCGCCGGCCGCACTTCCCAGTCGCCATGCGGCAGCTCGCGATGCGGCTTGTCGGCGTTGATGCGCGTCCACTCCTCGCCCATGCGAAGCGAATAGACCAGCGGCCCGCGTTCGATGGCCACGTTGTCGTTGTATCGCACGGTCATCGTGGGCTTCATCGGGAAGCGCATCGTGATCGTGGTGCTCCCACGCCACTCGCGCTCCACCCGATGGAACGTCCCTGCCTTCGCGTTCGCCACCGCCCCCTCACCCACCCGCACCGTCGCCCCCGCAGCCCATCCCGGAATGCGCAGCATCAACGGAAACCGCGCTGGTGAATCGGTGGTGACCGTGATCGAAACCGTCTCACGAAACGGATACTCCGTATCGCACACGATCTCCACCCCCTGCCCTCCACCATCTGCCGTCTGCCGTCCGCCATCTGCCATCACTTTGCAAGGCGCATAAGAAATCGCGGCGAAGCCGCCATCAGACGACCGCATCCACAGGTGCGTCGCCATCTTCGGCCACCCCTGATGCATGTTCGACGTGCAACAGCCGTAGTTTGGCTCGAGACCATACAAGTTCGACGAGGGCCCGTTCGACGACCACCCGTGATCCGGGTTCACGGTGCATTGCACCTGATTTACCTGCTGGTCGTACTGATGCGCCCACATGTCGGGCTTCATCGTCGCCGGCAGCGCGTTGAACGCCACCCGCTCCAGTCGATCGGCGAAGTACGGATCGCCGAACACCGAGACGAGCGTCTCGAGTGAGTACATGAACTCCACCACCGAACACAGCTCTGTGCCCTGCACCGGGTTCTTCCCAGACAGAGTCTCATCGCCCGAGAACATCCCATTCACTTGCCCGTGATGCCGGTCGAGGAACTCGATCATCTTCCTCGGCCACGCGCGGTCGTTGGCGCGCCGGTCGAGGCGCCAGCTCAACGCCGCGGCCTTTGGTGACATCCCCGCGTTCACCACGTGCTTGGTCCATTTCCACATGCCGCGCCGCGGCGTCGGCACCTTCATGTCGTCCGTCGCGTAGAGTGCCTCGAAGTCCACGCCCTGCGCACGCAGCTTGCGGGCCAGGTCGAGCAGCCACGGCTCGTGCGTGCGCTCGTACACGTAGTACGTCGCAATCAGCCCCTCGAACCAGCGCGTGCGCCCCCAGTCGAAGAGCGGCGTGCGATCTAGTCCGGTGGACAATGCGCGCAAGCTGCGTGATACAGCGTCGAGTACGCGCGCGTCGCCCGTGGCCTCGTGGTACTGCACGAGCACCTTGTTGGCGAGCAGGATCGCCCACATGTCGTACCGCTTGGCCACCGCGTCTTCCGGATACACGTGGTACCAGCCGTCGGCGCGCTGATGATCGACGATGTAGTTCACGTACTTCGTGATCCGCGACTTGAGCGCTGCATCATCGAGAATCCACGCCAGCGGAATCGCGCCATCCAGCCAGTAGGGCGCGCGTTCCCATCCCTCGGCCTTTCCGCCGAACCACTGCGAGTCGGCAACATCCGGCCAGAACTCGTCGAGGTGTCCGCTCAGACCGTCGGCCTGAATGCGCAGCTGGCGAGCGAGCCATCCACGAGGACGCACACTGCCGAGTGGCAGGGGTGTGTAGGCGAGTGCGGCGAGCCCGGCGCGTTTTCCGTCGGTCAGCTTTGATCCCTGCTGAGGCGGCTCGGCTGCGTGAACTCGATCAATGCCTGAGGCCGCTGCAACGCTGGCGGCAACGCCCGCCAGGAACTCCCTTCGATCGATCTCGCTCACCTGACGCTCCGGATCGTGCGTGTTCGAACAGTGGCTGTCGCAAATCCAGCACACCTGACCGCAATCTGGCCCCCAGAACTTGACCGTCGGCCTTGGTTGGTGGAAGCTGTTCGGCTGGTGGTAACTACAACTGCAACTGCATTGCCGCGGATTTCGCGGATCACAGGCGGATGAACGCGGATCAAACGAATCGAGGGAACTGCACCGGCATCATCGCGCAGTTCCCCCAAGTACTTGCAGTCGCCGTATCCGCGCCCATCCGCCCAGAATCCGCGTAATCCGCGTCAAAGTAGTTTCAGTAACCACCAGATAACTCATTACATAACAATGAGTTACTGCCGCTGGAATTGGCTTGGCGTATCTGATATATTAGATACAATATGGCGCGCCCCAAGAAGCCCGCGCGCCGGAAGTCCATCCGTAAGAACCAGCCCCCCCGGCTGAAGCATCCGGCGCCCCCGCACCCCGAACTCGTCCCTCGCTCTCTCAGAGAGCAGGTCTACGACTTCCTGCGCGCCGAAATGGCTACGGGCGGACTTCAGCCCGGTGCCTTCCTCGACCTGAATGAGCTAGCCAAGAGACTCGGCGTCAGTCGCACACCGCTCCGCGAAGCGCTGCTCAATCTCGAAAGCCAGGGCTTCGTCACCGTCCTCCCCCGCCGCGGCTTTCGCCTTAACGAGCTCACACTCGACGACATCCGTCATTTCTACGAGATCATCGGCGCCCTCGAAGCCGCCGCCCTCCGCACTGTTGGCTTCGCGCTCGGCCCCGCCGACTTCGCGCGCATGCGCACGCTCGACGCCGAAATGGCGATGGCCGTCGCCGAGCGCGACTTCGACCGCTACTACGACGCCAATCTCGCCTTCCACGACGTCTACCTCCGGCACAGCGACAACGCGCGCCTCGTGGCGCAGGTGCAGCTCCTCAAGCAGCGCCTCTACGACTGGCCGCGTCGCGAGACGATGATGCAGGCGTGGGAAGCGCACTCGGTCGTCGAACACGAGGAGTTCCTCGCCCTGCTCGAGCGCGGCAACGTCGAGGCCGCCGCCGACCACCTCCAGCACGTGCACTGGTCGTTCACCGTGCAGGAGAAGTACATCCACGCGTACTACTTCGCGGCGCGCGAAGGAACGGTGCCGACACGTGGCGACCGCTGCACAGACGAGTCAGCCGAATGACGACCACCGGCCTCGTCTTCAACGTGCAGCGCTTTTCCACCCAGGACGGCCCGGGCCTGCGCACCACCGTCTTCATGAAAGGCTGCCCGCTCGCCTGCTCGTGGTGCCATAACCCCGAAAGCCAGTCCGTTGCGCCCGCCTTCGTTCGCCTCGCCCACTGCTGCATGAAGTGCGGCCGGTGTTCTGACGAAGAACTCGACAATCCGGTCGTCTGCGAAAAAGACGAACGTGACGTCGAGCTTTGCCCAACCGGCGCGCTGCAAATGGTCGGTGAGCGCACCGACGCGGCGACGCTCGCAAAGAAGTTGCTCCGCGACCGCATCTTCTTCGACGAATCAGGCGGCGGCGTCACCATCTCCGGCGGTGAACCGCTCGTGCAGGCGCCGTTCGTCACCGAGTTGCTGCGTCAGCTTCGCACCGAGGGCGTGCACACTGCACTTGACACGTGTGGTTTCGGCCCCTGGCCGTATCTGCGCGAGGCCGCCGCCCACGCCGACCTCGTGCTCTACGACCTCAAGCTCATGGATGCCGCTCGGCACGAGGCCGCCACCGGCGTCTCCAACGAAATCATCCTCGGAAATCTCCGGGCGCTGGCGGGCTATCATCAGAACATCTGGATCCGCATCCCGGTCATCCCCGCCGTCAACGATGACGATGAGAACATCGAGGCTACCGCTAGCTTCCTCTGTTCCCTGCCCGCTGCACTGCGTATTGATCTGCTCCCCTATCATCCCACGGGCGAGGCGAAGTTCGCCCGACTCGGCAAACACTACGCCCTGCACGGCACCGCAACACCGGCGCCGACCCAGCTCGACGCCATCGCCGCGCGCTTCAATGCGCGCGGCCTCGTGACGACCATCGGAGGACAAGCCGCATGCATAGCCTGAGCGCCACCACGTCCGCGCGCACCGATCGCCTGCGCCGCGAAAGTCTCGACGCCGTCCCAAGTATCAGCGTCGAGCGCGCCGCCATCACCACGGCCTTCTACAAGGCCAACATGGGGCGGCACAGCACACCCGTCATGCGTGCCCTCAACTTCTACGAGCTCTGCGACAAGAAGACGCTCTGGATGGGCGATGGCGAGCTGATCGTCGGCGAGCGCGGCCCTGCACCGAAAGCCGTCCCCACCTTCCCCGAGTTGACGTGCCACAGCGTCGAGGACCTGCACATCCTCGATTCGCGTCCGCGGACGCAGTACAGGGTGGACGCCGCGGTCATCGAGGAATACGAACGCGAGATCATCCCATTCTGGCGCGGTCGGTCGCTGCGCGACCAGATGTTCGAGGAGCTACCCCAGGAGTGGCTCGACGCCTACGCCGCCGGCTGCTACACCGAGTTCATGGAACAGCGCGCGCCCGGTCATACCGTAGCCGACGGCAAGATCTACCAGAAGGGCATGCTCGACTTCAAGGCGGAGATCGCCCAGGCCATCGCCGCACTCGACTTCGAACACGACGCCGAGGCGCTCGACAAGCGCGAGCAGTTGCGCGCGATGTCCATTGCATGCGATGCGGTGATGCGGTTCGCCGAGCGACATGCAGACTTGGCGGCGGTTGAAGCGCTGACGACGAGTGACGACTCCCGTCGTCTGGAGCTTCTGAAGGTCGCGTATGTCTGTCGTCATGTACCGGCACATGCGCCCCGCGATTTCCACGAAGCGCTGCAGATGTACTGGTTCTGCCACCTCGCGGTCATCACCGAACTCAACGGATGGGATGCGTTCTCTCCCGGCCATCTCGATCAGCACCTTCTGCCGTTCTACGAGGCGGGTCTCGCCGACGGCTCGCTCACGCGTGAATCGGCCCGCGAACTGCTCGAGTGCTTCTTCATCAAGTTCAACAACCACACGGCGCCGCCCAAGGTGGGTGTGACGGCCGCCGAGAGCGGCACGTACACCGATTTCGCCAACATCAACCTCGGAGGGCTGCTGCGCGACGGCAGCGACGGATCCAACGCCGTCACGCATCTCCTGCTCGAGATCGTTGACGACATGCACCTGCTGCAGCCCAGCAGCAACATGCAGGTGTCACGCAAGACGCCCGACGCCGTCCTCAAGCACGCCTTGCGAGTCATCCGCAATGGCTACGGCTTTCCGTCGCTGTTCAATGCCGACGCCGTGGTCGAGGAACAGCTGCGCCAGGGCAAGACGCTCGAAGACGCACGCGAGGGCGGCTGTTCCGGCTGCGTAGAAGTGGGCGCCTTCGGCAAGGAGGCGTACATCCTCACCGGCTACTTCAACCTGATGAAGATGCTGGAACTCGCCCTGCACGACGGCTTCGATATTCGCACGGGCAAGTACGTGGGGGCACGTACCGGCGATCCGGCCTCGTTCAAGTCATTCGACGACCTGTTCGCCGCCTTCGAGGCGCAGGTGCGCCACGTGCTCGACATCAAGATCCGCGGCAACCAGCTCATCGAGCGGCTCTATGCGACGCGCATGCCGCACACGTTTCTGTCGGTCATCACCGACGATTGCATTGCCCGCGGCAAGGACTACAACGCCGGTGGCGCGCGCTACAACAACACCTTCATCCAGGCCGTCGGCATCGGCAGCATCTCCGACTCGCTCTCGGCGCTTCACGACATTGTGTATGACCGCGGCGACCTGTCGCTCAACGCGTTTATTGAGATCCTCGACGCCGACTTCCGCGGTGAGGATGTCCTCCACCAGCGCGTGCTCAACAAGACGCACAAGTACGGCAATGATGACGACTACGCCGATGCGCTGATGACGCGCACGTTCCGGATGCTGTTCGAGGCCATCGATGGCCGCCCCAACACCAAGGGCGGCGCGTACCGGCTCGAGATGCTGCCGACCACGTGTCACGTCTACTTCGGTGAGGTGTGCCTCGCCTCAGCCGACGGTCGCGGCGCGGGACAGCCCGTGTCGGAGGGCATTAGCCCGGTGCAGGGTGCAGACAGGGCAGGTCCCACCGCGGTGCTGAAGTCAGCCGCGAAAATGGATCACGTGAAGACCGGCGGCACGCTGCTCAACATGAAGTTCACGCCGTCGCTGCTCGAGGGTGATCGCGGCATCGACAACCTGCACAGCCTCGTGCGGAGCTATTTCAAGCTCGACGGCCACCATATGCAGTTCAACGTCGTCACCGCCGAGCTGCTCAAGGAGGCGAAGGCCAATCCCGCAGCTCATCGCGACCTCATCGTGCGCGTGGCGGGGTACAGCGACTATTTCTGCGATTTGTCAGAGGCGCTGCAGGACGAGATCATCGCGCGCACGGAGCATCAGGCGTTCTAGCTCCTAGGCCGCTTCGAACCAGCTTGCGCCGGCAATCACGTGCCGGCGCGGGTTGGAAACGTCGAAGTAGACGGGCACGGACTCTCCTTCGTGCGGAACCGGCTCCGGACGCCAGGCATTGCCCGAAACGCTGTGGCCGGCGGTGGCGTCGAAGCGATACCAGACGTGGGTCAGGTCCGATCGTTCGCGGTCAGTCTGCACCACCAGCGCAAACGTGACGGCTCCCTCGCGCAGCAGTGCAACCTCGCGCACGCTTCGCCGCACACCGTGGGCGAACAGGGCCAGCAGCAGGACTCCACACACATACCACGCGAGCCGGATATCGAAGTGCAGCCCCATGATGGAGAGGATGTACCACGGGAAGAACAACAAGGGGACGTACCCGGACAGCCGAAACGCCGCATACCATGACAACTGCACCTCGCGCGGCGGATCACTTCCCGTCTCTCCACGGGTCCACGGCGGCGGCAGCGCCCGGCGCGCAATCTGGGCGATGATGGACGCGCCCATGGCGACCACGCCGGGCGCGAAGAACCAGAGCGGAAAGCCGTTTGCGGGGCGAACGCCGGCCACCTGAAGAATGACGCCGGCGTAGAGCAACGAGAGGATCAACGCCACCACAAACCGTGCCACGTCCATGCGCTCCTGTGATTATCGGACGCGGATGGGCTGCTTGCGTCGCGACACCCACGCGAGCACTCCCCATCGCACCAGGCAGACCTTTGAGTATGGAGATGCCTGGTCAGGACCCGCTAGCGGCTCAGCGCGGCCGGCGCACGTAGCTCAGCCAGTACTTGCCCATCGCCGAGAGCCCGATTCCGCTCAGCAGAAACGCGCCGAAGCTCTCGATCGCGTAGATGGCGCGTCGTTGCAGCACGGCTTGGGCGACGGCGTACATGCCGAGCCCGAAGATCGCGAGGAGCAGGAGCGTGGCGCCGGCGGCGATGGCCAGCGCCTTGCCCGTGTAGAGGCCGTCGTCGGTCATGTCAGCGCGCGTCTATTTCGCCGCGAGCGCCGGTACGGCGTACTCCAGCTTGCCAATCCGCAGCTTCATGCCGCCTGTTGGTCCCGCCGGTACAGGGAAGGCGAAGCAGAGCCGTGTCGCCCCCGGTCCGAACGTCAGGACCACCGGCCCACCTTCCACGTCGCGCGCGGTCGTCAGCGTCCCCGCCCCCGGGCTGCTCTGGCCCATCGCCCCTTTCACCAGCGACTCTTGGTTGACGTAGTTGCAGCCAGCCCCGGAGTGCAACGCCACAGCCATCGCCGAGAACTTCCAGGTGCTGCTCTGGGTGGCAGTCTTCGACGAGCCCCGAAGTTCGATATCGAGCGCCGGCACCGAAAGCGTGTCGGGTCCCGATAGTCGCGTCCGCACTTCAATGATGATTCCCTTCTGCGCCTTCGACGTCCACGTGCCGAACGCCGTACGTCCCGTTATCTCGGTCAGACTCGACGCCCTGATGCTGTCGGCCTTCCACGGCTTTCCTTGCGCTGGTGCCTGAATCGCCACCGCGAGGAGCAGTGCCAATGCACCTGCCGCCCTCGTCATCGCTCCCTCCATGCCGCATGCCACCCGCCCGTTTGGCGGGCTTGCATTGAGTATGGAGACATCAAGGCGAGGCGCGCCAGCAGGCCCCTCGGCGTTACGCCGCTCGCCGGACGACGCAGCTCAGTGCGGCTGGTCAGCCACGTCGCCATGCGGCGGCAGAATGCCTGCGTCTATCACCATGCCCTCAATGGCTTCCGGCAGCATCGACGGCCACAGCACGAATCCCTGCAGCAGGATCAGCGGCCGCGGCTTGCGTCCCGTGCCGGCGTAGCGGTGCCGCGCCCAGAGTTCATACGCGAACACCACGAGTCCGCCGAACGCGGCAAAGACACACCACGTGACCAGCGCCACCTTCCACGCGAGGGTGATCGCCATCCAGACGCCGACCGCATAACAGGTCGCGAGACACATGCCGCGCATACTGCGCATCGCCCGGTTCACCACCACCAGTGCGCCACAGAATACGGTGATGCCGAACAGCATGAAGCCCCACATGACATCGACGTACCAGATCGTCACAGGCGCACTCGGGTGGGAGGCAGGACCGCGGGGGGACAGCGCGCGAGGAAGATGGGGCCGTGGGGAGGATGACGCCAGTTCAGGCGACCCTAGATTGGTGACCATCAGGCCCCGGACCGGCCACGCAACCCTTTTCGGCCCTCCGTTGTCTATCGCGCAGTTACGGAAGACTCCCCCCCCGCCCGAAGGTGCGTGAACGACGCTGAACTGATTGCCGGCCTACGCATTGGCGACCCGAGCGCAGAGCGATTGCTCTACGACCGGCACGTGGACCGCGTCTATCGGTTGGCGCATCGGATGACCGGCGACGAAACGCTCGCCCGGGACTTCACGCAGGACACGTTCGTGCGCGCCTTCTCGCGGATCGGCGATTTCCGTGGCGAATCCGCGTTGGCCACCTGGCTGCAGGCCATCGCGACCAATGTGATCCTGAACGGATTGCGCAAAGTGCGGCGCATTCACTGGCGCGAAATGGGCGTGGACGAGCTCCCCGACGTCCCCGTCACGCAGCGGGAGGCCGAACCCGACCTCAAGCACCGCCTGAACGCGGCAATCGCCGCACTGCCGGATGGGTATCGCATGGTGTTCGTGATGCACGACGTCGAGGGATACACGCACGAAGAGATCGCGGCGTCGCTGGGCATCCAGCCCGGCACGTCCAAGGCGCAGTTGTCGCGGGCCCGCGGCAAGCTGCGCGAGGCACTGTCGGAGTTTGCGGGAGAATGGGCATCATGACCGACGACGAACGGTTCGAGCAGTTCCTGCGCGAGAACTCGGCGGACTACGAATCGCCACGCAGCGAAGTGCCGCGCGACGAGATGTGGAACGCCATTCAAGCCCAGCGCGGCGCAGGTGCCTCACCTCCGGCGGTCCGCCACGCCGCGGCGCGCCGCTGGGCGTGGATCGGCATGGCCGCCACGCTCCTCATCGGCGTCGGCATCGGCCGTTACGCATACCGCAGTAACCCAGCGCCGTCGCCAGCGGCTGTGGCCAATGCACCAACGCTTTCGTCGCCCGCTGATGCGCGGCAAACGAATCCGCTGGACGCGCCGCCGCAGGTCGTTCCCGCAGCACCGTCGTCCGCACCCGCCAACAACACGCCTAGCACCAACGGCACGACCAACGGCGCGTACGCCGTCGCGTCGGATCGCCACCTGCAAGCCGTGCAGGTATTGCTCACCTCGTTCAGCACGGAGAGCGCCGACACGCGCAGTGACTCGCTGGTCGCCGCGTGGGCCCGCGGGCTCCTCACCAACACCCGCCTGCTCCTCGATTCCCCCGCCGCTCGCGATCCACAGCGTGCTCGTCTGCTGCAGGACCTCGAGGTCGTGCTCGTCCAGCTCGTCCAGCGCTCGCCGGGCGCCGCTGTCGCGGACCGCTCCGACGTCGAACGCACCATTCAGAAGACCCAGATCATTCCTCGCTTGCGCAGCGCGCTTCCCGCCGGCCTGCCCAGCGGCACCGACTGACCCAGGAGTATCACCATGCAGAAGCTCGTTCCCGTTCTCTCCCTCGTCGCCGCGGCCATCGGTGGTGCCGCGTTGCCGGCGCCGGCAGTCGCGAGCGCCGCGCCCATCCCGCAGGCAACCACCGTCACCCGTGACAGCGGCGAAGCGCTGTACCGCCGCGCCCGCGCCGCCCTCAGCGAAGGCGAGTACGACCGCGCCGCGGAGCTCTTTGCGCAGATGCGCGCCAGCTATCCCAAGTCGGCGTACGCCGGCGACACATACTATTGGGAGGCGTTCGTGCTGTCGCGCGACGGTTCCAACGCCCGCCTGCGGCGCGCTGTCTCCCTCCTCGACGCCCAAGCCAAGGAATACCCCTCGGCGGTTACTGTGACATCAGGCGACGCGCGCACGCTCGCCACGCGCCTCAAGGGTGTGTTGGCGCGGGGCGGTGACGCCGACGCGGCGGCCGACGTAGTGGAGCGCGCGGCGCGTGCGGAGCGCTCTGCCGTGCGTGCTGCTTCTGCCGGCCGTCGCACCACCGACACGCCGCCCGGCTGCAAGGACGAGGAGGACGACGATCGCATCGAGGCGCTCAATGCCCTCATGCAGATGAACGCCGAGCAGGCAATGCCCATCCTCAAGAAGGTGCTCGAGCGTCGCGATCAGTGCAGCGAACTCCTCCGCCGCAAGGCCGTCTTCCTGATCGCGCAGAAGCGCACGGAGGAATCGGCCGACATTCTGCTCAAGGCCGCCAAGACCGATCCCGACAACGAAACGCGCAGTCAGGCCATCTTCTGGCTCTCGCAGGTGTCGGGGGACAAAGCCGAGGAGTTCCTACTGGGTCTCATTCGTGATTCGAAGGACGCAGAAGTGCAGGAGCGCGCGCTGTTCAGTTTGTCCCAGCGCAAGTCGGAGCGCGCCCAGCAGGCCATGCGCGACTTTGCCACTCGCACGGACGTTTCGCCGCAACTTCGCGAGCGTGCCATCTTCTGGCTCGGTCAACGCCGCACCGAGGAGAACGCCAAGTTCCTGCGCGACGCGTTCGCCAAGTCCGACAATGACGAAGTGCGCGAGCGCATTCTCTTCTCGCTGGCGCAGATGAAGGGCATGGGCAACGATACCTTCATCCTCGATCAGGCCGCCAATCCCAAGCTCTCCATTGGCCTCCGCAAGCAGGCGCTCTTCTGGGCGTCGCAGCAGGGGATGGTGAGCACGGCGCAGCTCGCGTCCATCTACGACAAGAACACCGACAGCGAGATGCGCGAGCAGGTCGTCTTTGTGCTCGCCCAGCGCGGCAACAAGGACGGCAGCGCGGTGGACAAGCTGCTCGAGATTGCCAAGACCGAGAAGAACGCCGACCTCCGCAAGCGCGCCATCTTCTGGCTCGGCCAGAGCAAGGACCCGCGCGCCGCCAAGCTGTTGCAGGAACTCATCGAACGTTGAGGATTCCAATGCGCATTCATTCACTTCTCAGCACCGCCGGCGCGCTGTCAGCCGCCATTGTATTCGCCGTGGGCGCCACGGCCAGCGACGCGCACGCGCAGAACCTCGCGGCGCGCGTGCGCCAGTCCGGCGACGGCACGGTGCGGTTCAGCTTCGCCGCGCGCGACGGTGTCTGCGGCAACGGCCGCAATAGCATCAGCACGCGCAGTGACCGCAATCAGGATGTCGAGTCGGAGTGCGAAACCGGCCCCGTGATGGTCGCGCTCACCAAGACAGGGGGCAACGTGACCTCGCTGCGCACCTATGTCGGCGCGCGGTGGAAGGTGGGCGGTGCCGACGTGACCCAGCTTGGCACGATCGGCGCACGCGACGCGGTAGACTATCTGCTCGGCGTCGCCGAGGGCGGCACCGCCAAGGTGGCCGAGCAGGCCATCTTCCCGGCAACGCTGGCTGATAGCGTGACGCCGTGGCCGAGGCTGCTGCGGCTGGCGCGCGATGAGTCGCGTCCGCGCGAGGTGAGGTCGCGCGCTGTGTTCTGGGTGGGACAGGCCGCGAGCGAAGAGGCCACCAAGGGGCTCGCCGAAGTGGCGGAGGATGCCAGCGGTGACCGCGAGGTGCGCAAGTCGGCCGTCTTCGCGCTCAGCCAGCAGAAGGCCAACGGCGTGGAGTCGCTGCTGCGCATCGCGCGCGAGAACAAGGACAAGGAGATCCGCAAACAGGCCATCTTCTGGCTCGGGCAGAGCAAGGACCCGCGGGCGCTGGATTACTTCGAATCAGTGCTGGTGAAGCGATAGCCGCAGGTTTGCGCGAGAGGTGGAGGGCCGGTAGCGAGTCGCGTGTTGACTCGCTACCGGCTCTCTGGCTTCAGGGCGCTCGTGCGCCTGAACGCGCGCGCCGTCTGCACCAACGCGGATTGGGACGCAGCACGCACACGCGAGCCGTTTCAAATGCTCGACGCGTTCACGGCTTCCCTCCAACCGGCAGGCGCAGCGTGAACGTACTGCCTTCTCCCGGCTCGCTCCGTACCTCGATGGTGCCGTCATGCAACGCGGCCAGCCGGCGCGCGAGCGCCAGGCCGAGCCCCACCCCGCCGTGCCGCCGCGTGAGCCCGGCATCGAGCTGGACGAGCGGATTGAAGATGTTCGCCAGTTCCTCGCGCGCGATGCCGATGCCCGTGTCAGCCACCACGATTTTCACCCATCCGTCATCCCGCCGCGCGCTCACCGCGACCGAACCGCCCTCGCGATTGAACTTCATCGCATTCTCGAGCAGTACATCGAGCATGCGCCGCAATGCGACCGGATCAAGCTCAGCATCCCCGGTGTCCGGCGCCACTTCCAATCCGATCGTCACCCGCTGCGCCTCGGCCGCCTCGCGGTGTGCGGCCACGCGCTCTTCGAGCACCGTGCCGATGTCCACAGGCTCGCGCTCAAGCACGGCGCCAGCCCCATTGACCCGCGACATTTCCAGGATGCCATCCACCAGCGAGAGCAGGCGCAGGCCGCTGGTCATGATGTCGCCGACGAATTCGGCCTGCGCCGCGTTGAGTGGACCGGGCGCCTCTTCTTTCAGCAGTTCGGCAAAACTGATGACGTGGCTGAGCGGCGTCCTCAGCTCATGGGAGACGTTCGCCATGAACTCGGTCTTCGTCCGGTCCGCCTCCTCGAGAAGGCGATTCTGCAGGACGAGCGTCGCATTCGCCTGACTCAGGGCCTCCTGCGTTCGCTTGAGCTCGCCAACATAAGCCTCCAGTTCTTCGCCGAGAATGTTGATGCCGGCCATGACGGCATCCAGGGCGCTCTGTTGGTCGGAGACGACTCCCCTGGCCCTCAGATTTCCCGCGGCAAACTGGAAGATGACATCGAGAATCTCCGCGACCCTCGGGTCTTCCGACTCTCTGGGCGTCGCGGTCACTCGAGATACCCCCTCAACCAGTCGAGGGCGTCGTCATCCGAAGTGAAGAGCCGGCTCGGAAGGTGCGGATTGCTGAGGCCGAGGTAGAAATTCCCCAACACACGGCTGACGGGGGTGCCGACGATGATGGCGGCCGCGCTGGCGACCTTGGCTGCCTCGTCTCCCGCGTAGTACTTGCGGGCTTCCCTGGCGAGGAATTTCATCGTCCTGGTATCGATCAGGAGAGGCCGTCTCTTGCCCTGGTAGATCTTCAGGTACGCCATCATCGTCTCCTTCGCGTCCTCCAGCGTCACTTCCGCGCCGGGAACGTGAATGATGCGGACGATGCCATCCTCTCCCAGCCATAATCCGGCGACCCTGACGACCTCCTTGCCCTCCATTTTCACGCCCCTTTCCGTCAGGATCGGACCGCCAGCTTCGAAGCGCTCACTGCGCACGTCACAATACGCCGCCCCCGACCGGCGGGGAAGAGGGCGGCCGAGGTGTCGTTCTCATCGCGCTCGTAGATCCGCGATGCCACCGACCAGCGCTCCGACGATCCCTCCGGCGCTCGCGGTAATCCCTCCATACCAAAAGGCGAGGCCCAACGCCTTCTCAGTGTCGGAGCAACCACACGCGATGAACTTGCTTCCGATGAGGCCGCCGACGATCCCAATCGCGGCCCCGATGCCGAGACCGTTGAGGGTATAGCGGCCGATCTTTCGCCGTCGGAGGGAATCGACAGGAAAAGTGGGGATCGCTCGGGCTGGCGCTGTGTCAGACAGTTGTCGCAGCTGACTCGCGGGTTGGGAGGTAGACCAGATGACACCATGGCGGCCCACGCCGGCGGTTGCCACGTGGGCCGACCGCTGGGCGGAAAGCAATGCAGGAAACGCCAACAACAGCATCAGGATGTTGCGCAAGAATGGCATATGGCAAATAGAGTGTGCTCGCGCCTCGGCCGCTACCAAATCCATCACATGCGGAATGGCGACCATTCGAGACCCATCGAGACGCTCTGCACCGAGAAGGGGCGGGCGAATGGAGCGAACACGTCCGTCACCTCATAGTGGAGGTCCACCCAGTCGTGTGTATAGCGTGCCACGGCAGAGAGACCGAGCCAGCCGAGAGTACGGCCTGCGGTGACGTCGAGTCCCCATCCACCAATGTGACCCTGTGGGAACGCCACCTGTACACGCCGCCCCGTCTCGAGGCCGATGAGGCGCCCGCCGATCCGATAACTCACGCGTCGTGGACCAGCTTCGACGAACCATGAGCGCCGCCGGTACCGATAGGCAATCCCATACCATGCGGACTCCAGCGAGAACCGGCCGTCGACGTCTTCATCAACACACTGCCTGTCGATCCACGAGTACGAATCGCAGGTTGTATAGGGATGATGTGCGACATCCGTGGATCGACTGCGGCCGATGTTCACGGACACCCCGGCAATCGGAAGCGATTGCACCGCCCACGAATACGAAGTCGGTGAGGGGATGTCCTGCTGGGTTGTCCGGCCGAGGCCGGCAAAGCCACTGACGATCTGGGCCGAGGCGGTGAGCGGCGATGCCACGAGAGTGGCCACGAGCACGCTAATTCGTGCCAAGGACTCGATTGTCACGTATGCCTGAAGAACCGAGCCAGGCGCTCGCGATGGAAACAAGAGGTGCGGCGGCAATCACGACTCATGACTTACTTGCTACGGGCGAACAGTCAGGCACCCGTGGACTTGCCCGCCCTGTCGCATCCCGACTTCGCCAGATATGCGTTCCAGTGCAGCCGTGTAGGTATCGGGCCAGAGCGCGGCGCCGCGCGCGCCATCCTGCAGGGCATGGCTCACCACGGCAAAGCCGCGACGAGCAAAGCGCTCCGCGTCGGCGCGGTTGCGCCCGCTGATGAGCAGCGCCTCGCCGCGCACCACAAACTCGGCGCTGTCCTTGGTGACGCGACGTGGCGCGACTTCAAGTCGCAGGCCGACGATGGCATCGTCGTTGCAGGGGCGGCCTGCCGTGGGCACGAAGTCAGGTCCCGAAAAGTACAACCACTCCGTGCGCAGCGCGGATCGTCCCAGATCCACCGACGCAACCTCCCAGCCCCAACCTCGGACGACGGAATCGGCCACCGAGAGCATGGCGGCTCGACGAGTGGCCGCACCGATACTGTGTTGTCCGAGCGAAGTTGGCGGACCCGCCTCGAACCGTGCAGGCGCTCCCTTGGCCAGGGTGAAACTCGTGCCGGACGCGACGCTCTGCGCGCTACTCACCGCAGCAAAGACGCCGACACTCGCAGCAATTGAGGCAAGGCGCAACCATGGGAGGCGGGCGGGATGTACGTGCATATGAGACGCTCCGGAGGAAGTAGGGCTCCGGTGGATGTTACCCCGGTTAGGCGGGGAGTTCCGGCGCGCTCCCCGACCGTGGAGCGCCGAGCATGCGGGAGACCCGCACGGGGTTGTCATCATGGTAACGTTCATCACACCGCTCTCGGATACGGCTATCGACCCACGAGCCGACACCCATGCGCCGGAAAGTGTGATCATGCGAAAGACAATTTTAGTGCCGCTGCTGGTGCTTGTATCAGCCTGCAACATTCTATCAACAGAACCTGACGCCAAGTTCGGCGATGGTCCCCCTGTCGATTTCACGGGTAACTGTGGTGAGGCCGCGAACGCCCCCAACGTGGCAGAGTCCTCGGGGATGCAGCCACTCCAGACGGCCACCGTCAATGGCCGACCGGTCAGCGACTGTGTGGTCGGGAACAATGGGGCCATCATCTACGGCATTGGGCTGTCGAGGACCGCGGGCTCAAACGAATACGTCGTGGCCGTCGACGGCCACGGACCGCTCGGCATGTTCTCGGGCTCCATGAACCTCGCCTTCACGGATGAAGCGGGTCAAACGTACTCCTTGTCGCTCTACTCGAGCAGGCGATCGCAGCACACGATGCGTTACACCAGTGACAAGCCGAATATCGTGAAGATCTGGTGGAGCGACAAGTTTATCTCGGTGCCGGGCCAAGACTGAAGCGGAACAGGGCCGTGATCCGGCTAGCCGCGCCGTTAGGCGTGGTTACCGGCCGAGTCGGTGAGGACGATGTTGCCGGTCTTGAGGTCGCGGTGGAGGAAGCCGCGGGAGTGGGCGTCCTCCAGTGCGTCAGCGATCTGTGCGCCGATGCGCGTGATGTCGGCCGTGGTGAGCGCGCCCTGGCGATGCGTGATTCGAGGGTGCCGCCGGTGACGAGCTCCATCACGAGGAAATCGACGCCCCCCTGGGAATCGAAGTCGTAGATGGTGGCGACGCCCGGATGGGAGAGGCGCGAGAGGACGTGGGCCTCGCGGCGGAACCGGTCGCGGCTCGTCTGGTCGGCCAGTGCGCCCGGGTTGAGGAGCTTGATGGCGACTTCGCGATCGAGGTTCGCGTCGTGTGCGCGCCAGACTTCGCCCATGCCGCCGGCGCCGAGGCGTGACAGGAGCAACCGTCTTGTTGAGGAGGGGAGTTACGCCGTGGTGGACGCCGGGGCCTGCCACGGCTGCTGCGTCTTGAGCAGGGCGTTGAGGAGCACGAGGAGTTTGCGCATGCACGCGGTGAGCGCCTGTTTGGCGTTCTTGCCGCGCGCGCGGAGGCGCTCGTAAAACGCCCGCAGCGGCGGATTGAAGCGGCTGGCCACGAGGGCGGCCATGTAGAGCACCTTGCGCACCATCCCTCGGCCGCCCGTGATGCGGCGCTGCCCCTTCCAGCGGCCACTCTCGCGGGCCATCGGGGCCACGCCGATGAGCGCGGCGATCTTGTGTCGCGAGAGCGTGCCCAACTCGGGCACACACGCGAGCAGGGTGGCGGCGGTGACGGGCCCCACGCCCGGCACCGAGCGCAGCAGCGTCGCCGTCGCCGCCCATGTCGGCTCCGCCGCGATCGTCGCCGTCAGATCGCGGTCGAGGTCGCGTAGCTTGGCCTCCAAGTACGCGATGGTCTCCTCGATATCCCGCCGGATCGGGGAGTCGCGATACAGCGAGTCCTGATCGAGGCGCTGGCGCTCGGCGGCCAGCATCCCGTCGATCTGCTGGCGGCGCAGGACCAAGCGCACCAGCGCGCGCTGCGCCGGCACGAGCACCGCGAGTCGCGGCGCCGAGAGCTGCGCCGCATACTGCGCGAGGACGCGGGCATCTAACGCATCCGTCTTCGCCCGCTGGCCTTGCGACTTCGCATAGTCCCGCACGCGCTCGGGGAGGACCAGGCTCACGCGCAACTCGGCATCGAGCAGCGCTTCGAGCACCGGCAGCTCGTAGCCGCCGCTCGGCTCCAGCACGATCAGCTCGGGGGCGAGGCGCCGGAGCCGCTTCGCCAGCGCGCGCAACCCCGCCGCCGTCGTCGCACTGGTCCATGTCTCGCCGCTCGGGGACACGGCGACCACCACTTCCGCCTTGGCACATCAATCCCGACGAACATCCGCACTCCCGCGCGAGGACCACTCCCACGCCCGTCCTTATTCATGCGGGCTCCACCGCGCGGGTGGGCACCGGGCAACCGTCCGGGCTCTCGAGGGTCAGTGAGCGAACGCGCGGCCCGCGCTCCAGTACGGTCTCGAACGACCAAGGGTATATCGGGCTCGCGCTTCGCAGAAGTGCGACGAACATAGCAAACTCGGGACATATAAGGGTGTAGCGGCCGAGCGTGGTGGGGGGCGAGGGGGGCACGGGGCGAAATGTGTCGACGGGACCTGGGTTTGACCACGATGAACGACGAGAAGCAGCCCCGTTTAGGGGGCCCGGCAGTCCACATCGTGACTGCTTATCTGGCGGGGGAGTTTACCATCCCCCTGCCTCACTCCGTCACGCCACCTCTGAGTTCTCACCAGGTCAGCAGTCTCTGGCGGCGGCCAGCATCTCTCGCACTTTCCGCGGTTTCCTTCCACTGTGAAACGCAAGCCACGCCGAAAACCTGTCGAGCGACGATACGTCTGTTGTTATATCAAGTCGGCCCATCTTTAGGAGAGTAACCACGCGGGCTCCGACCTCCGCGGTTGGTGCTGTAATCCAAGTCGATGAAGCTTCGAAACCGTTCGGGTGTCGCATCCACTGAAGCAGCAGTTGGTTGATACGTTCGAAGACGGCGATGTCATCTTCGCCAAGAACACTGAGCCTTGCGACCAGTGCCGAGATTGTGGCTGACTGTTGCTGATCCAGGGAATGCTTCGCAAATTGCGGTCCTAGGACGGCCTCCGATACCGTCAACACGTCAGCCACAAGGTCAGCAGGAAGGTCCATCCGCACAATAAGGGCAAGCTTCGCCGCGGCCTCGTCGCTTTCGTGCCATCGCAAACACCAGTGAAGGATGTCGCGGAGTGTCTCAGAAGGGAGTGATTTCTGAACGGCGAGAGGCTTAAGGACGAATTCCGCGAAGTCGTAATCTCGGTAACGATGGAACCAGTCCAGTACTGCCTCGCGGATCTGTTCGAAACTGCGTCCGGACTGGAGCCACTCTCGGTGGATGTATGAAGCAGCCACCTTGTCATTGTGGTGTGCAAGCCAATTCAGTATGTACGGGTCGAGCTCAATGTCCGGCCCTACACGCTCGAGCAATGCGCGGTGTACCAGAAAGGCATCAAACTCCTCTCCGTGACTTTCGAGCCACGCCAGAAGTCGGCTGCGAATCTGGTGAAGTGCACCACCGGCCTGCACCCAAGCCCGATAGATGCGCGCCGCGTCGCTTTCACAGCCAAAGGCGAGCGTCCATGTAGCAACAGGTTCTTGCACCAGCGCCGCGTCACCTCCCTCGTCGAGCCAGGCGCTGACCAGGAAGCCTGACTGGAAGGTGGTTGCGTGCTTCTTGAACCACATTCGAATTCCGTCCCGAACTGTCTCACGATCCAGACCAGCAGTCAACCAACTGACGTATAGATAGTGACTCTGGAAGAGAATCGGGTGTTTGTGAAGCCAAGCGAGGGCGGGAGATGCGACTGCCTCTGGTGCCAAGCGGACACCCCAAGACAAGACGAAGTTACTTCGATCTGCTCGCCGTGCTGCACGTGTTACAAGGTCGACAAGTACCGAGCGTAGATCCTCCGCCAGTTCTGGAATCTCACGCCGTACTACTCGTCGAGCCAACCACCCGATTCGATTCTGAACAACCACGTTGTCTTCAGCTCCGATCCAGAAGGCGCCGTGCTGCTGCACGAGTCGAAGAACCTCGGAAGGTTCCAACAGTGGTGTGCTGAGCAGCTCTGCCACGGAGGCGCGCCACGCCACGGGCGCTCGTGCAATCGCGTTCCCGAGACGGTCGAGCCAAGCGATGCCATTGAACAACGGGTCGTCCTGAACGCGTTGCAGCGCACCCACGGCCGATGACGTGTTATCGAGGCGTTCGGCAAAGCTAAGCACATCGTCCACGAAGAGGGCGACAGTGGGGCGAAATGCGTCCGCGGCGGAGAGCAGGAGTTGGTCAGCGATTACGTCATGTGCGACAAGCCAGTGCTTATCGGTGGATCCTTCAACTGCGGCGATTTCCGCCCAGCCATCGGCAGCGAGGTGATCGAGCAGTGTGCGCTCCGAAGCGTTGAACCTGACCGCCCGACTCTCCGGAAAGGGAAACTGTGCTGCCACAGTGGCAAGATCTCTGCCCACCGGTTGCTGACCAAAACTTGCTTGGACGCGCCTGGCAATCCACCCTGCGAAGGTCAGGTCGTTCAGGAGTGCCGCCAAGTCAACGTCTCGTCCCTGAGCCTTCAAGTAGGACAGAAAGACCGCAAATGCGGGCACATCGCGACACATTGCTCGCGCTCTTGCATCACTATCCAAGTCGCAATGACGTAGAATGTGCAGTACCGTCGAGACTCGATAGTCCTTCTCCCATTGAGCAGCCGCTCCTTCGGCCAAGGGGCTTAGGTCAACTCTCTCGTGTCGCGGCAGACCAAGAAGTGTCCGATAGAATGCAGTGCGACAGCTGGCAACGTAATAGAGACGAAGCCCGTACGTGTCATTGAGCGTATTGACGCTCTCAACGAACTCTTCAAAGTCCGGCTGCGTCTCCACGTAGTCGATGGCGACGATGCAAATCGTCTGAGGCGTTAGCAATTCCGCCAACTTAGCAAGCTCACCTCGGCCGACTCTGCCGACCGCTCGTAACCCCAACCAACCTCTCCTTGCACCCTGTTTCGCGAGTTCGAG
The DNA here is from genome assembly GCA_041661925.1 of Gemmatimonadaceae bacterium. Lineage (GTDB taxonomy): Bacteria > Gemmatimonadota > Gemmatimonadetes > Gemmatimonadales > Gemmatimonadaceae > PNKL01. The sequence goes on from JBAZTM010000002.1 coordinate 69,620, forward strand.
TGCAAGGCGGGATTTGCCGACGCCACCTGAGCCAGTGACAATGAGCCCGGTCGTACGTCGGTGATCGAGTTTATCGAGTAGGGCTGTTTCGTCGGCAAAGGTAGGGTGCGGCGACGTCAGGCTCGCATGGAGTCCGCGACCGTAGAATGGCAGCATCCCACTTTGCAAATACGCGCGGAATGATCGGGCCACGGCCTCGTCGTCCAAGAGAACGAGGCCGCTAGGTCTGCATCGCGGAAACCAACGTAGCAGGAGGTGCGGTGCTCGCGCGGCAGCGCGTGAGAGGTCCGCCCACGCCCACACGCGAATCGCTATCTCGTCGAGATGGGCGAAATACGGCTGCCCAGAGAGCTCCTCAAAGAAGGACCGAATCCGCGCTTCAAGCGCGTCGTACTGCGCCTGAGTCTTGAGTTCACTGCTAACGACGAAACGGTACTCTCTAATCGGGCTTGCCGCACTGAACCAGGGAGCGTATTGCGCCTGCCCTACTGCAGGCGAGGACCGACCACTCAGGTTGCGCCTCAGCCTCTCCTCAACGACGTGCCAAGCTTTCAAGGCCGCTTTGACCCCATCGTCCGAGAGATACTTGTAATCGCCGACTATACGCCCGGATGCTGCCTCCGCCAAGAAATCTATTCCGCCGTCTTTTCCATTCGTGGGAAATGCACGGAGGTGCGGCAAGTCCAAAGCCAGCACCTGCGACGCGAAGGCGGCGAAGGCGTCTTCGACACCACTCGATAAAACGAGCGGATCCAGATGTTCCGGCAGGAAGCGCTGGGATGACATGTCTTGGTCGTGACGAAGGCGTCCGCGCTGCTGACGCGACTTTAGCTGGAGGTTTGGGCGACTAGAGTTCTTCGCATCTTACTCAGTCAAATTGAGACTCCCGACTCGTTTGTGTTGCATGGCGAATCGCGACTAAGCTGCGCTGCAGGTTGCTGGTGCACCCATCTATGCTGCCGACCAGAGCCCGGGAAAGAGATACGTCATCTAATACCGCGCTCAGCGACAGCTTCAGCCGCATGTTCATGTCGCACGCCGGCCAGCAGGGTTGGTCTTGAGTAATTCAAGGATCGCAGTGTCCTGCCAATAACCCCTGTGCCACCCGTTGATGCCGAAGAAGGCATGTGCCGCGTACTCATCGAGAGCACGAAGGATCTCAGCCAGTAATGTGTCAGCTGTTACGCCAGCAATCTGTCTCAGTTGCGCATCTCGCAGGAGATCACTAATCGCAGGAGTAGTGCGGCCGTTGAAGTACGTGCCGAAATTTGGATAGCAAAGATCGATATCCTTCGAAATGGCGGTGCCAACGACGCACTGCAGGAAGTCGAACTGGCAAATTGCGTTCACGACGGTGTCGATATCGCGTTTATAGAGTGCGAAGAGTTCGGGACGCTCTCGGACATATTCGGCGGACTGCGGAATAGCTGACTTATGAAATCCCTCAAGTTCTCCACGTGAGACCATTGTTACGAGATAGCGACTCCAGAAGTAGTTCGGATATTCCTTATTAGGGTGAATGAGGCATATCGACCTGAGAAAAGCATGCCTACGCTGCAAGCGAACCAGCCCCCCGAGCGCAAACAGACGTTGGCCGACGACAAGTTGATAGGCCGCCTCACCTTTGGTGACCCCGTGGAGGTCATCGTGCTCTGGGAGTCCAGCAGAGAGGATTCGCTCAAACCCAGTCATCAGCATTTCCCACACGTCGAGCACTTCATGCTGAAGAAGCAGTGAACCCAACTGTGTGAAACGGTCGAGCGTGGTGACGATGTCGTCATCCGTATTCGCGCCATCCAGTTTGTCCGGGCGCAGAGCTTCAATGCGCGCCGCAACAAGCTCGACACCGACGTCAATGAGAGTCCTGAGACCAACTTTATCCATCGCCAGACCTCAGCAGAGACTGGACAAGTTTGGCGAACACCTCAGGTGGAGCCTTGAGCGTTGATGCATCGATTTGCGCTTTTGTATTGCCGCCGGACAGCTCCACGAGCCGTCTGAAATCGCTCGCAAAATCACGGAGCCATTGGTCTTTCTTCGATCGGACAATCCGCTCGGCGATCCAATCGGCATCATCCTGGTTCCATCGCTCGCTAGAGCTGCCGTGACGCACCAACACATCACCGCTCCGAAACTGACTCACTGTCCGACCGTTCAGGGCGAAGTCGCCGTCGACTGCGGCAACAGCCACCCGATCAGTCAGCGGCATAACGCCGATCAGTGCGAACGACTTTCCGTCAACCTCGAGGCGGTTTGCGAAGAACAGAGATATAGGCACCGAGCTGTAGCTTCCAACCTGATGTCGAAGATCGGCTTCATCCAGGCGGTCAAGGAGCGCAGCTAGCAGGCCGACCGGAGTCCCGTCGTCCCGGACGCCTAGTACTAGGTACCCTCCCGCAGTGTTCGCCATTGCCAGCACGTGCTTTGCAATCCGGACTTTGGCGCCACGATCGGTGGGGTCGTAAGACTCCTTGTAGTCGAGCTTCGCCGACTCCCGCTTTAGGCCGAGAAGCTCGTCCAAGCGGGCCTTCGACAGCGCGCCGTCTACTATGACCGGATCGAACTCAGAAGTACGTGCCATTATTGGAGCCTGGGAGACCAACGACTGGCGCCCGGTTGCGAATGCGCACAACAAAACGCGGCCGCGCTGCGGCCGCTACCGCAAACATCCACCTTCTTCCGCAGCAACGGTAGGCGAGCCCGCTCAACTTCGAACCGGTGCAAATTTGAGGACGAGGCCAACCAGCAGGCACAAGATCAAGGTCACGCCAGTTTCGGCCACTATCCAAGACCATCCACTTTCCCGAAGCCTCCGGTAGGCTCTCCAAAACGGTTTGTTCCAGAATGCGGGTTCGGGAACACCCTCTGGAAATCCGCATGCCGCCGTGATCTTCTTCCGATACTCTCTAATGAACGCGCTATCTGTGTCCTCGGAGTACTGAATCGGAATCATCCAGAATATGGCGTGAGAGATCCACAGAACTGCGGCAGCCCCGACAAAGACCTTAACCTCACTCGTGGCGCCCAGGCGGAACCCAGATCTATACAGAGTCCCTCCGGCGAGCACGATCGCCGTCCAAAGTGCAAGATTGACCTTGAACTCGATTTCACGTGTTTGCTTGAAGTGCTCGAGGCGTTGACGAGCCAAGCGCTCCAGCAAGGTAGCCTGTTCGTGTTTGATCATGATCGCGGGAGCTTCCAGCGTCGCTAGCCGCTCAGTAGGGCTCGCGGCCGGCAAGAGGAGCGGAGGCGTTTGTAGCCGCACCCTGATCTGATCAGCGACGGCCCAGAAAGTGTATGACGGTAGCATTCGACTCAGAGGAGAGAAGGTCGCTTGACGGCTGGCGTTGTGCTGCGGCGCTTCTAATAGAAGCGCACGCGGGCGCGCGCACGAGTTGGCTTTGTGCGCGCTCGCCAGCCGCCCGCGGCCGCTTCCCTACCAGCGCCGTCAGCACCAATGCGGGTTAGGTGACCCGTGCGACGCATGCGTCTCTAACAGTTCCCCACACTGCAAGGGACGTCACGCTCGATTGCATGTCAATGCGTGTCGTGTCGCCATGTCGCTAACGCTTCACTGCGCCATACATTGAGATGAGCCGCTTGCTCAGATCGATACCAGCCTCGTCATAGCGCGCCAATAGGCCATCGCCCCACACCCACGTCGCCGGCATCTTCTGACTCAGACCTCGTGCGCTCAGACGCGTATCCTCCTCGCGAGTGAGAATCGCGACCGGACCGCAACGCGCGAGTATTCTCTTGACTGCGACTACGCTCCTGGTAGACGCAAGCAACGCCGCACGCACGACCTTGGCCGGCACTGCATGTTCGAATACGGTCGGCTTCTTCTTACCATAGATGGCGCCTCGGCGCACCGGCTGGCTGAGGTCGATGCCCAGTTGCTCAAGCACCGCGGTGGCGTTTGGTGAAACCCTGTAAGAGTCAGCGTATAACGAGTACTTCGCGATCATGTTGTTGAGGATGTACCCAGCATCACCGTCTAGCGCTCGAACCTCTTCGATCGCTAGTCCGGCGTGAATCCACCGTCGAAGTGCCAGTTGATGCGAGTTCTCCACTGTGCGGTCACCTAATCAGTCTTCAACTGCAGAGCCTTCCATCACAGCAATTAGAATACACTCAAAATACGCGTCCTATCACCCCACGTTACCCCTCAATATCTGACACGCCGACGCATTCCGCCAATCGATTCTCGGCGCGCTTCCGCCGTTTAGTCGGTGCCCTCGTAGCCCGCGAGCACCAATCCCCCTATCGTGAGTGCGACGTAGATCAGCTACGCCACGACACCCCACCCCCTCACCTAGACTCCACCTCACAGCAAACCTTCCTACGCCTGCACCGCACCATCCCGCCCCCTGCCCTTCACGCCTACTATAAGAGTGGACACCTCCCCGTTCAGGCAGCTGCCGGCGTAGCATCGATAACTTGCGCAAGTTACACACGAATATCGCATATTCTGCAATTTCCACCTTGAATCAGCCGAAATGCCTCGTTAGTTTTGCTTATTCTGCAATCCTCGCAGAACACCCCGCCCATCCCTCGCCCGGATAACGCCCTCATGAACGCTCGCGCCGCTGCCCTCAAAGCCATCGCCTCCCGCGTCGTCGCGACCCCCAACATCCCCTCCGCGAGTGAAGGCGGAGAGCCGATCTCCCACTACTTCGGCTCACTCACCTTCGGCGCGCGCCAGATGCGCGACAAGCTCCCCAAGGAAGTCTTCACCAAGCTCAACTCGGCTATTCGCCTCGGCAGAAAACTCGACGTCGACATCGCCCCTACCGTCTCCCAGGTCATCAAGGAATGGGCGATGTCCCACGGCGTCACCCACTTCTGCCACTGGTTCCAGCCGCAGACTGGACTCACCGCCGAAAAGCACGACGCCTTCTTCTCGTTCGATGAGAACAAGCTCCCCATGGAGTCGTTTACCGGCGAACAGCTCATCCAGAGCGAACCCGATGCGTCGTCCTTCCCGTCCGGCGGCCTCCGCGCCACCTGGGAAGCGCGCGGCTACACGGCGTGGAACCCGGCCTCCCCCGTCTTCATCATGGAGTCGGCCGGCACCAAGACACTCTGCATCCCCTCGGTCTTCATCGGCTACAACGGCGAGGCGCTCGACGAAGTCACCCCGCTCCTCCGTTCGTCCGACGTGCTCTCGCACAAGGCCATGGAAGTGCTCGAGCTACTCGGCGACAAGGGCGCGATGCGCGTCTACACCACCATGGGCGCCGAGCAGGAGTACTTCCTGATTGATCGCGGCCACTTCTCGCTGCGCCCCGACCTCGTCATGGGCGGCCGCACGCTCATCGGCGCACCGCCGCCGCGCGGACAGCAGCTCGAAGACCACTACTTCGGCGGCATCCCCGAGCGCGTGCAGGCCTGTATCGCCGAAGTGGAGTACGAGCTCTATCGCCTGGGCGTGCCCATCGTCACGCGCCACAACGAAGTCGCGCCGTGCCAGTTCGAGATGGCCCCCGTCTTCGAAGAGACGGACATCGCCACCGACCACAACCAGCTCGTCATGGCCATCCTCCGCAAGGTTGCCATGCGGCACGGACTCGTGGCGCTGCTGCACGAGAAGCCGTTCGCCGGCATCAACGGCTCGGGCAAGCACTGCAACTGGTCGATGTCCATCACGGCGGATAACGAGCTCGACGGCGTCAACCTGCTCAAGCCGGGCAAGACACCGCACCAGAACCTGCGCTTCCTCCTCTTCCTTGCCGCGGTCCTCAAGGCCGTCTTCAAGCACCAGGGGCTGCTGCGCGCCGGCATCGCCACCTCGGGCAACGAACACCGGCTCGGCGCCAACGAGGCGCCGCCAGCCATTATCTCGGTGTTCCTCGGCGCGATGCTCACCAACATGATCGACGACATCGTTGCCGGTCGCACCGGCGCGTCGGCCGATGCCGCGATGATCAAGCTCGGCGTTGCGAAGCTCCCTGAGATTGCGCAGGACAACACCGATCGCAATCGCACGTCACCCTTCGCCTTCACCGGCGCCAAGTTCGAGTTCCGCGCCGTCGGCTCGTCGCAGTCCATCGCCTTCCCGGTGATGGTGCTCAACACCGTGGTCGCCGAGGCCATTGGCGAACTCATCGCCGACCTGAAGGAGGAGCTGAAGAAGACCAAGAGCATCGACGATGCCGTGCTGAAGGTCGTGCGCATCGCCTTCAAGGAAACGTCGGTCATCCGCTTCGAGGGGAACGGCTACTCCGCCGAGTGGGTGACGGAGGCCAAGAAGCGCGGCTTGCTCAACCTGCGCCGCACGCCCGAGGCGCTCGACCAGCTCAAGGCGCCAACCACCCGCAAGCTCTTCACGACGCTCGGCATTCTTTCCGAGGCCGAACTCGAGAGCCGGTACCACGTGCGCATCGAGCGCTATACGAAGGACATGCTCATCGAGCTGCACACCATGCGCGAGATAGCTGATACCTTGGTCCTCCCCGCGGCGTTCAAGTACCTCGGCGTCGTGGCCGATGCCGCGCAGAAGTCAAAGGCCGCCGGCATCAAGGTGAATCCTGCGGCGGCGGCGGCCACCGCGCTCGCCAAGCAGATCGCCAGCCTGCAGAAGCGCAACGCAGCGCTGCGCGCGGCAGCCGAGAAGGGCGACTCAATGCACGAGACGCCCGGCAAGTGCGCGCAGTTCCTCACCAGTACCGGCGCCGATTGCATGGCAGCAGTACGTGAACTGTGTGATTCGCTCGAACTCACTATTGGCGACGAATACTGGCCCTTGCCCAGATATCGTGAAATGGTGTTTCCGGTTTAGAGAAACAACAGAGAGAAAACAGAGATACGACAGAAAGACAACAGAGGCCCGCCATTCTTGCTGTGGCGGGCCGCTGTACATAGCTGCCGTACTCCGTTGCACTCTGTCGCACTCTGTCGCACTCTGTCGCACTCTGCCCCCAGTTGATCCCACCCCGCCAGTAAGCCACCTTTGCACAGGTCCGCCCCACCAAGAGGCCCCAATGCTGCCCCGCCCGATTGCGTTCGTTCTCCTGCTTGCCCTCGCCGCTGCCCCCGCCAACGCACAGCTCGGTGGCCTCGCCAAGAAGATGAAGGAGAAGGCGATGCAGGCCGCTGCTGAGAAGGCGGGCTTGGACACCAAGAATGCGCCTACGCCGCCCACGTACGACGACGTAATCCTCGAACTCACCGCGCCGCGGGTGGAGGCCCTTCTCAAGGGACTCGGCGCATCGCAGGCGGTGCTCACCGCCAACGGCGGCATTCCCGCCATCCTCAAGGATCGGGAAGCCATCGAGGCGAAGATGCCCGCCCTCGAGGAGCGCGCCAACGCGGTGAGTTCGGGCTACTACAACGCGCGCAACCGGTGGTCGAGCTGCGAGAACGATGCGCAAGACGCACTGAGCAAGAAGCACGAGGACGAGGTGCGCAAGGCAACAGCCGCCATGATTGCCAATCCTGCTGCGGCCGCCGAGCGTGGACGGAACGCCTCCACCTATCAGCAGGAACTGGCCAAGGCCGTCGCCTCGGGTGACAGCATCGCGATGAAGAAGGTGGCCACGGACTACTACAAGATCTGGGGCGTCGACCTCAGCAAGGACGAGGCGTTCATCGCGGCCAAGTGCGGGGCCGTGCCGGCCAAACCGCAGGCCATGATCGAACTCGACCGCGCCAACGCGCGCAAGGATTCACTCGATGTAAAGGCGCGCGCCATCGAGACGCGCGCCATCCTCGAGGGGAGCAAGGTGTCGGGACTCACCGAGCAGCAGTTCGCCATGGCCCGCGAACGCGCCCAGATGGCCGTCACCGGCACGCGCACGCGCTTCTCCAAGGGTGAACTCGCGGTGCTCGACGCCCGCAAGTCCGAGCTGCTCGCGTACCTCAAGCCGTGATTCGCGCCGCGGCGCTCGTGCTCGCCGCGGCGTTCGTCGCCGCGGCCGAGCCGGCGACGCTGTCGGTGCGCGGTGTGAACGGCAGCACCGCTTGGTGGCAGGAGGATCGCGCCCCGGTGCGATGGGAGCGCGCGCATCCGGTCGTCACCCGCGCGGTTGCCTGGCATCGCGGCGCACCGGGCGTCGAGTGGGGAGAGCTGTCGCTCGAGGCCGGCGGCGAAGGCTGGCGAACGCGCGTCATCATTGCGCGGCTCGATCCGCGGCGCGTGCGCTTCGACGTGCAGTGGGGCGTCGACAGCGCGGCGCAGCCCGCCTGGTCCCTCGCCAAGGCGCCCGCGAATGTGCGGTTCGCCGTCAACGCCGGACAGTTCACGGCCACCCTGCCTTGGGGATGGGTGGTGGCCGGCGGACAGGAGCGCCTCGGGCCGGGGCGCGGCCCGCTCTCCAGCGCGTTCATCGTGGACCGCGCGGGCGCGGTGCGTGTAGTGGACGGCGACACCCTCTCCGCCATACGGCGAGAAACAGACATCGCCGCCGCATTTCAGTCGTACCCGTCGCTCCTCACCGGTGATGGCACGGTACCAGTGGCATTGCGTACACCGTGCGCCATCAACTGCACCCACCGTGATGCGCGACTCGCCATCGGGCTGGACCGCAACGGATCTGTGCTGGTGGCACTCACCCGCTTCGACGCCGGCGGCGAGGCGCTCGGCTTCATCCCGCTCGGACTAACCGTTCCAGAAATGGCCGCGCTCATGGGCGCACTCGGCGCGCGCCAGGCGATGCTCCTCGACGGCGGCATCTCCGCGCAGATGCTCGTGCGCGACGCGCGCGGAGCCGTCCGCACTTGGCGCGGCGTGCGACGAGTCCCGCTGGGTCTCGTGGCGGTGCCGCGATAAGCGATTCGCGTGAAGGGCAAACGGCAAACGCTTACCACGGATTGCACGGATCTCACCGCGGATAAACACGGATAAGGCAACGACAAACACTTGGGGGAACTGCACCAGCCTTCGCGCGCAGTTCCCCTAAGTAGTTGTTATTGCAGTTGCAGTCGCAGTATCCGTGCCAATCCGCCCGTGATCCGTGCAATCCGTGGTAAGCAGTTGCCGTTCACCCTTCACACGGGCTTAGCGCAACTCGGCGACGATCGTCAGGTACTCGTTCACGAGTCCCTTGGTCAGCGTCAACTGCAGGCGCTCGGCGAACACACGCGGATGGCGGACATACCAACGCATCAATCCGCGCCGGCGATCGCGCGGACGCACGCCGTGCGCGCGGCTGAAGATATCGCCCAGGGAAAATCGCTGCGCTTGCTCCAGCGCGCGAATTTCCTTGAACCCGTGCGCCGTCAGCAACTTCCGGAATGACGCCCGCGTGAAGTCGTGCAAGTGATGCCGATTGCCGTCGGTGGAAACGGTCACCGGCACCGACGCAATGAACCGTCCGCCCTTGGGAAGCACCTGCGCCACGCGCGCGATGTACGCGGTCGGGTTCGGCAGGTGCTCCACGGTCTCCAGGCTCACCCACACCGTAGGTAGCGGCGCAGGCGTGAAGCGGAGCGCGTCCGCTTCGAAATACGTGATGCCGTCGTGCGCATGACGCGAGCGCGCGTACTCCAGTGCGCCGCGGTCGAGATCCACCCCCTGCACCGACCGTGCTCCCGCCTGCAGCAGCACCTCGCTGCCAAACCCCGTGCCGCACGCGCAGTCCACCACGTCGGCATCGCGCACGTATTCAGCGGCCAGCCTGTAGCGCTCTTGGTGCAGCGCCAGCAAGGCCCGGTCGAATGCCGCCGCAGCGGGAAGCAGGAGCGGATCAAGCCGCTCGGAGGTGTAAGGTAGGATAGGTAGTTACCAGTCGTGCGCCATTGGCCCTCTTTCACCACGGAGCACACGGAGAACGGCCGGAGGGCCACGGAGGAATTCAACCACTGGGGTAACGACCTCGCGTCACGCAGACATTCGCGTGGCACTCGCTGTTCCCCCCAAGAATTGCAGTCCTCCGTGGCCCTCCGTTTACCTCCGTGAGCTCCGTGGTGAAGAAGGCCAGCCTCGCGAGGGAGGCTGTCGTATTCAGTACTTAGCCAAATATTGAGCTAGCTCCCACTCCGACACTTGAGTGACGTATTCTCGCCACTCTTGCCGCTTTGCATCGAGGAAATGTCGCGTCACGTGATCGCCGAGCGCCGCGCACATCTCCTTGTCCTTCTCCAGTTCGTCACACGCTTCGTTGAGGTCGTGCGGCAGGTCGTCGATGCGCAGGCGCCGCCGCTCGCGGAAGCTCATCTCCCAGATGTTCTCGTTCACCGGTTCGCGACTCGACGCTTGCGTCTCGATGCCGTCGAGCCCCGCCGCGAGCATTACGGCGAGCGCCAAGTAGGGATTGGCGCTCGGGTCCGGTGAGCGCAGCTCCACGCGCGTCCCCGTGCCGCGGCGCGCCGGCACGCGAATCAGCGGCGACCGGTTGCGCATCGACCACGCCACGTTGATCGGCGCCTCGAAGCCCGGCACCAGCCGCTTGTAGCTGTTCACCAGCGGATTCGTGATGGCGCTCATCCCGCGCGCATGCTGCAGCAGCCCGCCGATGTAGTGATGCGCCACCTGGGACAGCTCAAACTCCCGCTTCGTGTCGAAGAAGGCGTTCTTTCCGTCCTTGAACAACGATTGGTGCGTGTGCATCCCGCTGCCGTTCTGTCCGTAGATCGGCTTCGGCATGAATGAGGCGAACAGGCCAAACTGCTGCGCCACATTGCGCACCACGAAACGGAACGTGGCCAGCGCGTCGGCCGTCGTCAGCGCGTCGGCGTAACGGAAGTCGATCTCGTGCTGGCCGTGCGCCACTTCGTGGTGCGCTGCCTCGATCTCGAATCCCATCTGCTCCAGCGCGTCCACGATGGCGCGCCGCGCATCCTCGCCCAGGTCCACCGGGCCCAGGTCGAAGTACGACCCGGTGTCGTGCGTGGTCGTGCTCGGCCCGCCGTCCGCTCCGAGGCGGAAGAGGAAAAACTCCGCCTCCATTCCCGCGAACATCGTGTAGCCCATGGCGGTCGCCCGGGCCACCTGGCGCTTGAGCACGCCGCGCGGGTCTCCGGCGAACGGCTCCCCTTCGGGTGTGGTGATGTCGCAGATCAGGCGGGCCACCCGCGCCTGCGTGTCGGTCCACGGAAAGATCCGGAACGTATCCAGGTCCGGACGCAGGAGCATGTCGCTCTCCTCCACGCGGACGAAACCCTCGATGGACGAGCCGTCGAACAGGATGTCGCCCGCGAGCGCCTTCGGGAGCTGCGACGTCGGGATCTCGACGTTCTTGTTGACGCCGAGAATGTCCGTGAATTGCAGCCGGACGAAGCGGACGTGGTGCCGCTCGGTGATCTCAAGGAGATCCTTGGCGGTCACACCACGCAGGTCACTGAGCAGGGCGCGGGAAGAGGCGGTCACGGCTGGGGATGGCGAGAGTCTGAATGCGGGTTCGAAGCGGTTCGCACCGGGTGGTGGAGTCTGCGCATCCGGCCTCCCGATTGCAATGCGTCCCGGACCCAATTCCAGAGGAGGGACGTTACCTTTCAAGGGTTGCGGTAGCCCCTCCATCTCCCGTCTCCCATCTCCCATCTCCCGCCTGTGTCTACCACCTGCCCCCGCTGCGGCGAAGATGCCTCCGGTAAGTTCTGCGCAAACTGCGGCTCTGCCCTGAAGGGCGCGGAATGCCCGGACTGCAACGGCGCGCTGACCCCCGGCGCGCAGTTCTGCCATCACTGTGGAGCCGCCCTGAAGGGCGCCGCCGCCCAAACTGTGCCCAGCCGCGTGCCGTGGGTCGTGACGGGCGTGGCTCTCGTGGCCGTCATTGCGCTGGTCCTGTTTCAGGCCTCGCGCTCGGCCACTGACGCTGGCCCGGCGGACGCCGGCCAGGGTGCCCCCATGGGCGGTGCTCCGATGGGCGGCGTACCGTCCGCCGCCGATATCGCCGCCATGTCGCCGCAGGAGCAGTCCGATCGCCTCTTCAATCGCGTCATGATGTACGCGTCGCAGGGCAAAGCGGACAGCGCCGCCATCTTCGCCCCAATGGCGCTCCAGTCGTTCGACATGCTCGCCCCGCTCGACGCGCACCAGCGCTACGATGTGGGCCTGGTCGCCATGGTCGCCGGCCAGCTGGGTCGCGCCAAGGCCGAGGCCGACACTTTGCTCAAGAAGAATCCCAACGACCTGCTCGGTCTTACCCTCGCCATGCGCGTGGCCGAGTCCTCAAAGAACAGCGCGTCCGTCGGCGACTTCGCCAAGCGGCTCATCGCCGCGGAGCCGGCCGAACGCAAGTCCACGCGTGAGGAATATCAGTTTCACAGCAGCGACATTGATGCGGCGCTCAAGGACGCGCGCGCCCGCAAGCCATAGGAACCCAATGACCAGTCGCACCATTCACGTCGCCCATAGTCCCGACTCGGACGACGCGTTCATGTTCTACGCCCTCGCCGAGGGCAAGATCGACACGGAAGGGCTGAAGTACGAGCACGAACTGCAGGACATCGAGTCGCTCAACCAGCGCGCGCTGGAAGGCGAACTCGAGGTCACGGCCGTTTCGATCCATGCGTATGCGTACCTGACCGACCGATACGCTCTTCTGCCGAGCGGCGCCTCCATGGGCGACCGGTACGGACCGCGTCTCGTCTGCTCGACGCCGGCAACGCGCGCCGACGTGAAGGGCAAGCGCATTGCGATCCCCGGTGTGCGCACGAGCGCCTATCTCGCGCTCCAGTTGTACGAGCCCGATTTCATCGCTGTCCCCACCCAGTTCGATGAGATCGAGGATGCCGTGCTCGCCGGGGTCGTCGACATGGGACTGCTGATCCACGAAGGACAGCTCACCTATATGGACTCCGGCCTGCACCTCGTTGCCGACATGGGCGAGTGGTGGTTCCAGGAAACCGGGCTTCCCCTGCCCCTCGGCGGAAACGTCATCCGAAAGGACTTCGGCTCCGAGATGATGTCCAAGATTTCGCGACATCTTCACGCCAGTATCGCGTATGCATTAGAACACCGAGCCGGTGCTCTCGATCATGCGATGAAATACGCCAGAGGCCTGGATCGAAGCAAAGCCGATGAGTTCGTCGGCATGTACGTCAACGACTGGACGCTCGATTACGGCCCTCGTGGTCGTGAGGCCATCCGTCTCTTCCTCGATCGCGCATGGAAGGCAGGACTCATTCCGAACCAGGTGATAGCCGAGTTCGTTGATTAGCGAACGCTCGGTGTCTGGGAGCCTCCCCTTCCAGACACCGTTTCCGCGAAGCTGCCGCTGCAAGTCACTGGTATTTCACAACCTCTGCGTGACAAGCGCGGGCCATCACTTTGGCGATGGGCCGCCTTCTGGAACCAACGCGCGCCGGTACCGGCGCGTTTTCCTTCTTACAGATGCGAACGCACTTTTTAATCCTCGCCGCCGCGGTGCTTGCGGCTTCTCCGGCACCGGGCCTTGCCCAGCGCGCCGACACGCTGCGTCTCTCTATTGAGGACGCCGTCACGCGGATGCTGCGGTCGAGCGACGAGGCCCGTGCCGCATGGCAGTTGGTCGAGGTGGCCGATGCGCAGGTCATCTCGGCGCGCGCCGCCGGCCTGCCTCAGCTGCGCCTGACCAGCAACTACCAGCAAGTCCTCAAGAACGCGCGCGCCGAGATGGTCAGCCAGCTCTTCGGCCAGAAGTACACCTACAACACCACGCTCAACGCGCAGCAGGCCCTCTTCCAGGGCGGGCGCATCTTCTCGGCCGCACAGGCCGCGACCAGCGCGCGCGGCGCCGTGCGACTCGACTACGCCGAAACGCGCGCCCGCCTCGTGATGGACATCCAGCGCGCGTACCTGAATGCCTCGTATCTGGCCCGCATCGCCGAACTCCAGGCGCAGAATCTCGCGCTGGCCACGAGCCGTGTGGCGCAGACCGAGCAGCTTCAGGGTGCTGGGCGTGCTGCACGATTCGACGTCCTGCGTGCGCGTGTTGAGCGGGCCAACATCGAGCCGCTTGCGCTGCAGGCAGCGTCGGACCGCGACATCGCACTGCTCGAAGTGCGGCGCCTCCTTGGCATCTCCGTGGATGATCCGCTGGTGCTCACAACGGCGCTTGATCCGCAGACAGTGCGCTCTCTCGCTGAACGTGCCACTGCCGACGCGGCACCGGATGCGATGCGTGCCTCGGTGCGCTCCGCTGAGCTGACGGCCAAAGCCCGGCGCGCCGGTATTCGCGTGGCGCGCGCCGATATGCTGCCGCAGGTGAACATGGCGTTCAACACGGGGTACCTCGCCCTGCCGACCCTCAATGGCTTCCCCACGGTGATGGGCAAGGTCACGGAGGACGCCTGTCCGGCTGGCTCGGCGGCTGGGAAAACGTGCCAGAACAACGGCTGGTTCGCGGACCGCAATTTCAGCGTGACCTTCACCTGGAACTTCTGGGACGGCCTACGCGCCAAGGGCAACCTCGACCTGGCGCAGGCGCAGGCCAAGATCGCTGATATCACGCTCAACCAGGTACGCGAGCAGGCCACCCTCGAAGTATCGCGCGCGCGCAACGAGCTGGCGCGAGCCACCGCAGCCTTCGGCGCCCGGCAGCAGAACTCCGCCGAGGCTGAGGAAGCGTTTCAACTCGCCGAGCTTCGCTACCAGCGCGGCCTCAGTACGCAACTTGAAGTCTCCGATGCCCAGTACGCGCTGCTGACCGCGCGATCCACTGAAGCCAAGGCGACGTTTGACCTCTACCTCGCGACCGCCGAACTCGCCCGAGTTCGTGGTCGTGACATTCCGCTGCCGAACGGCGCGACCGTTCCCGTACGCACCGACTCCCGAAATGCCACTTCAGGTTCCGCTCCGCTTCGCTAGCGCGATCGCGTTCGCCGCGCTCTTCACTGTCGCCTGTGACGGCAAGCCCAAGGATGCCGCCGCTGGCGCTCCCAGCGGCCAGGCCGCCGCATCAGGCGGCGCTGCCGGCAGCGCGCCCGGCGGTGCACCCGGCGCGCCGCGGCGCACGGCATCTGTGGTGCTCGGCGCTGCCGACGTCGCCCGGGTCGCCCGTGGGTCCGTCGAGGCCGGCATTCCAATTGCGGGCGATCTGCGCGCCATCGAGACGCTCAGTCTCAAGTCCCGTCTGGAAGGCAACGTCGAACAGGTCTATGTCCGCGAGGGCGATCGCGTGAGGGCCGGTGGCCTGCTTGCGCGGTTCGAGGCCATCGACTTCGAGAGCGCCCTGCGTTCGGCCGAAGCCGACGTGACGTCGGCGACGACAGCCGCTTCGACGGCGCAGTGGAACTACGACCAGTCCAAGGACCTGTTCAAGGTGGGTGCCATCGCCGAGCGCGACCTGCGCGCCACGGAGCAGGCGGCGGCCTCGGCCAAGGCGCAGCAGGCGGCGGCCGAGTCCCGGCTACGGGCTGCGCAGTCGCAGGTGCGCGACACGCGCATCGTCGCGCCGGTCAGCGGCACCATTCAGTTCCGCCGTGTGCAGGGAGGCGAACATATCAGTCGCGGCGCGGAGCTCTTTACGCTGGTTCGCAGCGAGATTCTCGAGCTCACGGCCGCGCTCCCGGCGCGCCGCGCCAACGACGTGAAGCCCGGCCAGACCGTGCGCTTCCTCGCCGACGGCAAGACGTTCACCGGCAAGGTGGCCCGCGTCAGCCCGACGATTGACCAGGCCTCGCGTTCGATCACGGCGTACGTGCAGATTCCGAATCCCAACGGCGAACTCAAGGGCAACACCTTTTCCAGCGGCCAGATCATCGCCCAGACGCTGCAAAATGTGCTCATCATCCCCCAGCCCGGCGTCCGTTTCGGGCAGGACGGCAAGCCCTTCGTCTATCGCATCACCGGTGGTGAGCTCGAGCAGGTGCCGGTGACGGTGGGCATCACCGACGAGGCGCGCAATCTCGTCGAGATCAAAGACGGCCTGAAGGTCGGCGACCAAGTGGTCATCGGCAACGTCGGCACGCTTGGTCGTGGCATGAAGGCGCAGATCATCGGCAACGAACGCAGCACAGGTCCGGGCGGCGCGCGCGGTGGCGAGACGCGCGAGGGCGGCGCCCCCGGGAAGGCCGCTCCGGGGACGACCGCTCCGGGGAAAGCCCCACCGGACAGCGCAGCGAGGACAAAGGGCGGCACCAAGCCGAGCGCCTGATCTCCCATCTCCCGTCTCCCATCTCCCGTCTGTCCCTCGCCCATGTTTCTTTCTGATATTTCAATCAAGCGCCCCGTCTTCGCCACGATGATGATGCTGGCGCTCGTGGTCATTGGCGTGGTCGGCTACAAGCGGCTGGCTGTCGACGAGTATCCGGACGTCACCTATCCTGTCATCAGCGTGCAGGCGTCCTATCCAGGCGCGTCGCCGGAGGTCGTCGAACGTGACGTCATTCGCCCCATCGAGACCGCGCTCAACACGGTCGAAGGACTGTACGAGCTGACGTCCACGTCGTCGGAAGGCGGCGGCAACGTGCGCCTGCAGTTCAAGCTGGGCGTGGACCCCACCAAGATGCAGCCCGAAGTGTCCGCCAAGGTGGGGCGCATTCGCCGCCAGCTCCCGCGTGACATGATGGAACCCATCATCATGCGCTTCGACCCCAATGACCGGGCCATCATGTCGGTGGCGGTCTCCAGCAAGGAACGGTCGCTACGAGAGCTGACCGACCTTGGGGACCAGGTCATCCGTCCGCGCTTCGAGGCGGTGGAGGGCGTCGGCGGTGTTACGCTCAACGGTGCCGCCAGCCGCGAGATCCATATCGAACTGGATCCTGTCTCCCTGCGCAGCTTCGGCCTCACGCCCGATGTCGTCTCGTCCGCACTCGCCCGCGAGAATCAGGAAGTTCCCGCCGGGCGCATCCGCAAGGGCGACAGCGAACGCAGCGTCCGCGTGACCGGGCGCATCACCGACCCGCGCGCCTTTGCCGACATCGTCGTCTCAGTGCGCAACGGCGCACCCATCCGTATTCGCGACGTGGGTCGCGTCATCGACACCATCGCCGAGCGCCGGTCGGCATCGCTGCTCGGCGACGAGCCGACGCTGACCATCGAGGTCCTCAAGATCTCCGGTGCCAATACGGTCGCGGTCGCCGATGGCGTGAAGGCGATCATCGCCGATGTCGAACGGACGCTGCCGGAGGACGTCAGCCTCCGGCTCACGAGCGACGACTCGCGCCGCATCCGCGAGGCGCTGCGCGACGTGCAGCTCACCATCGTGCTGGGCGCGATCCTCACGGTGATGATCATCTACCTGTTCCTGAATTCGTGGCGGTCGACGGTGATCACCGGGCTCACGCTGCCGGTGTCCATCATCTCGGCCTTCTTCGCCATGTGGGCGCTGAACTTCACGCTCAACACCATGACGCTGCTCGCGCTCTCGCTGGCCATCGGCCTGCTGATTGACGACGCCATCGTGGTGCGAGAGAACATCGTGCGGCACGTGGGGCTCGGAAAAGACCACCATCGCGCCGCCAAGGACGGGACCGACGAAATCGGCCTCGCCGTCTTCGCCACGTCGCTCGCGGTCGTCGCCGTCTTCATCCCCGTGGCCTTCATGGGCGGGATGATCGGCAAGCTCTTCTTCCAGTTCGGCGTCACGGTGGCCTTCGCGGTCACGGTGTCGCTCTTCGTCTCGTTCACGCTCGACCCGATGCTGTCGAGCATCTGGCACGACCCGGACGCCGAGGAACACGGAGAGGAGGCGTTCCGCCACGCCGGCCCGATTCGCATGATCGCGCTCAGGTTCGACCGCCGGTTCGAGCGCCTCGCCGACCGGTATCCCGGGTGGCTGCGCATCGCGCTGGCTCACCGCTGGCGCGTGCTGGTGGGCGCCTTGGCGTCCGTGGGAGTGGCATTGGCCATCGTCCCCAAGCTTGGCTTCACCTGGATGCCCGACGCCGACACCGGCGAGTTTTCGATCAACTTCCGCGTGCCACCCGGCTCGAGCCTCGCCTACACCATGAGCCGGGCACAGCCCATCGACCGGTTCGTGCGCACCTTCCCCGAAGTGGACTTCACGACGTTTTCCATTGGCGGCCGCGGTGGCGCAACCGGCGGCAACGTCAATGTCCGCCTCGTGCACAAGGCAGAGCGTTCGCGGAGCCAGTTCGAGATTCAGGAAGCCATCCGCAAGGAGCTCCCGCGATTCACCGGCCTCACCGCAAACATCAGCGGCGGCGGATCCATCTTCGGCGGGCGCGGTGCGCCGATCGCCGTCAACGTGCAGGGACCCGAGGCCACGCGCCTCAAGCTCATTGCCTCGCAGGTGAACGAGGTCTTGCAGGACATTCCCGGCGTCGCCAGCACACGCTCAAGCGACGAGGGCAATGTGCCCCAGCTCGATGTGCGCGTTGACCGCCAGCAGGCGTGGGCCGCGGGCCTCGGTATCGCCAGCATCGCCCAGACGCTGCAGCCGCTCTTTACGGGCCAGCGCGCCACTACATATCAGGACGCGCAGGGCTATTCGCACGACGTCGTGGTCATCTACCCCGACTCGCTGCGCGCCGGCGCCTCTGACGTCGAGGGCATTTCGGTGAACGGCACCGGCACGGACAGTCGCACCGGGCTGCCGGCCTCAGTGCTGCTGTCGCAGGTCGCCGAGGTGCGCTCCGGCATCGGCCCGCAGCAGATCGAACGCCGGGCGCTGGAACGGCAGGTCAAGATCGACGTGCAGGTCATCCCCGGCACGCCGCTCGGCAATGTCGCCGACGCCGCGCGCGCCGCCCTCGACACTCTCGTCCTCCCGGCCGGCTATCGCACCGTCTTTACCGGCGATGTGAAGAACATGGAGGAGACCAAGGGGTACGTGGCCGAGGCGCTGATTCTCGCGGTCATCTTCATCTACCTGATTCTCGCGTCGCTCTTCGGCTCGTTCATCCAGCCGCTGGCCATCATGCTGGCGCTCCCGCTGAGCTTCCTGGGTGTGGCCTTGGCCCTGCTCGTCACCAGGGGCACGCTCAATGTGATGTCCATGATCGGCATCATCATGCTCATGGGACTCGTCACGAAGAACGGCATCCTGCTCATCGATTTCGTGAATCAGCGGCGTGAGGCCGGCGAATCCCGCCTCGATGCCATCCTCGAGTCGGGGCGCATCCGTTTGCGCCCGATCATCATGACCACCATGGCCATGATCTTCGGCATGCTTCCGTTGGCCTTCGCCATTGGCGAGGGGGCGGAACAGCGGGCCCCGATGGCCCGTGCGGTCATTGGGGGCCTTATCACCTCCACCCTGCTGACCTTGTTCGTTGTCCCGGCGATGTACACCATTTTGGACGACGCCGCTGAGCGCTTCCGCTCGCGCGGGCGCGCGCGGGCGGCGCGGCAGCCCGCTCGGCAGCCCGTAGTCGCCGAACCGGACGCCGGAACCCCCGCTTGACGTTGCGGCGCGATGAGTGTATTCAGCGGTTGAGCGACGAACACCTTTCTTTGACTGACTTAGGGATTCAGGAGGGATTAATGCTGAGCGGCGATCTCAACGACAGGCGCATGGCGGCGGATCGGGACGACGAGCCGGAGGATTCCGGCTACGGCGGCGGCATGAGCTATGACGAGGAGGACGACGAAGACGGCGGCTGGGCCATCAACAAGGATCACTCCGACTCGTTGTGGGACAGCGCAGAGGATTCGGACGACGAGGATGAGGAAGAGCCGGGCGTACTGATCGACGCGGGCGAGGAAGAGGAAGACGCCGACCTGTTCGGTGCCGGCCTCGGCGAAACCCGTCGCGAGAAGAAGCCCAAGGCTCCAAAGCCGCTGGCCGCACCCGCCGCCGCGCCGGCTCCAGCCCCGGTGGCCGCTCCGGCACCCAAGGCTGCGGCCAAGCCGGTGGTAGCCAAGCCAGTTGCCAAGCCAGTTGCCAAGCCAGTTGCCAAGCCAGTTGCCAAGCCAGCTGCCAAACCAGTTGCGAAGGTGGCTGCCAAGCCAGCGGCAAAGGCAACGCCCAAGAAGGCCGCCAAGCCGGTCAAGAAAGCGGCGCCGAAAAAGGCGGCCAAGAAGCCGGTCAAGAAGGTCGTGAAGAAGGCGGCACCCAAGAAGGCGGTCAAGAAGGCTGCCCCAAAGAAGGCCGTGAAGAAGGCCATCAAGAAGCCGGTCAAGAAGGTCGCGAAGAAGCCAGTCAAGAAGGCGGCGAAGAAGCCGGCCAAGAAGGCTGCTCCGAAGAAGGCCGCCAAGAAGGCAAAGACCAAGAAGTAGTCGGCGCTTTTGTGGCCGTCGCTCGCGGCGGGCGGTGGGACTCGCACTTCACGTGCGGCCTGCCGCCCGCCGTTCGTCATTGGCGCGATGCTGGCTCGTCACTGGCTCGCCGCCGGACCGCGCGCGAGTTATTCTCTTGTCACGATGGCTGAGACTACTGTTGCGCTGCTGCGTGCCCATGCCAAACACGCGCCATGGAACGCTCGCGGGCTCGCCGCGCACGCCACGGCGCTCGTGGATGCGGCGGGCATGCGCCCTACCAATGCCTCGGCGCGCGCCACGCCAAGTGCGCGCGCCGTACGCTTCTACGTCGCGCACGGACTGCTCGACCACCCCATGGGACGCGGCACCGCAGCCACGTATCACTACCGGCACCTGCTCCAGTTGCTCGCCATCAAGATTCGCCAGCGCGAGGGACAGACGCTCGACGCCATAAAGGGCGAACTGGCAGGGGCCACCGGCGACGCCCTCGAGAAACGCGTCGCGCAGTCGCTCGCCCCCGCCCTCGAGTCAGGTGCCGACCAGGCCGTGCAGAACGACGATGCCCCAGCCGTCTCGTGGCGCCGTATCGTGGTCGCTGACGGCATCGAGCTGCACGTGCGCGACGACAGCCCTGCCGCCCGGGGGGATGTCGTGTCCGCCATGCGCGAATCCGTGCGGGCCGCCTTGGGGCGCGAAGACGTTCGCTGATGCCGCACTTCGGCGCGATGCTTCGTCCAGTCGGCGCATGAGCCACACGCCTCGCCGACGCATGCTTGCGCGCACGGTCATCCTCGACCGTGCCATCGAGGCGCTCCCACTGTTCCGGCTCAGCGACTCCGGAGATGAAGTCGCCATCACTTATGCCGCGGACGGCGGTGGTCGATGGCGCGTTTTGCCCTCCCCTGGAGAACGGCTGCCCGGCACGTTCGACCAGGACGTCTACGTCGAGCTGCTGCGGCGCTACCACGAGGCGGAGGCTCCGGCTGACGGCACGCTGACCTTCACGCTGCACGACTTCCTGCGCACCATGGGGCGCCGCGTGGATGGTCGCACGTACGAGCAGCTGCGCAGCGCGCTCAACCGGCTCCAGCGCACCGCGCTCGAGTCCACGGAGGCCTGGTTCGATGCGACCACCGGGACGCGCTGGACGGGCCAGTTCACCATGCTGAGCACCGTGTCCATCGATCGGCGTCGCCTGACCGACCGCGACCAGCTCGCGCTTTTCAACACGCTCACCAACAACGAGCCGGGCGATGCGCATGTGACGCTCGCGCCGCAACTCAGGACCAACATCGCAGCGGGCTTCACGATCACACTGGCCGCCGCCCGTTATCAGCAGCTCTCGTCTCCGGTGGCACGGCGCCTTTACCGCGTGCTTCAGGTGGCGCGCCATGATGTGGGCAAAATGTGGGAGGTCCCGCTCGAACGGCTCGCCGAAATGCTCCCGCTCACCCAGCGCTACCCATCGCACCTCCAGCGGGTCCTGCAGCCCGCCCATGAGATGCTGCTGGCCGCGGGAGTGCTCCGCAGCGCCGCAATTGCCCAGCACGACAAGGTGTGGGTCGTCAGCTACCAGGTGGCTGACTGACGGGAACCCTTTGCCCGGCAACGGGTTCTGATAGGAAGCCCCCCGGCGGTTCCTGCCCACGCGCGCTTGGTCGGCAGGACTCTCCCTGATTCCGGAAGCCCGTCGGGCCCGTTAGCTTCGAATTCCCCCTTAGCAAGGCCCGTATGACGCGTACCCGCAAGACACTGATCGCGCTGGCTGTGGTGGCAACTCCGCTTCTGGCCGGTGGCTTCGTCATCCAGGAGCGGGCGACCCGCGACGGCGTGCGCCTGTTCGAACAGGTGATGTCGGTGGTCGGCGACCGGTTCGTCGATTCCGTCAGCGCCAGCGCGCTTTACGAGAAGGCGGCGCGCGGCCTGTTGCGGGAACTCAAGGATCCGTACACCGAGCTGTACACTCCCAAGCAGCTCGAGGCCTTCAACACGACCACCGGTGGATTCTACGGCGGCGTGGGCATGCTCATTGAGGAGCAGGAAGGCAGCATCATCATCTCCAAGGTCTACCCTCACACGCCGGCCGAGGAGGCGGGCATCCAGGAGGGCGACCGGATTATCCAGGTTGATACGTCCAGCACGCGTGGCTGGAAGATCGACCAGGTGTCGGCGCGGCTGAAGGGTGAGCCGGGGACCAAGGTCAACGCCAAGTTCGCGCGTCCGGGTTGGACCGACCCCATCGCGGCCACATTCACGCGGCGGATCATCCGCATTCCGGCGGTGCCATTCGGCATCATGCTCGACGGGCAGATCGGCTATGTGCCCGTGCAGAACTTCAACGAGACTTCCTCTCCGGAGCTCGCCCAGCAGATCATCCGCCTGCAGAACGAGGGGGCCAAGGGGCTCGTCCTCGACCTGCGCGGCAACCCCGGCGGATTCCTGGACCAGGCGCTCGAGATGTCCAACCTGTTCCTCACGCGGGGGCAGGAGATCCTGAGCGTCCGTGACCGGCAGGGCATCGCCGAGCTCCACAAGGCGGAGCGCGATCCCGTGGCACCGCGTCTGCCCCTGGTCATTCTCACTGACGCCTATTCGGCCTCCGCGTCGGAGATCGTTGCCGGCGCCCTGCAGGACCATGATCGCGCCCTGATCGTCGGCACCACGTCCTTCGGCAAGGGACTCGTGCAGTCGGTCTACCGGCTCGACGGCGGCTACGCCATCAAGCTCACGACGGGCAAGTGGTACACCCCGAGCGGCCGGTCCATCCAGAAGGAGCGCAAGCTCCTTGATGACGGCCAGTTCGTCGAAGTGCGCCCCGATACGATCGAGAGTGACTCGGTGCGCAAGGATCGTCCGCGCTTCAAGTCCGACGCCGGCCGCGTGATCTACGGCGGCGGCGCCATCACGCCCGACGTGATCGTCGCGCCCGACACGCTCACCACCGCGGAGCAGAAGGTCGCCCGCGTGCTCGGCACCAAGGGACAGGACACGTACATCGCGCTGTACGATTTCGCCTTCGCCCGAAAGGCGTCGGTCAAGCCCGATTTCGTCGTGACGCAGGAAATGCGCGACGAGTTCTACGACAAGCTGCAGAAGAAGGGTGTCGCCGTGGACCGCAAGGATTGGGACGCGGCGCAGGGATACATCACCCGCCTCATCGATCTCCGTATCTCGCGCCTCGCCTTCGGCGATTCCACCGCCAAGCGACGCGAAGTCAGCGACGACAACCAGCTGGTGAAGGCGCTGGAACTGCTCCGCAAGGGACAGTCGCAGCGCGATCTGTTCGCCCTGGCGTCGTCCCGCACACCGTCAGCCCTCAGCAAGCCCTGACCCCCGCTATGCAGAATACGTCCCTCGTTGCCCTCGTCGCGGCGCTCTTCGCCGCGACGACACCCGCCCTCGCGCAAGTGCGCACCTTCGGCCCGGAGAAGGGCGAGGTGCGCCTGTCCAACCTGCGCCAGATGACCAACGGCGGCGAGAACGCCGAAGCGTACTGGAGCAAGGACGGCCAGTGGATCACGTTCCAGTCCACGCGCGATGGCCGCACGTGCGACGAGCAGTTCGTGATGAAGGCCGATGGCTCCGGACTGAAGCGCATCAGCGACGGCCGTGGCAAGACGACGTGCGGGTGGTTCTTCCCGGATGGCAAACGGCTCTTCTTCGGCTCGTCCACCGCGCACGATTCCCTCTGCCCGCCGCGCCCCGATCCGTCCAAGGGCTACGTGTGGCCGCTCGACAAGTACGACATCTACACCGTCAACCGCGACGGGTCCAACTTCAAGCGCCTCACCAACTACAACGTCTATACTGCCGAGGGTGTCCTGTCGCCCGACGGCAAGAAGATCGTCTTCACCTCCCTCAAGGATGGTGACCTCGACATCTACACCATGAATGTCGATGGCACCAACGTGAAGCGACTCACCAACACGGTGGGCTACGACGGTGGTCCGTGGTGGTCGCCCGACGGCAAGCGGATCGTGTACCGCGCGCACCACCCCAAGGACTCGGTGGAGCTCAAGCAGTACAAGGACCTGCTCGGCCAGGGTCTCATCCGCCCGTCCAAGGTGGAGCTGTACGTCATGAACGCCGACGGCAGCGACAACCGGCAGGTCACCGCGCTGGGCGGAGCCAACTTCGGCCCGTCGTGGACGCCGGACGGCAAGAAGATCATCTTCGCCTCCAACTACTTCGCCCCGCGGTCGGGCAACTTCGAGCTCTTCCTCGTCGACGCCAGCGCCTCGCTGGCGGGCGGCGACAAGCTCGAGCAGATCACGTTCAACGAGACCTTCGACGGCTTCCCGATGTTCTCGCCCGACGGCACCAAGCTCATCTGGGCCTCCAACCGCCACGACAACAAGCCGAACGAGACGAACCTCTTCATCGCCGACTGGAAGAAGTAGGCGCCACCCTTGGACTTCTTCACCACGGAGCGGGCCTTTTTCACCACGGAGCGCACGGAGAACTGCTGAGGGCCACGGAGTACTACAAAACCTGGGGTTAGAGACATCGCGCCACGCAGATCTTTGCGTGGCGCGCGCTGTTCCTCCAAGAAGTTGCCCTACTCCGTGGCCCTCCGTTTTCCTCCGTGAGCTCCGTGGTAAAGAAAGGCGGATATGCCATGCGACCTGGCGTTCTCCGCTCGCCAGGCAAGCGGAATTGCGCTAGTATCGCTGACGCAGGCTGCTCCATCACCCTCTACTGCCTACCGTCACTATGTGGTTCTTCATCGGCGCCGTCGCGCTCGTCGCGCTGTTCATCGGCACGCAGTCCATCAAGATCGTCGGCCAGGCTGAAGTGCTCCTCGTGGAGCGCTTCGGACGGTTCCACCGCATCGCCCGGTCCGGCTTCAACATCCTCATCCCGTTCGTCGAGGTGCCGCGCCACATCGACACGCACTATCTGTCGAGTGACGTCGCCGGCGTCCGTCGCATCATCGCCGGCACCACCAGCCGCATCGACCTGCGCGAACAGGTGCTCAACTTCCCCAGCCAGCCGGTCATCACCAAGGACAACGTCACCATCGACATCGACGCGGTGCTCTACTACCGCATTGCCGATCCGCAGAAGGCGACGTACTCCGTGCAGAACCTCCCCTACGCCATCGAGACGCTGACGCGCACCACGCTGCGCAACATCGTCGGCGAAATGGAACTCGACCAGACGCTCACCAGCCGCGACCAGATCAACAAGCGGATGCGCGAGGTCATCGAAGAGGCGTCGCTGGGTTGGGGCGTGGACGTCACGCGCGTCGAACTGCAGACCATCGAACCGCCGCGCGACATCCAGCAGTCCATGGAACTGCAGATGCGCGCCGAGCGCGAGCGCCGTGCCGCGGTGACCAACGCCGAAGCCAGCAAGCGCGCCGTCATTCTCGAGGCCGAGGGCCTGCGCGAATCGCAGGTGCTCAAGGCGCAGGGCGAAAAGGAAGCCGCCATCCTCCGCGCCGAGGGCCTCGCCGAGGCGCGTACGACCATGGCCAAGGCAGAGGCGACGGCCATCGCCGGCATCGCCCTGTCGCTCCCGCCGGGCGAGGCGGCGACGTACCTGCTGGGCCTCAAATACATGGAAGCCCTTCCCGCGCTCACCCAGGGCAAGGGCACGACCATCTTCCTCCCCACCGAGGCCGCCGGAGCGATGGGAGCCATTGGCGCGCTGCGGAAGGTCATGGACGCCGCCGGCCAGACCAATCTCCCCAGCGATGCGCCGCGTCCCACAGGAGCACTTGGCTTCCCTCCGGGCAGCGGGTCCAGGGGCTAAATTCCGGCATGCCGAAGACCATCACCAAGGAGCGCGCGGAGAAGGTGGCCAGGGCGCATGCGTGTGAGCATTGTGGCGAGTACAGCTACAAGAAGCTGACCATCAAGCCCGCGTCCGTTGCGAATCAGAAGGAGTTCAACGAAGTCTGGCATTGCATCAAGATTTGCGGTGTCTGCGGCCGTGAGCAGGAACTCGGCATCGATGGCGAGGGCGAGATCGCCTACGTGAACTGATTCTCATAGCAAGAAACGGAATTCAGGGCGCAAGAAACGGATTGGAATGAATCGTCCCATCCGCGAGGTTGAGGGCACCGGCGCGCACAGTGCGGCCGGTGCCCTTTTGCACGGAGTCCCCCATGTCTGCTCTCGCCTCTTCCCGCTCCACTCGTCCCGGCCAGCGTCCGCTGGCGCACTCCCCGGCGGCAGGTCGCCTGTCGGAGGACATCGCGTTCGGCTCGTTCGACTCGCCGCTCGGTACCGTGCTGCTCGGCCTGACCGCACGCGGCATTCGCTACCTCGCACTCGGCGATTCTGCCGCGGGACTCGAACGCGACCTGCGAGCCACGATGCCGTGGGCGTCCTTCAGTCGCAACGTGCGGGTGCCGGCGCCGTGGCGGGACGAGATCGTACGTCGGCTTCGCGGTGCGTCGCCTCGGGTTGAAATCCCGCTCCACACCGAAGGCACGCCGTTCGAGGAGAGTGTCTGGGCCGCCCTCCGGCGCATTCCGCACGGCGAGCAGCGTTCGTATCAGCAGATTGCCGCTGATGTGGGCCGCCCCACCGCGTCTCGGGCGGTCGCGCAGGCCTGTGCGCACAACAACGTGGCGGTGCTCATTCCGTGTCATCGCGTCGTGCGCCAGACCGGCGAACTCGGCGGGTACCGTTGGGGAGTCGAGCGCAAACAGGCCCTGCTCGATGCCGAGCGGATGGCCGCTGAAACCAGGCGGCCAGTGGATGCGTAGTAGTTAATCAAGGAGAGCTCTATCCAGCCTCCCCCACCGCGCCCGGCCATCCATCAGATGCCGGGCGCGCTGTTTCGCGGACGCATGCGTGGTTCGGATGAGGCGAGTGTCACGACGGCGCGGTACTTTGTATCTGCCATCCGCCATCTGCCATCTGCCATCCGCCATCACTCCCCCCGTGCTAGATCTCTCAACCCTCAAAGCCGGCGATCGCATCCAACACGAGTTGTTGGTCCTAGATCGCATCGACAGAGACACCCGCGACGGCAAGCCGTTCGCGCGGTTGACCCTCGGCAACGCCACGGGGCGCATTGAGACCGCACCCGTCTGGTCGGAGCAGTTGCCGTGGGTCGCGGGTGCGGAAAAGGGCAAGATCGTGCAGGCTATTGGCTCCGTGGGCGAGTATCAGGGCAAGCGACAGCTCACGCTCACCGCGCCGCTTCGTGTTCTTCCCGCGTCGGCCGGCAGCGTCGAACAGTTCCTGCCGCGCATCGCGCGCAAGCCGGACGAACTGTGGGCGTGGATCGATCAGCAGCGCTCGGCCATGACCTCCAGCCGCCTGCGCGCCGCGCTCGATCTGTTCTTCGCCGACGATGTTTTTCGCCAGGACTTCGAGCGCGCGCCGGGTTCCACTTCGGGGCATCACGCACAGGTGGGCGGGCTGCTGCTGCACAGCGTCGAAGTGGCGACCATCGCGCAGGGCATCGCGCGCACCATGCACGCCAACGTCGAACTCGTCACGGTGGCCGCCCTGCTCCATGACATCGGCAAGGTCGAGGCGTACAGCGTCAGTCCCACCGGCTTTGGCAACACGACGGCCGGCCACCTACTGGGCCACCTCGTGCTCGGCACGATGATGCTCGACCGCCACCTGCGGACGTTGCCTGAAGGGACATTTACCGCCGAGCAGGAATTGGAGCTGCAGCACTTCATCCAGTCGCATCACGGCTCGTTGGAGTTCGGCGCCGCTGTGCCTCCCATGACACTGGAGGCCGAGATCCTGCACTGGGCTGACGAGGCGTCGGCCAAGGCCGCGAACGTTACCGATACGCTGGCCAACGATGAGCACTTCGGTGACGACGCGTTCACGCTCAAGCGCCCGTGGCCCGTGCAGAAGCGGCTCTGGCGGCGGCCGCACGGATGGGAGTGAGCGACAGCCATCCCGATCGCTGGCGCATGCTCGCGCTGCTATCGGCAGCCGAGCTGCTCGGCATGGCACTCTGGTTCGCGGGGAGCGCCGTCGCGCCGGAGTTGCAGCGCCTCTGGCAGCTCGACGGTTCCGAAGTCGCCTGGCTCACGATCGCCGTGCAGCTTGGCTTTGTGGCGGGAACCGCCATTTCGGCGCTCCTCAACCTGGCCGATGTGGTCCCCGCACGGACCCTCTTCACGATGGCGGCAGTGAGTGGAGCGATTGCCAACGTCGGCCTTGCCTACGCTGACGGACTCACCCCTGCCCTGCTCTCGCGTTTTCTTGCGGGCGCGTGCCTCGCCGGCGTCTACCCGCCGGCGATGAAGATGACGAGCACCTGGTTTCGCCAGCGCCGTGGCCTCGCGGTCGGCACCATCGTGGGCGCGCTGACGGTCGGCAAGGCCGGACCCTATCTCATCGGCGCGTTGCCGGGCACCACCGTGCTTGCGCTGGTGGCCCTGAGTTCGGCCAGCGCGGTACTGGCCGCGGGGCTCATCTGGTTCGGCTATCGCGACGGGCCGTTCGCCTTTCCGTCGCGCCCCTTCGACTGGACGCTCGTGCGCAGCGTCATGCGCGAACCTCGGTGGCGCCAGGCAACCGGCGGTTATCTCGGTCACATGACCGAGCTGTACGCCTACTGGACCTGGATTCCGGCCTTTGTCGCGGCAAGCATTGCCGCGAGTCCGCATGCGGTGGCTCCGACGGCGACGCGCATGTCGTCGCTCATCGGCTTCGCCATCATCGCCGTCGGCGGCGCCGGCTGTGTCTGGGGCGGGTTGGTGTCCGACCGCATCGGCCGCGCGCGACTCGTCACCATCGCCATGGCGGTGAGCGGCGCGGCCTGCGCGCTCATCGGGCTGCTCTTCGGCCACTCGCTCTGGCTGCTGACTCCAGTGGCTCTCGTCTGGGGCTTCTTCATCATTGCCGACAGCGCGCAGTTCAGCGTGCTCGTCACCGAGAGCGTGCCGGCCCATGCCGTGGGCACCGCGCTCACGCTGCAGGTCTCGCTCGGGTTCCTGCTCACGACGCTCACCATTCAGGTGGTGCCCCTGATCGTGCGCATCGCCGGCTGGCCGTGGGCCTTTGCCTTCCTGGCGGTGGGGCCGGCACTCGGCATTCTCTCTATTCGACGACTGCAGGCCCGTTAGTCAGCAACCTGCAGCAATCGTCGCCCCCCCAGCGATCTAGCGCGCCTGCCCGATCACGAGCCCTTTCAACTCGTCGGCGATTGAGCCGGGCATCATCATGTTGCGCGCAAACTTCATCTGTCCCGCGTCCTCGAAGTACATCTTCATCCGGAACATGGCGTTGATGGCCTCCACCCGGACCTGTGCTCCGTCCCGTCGAATGACAATTTCCAACGGGAAGGCGGCGGCGTAGGCCATCCCGGGACAGCCGAAATTCGACCGGGTGTCATCACCGCCGGCGCCGACGATTCCAAATGCCTTGGTCTCCATCGCGGCACCACTGACGCCGAGGACGACCATTCCCTGCTCCGTGAGATCGAGGCGATAGACGCCCCGCAGCTGCCACTTTCCGCCCGCCGGCTGCTGCAGCCGGCGCCAGATGTCGTCAGCCACTCGACGAACATCCGCCGCAGTTCCGCCGGGCGACGTGGAAATCGTTTCCACCTGCTTGGTGAATGCGCCACCGGCCATCACGCCCATGGTCTTGCCAATCAGGCCGCGCGTGCGGGACTGGCCGAACGGTCGATTGACACGGCGGCCACGCGTCGCGGCAGCGGCAATACTGGAGATCTCGTCCACCAATGCGCGTCCGCTCGCCTCAAGACCTGATTCAGCGACCATCGTCCGCTCAACGCTCAGCGGATTCACCAACGTCACGTGCACGCCACGCTCATCCTCGAAGACCCCTAGGCGCACCGGGACGGCAAAGGCCGCCTGTGTACCGTTGGCGAGCAACACGGCAACACGCGCTGGTTGCTGCGCGACGACCACGTGCGCATCAAACTTGCAACGCGGCGCATCCGTGCCGACCGCGTGATTGGCGAGCACCGTCCACCCTTGCCGCGTCAGCGCACCGGCGAGCGCCGTCGCCGCAGCCGGCACGGACATGGGCACCGAGTCGGCAATCACGACGTACACACGCTGCGCATCCTGCGCGATGGCGCCGGCAGGAGCGAGCAATGGCGACACCGACAGCAGACCCAACACGACAGCGGAAACGACGGAACGCATGGCAAGCACCGGAGGGAGTAGGCCACAGTATCGTTATAAGCCAATATAGAAATGTTGTTTACCTGTCCCACACCTGCCATCGGGAAGGCGCTGACACGATGCGGGGGAATTCCGTTCCCGCTGGCTGCGGCCCGTCGTGCCACGAGGCCCGCGGCAACGCCGTTCTGTTGTTTCTCTGTTGTCTCTCTGTTGTCTCTCTGTTGTCTCTCTGTTGTCTCTCTTCTGCTAGATTCAGGACGGCCCCACCGGCACCACCCAACCCGAAGGCCCAATGACCGTCATCAAACAGGACGATTTTATCCAGAGCGTCCACGACGCGCTGCAGCACATCTCCTACTTCCACCCCGTCGACTACATCAAGGCGCTTGGCGAGGCCTACAAGCTCGAGCAGGGACCGGCTGCCAAGGACGCGATCGCGCAGATCCTCACCAACTCGCGCATGTGTGCCGAAGGCCACCGCCCGATCTGCCAGGACACGGGCATCGTGGTGGTCTTCCTGAAAGTCGGCATGAACGTGAAGTGGGACGCCACCATGAGCGTCACCGAGATGGTGAACGAGGGCGTGCGCCGCGCGTACGCGCAATCTGACAATGTCCTGCGCAAGTCGATCGTCGCCGACCCGGCCTTCACCCGCAAGAACACAGGCGACAACACGCCGGCCGTGGTGCACTACGAGATCGTTCCGGGCGACACGGTCGAGGTAAAGCTGGCCGCCAAGGGCGGCGGCTCCGAGAACAAGTCCAAATTCGCCATGCTCAATCCGAGCGATTCCCTTGTGGATTGGGTCATCAAGACGGTGCCGACCATGGGCTCGGGATGGTGCCCGCCGGGCATTCTCGGCATCGGCATCGGCGGCTCCGCCGAAAAGGCGATGCTGATGGCCAAGGAATCATTGATGGACCACATCGACATGGCGCAACTCAAGAAGCGCGGCCCCAAAAGCAAGATCGAGGAGCTGCGCATTGAGCTCTTCGACAAGGTCAATGCGCTCGGTATCGGCGCGCAGGGACTCGGCGGGCTCTCCACTGTGCTCGACGTGAAGATCTACGACTATCCCACGCACGCGGCGTCCAAGCCGGTGGCGATGATTCCCAACTGCGCCGCTACGCGCCACGCCCACTTCACGCTCGACGGCTCCGGCGCCGTGCAGCTGCCGGTGCCGAACCTCAAGGACTGGCCCGACGTCACGTGGGCACCGGACCGCAATGCCAAATCGGTGAACCTCGACAAGTTGACGCCTGCCGAGACCCGGAAGTGGAAGGCAGGCGACCGCCTGCTGCTCAACGGCAAGCTGCTCACCGGTCGCGACGCTGCCCACAAGAAGATCGCCGACCTCTTCGCCGCGGGTGAGTCGCTGCCTGCCGGAGTGGATTTCACCAACCGCGTCATCTACTACGTGGGTCCCGTTGACCCGGTGCGTGATGAAGTAGTGGGTCCCGCGGGCCCGACGACGGCCTCGCGCATGGATAAGTTCACCGAGATGATGCTCGCCAAGACCGGACTGATCGGCATGGTCGGCAAGTCGGAGCGCGGCCTGGTCGGACTCGAGGCGATCCGCAAGCACAAGGCGGCGTACCTGATGGCGGTTGGCGGCGCCGCCTATCTCGTCGCAAAGGCCATTCGCAAGTCGCGCGTCGTCGCCTTCAAGGAACTCGGCATGGAAGCCATCTACGAGTTCGAGGTGGAGAACATGCCGGTAACGGTCGCCGTGGATAGCGAGGGAAATAACGTCCACGAAAGCGGCCCCAAGGAATGGCAGGAGAAGATCCGCGCGCTGCCAGTTCTGGTCTGACGCACCAGGAAACAGAAGCGCCGGTCCCGATCAGGGACCGGCGCTGTGGTTTCTTGGGGGGGGGTCGCTGGCTTTTTTCACCACGGAGCTCACGGAGGAAAACGGAGGGCCACGGAGTACTGCAACTTCCTGGGGGGAACAGCGAACGCCATGCAGATCTCTGCGTGGCGCTATGTCTTTAACCTCAGGGTTTGAAGTACTCCGTGGCCCTCTGCGGTTCTCCGTGAGCTCCGTGGTGAAGAAAGCCAGCGTCGCATCGCGAACCCCGATGATCACTGTCGGTCATCATGTCCGATCAGACCATTGCCGGGCGCTCGAACTCGCGACCTCGACGCTTAAAAGGCCAGATCCGCTTTGTGGAGGCTGGATGACACACGTAAATCGTTTATCCTCAACATCTTATCCGAAATCATCCTCCCCCTCTCCTCCTCAGCATAGGGGGCTTCCAGTGGTGGTTACATTTCATTCACTGCTAGTTGAGCCCCCCACATAGGCTGGCATTCCCGATCGTCACTCGGAGTCGTAATGCGTAAGCCCCGTCCAAACTCGTTCAACCCGGCCCAGGCGCTGAACCTTATCGCCAATGACCGGAACGGCCATCCCCTTAGCTGCCCGTCCTGCTCCGGAGATATCGAGCGCGATCCGTCACAGGTGCCGCCGCCCCCGCGGAGTCACGTCACGCTCAAGTGCACCAACTGCGGGCGCTTCGCCCGCTACATCGCCGGCGCGGCTTAACCCCCGGCCTGGGCGCACGGCGAGGCCAGTACCGCCCGCCGTGCACGCCCATTACCAATACTCCGTCGCTGCAACGACCCCGCTCGGCATGTGCCGGGCGGGTGGCGCGTATCATCGTATGTCCCCAGGTGGGGAGAGGTCAGAGTCATGGCACGTATCAATGGCACCGTGAAGTGGTTCAACGACGCAAAGGGCTTCGGTTTCATCTCACGCGAGGGCGGTCCGGACGTCTTCGTCCACTTCAGCGCCATCGCCGCGAGCGGCTTCAAGTCGCTGGCTGAGGGAGACCAGGTTTCGTTTGAGATCGTGGAAGGCCAGAAGGGCCCGCAGGCGAGCGAAGTCACCAAGCTCTAAGCCGTATCAGTCGTCATCGAAGGGCCCCGGCCACCAGCGCCGGGGCCTTTCCCTTTTTCGTGGCGCCGTGCAACTCTTCACCATGCGTCGCACTCTCCTCGTTCTGCTCGCCGTCTTCGCCGCGTTGCCGCTCGGTGCACAGACCGACACGTCCGCGCACGCGACTTTCCGCATCACGCCTCGCCGACCGGTGGAGGTGCTGCGCACCGAGGCGCTGGCATTGGTGCCGCCTGCCGGACTCGCGGGAACGCGTTCGCCCGATCTCGTGGAACTCGTGGCGCTCGACCCGTCCATCCGGCTCGATATCCGCTACGCCACCACGAACAACTTCATGGCATCGGCCATGTATTCGCAGGCGCGCGCGTTCCTGCAGCGCCCGGCGGCCGAGGCGCTGGTGCGTGCCCACCGGGCGCTCGCGCGAGAAGGGTACGGACTGCTGATCCACGACGCATACCGCCCGTGGTATGTGACGTGGATGTTCTATGAGGCCACGCCCGACAGTCAGCGCACCTTCGTGGCGAACCCGGCCACGGGATCACGCCACAACCGCGGCGCGGCGGTGGATCTCACGCTCTATGACCTGGCGTCCGGCCGCGCGGTGCGCATGCCCAGCGGCTATGACGAGTTCACCGATCGCGCCTTCGCAGCCTATCCGGGCGGCACCGCCACCGAGCGCGCGCGTCGTGAACTGCTCCGCCGGTTCATGGAAGCCGAGGGCTTCACCGTGAACCCCACGGAGTGGTGGCACTTCGACTACAACGGATGGCGCGAGTATCCGGTGCTCAACACGCCGTTCGAGCGGATCCGGTAGCGCGCGCGTCGGGCGGGACGCTACTGCCGCATCATCTTCAGCTGGTTCGTTCCGGTGAACTCACCCGTGCAGTAGATGATGCACTCCCAGTGCACCCACGTCCCTTCCATCAGGTCGGTCGTGAACGAGCCGTTGTAGGTCAGCCCGTCGCTCGGCTTGTTGATCGAGATGGAGGTGCTGCTGAGCGTCGCCCGCAGGAATTGGGGCGACACGAGCGGCACGTAGCCCGTGGAGAAGTTGCCGCAGCTGCTCGCGACGCGGCGATAGTTGGCGGACGAATACGTCATCTGGATGTCCACCTCGTTCTCGTTCCCGGTAACGGGTGTGATGACCCAGGTGACGTTCCAGTCGGCCGCCGCCACGGTTTCCTTGCCCGCGCAGAAATCCGTCTGGTAGTTGAACGTGACCGGGAACGAGGTCTTCCAGGTCCCCTTCAGGTTGCGGGCGGGGGTCAGCGTATTGGACGCGGTCGCCTTCTCGGCAACCTCGCAGGCGCCCAGCATGAACACAGCCGCCACGGCGAGCAGCGGACGGCGGGCAGACGAAAATGTGGTGCGCATCGATGACTCCTCTCAGGCGGTCCGGCCGTAATTCTGCATCTCGGTACCACGGGAGTCTGTCGGCCAAGTCCTTCGGACTGTTCGGAAAACTTCCTAGGGCGAATCCCCACCCTGCAAAGCAACGCGCCACGCAGACATTCGCGTGGCGCTCGCTGTTCCCCCAAGAAGTTGCCGTACTCCGTGGCCCTCCGCCGTTTCTCCGTGAGCTCCGTGGTGAAGAAGGCTCCGTGGTGAAGAAGGCTACGCCGAGAGCGGCAGCTCGGTCTGAATCCCCGACCGCCGGCGGCGGCGCGTCGGCGCATGGGCCAATTGGGCCGGCACGGCGCGGGCAGCTGCCCCCGCGCCCACGGGGCGTTCGCCGAGCAGCCGGGCGGTCTGGTCGCGGAAGCGGAGCGTCATCAGGGGCACGGCGTGCCGGCCGACCTTCTGCGCGAGGAAGCGGCGCACCTCGCTCATCGCCTCGGCGGGCAGCAGCCGCACCAGGGGATGATCGTCCACGAGGTTGTGCAGGCGCGGCAGGTCCCGCGTCGCCATCGCGTCACATAGGGAGTCCAGGTACGTGAGCATCGCTGCCTCCGTTTAGTTCCTTAGACACACTCTGCAACTAATACGTTTACCCCGCACGTTTCGTTCCGTGTCACCATTGTGTTGCGTTCTGGTACCGGCTGTTGCCGGACCGGGGCGCTACCGGCCGATCAGGTCGAACCGCACGGTCCGGTGGTTGCCGCGCCGCTGGCGGGGGGCGTACCGGAACAGCTGGGCGGGACGTCCGCGCCCCTCACTGCGCCATTCGTCGGTGGGGGCCACGAGATAGGCGGACTGCAGCGCCCGGCGGAAGCTCGCCTTGTGCAGGCGCCGTCCGAGCAGCAACTCGTAGGCCTGCTGCAATTCACTGAGCGTGAACACGGCGGACAGCAGCCGAAACGCCACCGGCGCCAGGTCCATATGGAGCCGCAGGGTGTCCAGCGCATGCTCCGCCATCGCTTTCTGGCGCGGTGCCAGCGCCGGCAGCGCGTCAATCGCGTGCCACGCCGTTCCGCTGGGCGCCGCGGCGGTCGGCCCCACGACGCCGATGAACGGAATCGACAGCGCCGCCCCCGCCGGATGCCGCTTGGCCGCCGTGGCGGCGCCGGGTGCCAGCCACGCCGCCTGATGTCCGGCGACGTCGTGCGCCAGCTCCCGTGCCGCCTGCTCCAGTCCTTCTCCCTCGGCGCACCACGTATACGGCAGCACCGGCGCGCCACCCGCCGACTTCGTCACGAGGACGTGCAGCCGTCCGCTGCGGGCGGAGCAGAGCACGAGATCGATGGTCGCAGCGCCGCGACGGCGCGTTTTCTTGGCAGACATTGCGCGGGGAATAAGTAACATGCCGCGACTAATGTCAACAGGTGCCACGATGGCGGGAAATCCTGCCGTCCTGCCGGACCGAACTCAGTAGGTGATCTGCCCCTGCTTCGTCGTGTCCACGTCGTCCTGGCGCCCTGCCTTGAACAGGAAGGCCTCCATGTTCCGCGTGAGGAATTGCCGGGCCTGCGGGTCCATGACATTCAGGCCATAGTGGTTGATCAGCATCGTCTGCTGCTTCTTCCACAGCTCCCAGCAATCCTGACACGTCCCTTCGAGAATGCGCGCGCCCATGGCGCCGGGGAACGGCGGCCGCTCAAAGCCTTCCTTCTGTTGGCCGCAGTGTGCACAGGTGATCGTGGGCATCGCGTCTCTCCGTCGACAGGATCGGGCGGCGGCGCGTTCCACCGGCATCGCCCGTCCCTGCAAGTTACCCGGGCATCCGGAGCTTTGGAATCGCCGCCGTCCCCATGATTCCCAGTACCCCGGCACCTGACGGGTGATGAGATTTCGTCCGTGCCTCCCGCCCACCACACGTCCCGCGGCTTCCAGAACTCGTCGCCCGACGGAAAGCTCCGTGGCATCGGCGCCATGCTGCGTTGGGCGTGGCAGCGCAGCCGCACCCGCGGCCTCTTCTCCGCGAGCGGAGGCGCCGCGCCCGCTCGCCGCGAACATCAGGTACGCCAGCCCCGGGCCAAAGACGGGGAGTGCGCCATCACCTGGGTGGGACACTCCACCTTTCTGGTTCAGATCGGCGGCCTGAACATTTTGACCGATCCCGTCTGGAGCGAGCGCTGCGCCCCGGTGCAGTGGGCTGGTCCCAGGCGGCACGTGGCGCCTGGCATTCCCTTTCATGAGCTGCCGCCCATCGACGTTGTCCTGCAGTCGCATGACCACTACGACCATTTCGATGACTGGTCGGTGCGGGCGATTGTCCGCGCCCACCCTGACGCGTCATGGATCACGCCGCTCGGCGTGGCGCGGCGGCTTCGTTCGCGCGGCGTCCGGCGGGTGAAGGAACTCGATTGGTGGCAGGAACACACCACCGATGCCGTCCATGTGACGTGTGTGCCTGCGCAGCACTTCTCTGGCCGCACGCCGTTTGACCGCAATCGCACGCTTTGGGGTGGCTTCGTGCTGCAACTTGATGGGCACACCCTGTACTTCGTCGGGGACACCGGCTGGCACGGCGGGTTTGGGGAGATTGCAGCGCGCTGCGGGCCGTTCGATACGGTGTTCATGCCAATTGGCGCCTACGAGCCGCGCTGGATCATGCAGCCCGTGCACGTGGATCCAGAGGAGGCGGTGCGCGCTTTCACGGTGCTGCAGGCGAAGCACCCCGGGTCGGAGCCCGTAATGGTGGCCATGCACTGGGGCACGTTCACGCTCACCGATGAGCTGTTGGATGAGCCGCCGGTGCGCACGCACGAGGCATGGAAGCGGGCGGAGTTGCCGGTCGATCGGTTGTGGGTGATGTCGCCCGGGGAAACCCGCCTGCGGCGTTCCTAGCGCGCCGGCAGGCGCGACTCGAGCCAGCGCACCGCTTCGGCCGAGAGCTCTTCGTGCCCGTAGTCCACGGTGATCACGTGGCCATTGCCGGTGGTCCAGTGCAGGCGCTTGTCGCCTGAGCCCAGCAGGTCGAAGGCCGCCTGCGCCTGTTCGTCGGGGATGCGGTAGTCGTCGCTCGACTGTGCGATCCACACCGGCTGGCGCACCGCCGGCAACGCCGCGCGCGCGCGGCGCACGACGCGCTGGACCTCGCGCAGCAGGCGAGGCGTCGAGCACCCGTACGCGATGAGCGTTGCCCGCGCCTCCGGATCTCGAACGGCGCGCGTCGCACTGCCCCCAGTGAGGTATTCCACGCCGAGCGTGACCAGCGGCCAGAGGGCGGCGATCGCACCCAGGCGCCGGCTATGCACAAGGAACGGCGCAAACAGCACCGCCGCCTTCACCGACGGTTCCTCGGATGCCACGATCGCGGCGAGCGCACCGCCCAGGGACAGTCCGCCAACCGCGACCTGTCGGTGCCGCTGCAGCGCGTCGCGTACCGCCGCGCGGGCAGCGCTGATCCATGCCTCGGCGCTGGACGCGGCAAATGCCCGCGGCGAACGGCCGTGCCCCGGAAGGACCGGCGCGTACACCGTCCATCCCGCCGCGTGCATCGCCGCGGCCGGTGAGCGCATCGTTTGCGGTGAGTCGTTGAACCCGTGCAGCAGGACGATGGCGCGGTCGGTCGATCCCTCGAGCGTGAAGCTCTCGGCGCCGGCAATCACGCCTCGCGCATTGCGCTGCGCCCCGAACTTCGCGTCGAAGGCGCGCTCTACCTGCCGGGCGCGCCACGCACGGCGCGCGGCAACGAGCGCGGTCGCCGCAGTCAGTGCCATCCCGTACTCGAGGAACGGCATCTAGTAGCGCGGCACTCGCTGGTCTACTTCGATGCTCCAGCGGTCGATGCCGCCGGTGAGGTTGCGCACGCGGCTCCACCCGCCGTGCCGCAGCATGGACACGGCGCGGGCGCTCCGCATCCCGTGGTGGCAATAGACCACGACGTCCGCGTCGCGCGGCACCTCCGCCACGTGCTGCGCGAGATCGCCGAGCGGAATCAGCGTCGCGCCACTGAGCCGCGCCGTCGAGAATTCCCATGGCTCACGCACATCGAGAAGCCACGGCGTCTGTCCCGCGGCAAGCTGATCGCGCAGTTCCTTGGGCGTCACTTCGTCTTCGTCAGTGAGCATTGGGCTGTCCACCAGGGAAGTCCCACAGAAGTCGTCGTAATCGGCGAGCAGGCGTGGTGTGGCGCCATCGCCGCACATGGGGCACGCCGCATCGCGCGCGAACGCCACCTCGTGCATGCGCATGGTGAGCGCGTCGAAGTGCAGCAGCCGCCCCACCAGCGGCGCTCCGATGCCGACGATCCACTTGATCGCCTCCGCCGCCTGCAGACTGCCTACGATGCCGGGCAGCACGCCGAGTACGCCGCCCTCGGCGCAGTTCGGCACCGTCCCCGCGGCGGGCGGTTCCGGAAAAAGGCATCGATAGCACGGACCGCCCGGCGCCGCGAACACCGACACCTGTCCCTCAAAGCGATGCACGCTGCCGTGCACGTTGGGGCGCCCCTCGATGACACACGCGTCGTTCACCAGGTAGCGCGAGGCAAACTGGTCGGTGCCATCCACGATCACGTCGTACGCGCCGACGAGCGTCAGTGCGTTCTGCACGCCGAGGCGCTCCGCGTGCACCTGCAGGTCAACGTGCGGATTCAGGTCGTGCAGGCGCGCACGCGCCGAATCCACCTTGGGCATTCCCACGGACGATGTGCCATGCAGGACCTGCCGCTGCAGGTTGCTTTCGTCCACGAGGTCGCAATCCACGAGCCCAAGCCGCCCGACGCCCGCCGCTGCGAGATACAGCGCGGCCGGCGAGCCCAGTCCGCCAAGCCCGACGATGAGCACCGACGCCGCCTTGAGACGCTCCTGTCCGGCCGCCCCCACCTGCGGCAACACCAAATGGCGCGCGTAGCGGCGCAGTTCGTCGGAAGTCAGCGGCATGCAAATAAGTTAGCGCGGAAACTGCTTCGCGCCCTTCGGCCTTCGTGGTTGTCGTTGCACCCGTTACTTCACCGTGAGCGCCGCCCTCGCCGCATTCACGAACGAGACTGCCTTGCCAAAGCGCGCGACAAGATCGTCCAGTTCCCGCTGCGCCAGCGCCTGATCGCCGGACCGAATGGCCTCGTTGACGCTCGGAAACACCATTGTCGAATAGCCGTTGTTCTCGTCCGCCACGTAGACGAGGCTCCGATACCACGGGCGCGTGCGCAGCCCTTCGGGACGCGCGAGGGCGCGCTCCACCTGCATCAACTGCGCATTGGCCCGTGCCGTGGCACCCTTGGCCGGTGTCGCGGCCAGTGTGCTGTCGCGCGCCGCATTGAACGCTCGCCCTTCCGCCTCCAGCGCCGTGAGCTGCGCGGTGAGGGCAGTTGTGTTGAGTGACCACCCCTTGGCCGCCGCCGCCCGGTCGATGCGCTCCACGTACGGCTTGAGGGTCCGGCCGAATTCCGCGTAGTCGTACGGCAGGACGTCGGCGCTGGCCATGCGCATCACCATCAGGGCCGCCACGCGTGCCTGCGCCGCATGGTAGGTGAAGTTCGGGTCAGCGAACCGATGAATCCACTCGAACGAATCGTACATCGAGTGGTAGACGCCGCCGCCCGTGCCGCCCATGCCCCAGTCGCTGTGGGGGATGCCCAGGTGATTGTAAAAGCCGGCGAAATCGCTTCCGCCACCCGGGTCGCCCATCGCCGGTTCCTGGCCGTCCGCCACTTTGCCCTGATCGCGCCACCACTGGTATATGCTTTTCGCCGGCGCATCCGGGTGCGGAATGACCTTGGTGATGTCACGCAGCAGTCCGCGCAACGAAGGCGATCCGCCGCCGTCGAAATTCGGTCCGCCACCGCCGCCATCCTGATTGAAGTAGGCCACGCCGCCCCGCTGGAGTCGCAGGGAATCGTCCTCGACATGTTCGGTCGAACCCACCAGTCCCCATTCCTCCGCGTCCCACGTCGCAAAGACCAGCGTGCGCTTGGGTCTCCATCCGGCCTTCATCTGGTCGGCGACGGCCCGCGCCGCCTCGAGAATGCTCACGACCCCGCTCACGTTGTCGCCGGCGCCCGGCCCCCATGAGTCACGGTGCCCGCCGATCACGACAATCTCGTCGGGATACTCCGAGCCCTTCACCACGCCGAGTGTATTCCAGATCGGCTTGAATGCCGCCGTGGCGGTGTCTGTCTCCACGCGCACCCTGATGCGCGTCGGCCCGGGGCCGATGTGGTAGCGGAACGGTAACCCACCCTGCCATCCGCGCGGGATGTCTTTCCCCCGCACGAGCGCCAGCACCTCCGCGGCATTGCCGTAGCCGATGGGCACCACGGGAATGCGCGACACCGGCATTTGGTCGAGCGCAATCCGCGAGGCCCCCGCCGTGCTGGGATATCCCGGTGTGCTGGGGTCGCCGGCGCCGTTCATGACGCTGCCACGCTGGATGCCCTGCGCTGGACGCCACGGTCCGTCAGGGTACACATCGCCCTGAACGTACCCGTCGTCCTGGGGATCGCTGTACATGATCAGCGCCACCGCGCCGTGCTTCTCTGCCTCGCGCGCCTTAATGCCGCGGAAGCTCCGCCCGTAGCGGGCCACGGCCACCTTCCCCGCCACGCTCACACCCAGCGAGTCGAGCTTCGCGTAGTCCTCCACCAGGCCGAAGTTCACGAACACCACCTCGCCCTCCGCATCCCCGCTTCCCCCATATCCGTTGATCGGCAGTGGTTCAGCGTGACGCTGGCTCGTGGTGTCGCCCGGCACGGGTCCCTCAGCCAGCCGAAGCGGCCGGCCATTGGACCAGACCTCGATGCGCGTCGGATGCGGCATCCAGATCGTGTATTCGCGCGCCTCGGTCTTGATGCCCATCGCCTGCATCTGGGCGATGACGTAGTCACGAGTTCGCGCCTGGCCCGGTGTGCCCGCCACGTGCGGACCGTCAGACAGGGCACGCGCATGCGCGCGTGCGCGCGCCGGATCGGGGCGATCCATCGCCGCCAGTTCGGCATTGCGCTGGGCTGGCGCGGAGGATGCAGCATACCCCGTCATTTGCTGCGCGGTCAGCGGAGTCGCCGCGAGCAGCATCGCACATGCAATCTGGCGCATGCTTATGAGTGCTTCTTCTTGGGAGGTGAGATGAACCCGTGGGCCACCTGGCCCGACGGCAGGTCATGTTCCTGCGTCGTCTTGTAGCGCTCGGCGCGTCCGTCACCCGCGACACTGCGCGCCTTCTGCCGCAACGCGTCCATGTCGCCCGGATGGAACGCGTTGAATCCGGTGGTCAGTTTCAGGTTCTTGCGCAGCACGGCGGTTGAATCCATGCCGCAGATCACCGTGCTCACGGGCAGCGACATGCAGTAGCGCAGGGACTCCTCGGGCTTCACGCCCTTCACGCCCTGCAGCGCACCGCCCGCCACCGGCTTGATGCCGATGACGGCCGCCCCGCGGTGGATGGTCTCCGGCAGCACCTTCTTCTCGAACGAGCGGAAGGACGCATCGAGCGGGTTGAGCGGCATCATCACTGCGTCCCACGCGAAACCACGCTGCAGGAGCTTGAGGTGGATGTGCGGCGACTTGTGTCCGCCGAATCCGATGAAGCGCACCTTGCCCTGCTCCCTCGCTTCCTGCATCGCGTCGA
The DNA here is from genome assembly GCA_041661925.1 of Gemmatimonadaceae bacterium. GTDB lineage: Bacteria > Gemmatimonadota > Gemmatimonadetes > Gemmatimonadales > Gemmatimonadaceae > PNKL01. Next base: position 111,581 of record JBAZTM010000002.1, read on the forward strand.
GTCCGCCGTGGTCGTAGATCCACTCGACGTCGTTGTCATAGATCACCTCGTGGAACGCCCACAGGTCCACGTGGTCCGTCTTGAGCCGCCCCAGCGTCTCATCGAGCTGGTGCATCGCCGTTTTGTAGTCGCGCAGGTGCGCGCAGCACTGCGCCACCAGCGTCACGCGCTGACGGTACCCATCGGCCAGGGCGAGCCCCAGCCAGCGCTCGGTGCGCCCATCGCCGTACTCATGTGCCGTCTCAACGACGGTCACGCCCTTGTCGATCGCCTCGCGGACGACACGTACGAATTCCTTCTGGCTTCCCTCCCCCAGGCGTCGGATGCCAAGGCCGAGGATTGAAGTCGGGTGGCCGCTGCGACCGAGCGGGCGTTTTTCGAGAACGGCGGGCGTCTTGGTCATGCGTCCATGGGCAGGGGAAGTCGATCCGTCACTTCACGTCATCCAATTCGTTGAGCGCCGATTCGGCGGCGGCGCGGAGCTGCGTCTCGCGGTTGGGGCCGTCAGGCACGAATGCACCGAGTATCGAGAACTGACGTTGCATCTCATCGTGAACGAAGGACTCGCCGACAGGTGCCCCGAGCGCCTGCAACGACCGGATGGCCAGCGTGCGGAGTATCTGTCGCGTGGCCGGATCGAGCGCGGCGAGCGCGGCGGGGTCCGCAATGACTGGTTCCGCGGCGTCGCGCCGGCGGCGCGGCGCCTCAAGCAGCGCGGTGATCGGCGCCGGCGTAACCGCAAACGAGCCGGGGGTGTGCTCTTGCCAGCCGGTGACCACGCCCTGACGACGCAGGCGGGCCAATACGGCCGCGACCGCCGGACGCACGACCGGCACGCCGTCGGTGCTCTGGTTGCCACGTCCCGTGATCACGAGGACTTCTGTCGCGCTATCCATCTGCCGCTGGCGCAGGAAGAGTTCCGCTCTGTGCGCCGCATCCGCACCGGTCGGCAGGCTCGACCGAAGATCGAGCGTGTTTTCGCGGCCGAAACGCAGCGTATCGAAGGCGGCGGCTACGGCCGGTCCAGCCGGCCGTGCCTTGCGCGACGCACGATCACTTCGCGCCACGAACCGCCTTCTTCAGCACCACGCCATCGAGCTTCTCGAGGGGCCTCACCCCCAGGATTGCCGCAAGCGTTGGGGCGATATCCACCGTGCGCACGGTATCGAGGCATGCACCGGCACGCACCCCGGCACCCCAGATGACCACCGGCACCTGCGCGTCGGAATCATGCGGCATCCCGTGCGTCGCGTACGTGGTGGCTTCCCAGTAGCTATACGGCGTCAGGGTGACCGCCAGCCTGGTCGCGCCGCCGGGCGCAAACATGTGCAGCCAGCGACGCGCAATCTTGTCCTTCGCGAGGTTCGCCTTGGCGAGATCCGAAAACAGGTCCACGCGCATCACCCCGGGCACTTTGCGCAACGCTGACGCGAAGGCCCGTGTCGTCGAGTCCACGTTCACCTTGGCGCGGTCGAATGCGGCGGCATCGTGTACGGCAAACACCCCGTCGTCGAAGGTCCACGCCGAATCTGCAACGCCCGCCTCGCGCAATGACTTCAGCAGGGCGGTGACCAGCGGATCGAGGTTCACGCGCTTGGCGTTCTTGTTCGCGTAGCGCCCCGAGTGCACCTCGGGATACGGCGTCACACCGTGATCGCCCGTCAGGGCGATCAGGATGCGCTTCTGGTCTCGCAACACGAACAGCGAATCGAGGAATGCGCCGAGGTAGCGGTCGAGTCGAAGGATCTGGTCGTGGATCTCCCGCGAGTCTGGGCCGTATTTGTGTCCGACGGCATCGGTCGTGGAGAGCGAGACCGCCAGGAAGTCCGTGCGATGACTGTCCGCGCCAAGCTGGCCTTCCTGCAGGCCGCGAAGGGCAAAGGCCAGCGTCAGCGAGTCCATCACCGGATAGTTGGCCAGGATCCTGGCCACGGCGGCCGTATCCGAGGGGAATGGATGCGGGAAGAGGAAGTCCTCGCCATTCGATTCCTCCCAGACCGTGTCCTCCTCCACGTATCTGTTGGCCGCGAGCAAGAGGTCCCACGTCTTGCCTACGTACGCCCCATACGCCTTCTGCGCGTTGAAGCGCCGTACCCACGCGGGGAGAGTGTCGGCGTAATACCGGCTCGTCGTGAAGATGCCGGCGTTTCCACTCCACCAGTACACGTCGCCCTTGGTGCGCCCGACCGGCAGGATCGCCCCGCGGTCCTTTCGCGACACCGAGAGAAAACGCATGGACGGGTCGGCGGCGCGCATCCAGTCGACAAGCGTGGTGCCTCGGAACCGGAAGGGGGACGCCCCGGTCTCCGTTGCCCCGCCCAGAAGTGGCGCGCTGGCCGTTCCGACGCCCTGGGAGTTCGCGGCAATCCCCGTGTGCACCGGGAACCGTCCGGACGTCAGGGTTGAGTGCCCAGGGGCCGTCTCCGTGACGGCGTGATCCTGAAAGCCGTTCCTGAAAAACGCGCCCCCATCAATGAGACGCTTCAGGCCGCCCGTCAGGTCCTTCTTGAAGCGGGCAGGATAATCCCCACGCATCTGGTCGACCGTGATAAACACCACCAGGGTCGGCTTCGTTTCGACCCCAACCTTCTGGGCCGGTAGCTTGGGTGCGACAACCGCAGCCACGCAGGCGGCGGCAAGGATTCCGCGGATCACGATCAGCTCTTGGTGGAAGCCTAAGGGAGGGTGAAAAAGGATGGTCCGGCGCACGCCCTCCCGCCAGAGGGAACGGCTGCAGGATCGCTCCCTGTTGCTACCCCATGCCGTCTGCCACAAGTTCACCCAATCGTACGTAGGGCAGACTGTCCCTTCCCGAGGTCCCGTGAACGGTTCCATCAAGCCTATCCCCGTCTGGGATAACGTCCTCCTGCGCACCACGTTGTACTACCTGGTGCTTGGCGTCGTCTTCTATTGGCTAGGGGATCTCTCCGTCGGTGGGCTCGGATCGATCGCCGGCACCAGCCTGGACGCCTTCGGCGTCGCGCCGTCCAAGAGCGATCTGCTCACGACCGCCATGGCACAGGGGCCAGCGGTCCGTCCGGCGATCATCGCCATGGCAAGCGCGTTCGCTTTCGCCTTGCCGGTCGCTTGGGTTTACATCCTCACGCGGCAGAAGAAGGGATACTCGCAGTCCGTGGTGCAAGCGCTGGTTGTCCTGCCGTTTGTCATCGCCGGCATCGTGGTGCTCGTCAAGCATTCCATCCCGCTGGCATTCTCGCTCGCCGGCATCGTGGCGGCCGTTCGTTTCCGCACGAACCTCGAAGACACCAAGGATGCGGCTACGGTCTTCTGCGTCACCGGCATCGGCCTCGCGGCCGCCGTGGAACCGACCGTTGCGGCTGCCCTTTCGGTCGGCTTCAATCTGCTGGCCGTAGGCCTCTGGATCACCGAGTTCGGGCGCTCGCCGGCGTCGCTCGAGGGGCGGCGCGCGCAGCGACAGCTGGAACGCGCCCTGACGGTTGCCAGTCGCACCGGCACCTTCGTGGCCAAGATGGACGACGAGGTGCTCAAATCGCTGGCCCCCGAGCAGCTCGAGGCGCTCGCCGACCGCGCGTGGAAGCGCAAGAAGAAGATGGCCACCGAGGGTGCGGATACTCCGCAGCGACTGTTCACGCACTTGCTGCGGGTCGCCTGCCCTGAACTCGATGCCTCCCGTCCGTTGATCGAAAAGGAGTTCGCCGACCTGTTCAAGGACTGGAAGTACATGGGTGCCGAACGAACCGAAGACGGCGGCCGCATCGCCGAATACGGTGTGACGCTGGCCGATACGGTGACGAGCGGGGTGGTGCACGACGTACTGCGTGGTGTGCCCGGCGCCGGCGTCTGCCGCGTGGAACTGCGGTGATGGGCGGCCACGCCGGCCTCCGCGTACCACTCGCCGTCCTGCTCGTCCTTGGGCCGGTCGTCGCCAGCGCGCAGAGGCTGTTCAAGAAGCAGGAACCGCTCGAGATCACCATCACGACCGGACTCTCGAAGCTGGTCAACGATCGCGATTCGACCGACCGCGTGTTGCATCCGGCCGATCTCGTCTACAAGGACTCCACCGGCGCCGCGGTGAAGCTGCCTATCACCCTGCGGACCCGCGGCCATTACCGCCGGCAGTTTCGCAACTGCGATTTTCCGCCGCTCAAGGTGGAGATAACCAAGGTCGCGGCGAACAACACCCTGTTCGAAGGCAACCGCACGCTCAAGCTCGCGTCCAGCTGCCGACCGACCAGGCCGGAGTACGAGGAGTACATCCTCCAGGAAGCCGCGCTGTACCGCATGTACATGGCGATCACGCCGTGGAGCTATCGGGTCCGCCTGGCCCATGTCACGTTCCAGGACTCGAGCGGCAAGGCCAAGCCGGTGCAGAGCTGGGCATTCCTCGTCGAGGATGACAGCGAGCTCGCGGAGCGGCGCAACGTCAAGAAGTTCGAGACGAAGGGCGCGCTCTTTGACGACCTCGAGCCCGAGAAATGGGGCTACACGCAGCTCTTCGAGTACATGATCGGGAACACCGATCTCTCTGTGAGCGCACTGCACAACATCACCCTGCTGAAGGACAGCCTGGGTCTCGTCCATGCGGTGCCGTATGACTTCGACTGGTCCGGTGCCGTGAATGCAAAGTACGCCTTCCCGGACAAGATTCTTCCCATTCGCACGGTGCGCGAACGTATGTGGCGCGGAGACTGTCGCACGGCCGAGCAGCTGGCGCCGACGATCGCGCACTTCCAGTCACGGCGTACCGCCCTCGACTCGGCCGTCACCACCATCGACGCGCTGACGCCCGCCGTGAAGGAACGCATGCTGAAGTACTTCGCCGAGTTCTGGTCGCTGATCGAGAACCCCCGGCGTGCGGCGACTGAGTTCAAGCGCACCTGCGCTGTCGGCAACTAGCCAGCAGCGGCGGCCTGCTTCACCACGGCGCCTGACTTCTTCACCACGGAGCTCACGGAGAACTGCACGAGGGCCACGGAGGACTACAACTGCTACTGCTGGGGGTAACGACAGAACGCCACGCAGCAATTTGCGTGGCGTTCGCAGTTCCCCCAAGAAGTGGCAGTACTCCGTGGCCCTCCGTTCTTCCTCCGTGTGCTCCGTGGTGAAGAAGCCCAGCGTTTCGGCACGAATCCAGCAGCCCACCGCTCAACCGATCGCCTGCTCCAGCAGCCGCACGCCGCGTTCGAGGTCTGCGCGCTGCATTACGAGCGGCGGCAGCAGGCGGATCGTGTGTTCACCCGCCGAGCACACGAGAAGGCCAAGGTCGAGGGCGCGCGCCACCACGTCCTTGGCCGCGTCGGTCACGTCAATGCCCCACATGTAACCGATGCCGCGTACCGCGCGGATCTTCATCGAGCGCTCGGCGAGCGCGCGCAGCGCGCTGCCCAGCCACTCGCCGTTTTCGCTGACATGCCGCAGCATGGCGGGATCGTGCAGACGCTCGAAGACGTGCAGCGCGACGCCCGCCACGAACGGACCGCCGCCAAACGTCGTGCCATGGTCCCCGGGTTGCATCGCGTCCGCGACGGCCTGCGTCATCAGGACGGCGCCCATCGGCAGGCCGCCGGCCATGGGCTTGGCCACCGTCAGGATGTCAGGCGTGATGCCCGCGTGTTCATACGCCCAGAACGTGCCCGTGCGTCCGTACCCGCACTGGATCTCGTCGAGGATGAGCAGCACGTTGCGTTCGCTGGTGAGCGCACGCAGTCCGCGCAGGAACTCGGCGTCGAGCACGCGCACGCCGCCCTCCCCCTGCACCGGCTCGACGATCACCGCCGCTACCGTCTCCGGGTTCAGCACGGCTTCGAGTTCGCCGAGGTCGCGCTCGGCGATCGAGATCCCGCCGGCCAGCGGACGGAATGGCATCCGATACTGCGGGCGATCCGTGGCGGCGAGCGTGCCGAAGAGCCGTCCGTGGAACCCGCCGCGCAGGGCGATGATCTCATGCTTGGCGGGCGACTGCGTGCGCCCCCACCGGCGCGCCATCTTGAACGCGCCCTCATTGGCTTCGGCGCCGGAGTTGCAGAAGAAGACGCGATCGGCGAATGAACTCTCGGCGAGCTTCACCGACAGCTGCTCGCCTGCGGACGTGCGATACAGGTTCGAGACGTGCACCAGCCCGTCCTCGAGCGCGGCACGCATGGCGTGCGCCAGGCCCGCATCGCCGTAGCCCAGCGCATTCACCGCGATGCCCGACACGAGGTCGAGATAGGCCTTGCCCTCGGCATCGAACAATTCGACGCCCGCGCCGCGCACCAGTTCCATCGGTGCACGGCGATACGTGCCCAGCAGGGCGTCGGTGGCAGCGGCGAGTGCAGTCGTCATGGGGGGAACCTCACGCAGAAACTGGGGACAGGACGAGACGCGTGCCAGCAGCCGCGTCTGTGATCGCGCGCAGATCGCCAATGCGCACGCGCCGTACACCGCCTCGCAGGGCGAGTGCGCCGGCTTCAAGCTTGGCGGCCATGCCGCCCTTCGCCACACCGCTCGCCACGAGCGATTGCGCGGCGACTCCATCGAGTTCGGCAATTACGGCGCCGGCATCGTCAAGCACGCCGGCGACATCCGCGACCAACAGCAGTTCGTCGGCGCCAAGGGCGGCGGCGATCGCCGCCGCCGCATCGTCGCCGTTGACATTGAGGCCGCCGCCCTGCGGATCGTCCGCGTCGCGTCCGAGCGGCGAAACCACCGGAATGAACCCGCCGCTCCAGAGGTGCGTGAGCAGCTCGGTATGCGCCGTCATCGCGCCGCCCACGCGGCCGAAATCCGGATCCGTGATGCGTGCCGTCAACAGCGCCGCATCTTCGCCCGACAGGCCCACCGCGCGCACGCCAGCGCTCAGCAGCTGCGCGACAAGCCGCTTGTTGGTGGCGCCCGACAGGACCATGCGCACGATCTCCAGGTCCTCCGCGCTCGTCACGCGCCGCCCACCGCGGAACTGCGGCTCGAGCCCGAGACGCCGCTGCAGCGTGGACACTTCATCGCCACCGCCGTGCACGATGACGAGCGACTCGCCGCGGCCCGATGCCGCGGCGAGTTGCCTGATCACCTGCGGATCGCCTTGCGCGCGTCCGCCGATCTTCACCACCCGCCTCACGCCGGAAGCCCCAGCGCTTCGTCGAGGCCGAGCATCAGGTTGGCATTCTGTATCGCCTGGCCCGCTGCGCCCTTCATCAGGTTGTCGATGGCCGACAGCACCAGCAGCATCGGCTGCCGCACGTGCGCGAGCGGTTGCACGGAGATGCGCACCACATTGCGGTGCGCCACATGGCGCGTCTCGGGCGGCGTCTTCACCACTTCGATGAAGCGCTCGTTGTGAAAGCGGCGCTGCCAGAAGGCAATCGGATCGTCGATGGGCGCGGTCAGTGGCACTGTCATGGACGCGAGAATGCCGCGCGCCATGGGGAGCAGGTGTGGCGTGAAGATCAGGTCGGCATCCACACCCTCTTCCGCCACGAACGCCCGCATCTCGTTGAGATGACGGTGCGTGTTGCCGATGCCGTATGCGCGAAAGTTCTCCGTGACCTCGCCGAAGAGCAGGTCGGCACGCGGTGTCAGTCCCGCGCCGGTCACACCGCTCGCCGCACTCACGCTGATCGCGGCACCGTGCGCGACACGCCCTTCCTCGAGCAGCGGCAGCAGTCCCATCAGGATGCTCGTCGGATAACACCCGGGATTTGCCACGAGTTCGGCGCCGCGTACTTCGTCACGACGCGCCTCGGTGAGCCCGTAGACGATGTCGGCGTCCGTGTTGCCGATCCGCAGGTCAGCGGACAAGTCCACCACGCGTGCACCCGCATCGCGGGCGCGCTGCACCCATTCCGCGCTCGTGCCGTGCGGCAATGCACTGAACACCAGCGCCGCGCTCGAAAGCGGCACGTCGTCGGGCGCCACAAACGTCACGCTTCCGCCGCCCGGCAACTCGGCCGTCTCGCCACGCCGTCCATTGGCGGTGGCAAAGGCCAGCTCAAGCCGCGGGTGCCGCTGCACCAGCGCGCAGAGGTCGCGTCCAGCGTAGCCGCTGGCGCCGAGGATACCTACTGGAATCTTATGCACAAATAATGCATAATATTGCGATGCGCACTTGTCAATCCGGCTTACGAAGGTGGACCGCGCATGCTATCCTCTCGAAGCCACCCGAGGAATTCTGTGACCGCTGCCAAACGCGAACGTCAGGACGCCATAATCGAACTCGTCTCCACACGCGCCATCGGCAGCCAGGAGGAACTTCGCCAGCTGTTGCTCGAGCGCGGATGGGACGTTACTCAATCTACGCTGTCGCGCGACATGCGCGACCTGCGCATCGCGCGTGTGCCGACCCCGACCGGCGTCCGGTACACGGCCGGTGAGCGTTCCGGCGGCGAGGAGGGACGCGCGACGCTGGCAGCTCTCCTGCCCCAGCTCTTCCAGAAAATGGAGGCCACGCGCGAGTTGATCGTGGTGAAGACGCACACCGCGGGCGCGCAGCCGATTGCCGAGGCGATCGACGCCGAAAGCAACCCCGACATCCTGGGCACGATCGCCGGCGAGAACACCGTGCTGCTCATCTGCCGCTCCGACGCCGCGCGTGAACGCGTCACGAAGCGCCTGCTCACCCTCGCTGAGCGCTGAGACCAACCTGGCGATTGGCTTACAATTCGCCTATTGAGAAATATCGCATAAATATGTAGTTTCTGTCGTATTCTGTCGCACTCTCGCTCCAATCTCTTATGCCCGATTCACTTTCCGCTGGCTCCGCATCGCACAAACTCTGGGGCGGCCGCTTCGCGGGTGGTCCCGCCCCCGCGCTCGAAGCCGTGAACCGGTCGATTGACGTGGATTTCCGGCTCTGGCCGTTCGATATCCAGTTGTCCAAGGCTTGGGCCGCCGCCTTGGCGAAAGCCGGCGTGCTGACCACGGACGAAGCCGCGGAACTTCAGCAGGGTCTCGACGCCGTGGGCCGCAGGCTTGCGGATGGTGTGAGCATCGAAGCTGGGGACGAAGATGTGCACACGCTCATTGATCGGTTGTTGCACGAGGCCGTGGGCAGCGTGGCGTCGCGATTGCACACCGGACGGTCGCGCAACGATCAGGTGGCCACGGCCACTCGTCTCTGGACCAAGGATGCGTGCGTGCGGCTCGACGCGATGCTGCAGGAATTGCAGCAGGCGATTGTGGCGCAGGCCGAGTCGCTCGAGCATGACGTCATGCCGGCCTATACGCACCTGCAGCGGGCGCAGCCGGTCAGCGGCGCCCACTGGATGCTGTCGCACTTCTGGCCCGTGGCGCGCGACCGGCGGCGGCTCTCGGCGGCCGCCGATGCGTGCGCCACCCTCCCCTTGGGCTCCGGTGCCATTGCCGGCTCCGCGTTTCCCGTAGATCGCAGTGCGCTCAAGGCTGCCCTGGGATTCAATGCCATCTCCCAGAACAGCATTGACGCCGTGGGCGACCGCGACTTCATCGCGGAAGTCCTCTTCACGCTTGCCGTGCTGGGTGTGCATCTCTCGCGACTGGCGGAGGATCTCATCCTGTTCGGGTCCAGCGAGTTTGCATTCGTGCGTTTCGGCGACGCATACAGCACGGGCTCTTCGATGATGCCGCAGAAGCGGAATCCTGATGCGCTGGAGCTGGCCCGTGGCAGCGGCGCGCGCATGCTGGGAGACCTCGTCGCGCTGATGGGCACCATCAAGGGACTTCCGAGCGGATACAACAAGGACCTGCAGGAGGACAAGCGGTCCCTCTTCGATGCAGTGGACGGAATATCCCTGCTGCTGCCGGCCATTACCGGTTCCCTGGCCTCGCTCACGTTCAATCGCGAGCGGATGAAGCGCGCGGTGACCAGTTCCATGATGGCGACCGATCTGGCCGACTATCTGGTTCGCAAGCGCGTCACCTTCCGCGAAGCGCATGCCGCGGTCGGGAAGCTGGTTCGGGAAGCGGAGGAGAAAGGTGTCGAAATGACCGAACTACCATTCGCGTCGTTTACGGCGGCGAGTGCGTCCTTTGAGCAGGATGTGCTTGGTGAACTGTCCCCTGATGCCTCGTTGGCCCACCGAAATGTCGACGGCGGCACTGGCCCAGAAGCGGTCAGGCGCCAGCTCGCGGCGGCTCGGGTAGCACTGGCGTCTGGAGCGTAGTTCGGACCAACGGGCAGTCTCAAGAACGGCAAAAGGAAACACGAAGGGCGCGAAGGTCTCCATGTACGGAGACACTTCGCGCCCTTTTCGTTGCAGCGCAGACAATCCAGTGTTTCTCCTCGTGGCCGTCTGGCTCAGTTCATACATTAGTTTGCGGAACTGACTTTAAACAAACATTGACATTGTCTTACACTGAATGTTATATGTTTTTCTATTGTGAGTTTTGTTTGTAATCGTTTTCGAGGATATTTAAATGCGCGCGGTTACCACCGGCACAGCCGCTTTCGCGCTCGGAATCACGAAGAAGGAACTCGACAACATCCTTTCGCGATATGGTGTCCGTGGTTTCGAGCGTGGGCGTCAAGGAGTCGCTCGGCGTCTGTCTCAGGCGAGCATTGAGCAGGTCGCCCTGGCTATTGACCTGACGCGGGACTATTCCATTCCCGTCCCTACGGCACTCCTCTTGGCTGAGGAGGCGCTTAGCTCACGCGAGGGCGTCATTACCTCGCCCGGCGGGCACCTCGCCATCCATGTGGACCTCGAGCGGATCCGCCGAGATCTGCAGGCCAAGCTGGCGGAGGCTATTGAGAACATCATCCCGCCACGTCGCGGCCGACCACCGACCAGAGATTGAACCTGCGCATGCGAGCCGGCCAGAGATCACCGTCGCGCATGCCCGGAACGAAAGAAGGGCCCCGGTCTCCCGGGGCCCTTCTTGACGGACGAACGGCAGAGTGAAGCTCAGCCGCCGACCTTGGTCACGTTCTCCGCGGCCGGGCCCTTCGCGCCCTGCACGATCTCGAACTCAACCGCATC
>JBAZTM010000003.1:0-120488 GCA_041661925.1 Gemmatimonadaceae bacterium
CGCGGCTTCCCAAAAGCGACGTGCCCGACCCCGGCGTTATCGCCACCGACCAGCGTGTCACGCCCGCTGGCGTGCAATCCGTCTTCTCGGGCCGCGTCGGCGGCGTCCGCTTTGGCGCCACCGCCGGCGAACTCTGGATCGCGGCGCCCGGCGGCGCTTACCGGCTGAACTGGAGCGAGAACCGCGTCATCGCACACGGCGCCTACGACGGCCGCGCCGGCGTGCAGGGCGTCGCGTTTGACCCGGTCACCAACCGCGCGTTCGTCACGAGCATCGGCCGCCTGCCCGCACCCAACCGCCTGCCCGGTCAGAGGGAGAAGCCCGGCGAGCGCGTCATCGCGCAGGTGCGCGCCTTCACGCTCGGCGGCGCGCCGCCTCCAGTGCCCGGATCGCCGCCCGCCGCCACGCTCGTCTTCCGGTCGGACTCGATCGGTGACTACCTCGCGGGCTCGCCGTCGGTGGCCCGGCGCGCAAACGCCACCGGGCATCGCCCGCTGGTGGTGCCGCTCCCGGCCAACGACCACCTCGCCATCTTCGACGCAGACAACGGTATGTCACTCGGCGGCGTCGCACTCGGAGTCCTGCCCGTGGCGAGCGTCACGAGTGACGACGGCGCCGTCGCCTGGGTCAGCGTCTTCGGCGGCCCCAAGCCCACCAGCCGAAGCCGCGCCGCCGCGCAGTGCTGCGACCCGCGCGCTGAGCGCGTTCGCGTCGACGCGCGCGGCATCGCTGAGCGCGGGAGCGTGGTGCGCGTGGACCTCGTGAGCCGACAGGTCACGGCGACGGTGGAGGTCGGCCTCCATCCCACCGGCGTGGCGTGGGACCAGGCGCGCGGCCTGCTCTACGTGTCCAACGGCAACTCCGACGACATCTCGGTCGTGGACACGCGCACAGACCGGCGCATCGGCACCATAACGGTTGCGCCATTCCATGAACGCAAGATTGGCCTCGCGGCCACCGCCGTGGCCCTCGCTCCCGACGGCCGCACGCTCTTCGTTGCGCTGGGCGGCATCAATGCCGTCGCGCAGTTCGACGTCAGCGGCGGCACGGCAGAGCCCGCCTCGCTGCTCGGTTTGATTCCCACCGGATGGTATCCGACCTCACTCGACGTCAGCGCAGACGGCGCGCTGATCGCGGTGGGCACGCTGCTCGGCGTCGGCTCGGGACAGGGTGAGACATCGGGGCATCCCGGCGCAAGGGGGAGCTACGTGCACGCCAACCGCGGCTCGGTAAACGTGATCGCGGTGCCAAACGAGGCCCAGCGCACCGCGTTCACCACCAGCGTCGCGCAGAACAACCGGCTCACACTGACCAGGGACGCAGCGCGGGACCTCAGCGCGCGGCGCAATGTCGCGGCGCGGCCCGTGCCTGAACGCCCCGGCGAACCGAGCCCCATCCAGCACGTCGTCTTCATCATCCGCGAGAACCGCACGTACGACCAGGTGCTCGGCGCGCTCGGCCGCGGCGCGGGTGACCCGAAGCTCGTGATGTACGGCCGCGACGTGACGCCCAACGCACACGCGCTTTCCGAACAGTTCGTGACGCTCGATCACTTCTTCGCGAGCGGCGGCAACAGCGCCGACGGCCACCAGTGGCTCACGCAGGCCAACGAGACGGAGTATCCGTACTGGCCGCTCTATTATGGACGCAGCTATCCCAGCGAGGGGGAGGATCCGCTCACCTACTCCAGCGGTGGGTTCCTGTGGGAGGCCGCACAGCGGATGAAGAAGTCGGTCTCCATCTTTGGCGAGTACGCGCCATCGCCAAGGAACGAGAAGAGCAGCGTGTTTCGGGAGGTGCTCGCGGAGTGGGAGAACCGCGCGTCGCTGCCCGCCGGCCACTTCCGCAAACGGTTTGCCGCGCTGTACAACACGCGCAGCGAAATCCCGTCGCTCGACCGGGAACTGGTGCGCGAGTATCCGGGCTGGTCCATGGGCGTGCCCGACGTCGCGAAGGCGGAGGTCATTCTCGACCACCTCAGGGACTGGGAGGCCGCCAAGGCCATGCCCAACCTCGTGATGGTCATCCTTCCCAACGACCACACGATGGGCACCAGCGAAGGGTGGTGCACCCCCAAGGCCTGCGTGGCCGACAACGACCTCGCGCTCGGCAAGATCGTGGAGGGACTGACCCACTCGAGCTTCTGGCCGCGCATGGCGGTCTTCGTCGTGGAGGACGACGCACAGGACGCGGTGGACCATATTGACGGTCATCGCACGGTGGCGCTCGTCGCCAGTCCTTATGCCCGCCGCGGCATTGTGGACAGCACGTTCTACAGCCAGCCCTCCATGCTGAAGACCATCGAGCTGATGCTCGGCCTGCCGGCGCTCTCCATGTTCGACCTCGTGGCCACCGACATGCGCGCCAGTTTCATCGGTCCCGATGACACGCCCAACGTCACCCCGTACTCCGCACTCGTGCCCCGACAGGACCTTGCCGAGATGAATGTGAAGGTCGGCGCGATCAGCGGCCCGTTTGCGAAGGAACGCCGCGCCGCCGCGCTCGCAAGCGCGCGCATGAACTTCTCAGATCCCGATGCCGCACCCTCCGACCGGCTCAACGTCATTCTCTGGCACGACGCCCGCGGATGGAACGTGAAATACCCCGGCGTGAACCGCGCCGTCTTCTTCCCCTTGAGCATCCACTTGGCCGACGACGAGCGCGAGGAGCGGGAGGAGCGGGAGGAGCAACGCTCGCCAGCATTGAGGCCGGCCACGCCGAAGCCCCGCTGAATCCTCTCCCACGCAGTCACTGCCGTATTCTGTCTCACTCTGTCGCACTCTGTCGCACTCATCCTCCATGATTCTAGCCCTGGACCAAGGCACCACCTCCTCCCGCGCGATCCTCTTCGACCACGCCGGCGGCATCGTCGCGGTCGCGCAGAAGGAGTTCCCGCAGCTGTTTCCGAAGCCGGGATGGGTGGAGCACGACCCGGTGGATATCTGGTCCACGCAGCTCGGAGTCGCCGCCGAGGTGCTGCAGAAGGCCAATCTGTCGGCGGCGGACGTCGCCGCCATCGGCATCACCAACCAGCGCGAGACGACCATCGTCTGGGACCGCGAGACGGGCCAGCCCGTCTGCAACGCCATCGTCTGGCAGGACCGGCGCACGTCTTCGCTCTGCGACGCACTTCGGAAGCGCAAACTCGACCGCCTGATCCGCCGCAAGACCGGCCTCGTCGTGGACGCTTACTTTTCGGCGACCAAGGTCCAGTGGATCCTGCAGCATGTGAAAGGCGCTCGCGCCAGGGCAAAGGCCGGACGGCTCGCTTTTGGCACGGTTGATTCGTGGCTGGTCTGGAACCTCACGGGCGGCAGGGTGCACGTCACCGACGCGAGCAACGCGTCGCGCACCATGCTCTACAACATCCACTCAGGTCAGTGGGACGACGCGCTGCTCGACATTTTTGGTGTCCCGCGCTCGATGCTGCCGCAGGTGCGGTCGTCGAGCGAGGTGTATGGCCACACGTCCCTGCTCGGCGGGTCCATTCCCATCGCCGGCATCGCCGGTGACCAGCAGGCGGCGCTCTTTGGACAGGTGTGCACCACGCCGGGCATGGTGAAGAACACCTACGGCACCGGCTGCTTCATGCTGATGAACACCGGCACCAAGCCCATCGCGTCGGAGAACAACCTTCTCACGACCGTCGCGTGGCGCATCGGTCCTCGCACCGAGTACGCGCTGGAGGGGAGCATCTTCATCGCCGGTGCGGTCGTGCAGTGGCTGCGCGACGGACTCGGGATCATTCGCTCGGCTTCGGAGGTCGAGCCGCTCGCTGCCTCCGTCCCGGACACACATGGCGTCTATCTCGTGCCGGCCTTCGCGGGGCTCGGCGCGCCGCACTGGGACCAGTACGCGCGCGGCGTGCTGGTGGGGCTCACGCGCGGCAGCACCCGGGCGCACGTGGCGCGCGCCGCGCTTGAGGGGATCGCGCTGCAGGTGATGGATGTACTGAAGGCGATGGAGGCGGACGCGGGCATTCGCCTGAAGGAGCTTCGCGTGGACGGCGGTGCCTGCGCCAACAACCTGCTGATGCAGATGCAGGCCGACCTGCTGAACGTGCCAGTGGTGCGTCCACAGGTGGCTGAGACCACCGCGCTCGGCGCCGCCTATCTCGCGGGGCTCGCGGTGGGCTTCTGGAAGAGCCAATCCGACATCGCACGGCAGTGGCAGGCGGACCGCCGCTTTACCCCCAACATGAAGCCGGCGGCGAGGAAGATCCTCGCCGCCGGCTGGAACCGGGCGCTGTCGCGCGCCAAGGGGTGGGAAGCGCCGTAGCGCTGCGGCGTCAGTTGTTGACGACCACCGTGCCACTCATTCCCGGGTGCAACGTGCAGTCGTAGCCAAAGCTGCCCGCGGTGGCAAACAGGCGCTGCACGCCACTGTTCGCGGTATTGGAGATGTTGGAGGGAGCGCCGGCGACGGCGGCGAAGGTCACGTTGTGCGTCGTCGCCTGGAACGTGAACGTCACCGTCGTCCCCTTGGACACCGTGAGGGTCGATGGCGTGAACGCGTTCCCCGTGGTCGCGAAGATCTCGTTCGCTCCAGGGGTCGACGGAGTACCGGGCGTGCCCGGCGTACCAGGCGTGTAGCTGTCCGGTGCGGTGGAGCCGCCTCCACCGCCGCAGGCCGAGAGCAGGGCCAGCACTGCAATTGCCGCACACTTCCGAACCATCACTGACATGGGTCCTCCGGGGGGCCGAGGAAATATCTCAATACTGAGATACTACTGTACTGAACTACCTCCTGTCAGTGCGCCCCGTCACATCGGCGTGACACTTCGAGCCGCTGCGTCCGGCCGTGGGCCCTCAAGCGAGCAGCGCGTGGGCCTCCTCGGTGATCTGGCTCACACACGCCTCCATCTCCGCCATGCGCGTGCGGAAGCTCAGCACGCAGACGCGTGCCAGGTGGCGACCGTCCACCGTGGCCCCGGTGAGCATCACCCTGCCCCGCGCCGTGACGCGCTCCATCAGCGCCGAGGTAGCGGCGTTGCGAGCCTCCTGCGTGGAAAGACGCGGCCCTTCGAGATGGAACGCAAAGAGCGAGAGCTGCGGCCAGGCATCCATGACCACGCCTGGGATCTGCGCAACGTGTTCGGCGGCCCACACCGCGAGCGCGCGCTTCTCGGCGATCGCGGCGCGATAGCGCGCCGCCCCAAAGATCTTCAACGCCATCCAGACGCGCAGACCCGGAAAGCCGCGCGACAGCTCGGGCCCATATTGGCTGGGATCGTAGAACTCCGACTGCTGCGCCGGCAGGTACCCCGCCGTGGCCGCATGGACCGCGCGCAGCGCGTCCGCGTCGCGCACGAGCAGGGCGCCTGTCCCATACGGCAGGAACATTCCCTTGTGCGGGTCGAGGGTCAGCGAGTCGGCGCGTGGCAGCCCGGCGAGCAGCGGACGCAGGTCCGGCACGGCGTGAAAGAACGCTCCGTAGGCGCCATCCACATGATGCCACATTCCCTCCCGCTGGCAGACATCGGCAATCAGCTCGAGCGGATCGACCGCCCCGGTGTTCGTGGTCCCCGCCGACGAGGCCACCATGAACGGCTGAAGTCCGGCGGCGCGATCGGACGCGATGGCCGCCTCGAGCGCGTCAACGCGCAGACGGAACTCGGCGTCCGTGGGAATCAGGCGCACGCGGTCGGCGAAAATGCCGGCGAGCTTGGCCGCCTTGGCGATGCAGTGGTGTCCCTGGTCGGACGTGTACAGCGTCCCCGCACGGATGTCGCTGCCAAGGTGCCGTTCGCGCGCGCAGAGAATGGCGTTGAGCGTCGCCATCGAGCCACCCGAGGTCAGGAGTCCGGTGGAACCCTCCGGAAAGCCCATCCAGTCGCGCAACCACTCGAGCACGTTGGCCTCGAGTTGCACGAGCGCCGGCGCGGCCTGCCAGACGCCGGTGTAACGGTTGGTCGTATCGGCTATGAAATCGGCGAGCGCGGCCGGATACACGCCGCCGCCGGGAATGTAGGCCAGATACCCCGGACCCGGCGTCGTGAATGACCGCGGGATCAGCTCATCGAAGAGTGAATCGAGCAGCGGGGTGAGTTCCGTGCCGAATTCAGGGATTGGCGCGCGCAATGCACGGCAGAGGTCGGTCGCGTTGACGTCTCCGCGACACGGCTGTTGCTCCAGTGTGGCGAGATGCGCCACCGCCCGCTCGACGACCTCCTGTCCCATCGCGCGCATCTGCGCGGGCGAGAATTCGAGACTGGCCTCGTCAGTGGGAAGGCCCGATACGGCGTTCGTGTTGGTCATGCGTCCAAAGATACTGGCCGCAAAACAGCGGGGGCGCCGGCCGCGCGGCCAGCGCCCCCATCAGCTTCCCGTGCCCGTGCCCCTGCCCCCACCGTGCCCGTGCCCCTGCCCCCACCGTGCCCGTGCCCCCTGCCCGCCGCTCTAGTCCATGTTCTGGTCGTCTTCCGCGGCACCCGTGGCCGTGGGCGGCCGCTTGAACCAGTGGCCCGCCGGCAAGTTGTTCGCCGCCAGTCCCTCGATGCGCGCCAATTCGGCGGCCGGCAGCGGCTTGAAGGCCTTGGCGAGCGCCACATTCTCCTCCAACTGCTCCACCGTCTTGCACCCGATGATCACGGTGCTGACCGGGAGTGTCAGGACGTAGTCCATCGCGTCCTTCATGGTGGTGACCGCCCCTTCCTTGAAGAGCCGGTCGCGCGCCGGGATCTTCATTCCGATGACACCCATGTTCTTCTTGTTCGCCAGCGGCAGCAGTTCCTGCTTGAACGGAAGGTGATGCACGTCGGCGGCATTGAGCGCCATGAGGATGGTGTCGAACGGAAAGCGGTCAATCGCCTTGGTGAGCACGGCCGGATCGAAGTGCCCGGTGATGCCGATGTTCCGCACCATCTTCTGCTCGCGGGCGCTGACCATCGCCTCGATCACGCCGCCCGGTCCGAAGATCTGCTCAAGCTGCGCCTCGGACTGGACGTTGTGGATTTGCCACAGGTCCAGGTGATCGGTGTGCAGCAGGCGCAGGCTCTGGTCGAGCTGGCGGAGCGCGCCGTCGCGGGTGCGGTCGTCGGCCTTGCTCGCGAGGAACACTTCCTTGCGGCGCGTCGCCATCACCTCGCCCACAAAGGTCTGCGATATGCCATCGAGCTCCCAGCGCGGTTTGCTCGGGTCGCGCGGGCGCCCATAGGCCGCCGCCGTGTCGATGTAATTCACGCCGAGGTCAATGGCGCGATTGATGATCGCCATCGAGACGTCGTGCTTGTCCGCCTGCTCGAGCGACGCCTGGCCGCCAAGGCTGAAAATGAAGGGATGGTGGCCCGTGCGGCCGAGCGGGCGCGTGGGCAGCGCCAGCGGCGCCAGCGGCGCCAGCGGCGCCACGCCGCCCGGGCCGGTCGCGCCGGCGATGGCGGGCGCCGCGGCGAGGCCCGCCGCGCCGGCAATGCCTAGCTTCACGAAATCGCGTCTGCTCAGTTCATCGGTCATGGATTCAATCCTCCAGGGCGGGCGCGCTGCACGCCCCGCATGCGAAAGCCGCCTCGCCCTGAGAAGAGGCGAAACGGCCGTTGACTAGCGAACCACCACCTTCGTCGCGGTGAGCGTCGTCGCTCCCGCGGCAATCGTGCCGTAGATGCCAACCTTCGTGCCCACCTTTACGTCACCGCACGCCTTGCCCTGGAAGACGGTCGTGGGACTCGTCGTGGCGGTCCGCGAGCCGATGGTGATGATGATACTCGGGCATGTTCCAGTGAAGGAGCTCACCTCGCCGGCAAGGTCGGGCGGCGGTGGGGGCGGCGGAATCACCTTCACGGTGAGCACCCGCACTGCGCCGCTCGCCAGTGTCTGAGAGGCGACGCCGACCTTGGCGCCATTTACCACGGCCGCGCAACCGGCGTCGCCAAACCGCGTTGCACTCTCGGTCGTAAACGACTTGCCCGCTACAGTAAACGTGATTGCCGGACACGAACCGCTCAGCCCGCTCACCGTGCCTTCGGTCAGCACCGGCGGCGGGGGCGGCGGCGGAATCACCTTTACCGCGAGCACGCGCGTCGCGCCCGCCGTGGTCGTCTGTGAACTCACGGCGACCTTGGCGCCATTTGCCACGGCCGCGCAACCGGCGTCGCCAAACCGCGTCGCACTCTCGGTCGTGAACGACTTGCCCGCCACGGTAAACGTGATCGTCGGGCAGGCACCGCTCAACCCGCTCACTGTCCCCTCGGTCAGCACCGCCGGCGGCGGTGGCGGCGGCGCGAATTTCACCTGCTTCGCGAGAATGCTGCCATCGGCTAGCGCCGTGCCCACCACGCCGACACGAACGCCATCCTTGAGGTCAGCACAGGCCTTTTCACCGTAGGTTGTCGCCGCGTCCGTCGCGATGGACTTGGCCTCGACCTTGAACGTCACCGACGGACACGTGCCAGCGCGGCCGCTAATGGCGCCGATGATCGCGGTCGACGTCGTCGTGCCGGTCTTCGTGCCATCCGCCGACGTGGTGCCGCTGCTCCCATTGACGGTTGCCGGGGCTGGCGTCGCCGGAGAGGTGGGCGGAGCGGAGGAGGAGTCGCCGCCGCTGCATGCGGACGCCAGCGCGGCCGCGACCATGAGGAATCCGAGACGCTTCATACGGACGCTCCTTGCACATGCTGACTCACGGCGCGCCGAATTCTCAGCGCGCCTGCTCCCGCACTTCATACCGTAGATCGTACAGCCAGCCCAGTCGGAAATCAAACGCCCGACTGGCGCCGGCACGCCCACCGACTGGCACCGGCGCGCGGTCCGCTACTCGGGCTTGAGTATTACGCCCTCGCTGCGCCGTCCGTTCATGCGCACCACCAGCGGATGCCCGAACTCGAGCAGGCGCACATGCCCGTCTTCGGCGATCGCCGGCTGGGCCGCAAGCCACTCCCAGTCCACAAATCCGTCTCCGAACTCCGGATTCGTCGTGAAGTAGCCCACCTGGAACGACACCAGGTTCTGGAAGAAGTGGCTCCCCTGCGACGGGGCCACGCGGAAATCGCGGAACCCGGCCTCGACGATCACCCGCGCCCCGGAGATCTCGTCCCACCGCACGGGAATGCCCAGCCACGGATCGGCCGACCCCCAGCGCCCCACGCCAATCAGCATGTACGGTGTGCCGCGCTCAAGCAGCTGGCTGTTGAAGCCCGCGATGATGCGCGCGGCATCGCGGGTCGCAGAGCGGTCGAAACGATGGAAGTCCACCACCACCGCGTGCCGCAGGTTGTCGATGATGCCGTCACCCAGCACGCGCGGGCTGCGGCAGAGGACCGTCGCCGGATCCACCGTCGAGAGATCCAGGTCGTGCATCTCCCGCGACAGCACGAGCGGACGCAGCTGCAGGAAGCCGAACTCGTGCTGTTCGCCCGGCTGCTGCGCGAGCCGTACCGCGAACTCGATCTCGCACGGGCGGTTCATGCCGCCGGCGCCAATCTCCAGGAGGTCGGTGATGAGCGGCGCCAGCGGGAAGAGGTCGTGTTTGAGGATCGGCGCAAAGCTGACCAGGCGCACGCCGGGGCGCGACAGGCCGTCGTAGATGACGTCGTTCTCCGCATCGTACGTGGAGCCCAGCGCGCGCAGCGTGCCGTCCTCTTCCGCGACGTCGAGGTCAAAGCTGCGCTCGCGCAAGCCCTGGTCTGTGGCGCCGCCCAGCCCCTGCTCTTCGCTGAAGTCCACGGCCCAGAAGTTCCGCTGCGAGTTCGCGAGGATGTCGCCCACCGAGGAGAACTGGATGATGTGTCGCGGCGCGCGCGGGCAGAACGACAGCACGCGCCCGCCCTCCACCACGGCGCGGCCGAGGCCGAGTGCGACCGCCGCCACGCCATCTTCGGCGTGCAGCGGCGCCGCCGGATAGAAGTTGTACGACCGCGCGACGCCCGAGAAATCCGGGTAGAACCGCGGGCCGTGCTCGGCGCCGACGACCTGCTGAATGATCACCGCCATCTTCTCCTCCTCCAGGCGGTACGGCGTGGCCCGGAGGTAGGACTTGGCGTTGTGCGTGAACGTGGAGGCGTAGACTCGCTTGACCGCCTCGACGAGCCGCGCGAGGCGCTCGTCGTGGTCGGGATGCCGGTTCGGGAGCATGAACGTGTCGTACACGCCCGTGAACGGCTGGTATTGCGAATCCTCAAGCAGGCTCGACGAGCGCACCGCAAGCGGCCAGCGCACCTGACGCAGGAACGCGTCGAGGTCCGCCAGCACGTCATCGGGAAGACGCGCGGCGTGGAATCGCCGCAGCATCTCAGCGTCGTCCGTCCCGTGAAAGGCGATTTCGAGCAGGTCGTTGTCGGCGAGGAAGCGGTCGAACACGTCGGTGCCGATCACCACCGCCGGAGGCACGCCCACGTGAACCCCGTCGAATCGGCGGTTCACCCCGTACAGGCCGACGAGGCGCCGCACGAAGGCGAGGCCACGCGCCTTGCCGCCGATGGACCCGCCGCCGATGCGCGCGAAGAACGGCACCGACGCGTCGAACACCTCACGGTCGAAATCGCCCACTTGCAGCTGCGCCTGGTCGTTGCGATACTCGGCGATTGCGGCGATGAGCTTCGTGCGCAGATCTTCCGGCGATCGGTAATCCGATACGAGCTGCGACCGCAGGCGGAGGGCGACGCCGAATTCGGCGCGCGCCGCCAGCCAGGTGGAGAAGTGGTGCCGCTCGCCGTGGTAGACGAGACTCTCGGCCGGCACGGTCGCAACCTGTTCCTCGAGGGTACGCAGGTCCTCGGCGCGTCCCACTTCGCGGCCGTCGGGCAGGCGAAAGATGAAGTCGCCGAAGGCGAAGTGCTCCACGATGAAGCCGTGCAGCTCGTGCAGCATCGTCGGCGATCCCTTCAGCACGAAGGGCAACCCCTCCTCCGCCGCGCGCGCAAAGTACTCCGAGCGCCCTGACTGCATGAGCACCGGCACGTCCGGCGCCTCGTCGCGGATCGCGCGGGCCAGCGCAAAGCCCGCGTCGCGCGCCACCGTTCCGTCCCGCGGGAACTCCACGTCGGTGATCACACCGAGCACGTGCTCCTTGTACCGCGACCACTGCGCCCACGCCTCCTCGTACGACGTGCACAACAGGATCTTGGGGCGCGCGCGCAACCGCACCAGCTTGTGCGACAGGTTGCTCCCCTCGCCCAGCGCGCTGGCCGACTGGCGAATGATCTCGGTGTAGACGACCGGCAGCAGCGAGGAGTAGTAGCGCATGCTGTCTTCCACCAGCAGCACCACCCGCACGCCGGTGGTGGACGTGTCGTGCGCCACGTTCCGCTGGTCTTCCACGTAGTTGACCATCGCCAGCAGGATGCGGGCATCGCCCTGCCACATGAAGCAGCGGTCGATGCGCGACATGTCAGCGCGCGACTCGAAGTCCTTGAACTCGCGGTGGTCGTACGCCAACACCAGCACCGGCACGTCGAGTCCGGCGTCCGCCAGCCGCTGCGCGAGCTGCGTGGCGTCCATGTCGCCCGGATTGATCGTCGTGATGACGAGATTGAACTGGCGCTGGGCCTTCGCCTTGGCAATCGCCTCGGCGCCACTGGCCACGTGCGTGATGTGGGGCGTGTGATGCGTGTCGAGATCCACGAACTCCTGCATCACCAGTTCGTTCAGCCGGCCGTCTTCCTGCAGCGTGAAGGCGTCGTACAGGCTCGACACGAGCAGGATGTCCTGCACGCGATACGGCATCAGGTCCTGGAACAGTTCGCTCGGCAGGGCCTCATCCAGCTTCGTCACGGGCACGTGCTCGCTCACTAAGCTCTCCTCCTCGCGTCTGCCGTCCGCCGTCCGCTATCTGCCATCCGCCATCTGCCGTCTGCCATCTGCCATCTGCCATCAATGTAGGAGCGCGGGGTGGCAACCGCCCACCCCGCGCTCGTTGACTCCCTCGTCCCGCCAGCCGTCAGACCGCGCCCTGATCCATCATCGCGTTGGCGACCTTCAGGAAGCCGGCGATGTTGGCGCCGTTCACCAGGTTGCCCGGCGAGCCGTATGCCGCAGCCGCCTCGCTGGAGGCCTGGTAGATGCTCTTCATGATCAAATGCAGCTTGGCATCCACCTCTTCGCGCGACCAGTTGTAGCGCATGCTGTTCTGCGACATCTCCAGCCCGGAGACCGCCACGCCGCCGGCGTTGGCCGCCTTGCCCGGGGCGAACATGACGCCGCCCTTCTGGATGGCCTCCACGGCCTCCGGCGTGCTCGGCATGTTGGCCCCTTCCACCACGGCGATGCAGCCGTTCTTCACCAACTCCGCGGCATCGGCGCCGTCGAGTTCGTTCTGCGTCGCGCACGGCAGTGCCACGTCCACCTTGACGCCCCACGGCCGCTTGCCTGCATGGAAGGTCGCGCCCTTGAACTTGTCGGCGTACGGCGCGACGACGTCCTGGCCCGACGAGCGCAGCTTGAGCATGTACTCCCACTTCTCGCCCGACACGCCGTCCGGGTCGTGGATGAAGCCGTCGGGGCCGGAGATGGTGACGACCGTTCCGCCGAGGTCACCCACCTTCTTCACTGCTCCCCACGCCACGTTGCCAAAGCCCGAGACCGCCACGACCTTGCCCTGGAAGTCGGTCCCCTTGGACGCCAGCATCTCCTGCGCGAAGTAGACCGCGCCGAAGCCCGTCGCCTCGGGTCGCACGAGCGAGCCGCCCCAGTTGAGCCCCTTCCCCGTCAGCACGCCGGTGAACTCGTTCTTCAGGCGCTTGTACTGGCCGAACAGGAAGCCGATTTCGCGCCCGCCCACGCCGATGTCGCCGGCGGGGACGTCGGTGTTGGCGCCGATGTGCCGGAAGAGCTCCGTCATGAAGCTCTGGCAGAAATGCATTACTTCCGTGTCGCTCTTCCCCTTCGGGTCGAAGTCGCTGCCGCCCTTGCCGCCGCCCATCGGCAGCGTGGTGAGCGAGTTCTTGAAGACCTGCTCGAAGGCCAGGAACTTCAGGATGCCGAGGTTCACCGAGGGGTGGAAGCGCAGGCCGCCCTTGTACGGGCCGATGGCGCTGTTCATCTCGATGCGGAAGCCGCGGTTGATCTGGATCTCGCCGTGGTCGTCCACCCAGGGCACGCGGAACAGGATCACCCGCTCCGGCTCGATCATACGCTCCATGATGTGCGCGGCCTTGTACTCCGGGTGCTGGTCGAGCACGAGGCTCAGCGAGTCAACGACTTCGTGCACGGCCTGGTGGAACTCGGGCTCGGCCGGATTCTGCGCGACAACCTTCTCCATCACGGCGGTCACATAGGCCTTGCCGGTCAGGTTCTTGAGTTGGCTATGCGAGCGCGCGTCGCGCGGGGGTATGGCGGTCATGTGGTCCGCTTCCTGTGTATGAAGAGCTCCGAAGAGCATCGTGGTGACAGGGACAGTACGAACTGCTGTCTATGAGTTTACCGCTTTGATCAGCCGGACGGCGACAGGGAAGTTGCCATCCCCGTATAAGGTAAAGTCGGGCGTGTCCGATCCAACCCCGCCGCTGGCCGTTCGGTGCGGTGTGCGGCCGCGGCTCTTTTCACCACGGAGCACACGGAGAGAGGCACTGAGGGCCACGGAGTACTACCAATACTTGGGTAAAGACAGCGCGCCACGCAGAGTCCCGCGTGACGCGTGCAGTTCCCCCAAGAAGTTGCAGTACTCCGTGGCCCTCAGCGCTTCTCTCCGTGTGCTCCGTGGTGAAGAAGGCCAGCGCATCACACGGCACCTACACCGGCACCGGCGCCTCCTGCTCCGTGCGCCGCCGCAGCAGCTGCCAGTGCGCGTCGATCTCAGCCTGAATGTGCGTCACCTGCTCCGCGCTCAAGTGACGGAACCGCCCTTGGCGGCGCAGGTATGGTTCCACCGGATCACCCGCGTGCTCCATGGTGAAGCGCCAACGCTGGCCGCCCTCGACCTCGAGCATGGGGAAGACGCGGTTCTGCACGGCCATGCGCGCCAATTCGATGCCTTCGTCGTCGCCGCACTTCCACCCCGGCGGACACGGCGACAACAAGTGAATGAACCGCGTCCCGCGCATCGCCTTGGCCTTCGTCACCTTGTCGATGAGATCCACCGGATACGCCACCGTCGCCGTCGCCGCGTACGGAATGTTGTGCGCGGCCATGATGGCGAGGATGTCCTTCTTGTTCGTCGCCTCCGGGTACTGCGCCGGCGTCGTCGTGGTCCACGCCCCCCACGGCGTGGCCGAGGAGCGCTGGATGCCCGTGTTCATGTACGCCTCGTTGTCGTAGCAGACGTACAGGATGTTCTCGTTGCGCTCCGCGGCCCCTGACAGTGACTGCAGGCCGATGTCAAACGTGCCGCCGTCGCCCACCCACACCATCACCGTCGTGTCGAACTTCCCCTGCATGTCGAGCGCCGCCCGGATGCCGGAGGCCACCGCCGGTCCCGTGGCGAAGGCGGTGTGAAAGACCGGCACCTGCAGCGAACTCTGCGGCCACGGCCCGGCGATGATCGTGAAGCAGCAGGCCGGCATCACCACGATCGTGTTGGGGCCGAGCGCCTTGAGCGCGAGCTTCATGGCGAGCGGCGCCGCGCAGCCGGGGCATGCGAGATGCCCCGACGTGAGCAGGTCGCCCTCGGGAACGCAGTCTGCGATGCGAAGCTGGCTCACGGGTTGACTCCCACCCAAAGGTCCTCGCGACCGGGCACCGTCCCCGCTCGCGCCTTCTCGATCACTTCGTCAATCACCGCGGGGGTGATGTCACGACCGCCGAGCCCGAGCACGAACCCGAAGAGTTCGGGACGCTCCGCGTCCGGCAGGTCGTACAGCGCCGACCGCAGCTCCTCGGCGAAGATGCCGCCGTGCCCCGGCGAGACGTTGCGGTCGAGCACGGCCACGCGCGGCACGCCGCGCAGCGCGTCGCGCAACAGCGCGGTTGGGAACGGCCGGAACATCTTCATCTTGAGCAGGCCCACCGCCTCGCCCGCCGCGCGCCGCGCATCCACCACCGCGCGCGCCGTGCTCGTCACCGTCCCCGACGTCACCAGCAGGAGCTCGGCGTCCTCGGCGCGATATGCCTCCAGCGCGCCGTACGAGCGGCCGAACATGCGCAGCCAGTCCTTTTCAATCGCCGCGAGCGCCTCCGGCACCTTGCTGAGCGCGTCCTGCTGCAACGAGCGCATCTCCATGTACGCATCGGGTCGCACGAGCGCGCCAAAAGCGTGCGGGCTGTCCACGTCGAGCTTGTACGATGCCTCGCGCCTGGGTAGGAACCGGTCCACCAGCTCCTGGTCCGGCACGTCCACCGGCTCGGCCGTGTGCGAGAGGTAGAATCCGTCGAGCATCAGCATCACCGGCACGTTGAGTTGCTCGGCGAGCTTGAAGGCCATGACCGTGGTGTCCACCACTTCCTGATTGGTCTCGCAGTAGAGCTGCACCCACCCCGTGTCGCGCTGCGACAGGCTGTCGTTCTGGTCGGTCCAGATGTTCCACCCCGGTCCCACGGCGCGGTTGACGTCCACCATGACGATCGGCAGCCGTCCGCCGCCCGCCCAGTGCAGCATCTCGTGCATGTAGAGCAGGCCGTGCGATGAGGTCGCCGTGAACGCGCGCACGCCGGTGGCCGACGCGCCGATGACCGCCGCCATCGCCGAGTGCTCCGACTCCACCTTGATGAACCGCGCCGGGAGCGTGCCGTCGGCGCACATCTCCGAGAGCTTCTCCACCACCTGCGTCTGCGGCGTGATCGGATACGCCGAGATCACCTCGACGCGCGCCAACCGCACCCCCCACGCCACTGCGTGGTTTCCCACCATCACCTTCTTCATAGCCGGTCCTGCGTCATGGTGATCGCCCCGCGCGGGCATTCGGCGGCGCAGATGCCGCATCCCTTGCAGTAATCGAGCGCAATCGTGTACGAGCCGTCCGCCGCGTGCGTGATGGCGGCGTCGGGACAGAAGATCAGGCAGACGTCGCACTGCGTGCAGACGCCGCAATTGAGGCAGCGCTTCGCCTCGTCCATCGCCTCCGCCGTCGAGAGCCCGGCGTTCACCTCGTCGAAGCCGCCGCGCGCGCGGACGCTCTGGAGGTGCGGATCGGCGTGGCGCGGAACGCGCAGGTACTGCGCAAAGTTCACATCGTCCACGCCCACCACGGCGTTGACGGGATCCACGCGCCGAATCGGGTCGCGCCCCATCCATCGCGCCGCGCTCAGGTTGCCGTCGGCAAACCGCAGCGCGTTCAGCTCGGCCGTGTCGCCGTGATGATGGCGCAGGTGCCGGTCAATGCCGATGGCGGCGCGCTTGCCGGCGCCCAGTGCGTCGGCCACCGTGCGCGACAGGTCGGTGACGTCGCCGCCGGCATACAGCATGTCCTTGTTCGTGCCGCCCAACGCGTCCACCTGCAGGCCGGAGTCACTTCCCTCGACGTCGCCGAAGAACCCCTCGATCGCCGACGACTCGCCGATGGCGGTGAGCACCGTGTCGGCCTCGATGGTGAAATGCTCGCCCGTCGGCACGGGCCGCCGGCGCCCACTCGCATCGGGCTCGCCCAGCGCCATGCGTTCGGCGACGAGCGCGCACACGCGGCCGTTCGCCTCCTTGAACTCCACCGGATTGGCGAGAAAGACAAACTCCGCCCCCTCGCGCATTGCGTCATCCACCTCTTCCTTGATGGCCGGCATCTGCTCGCGTGTGCGACGATAGGCCACCGTGACCTTCGCCCCCAGCCGCATCGCCGAGCGGGCGCAGTCCATCGCGGTGTTGCCGCCGCCCACCACTACCACGTGCCGGCCGAGATCGGGGCGCTTGCCGCTGTTGACGTCGCGCAGGAACACCAGTCCCGGCTGCACGCCGGGGAGTTGCTCACCCGGCACGCCGAGCGCGCGGCTCGTGTGCGCACCTGTGGCAATGCACACCGCGCTGAACAGTTCCGTCAGTTCCTTCCAGGTGACGTGTTCGCCGATGCGCACGCCGCACTTGATCTCCACACCGTGCGCCACGACGCGCGCGATGTCGCCGTCGAGCACGGCGCGCGGCAGGCGGTACTCCGGGATGCCAAGGCGCAGCATGCCGCCCGCCTCGCTCGCCGACTCGTAGATCGTCACGCCGTAGCCGAACCGCGCCAGGTGATACGCGCAGGCCAGTCCCGCCGGGCCCGAGCCCACCACCGCCACCCGCTCCGGTCGCCGCTCGCCCTTGAGCACGGGCGCCGGCCGCTGGTGTGCCAGGTCGCCCATTGCACGTTCCACTGCGTGGATCGCCACCGCGCCGTCGAGCGTGCGCCGATTGCACGTGTTCTCGCACGGATGATGGCAGACGCGCCCCGTGACGGCAGGCAGCGGATTCTCCGCGAGCAGCAGGTTTCGCGCCTCATCCACGCGCCCTTCGCGGAGCAGGTTCAGGTACCCCTCGATGTCGATGCCCACCGGGCAGCCGGCATTGCACGGCGCCACGCGATCGTGGTAGGCGGGGTGCTTGTACTTCCACGAGCCGGTGCGCGTGACGAGCGTGGACGTCGTGCTCATCGCCACTTCGGGAATGGCGCGCACGCCGTCCGTCGTCGTGATCGTCTCAGCCACGGGCCACCTCCGTCAGGTGCGGCTCGCGCATCGCGGCGTGCCGCACGGCGGTGACCGCTTCCGCGGCGGCGGCGATGTTGGCCTCGATCTGCATCGGCACCTCCTCGCGGATGGCGTCGCGTACGCTCGCCATGGTGATCGTCCCGGAGTCAGCGGCGAACGCGCCGAGAATCGCGGTGTTCACGATGGGCTGGCTCTTGCCGCCGAGCCCGTGACGAATGGCGATGCCGGTGGCGTCAATGGTGCTGACGTGGAAGCGCTCGAGCAGCTGCGGAAAATCCTCGGGCGCCTGGTCCGTGTTGATGAGGATCCGTCCGCCCGGCTTGAGGCCGGCGGTGATGTCGGTCGCGCCGATCAGCGTCGGATCGAGCACAATCAGGTCGTCCGGCTCCTGGATCTCGCAACGGAGCTTGATCGGCGCATCGTCAACGCGCAGGAACGCCGTCACCGGCGACCCGCGGCGCTCGACGCCGAACATGGGGAAGGACTGTACTTCGCGTCCTTCGAGAAAGAGTGCCACGGCCAGCAGCTTGGAGGCGATGACGGTGCCCTGTCCGCCGCGGCCGTGCAGTCGCAGTTCACGCATGATTGGATTTCGGTTGCCGGGTGGGCTCGCTCGCGGCATCACCGGTTGCGTCGCGGTGCTCGTCGCACAGTCGGTTGGTCGACCGGTCGCAGTGTTCGCAGTCCACCTGCACCTCGGCGCATGGCACGCCATCGCACTGTGCGACCTGGCAGGGAACGCCGGTGCCGGAGCGCGGAACGTCCGCAGCGCGCGCTGGAACTGCAGGGGCGACAAGCATGTGCCTTCCCGTTCCGTATTGACGCGGCGGTCATTCGGCCGCCGACAAGGTCATAGTAACGGAGGGATCAGGCGATGGTGGTGGGGTGAAGTCCCTGCTTCGGCGTCGGAGAAGACCCCACAACTACGGGTTGAGGAGGGGTGCAGGGGTTTGGTGAAGAGGGAGGAGTGGAGAGATGAGAAAAGGGGGGCGCGACCGGCGCGCCCCCCTCCTCCTTCCTCTCCCATCTCTCCACTCCTCACTCCTCCCAAGCCCCTGCACCCCTCCTTAAAACTTCTTTCGTGGTACGCGCCCCTCCGCCATCGCCGCATGGTACGCGTACGACGCCATCACCACCGCATTCTTCATCAGGTCATTCGGATTGATCGTCTCGAGATAATCCAGGTTCGTGTGCCCCGCGCTCCCCGGCAGGCGATCCTGGATGAACTGGAAGCCCGGCAACCCCGCGTCGTCGAACGGCACGTGATCGGTGCTGCCCACGCTCTGGTTCGAGACGGTCGTCATGCCGAAATCGCGGAACGGCTCCATCCAGGCCGCCAGCATCTTTCGCGCCGACTCGTTGCCCTGCAGGTAGATGCCGCGGTACTGCCCGGCACCGTAGTCCTGGTTGAAGTACGCCGAGAACTTCTCGTACGCCGGCTTCGGCGGATGCAGCGAGTCGCGCGGCGAGCCGAAGTGGTTGCGCACATAGGCCCGCGAACCCCACAGCCCCTGCTCTTCGCCGTTCCACAACGCCACGCGAATGGTGCGGCGCGGCTTGGCGCCCACCGCCTTGAGGATGCGCGCCGCCTCGAGCGCCACCGCCACGCCCGAAGTATTGTCACTCGAGTTCGGGCTCGCATGCCACGTGTCAAAGTGGGCGCCAATCATCACGACCTCGTCCTTGAGGTCGGACCCGGGGATTTCGCCGATGATGTTGGCGACCTGCTCCACCCGCTCGCCAATGCGATTGCGCACTTCCACCTCCACCTTCACCGGAATTCCGCGCGAGAGGATGCGGTACATCCGGTTGTAGTGCTCCGGGGTGATGGCGATCATGGCGGGTGATGCCAGCATGCCGGCGCGCGAGTAGAAATCGTCGCGCGAGCCAGGACGCGAGAACCCCCAGACGGACCCGACGCCTCCGCCTTCACTCTGCAGCACCACGGCCACGCCCTCCGCCGCGTAGAACGCCGTCTTCTCCACCGCGGTCAGCACGTCCGGATTGCGCACGGCGCGCGGCGGCACCACACGCGGCGGCACGATGACCACGTGCTCGAGCGCCGCGAGCGCGCTGTCGGTGAGGCGCGGCGTACCGGCCGCCATCGCCTCGAGATTGATGCGCACCGGCGGCGTGACGAGCACCGCCTTGCCCCTGAGCGTGCCGTGGTACTTCTCGAGATCGGCGCGCGACTGCAGGTCCACGATCACCGCCTCGGCGACGACGCGGCCGTTGGTGCCGTTGGTGTGCGCAATCGGGTAGCCCGTCATCGGCGTATAGTCGGGCTCGAGCAGGTGCAGCGACACGTACTCGTTGTCCCACGTGACGCCGTAATCCATGAACGGCTCGAACACGACGTTCACGAGACCGATGCGCGTCATCTCATTGGATGCCCATCGCTGGGCGCGCTGCATGTCGCGCGACAAGGTGAGCCGCGCGCCGAGGACGTCGGTCATGTACGACTCGAAGTCCATCACGCGCGAGCGTTGCAGTCCCTCTTCGCGAATCCTGGCGACCATCGCCCAATCGACGGTCAACGAACCGCTGGGCATGGCGGCGGTGGTCAGGAGGAGGCACGCGACAGTGAGTGCACGACGGGCGGAGATCATGGGTGGATTCTCTTGGACGGGTGACCAACTGAGAGGCAATCGCGACGGCCAAGGTGCGACATCATGTCAGGAATTGCGAGCCTCGCCGGATGTCCGTTCGCTGGTCATTGACAAGCGATTGCAGGACAAGCGTTTACGAGGTTTCAACGCCACGACGTGTGCCTGTTTGTACGTAGTCGCGACAACGAATTGGCGACCATTGGTAGTGATGCGTAAGGAAAGACCTGAATGGCTGTATAAATAAGTCCCCCAACAGGTTGCGTACGCCGCCTGACAGATGAGATGCGTTCTCACTCGCAGATTTCTTCCTGCCCCACTGCCATTTGGCAGCGCTCCATTTGATGCAAAGGGCAGCTACAGCAACTCCATTAGTGTGAGCACCTCAGGAGGGTGCCATGACATTTCCCTATGTACGAGGTAGTGGCATGCGCTTCATGCGGCCGATGTCTTGGCTCGTGAGCAGTGTGCTCGTGGCAGCAGTGGCGTTCGCGCCACTCGCCGTCAACGGCCAGGCCGCCAAGTCGCAGAAGGCCGACGCGGCGGTCGCCGGTGCGACCTACGTCGGTCAGGAGACCTGCGTCGGCTGCCACGAGAGCGTGAAAACCGCTGGCATGCACAGCATCAAGGCCGACCTGCGGACGCCCGCTGGCGGCAAGGGCTGCGAGTCCTGTCACGGACCCGGCAGCAAGCACGCTGACGATCCGGAGAAGGTGAAGCCGATCCAGTTCAACAAGGTGAGCGCGGTGGCGGCCTCGGCGGCCTGCACGTCGTGCCACAGCACGAGCGAGCATGCGTTCTGGGCGAACAGCAAGCACGAAGCTCGCAACGTCAGCTGCGTCTCGTGCCACAGCGTGCACAACGCCAAGGGCGACAAGGGCCTGAAGGAAGCGACGCAGGGTAAGCTCTGCGCCTCCTGCCATCAGGCGATCGCCAACAAGATGAACCGGTTCAACCACATGCCGGTGCGCGAAGACAAGATGGCCTGCTCGTCGTGCCACAACGTGCACGGCTCGGCCAACGTCCGCATGCTCAGGGCCGGAACCAACATCGACCAGAGCTGCACCAGCTGCCACCAGGAGAAGCGCGGTCCGTTCCTGTGGGAGCACGCCCCGGTCGCGAACTCGTGCGTGACGTGCCACGATCCGCATGGATCGAGCAACGACCGCATGCTCGTCGCCAAGCAGCCGGGCATCTGCCAACGCTGCCACGTGACGTCGCGGCATCCGCCGACGGTCTACGATGGTTACACGCTGCAGAACTCGCAGAACGCCAACAAGATCACCGGCCGCTCGTGCCTGAACTGCCACCAGCAGATTCACGGCTCCAATAACCCCAACGGCAAGGCGTTCCTACGCTAAGGGAGAGGGAGACTGAGATGCGCACTAGTTACATGATTTCGGCCGCGCTCCTCGTGCTCGCCTCCGCCAGCGTGGCGGGAGCGCAGCAGAAGACTGCGGCGCCGGCAAAGCCGGCCTTGGAACAGGCATGGGAGCTTGGCTTCCGTGCGACCACAACGACGGGCGACGAAGCCCGCTACGAACGGTATCAGGACCTGCAGTCGGGCCTCTTCAGCAAGATCTGGCTCGGCAAGGCGGATGACGCGGTGGCGTATGATTTCAGCGCCGCGAACGTCGGCTACAACGACCAGGCCTATGCCTTCAGCTACAACCGGTACGGCAAGGCGAAGTTCAACCTGGAGTTCAACGGCCAGCCCCTGAACTACGCGTACAACAGCAAGACCCCGTGGCGGGACGCGGGGAACAACAAATGGACGCTTGACCCTGCCCTGCGCACCCGCGTGCAGAACAAGGAAGTCGGGGTGGTGGGCGTCGTCACGAGCGCCGCGACCTATGCGGCCGGCTCGATTTACCGCGGCATCGCGACCGAATTCCCGATGTCCCAGCAGCGCAACACGCTGGCGGCCGGGCTCTCGTATCGGGTGAATGAGTTCGCGACCGTGGACTTCAAGTACAACATGGTCACGAAGTCGGGCAACATGCCGTGGGGCGCGGCGTATGCGTTCAGCAACGCGGGCGAACTGCCGATGTCGCTCGACAACACCGTGAACGAACTCGTCGCCGGCCTGGAACTGGTGAAGTCAGAGTATGGCATGGTCCGCGCCGAGTATCAGGGCTCGTTCTTCAAGCAGAACTTCGCCTCGCTGGAGTGGGACAATCCGGTCCGCGCGACGGATTTCGACAACGGCAAGGCGCCGCCGGCCGGCCCCTGGGACGGCAGCGGCTACTCCAACGGCAACGGCCCGGCCTTTGGCCGCATGTCGATGGCGCCGAGCAGCCAGATGAACGCCCTCAACGTCACCGCGCTGTACAAGATGCCGGCGCACACGACGTTGAATGGCTCGTTCTCGCTCATCCGCATGACGCAGGATGACGACATCCTGCCGTTCACGACGAACACCAAGATCGCCCAGGCGGCGACGTACAATTTCTTCCCCGGCCTCGCGCGGCTTCCGCGCGCGACCGCCGAAGCGCAGGTGGACGCGATCAACGCCGTGGTCAATTTCTCGACACGGCCGACCGACTACTTCGGCTTCGACATGAAGTACCGCTTCAACGACCACGACAACGTCACCCCGCACTGGAACGGCGAGTACAACGTCCGTTTTGACGCGGTGCCGGAGTACGGTCCGGGCACGCTCACCCATGGACAGAGCATTCGCCAGAACACCATGGAAGCGGGCGCGACGTTCACGCTGCCGAGCCGCGGCACGGCGCTGAAGGTCGGCTACGTCATGGATGACTTCAAGCGTGGCGGTCGCGCGTTCAGCGACATGACGGACTACACCTTCCGTACTTCGCTCGACGCCTACCAGAACCAGTACTTCAACCTCCGCGGCATCCTCGAGACCACGCGCCGTATCGGTAGCGGACTCTCGGTGGAGCACATCGAAGAGGGCGGCGGCCAGCACGAGCTCCGCTTCTACGACGAAGCCGACATGGATCGCATCAAGAGCACCGTGATCCTTGGCCTCACGCCGTCGAGCAAGTTCGACCTCAACCTGTCGTACAGCGGCATGAACGACGAGTACACGGGTGAAGGGCACCAGTTTGGCCTGCTCGAGAGCAAGAACTCGTCGATCAACCTGTCGGGCAACGTCTATGTGAACGACAAGGTTACCTTCGGCGCCTCGTTCGGCGTGGACAACTGGACCTCCAACCAGAAGTCGCGCAACGCGAATCCGGATTCGCCGACGTCCGCGTACAACAGCTGGGTGGATCCCAATCGTGACTGGTACATGGACAACGATGAGACCATCAAGAACGCCGGTGTCTGGATTGACCTGATCCAGGCCCTGCCGAACACCGACATCCGGTTCGCGTATGACTTCAGCGATTCGGACCTCGAGTACACGATGTACGGTCCGCGCATTGAGCAGTTCAAGGCGCCGGACAACACGGCGATTCGCACGGCCGGCGACAGCCGGGCCTGCTCCACGGGCGTTGCGTCCTGCTACCTCCCGCTGCCCAACGTGACCAACACGTGGTCGAAGGTGAAGTTCGACCTCCGCCACATGTTCCGTCCGAACATGGGCGTCGGCCTGGGCTACCAGTACGAGAAGTTCGAGATCGTCGACTTCGCGACGACAGACCTGACGCCCGGTGAGCCGCGCATGGACCCGCTCGGCGCCATCACGACCGGCTACGGCAACCGTCCGTACACCGGATCGACGGCGATCGTCAAGCTGATCTACAAGTTCTAGAGCAGACCGTTCACCGAGGGCGCTGCCCTCGGCGGACTTGGTTGGCAAAGGCGGCACCTCCCGAAAGGGGGGTGCCGTTTCTTAGTTTGCCGTGCGGAATGCGGATTTCATAACCGCTTGGAATAACAGGACATGCCGCAAAACTCACACCCCCAGGCCCTGCAAATCACGGATGAAGACGTAGGGCAATTCCCTACGTAGTATTCGCGATCTTCCGACTGACACGTCCCGATAATCTCAGCAGTTTCACGCATCGCCTGTCATCCTTTTGGTGACGCGACGTTCGGAGAATGGACGAGGGATCGATCTATCCCGGTTTTCGCCTCTCAGGAGGGGTCATGTCGGACAGGAAGCGTCGAGAGAGAGGGAGCAGCGTCAGCGGGCCTGCATTCTGGCTCGCGTGCGGTGCGCTCGCCGCCACGGTGGCGTTTGCCCCGGCGGGAGCACAACAGAATCAACAGACTTCCAAGGCCGCGGACGCCGCGACCTATGTGGGCATGGAGACGTGCCTTGGTTGCCACGAAAACAAGGCGGGCGACAAGAGCCTTCACTTCAAGGTCGCCGATCCGCGCACGCCGGCCGCCGGCCGCGGTTGCGAATCGTGCCACGGGCCCGGCAGCAAGCACGCGGATGATCCCGAAAAGGTGAAGCCGCTCCAGTTCAACAAGATCAGCGCCGTTGAGGCGTCGGCCACCTGCACGAACTGCCATACGTCCAGCGAGCACGCGTTCTGGGCGAACAGCAAGCACGAAGCGCGCAACGTGAGCTGCTCGAGCTGCCACAGCATTCACAGCCCCAAGGGCGAGAAGCAGCTGAAGGAAGCGTCGCAGTCCAAACTCTGCGCGTCATGCCACCAGGCCATCGTGAACAAGCTGAACCGGTTCAACCACATGCCGGTGCGCGAAGGCAATCTGGCCTGCTCGTCCTGCCACAACCTTCACGGCTCGGCCAACGTCAAGATGCTCCGCGCCGGCACGACCGTGGACCAGAGCTGCACCAGCTGCCATCAGGAGAAGCGCGGTCCGTTCCTGTGGGAGCATGCCCCGGTCGCCAACTCGTGCGTGACCTGCCACGACCCGCACGGATCGAGCAATGACCGCATGCTCGTGGCCAAGCTGCCCGGCCTGTGCCAGCGCTGCCACGTGACGTCGCGGCATCCGCCGACGATCTATGACGGCTTCGTCAAGGCCAACTCATCAAACGCCAACAAGATCACGGGACGCTCGTGCGCGAACTGCCACCAGCAGATCCACGGGTCCAACAACCCCAACGGCAAGGCGTTCCTACGCTAAGGGAGAGGGAGACTGAGATGCGCAACAGATTCAGGATTTCAGCCGCGCTCCTCGTGCTCGCCTCCGCCAGCGTGGCGGGGGCCCAGCAGAAGGCCGCGGCGCCGGCAAAGCCGGCCGTGGAACAGACATGGGAGCTTGGCTTCCGTGCAACGACGACCACCGGTGACGAAGCCCGGTACGAGCGGTATCGGGACCTCCAGAGCGGCCTGTCGAGCAAGGTGCTCATCACGAGGGAATCGGACGCGGTGTCGTACGATTTCAGCGCCGCCAACGTCGGCTACAACGACCAGGCGTATGCGTTCAGCTACAACCGGTTCGGCAAGGCCAAGTTCAACCTCAGCTTCAACGGCCAGCCGCTGAACTACGCGTACAACACCCTGACGCCCTACCGGGACGCCGGGAACAACAAGTGGACGCTCGATCCCGCACTACGCACCCGCGTCCAGAACAAGGAACCGGGCGTGGTCGGCATCGGCACCACCGCCGCCACCAACGTCGCGTCCATTTATCGCAGCATCGCGACGGAGTTCCCCATGTCGGCCCAGCGCAACACGCTGACGATGGGCATGAAGTACCGGGTCAACGACTTCGCCGCCGTGGACATGAAGTACGCCATGATTGCGAAGTCCGGGAACCAGCCGTGGGGTGCGGCGTTCGCGTTCAGTGACGCCACGAACGTGCCGATGTCGCTCGACAACACGGTCAACGAGTTCACCGCCGGGCTCGAGCTGAACAAGTCGGCCCACGGCATGATCCGCGCCGAATACCAGGGTTCGTTCTTCAAGCAGAACTTCCCCTCGCTGGAGTGGGATAATCCGCTCCGCGCGACGGATTTCGACAACGGCAAGGTGCCGCCCGCCGGCCCCTGGGATCCCAGCGGCTACAGCAACGGCAACGGCCCGGCCTTCGGCCGCATGTCGATGGCGCCGAGCAGCCAGATGAACACGTTCCGCGTCTTCGGCCTGTACAAGATGCCGAACCACACGACGCTCAACGGCCAGTTCTCCTTTACGAAGATGACGCAGGATGACGACATCCTGCCGTTCACGACGAACACCAAGATCGCGCAGGCGGCCACGTACGCCTTCTTCCCCGGCCTCGCGGCGCTGCCGCGCCCGACGGCGGAAGGAGAGGTGGACGGCCTCAACGCGGTGATCAACTTCGCCACGCGGCCCACCGACTACTTCGCGTTCGACATGAAGTACCGCTTCAACGACCACGACAACGTCACCCCGCACTGGAACGGCGAGTACAACGTCCGCTTCGACGCGGTGCCGGAGTACGCGCCGGGCAGCCTGACGCGCGGCCAGGACATCCGGCAGAGCACCATGGAAGCAGGCGCCACCTTCATGCTGCCGCACCGCGGCACCGCACTGAAGGTCGGCTACATCATGGATGACGTGAAGCGCGGCGGCCGCGCCTTCAGCGACATGACGGACTACACGTTCCGCGCCTCGCTCGACGCCTACCAGAACCAGTACTTCAACCTTCGCGGCATCCTCGAGACCACGCGTCGCATCGGCAGCGGGCTCTCGATCGAGCACATCGAGGAGGGCGGCGGACAGAACGAACTGCGCTTCTACGACGAAGCCGACATGGATCGCATCAAGAGCACGGTGATCCTGTCGCTCACGCCGTCGAGCAAGTTCGACCTCAACCTGTCGCTCAACACGCTGGACGACGAGTACACCGGTGAAGGCCACTCGTTCGGCCTGCTGAGCAGCAACAACACGTCGGTGAACCTGTCGGGCAACTTCTACATGAACGACAAGGTCACCTTTGGCGCCATGTACGGCGTGGATCACTTCACGTCGAACCAGAAGTCGCGCAACGCGAATCCGGATTCGCCGACTTCCGCGTACAACAGCTGGGTGGATCCGAATCGCGACTGGTACCTCGACAACACCGAGGACGTGGCCACCGCCGGCGTTTGGGTGGACCTGATCCAGGCCCTGCCCAAGACCGACATTCGCTTCGCCTTCAACTTCAGCGACTCGGACGCCGAGTTCGACATGAACGGCCCGCGCGTCCAGCAGCTGCTGAACCCGGACAATGTCGCGCTGCGCACGCCTGGCGACACCCGCGCCTGCTCGACGGGCATCGCCTCCTGCTACATCCCGCTGCCCAACGTGACCAACACGTGGTCGCAGCTGAAGGTCGACCTGAAGCACATGTTCCGTCCGAACATGGG
Source organism: Gemmatimonadaceae bacterium (assembly GCA_041661925.1). Classification (GTDB taxonomy): domain Bacteria; phylum Gemmatimonadota; class Gemmatimonadetes; order Gemmatimonadales; family Gemmatimonadaceae; genus PNKL01. The sequence continues at coordinate 27,291 of JBAZTM010000003.1, forward strand.
CCTTGGCCTCGGCTATCAGTATGAGAAGTTCGAGGTCGTCGACTTTGCGACGACCGACGTGACCCCGGGCGTGCCGCGCATGGACCCGCTCGGCGCCATCACGACCGGCTACGGCAACCGTCCGTACACGGGCAGCACGGCCATCGTGAAGCTGATTTACATGTTCTAGGCTGCAGGGTGGTTCGGATGGGACGAGCGGCACCCCTCATCGGGGTGCCGCTCTTGCTTAACTACGATTGAGAATTGGGAGCTCGGATTGGGAATGCGGATTGCGATTCGGGATTACGATGGTGATTGCTCCCCGCGGGGAGGAAGTCGTAGCTTCCAATCATTCCGCGCCCCCCCGCACCACACCCTGTTCCCGCACTCTGCACCACAATGCCCATCTCCCGCAGAAGTTTCGTTCAGTCCTCAGCCCTGGCGTTAGCCGCCACTGCCCTCGACTGGCGCGCGCTCCTTGCCCAGGGCGCAGCCTTCCCGCAGCCCGGCACCCTCGTGCTCGTGCGCGGCACCGTGGGCACCTTTATCGGCCGCGGCGGCAATATTGGCTGGCACATTGACGGCCAAAGCGCCGTGGTCGTGGATTCGCAGTATCCGGACTCGGCCAAGACCTGCCTCGACGCCGTGAACGGGCGCACCGGCGGGCGCATGCTCGACTATCTGGTGAATACGCATCACCACGGCGACCACACCGGCGGCAATGGTGTCTTCCGTCCCGCCGCGCGGAAGATCCTCGCCCACGCCAACGTGCCCGGCCTCCAGCGTGCGGCCGCCGAGCGCGCGGCGCAGTCGCCGCAGCCCGGCGTGGCATCGCCGGCGCCGGCCCAGACCTACGCTGACACGCTCTTCGAGACCACGTGGCGCGAGCGGGTGGGTGGCGAGACCATGGCGCTCGCGCACTTCGGCCCGGCACACACCGGCGGCGATGCCACCGTGACCTTCGAAAAGGCCAACGTCGTGCACATGGGCGACCTGATGTTCAACCGGCGCCATCCCGTCATCGACCGCCCCGGCGGCGCGTCCATCGCCAACTGGATCGTCACACTCGAGAAGGTGGCGCGCGCGCACGACGCCGACACGATCTACATCTTCGGCCACTCAGGGACGAACTTTCCCATCACCGGACCGGCCGCCGACCTGCACTTCCACCGCGACTACCTCACGGCCCTTCTCGAATTCGTGCGCGGCGAGATCAAGGCGGGCAAGCCGAAGGAGGTGATCGTGAAGATCACCGAACCGCTCAAGGGCTTCCCCGACCACGGTCCGTTGACGGAACGGCCGCTGACCGCGGCGTACGACGAACTGACGGCTTGACGTCAACGGCGCACCCTCGATACTGTTCGGCACCAACATGACGACGCCCTCGACCCAGCGGTTCACCCGCAATAACAACCGGAATCCCCGCGCGAATCGCGCGTGGACCGGCTTGGGCGCGTTGTAGACACCCCCGCTTCCGGACCACCCCCGATTCGCAACCGCGAATCGGGGGTTTTTTCTTTCCCCCTGGAGTTTCCATGTGCGGCATCCTCACCATCCTCGGCCTCGACCCGGCGCGCGCCCCCCACGCGGAGCTGCGTCGGCAGGCGCTCGCGCTCGCCCGCAAGGTGCGCCACCGCGGCCCCGACTGGAGCGGCATCTACAGCGACGAGCAGGCCATCCTCGCGCACGAGCGGCTGTCCATCGTGGACGTCGAGCATGGGGCGCAGCCGCTCATTGACTCCGACACGGGTGCCGTGCTTGCCGTGAACGGGGAGATCTACAACCACCGCGACCTGAGGGCTGGACTGGGGCGGCCGCACGCGTTCCAGACCCTCTCGGATTGCGAGGTGCTTCTCTACCTCTACGACGAGGGAGAGCCGAGGGAGTGGCTGAACCGGATCAACGGCATCTTTGGTTTCGTCCTGCACGATCCCCGTCGCCGGACGTTCCTTATCGCGCGCGACCCGATTGGTGTTATTCCCCTCTACGTCGGCTGGGACCGCCACGAGCACATGTTCGTGGCGTCGGAAATGAAGGCGCTCGTCGGGCACTGCGAGCGGATCCGCGAATTTCCGCCGGGACACTTCTACCTGGGACACCAGGCCGACCGGGGCTTCCAGCGCTACTACGAGCCGACGTGGGCTGAGTCCGGACGCGTCCCTGACGCGCCGTATGACGCCACGGCGCTGCGCGAGGCGCTGGAGGGCGCGGTGCACCGCCAGCTGATGTGCGATGTCCCGTACGGCGTGCTGATCAGCGGCGGCGTGGACTCGTCGCTCGTGGCGTCCATCGCCGCCAAGTATCGCGAGGGACGCGTCGAGGACGGCGACCGGGGCCCGAGCTGGTGGCCGCGCATCCACTCGTTCGCGGTCGGGCTGGAGGGGGCGCCTGATCTCGCGCCGGCGCGCGCCGTGGCCGACCACATCGGCGCCATCCACCACGAGATCCACTTCACGGTGCAGGAAGGGCTCGACGCGCTGTCGGACGTGATCTACCACCTCGAGACTTTCGACATCACGACGATCCGCGCGTCTACGCCGATGTACCTGATGATGCGCAAGATCCGGGCGATGGGAATCAAGATGGTGCTGTCGGGCGAGGGGGCGGACGAGATCTTCGGCGGCTACCTCTACTTCCACAAGGCGCCGGACGGACCGGAACTGCACGCCGAATGCGTGCGCAAGCTCCAGAAGCTGCACCTCTACGACTGCGCGCGCGCCAACAAGTCCGGGGCGGCGTGGGGCGTCGAGGTGCGTGTGCCGTTTCTCGACCGGGACTTCCTGGATGTGGCGATGAACCTCGAGCCCTCGCTGAAGCTGCCGCGCAACGCCGACCGGCCGCGGCCGATCGAGAAGTACCCGCTGCGTCACGCCTTCACTGGAGCCATTCCCGATGCCGTGCTCTGGCGTCAGAAGGAACAGTTCTCGGACGGCGTCGGATACTCGTGGATTGACGGGGTGAAGGCCCACGCCGAGCGGGAGATCACGGACGGCATGCTCAGCGGGGCGGCGGAGCGCTTTCCCGTGAAGACACCGGAGACCAAGGAGGCGTACCTGTATCGCCAGCTCTTCGAGCACCACTTCCCCTCGGCGACCGCGGTGCACTGCGTGCCGTGGGAGCGCAGCGTGGCCTGCTCAACCGAAACAGCGCTGCGCTGGGATGCGGCGTTTGCGAAGATGGCGGATCCGTCGGGGCGGGCGGTGATGGACATTCATCTATCCGGATATACGGATGCTTGAGAGGCGGGAAGGGGCAGGGGCACGGTGGGGTGCAGGGAACAGGGTGTGGTGCGGAGTGAGGGATGCGGGGACGCGAGGCGGGCGCGACGGGTACATTCTGGTGAGCTGCCATTTCCGCGTGAGGAGTTCAATGCGTCACCGCGCTGCCATTTGCCTGCTTCTGCCACTGGTCGCTGCCGTTGCGGCGGCGCAGACAGCCCCGCCCGCCCCTGCTCCGGCCGTTCCGGCCGCGCCCAGCGCGGCGCAGATCGCCGCGCGCGCGGCACGCGACTCTGCCGCGCTGGAGCGACTGCGCAACGACTGGGCGGGGCTGCGACGATATCGGGCGGCCAACGATTCGCTCGCCGCACCCGCCGCCGGTGAGCGGCGCGTCGTCTTCTACGGCAACTCCATCACCGATTCCTGGGCGCGGCACTTTGCGGCGATGTTCCCGGGCAAGCCGTACATCGGCCGCGGCATCAGCGGACAGACCACGCCGCAGATGCTCGTGCGATTCCATCAGGATGTCGTCGCGCTGAAGCCCGCCGTCGTGGTAATCCTGGCCGGGACCAACGACATCGCGGGCAACACCGGGCCGTCCACCCAGGCCATGATCGAGGACAACCTCAGCGCGATGACCGAGATCGCGACGGCGCACGGTATTCGCGTGGTCCTGTCATCGGTGCTGCCGGTCTACGACTACCCGTGGAAACAGGGGCTGGAGCCGGCGCCCAAGATCATGGCTCTGAATGCCTGGATGAAGCGGTACGCGGCGGCGGCCGGAGCCACGTACCTCGACTACCACGGCGCGATGGTGGATGCGCGCGGCGGGCTGCCGGCCACGCTGTCGGGCGATGGCGTGCACCCCAACGAAGCGGGGTATCGTGTGATGGCGCCGCTGGCGGAGAAGGCGATTGCTGCGGCGTTGGCAGGACGCTAGGTGATTGGTGGAACGAGGAGGAGGTAGAGGCGTAGCGAGGAGGGACGAGGTGCGGAACGAGGAGGGAGTTCACTGGCGTGCAAGTGAACTCCCTCCTCGTTCCACCTCTCGTGCCCCGTTCCTTCGCCTCTACCTCCTCCCCGTGCCGTGCTGTAGGGAAGCTTCGGCTCTCAACGAAGGTACTCCGCCATCCAATCCTCAATCAACGCGCGCTGCCCCGGCGTCAGGTAGCGGGCGCCGCGCACGAGCCCGACACAGAGCGCGCTCTCGCAGTGGCAGCGGAACGGCTCGGCCATGTCGTATTCCGTCGTGTTGTAATTGAACGTGATCGCGTCGCCCGGTGCGATGTCGCGACGGGCGATCACGGCACGGTTGCGGATGAGCGTCGCCGGATCGCACGCGTGGTCCATGTAGCGCCACGGGTAGCGGCGCACGACCTCGTTGGCGTCGTGGGCGTCGTCCTGGTCGAGGTGGAGATTCGGCCCCACCTGGATCGAGTAGCGCGTGGGGATCGGCGTCTCGCGGCCGACGACCGAGAACACCTTCTTCCCGGCGGCGATGGGGCGAATCGCGATCAGCCGTCGCCAGTCGTGCGTGACGAGCACGCCCACCAGGTCGGAGTCGCAGTGCAGTACGGCACCCGGTGGATGCGCGGGGAGCGGCGTCGATACGTCGAGCGGTCGTGGATCGGTCATGGTCTCAGGCGTCGGCCGACGGTTACAGCGGTGGATTGCCGCAACCCCGGAATGGTCGCGCGTTGGCCTGCGGTATTGCGATGCACGCAATGTAGTGCATTCGGTGAATCGTGCCACCCATCACGCGCACAATTGCTTGCGAAGATGTTCCGATAGCGACACGTTCGGTCCGAGGCTCGATACCCACCCCCACGCCGGAGGCAAGCGTGAAAGCATCAACGCTCGTGCTGACCCTCGTGTGCATCGTGACCGCCGCATCGTGCGCCAAAGCCCCTCCCCCTCCACCGGCCCACGACGCCGCAGCGGATGAGGCGACCATTCGCGCCCAGACGGAGCCGTTCCTGAAGGCGTACAACGCCGGTGACGCCGTGGCGGCCTCCGCCGACGACGCCGACGACATCATCCAGATGCGTCCCGACGGCCCCGAACTGGTGGGCAAGGCCGCTGTTATCGCGGAGAGTGAGAAGTCCTTTGCCGAGAACTCGTCGGTCCAGACCGCCACGGTCGACGAAGTCGCGGTGTGGGGGGACGTGGGCATGTCGCGCGGGACGTGGCAGGTGACGTCTACGGCCAAGAAGGGCAACGCGAAGCCCGTGTCCACGCGCGGCAAGTGGATCGTCATCCACAAGCGGCAAGCCGATGGCTCCTGGAAGGCGTGGCGGCATATGTGGAACGAGGATCGCTCGCCGGCGCCAGCCGCCAAGTAGGCGACACCGCGCCTTCCGCATGAACGACGGGGCTCCCTGGTATCGGGGGCCCCGTCGCGATCTCGCCCGAAACGCGTGCGGCGCGTCTCCTTTACCGGCGCCAGTTACGCCAGGCGCACGTTCGCTACTTCGATGCGCCAACTCGCACCGGCTGCGTCCAGGCCATTAGCCCGTTGGACTCGACCACGCGCGCGCGCACATACCCTTCGTCGCCGCGGTACGTGTACGTGGCGGGACTCGCCGTGGACTCCTGCAGCACCTTGCCGCCGCTGCCAATGAACTGGATGCGGTACTTGCTCCAGCTGTTCGGCTTCACCGTCAGCGTCATCGCCTTGTCGCTCGCCGCATAGTCGCTCAGCTCCACGCCCGTGCTCGCGTAGAAGTCGCCGCGCTCCAGCGCCGCCAGCAGCGTGCGCGCCTCGAGCCGCTCGGCGCGCACCACCACCCACCCCTGCCCCGGTCGCGACGCCGTGCGATCATCCGGCCGCTTGAAGTGATGCGCGTCGTCCACCGCGATGCCGTACAGCGTGAGTCCGCTCGTCAGGATGGCGTCCCACGCCTCCTCGAGCCCGGCGACACCGCCGCCGCCGAGGTTGTTGACCATCGGATGCCCGTTGAAGATCTCGAAGAGCCGCGTGTGGCGGACCTGCTTCAGCTCGTCCGACGAGACGGCCCACCCGAAGTTCGGGTGGTTGATGGTCGGCACGGCATTGGCGGCGCGGATGGCGTCCACGTTGCGCTGGATGACTTCGACCACGCTCGTCCCGCCCTGGGGCTCAATCTCGCGCGACGGGTCGAGGCCATTGATGTGAATCGGCTTCTTGTCGAAGCGGTCGGTGATCTCCTCGCCGCGAATCACCACGAACTTGTCGTCGAGCCCGTACAGCGCATTCAGCCCCTCGACGCTTGTCAGCACGTTGTGGTCGGTGAGCACGAGAAACTGGTAGCCGTGCTCCTTGTACCACTTCACCACGTCATCGGGCGACGAATCGCCGTCGCTGTTGATGGTGTGGGTGTGCGTGTTCCCCTTGAACCATCGCTTGGCCGGTGCGCCCTGCTGCGCGGCGAGGGTGACGGGAAGGCACAGAAGGGCGAGAGCGGCGAGACGGCGCATGGGCATCCGGTGGCAGGAGACGTCTGATTCTCTGCGATTGCGGGGCATCGCGCCAGTCCTCATGGCGAAGGTGCGACGGGCTTCAAGTACTTGCCGTACCAATCCAGCACGCGCTGGTGGTAGTCAATGAAATCCGCCTCCGTCGTGTTGGGCGTGCCGTGGCCGCCATTCACGTAATTGGCCCACGTCACCGTCTTTCCGAGCCGCCGCAGCGCGTAGTACATCTCGCGCGTGTTGATGGCCGGCACATTGTGGTCCTCGCCGCCGGTCATCAGCAACAACGGCGTCTTGATGCGATCGGCGAACATGATGGCCGAATGCTCCACGTACTTCTGCGGCTGCTGCCAGAGCGTCGCACCGATGCGGTCCTGGCTCTTCTCCGCCGCGTGGATGTTCCGCACGCCCAGCCGCGGGCTGTCGGTGTAGAACGAGATGATGTCCACCTTCCCGCTCATGTTGATGGCGGCCTTGAAGCGGTCGGTGTAGGTGATCAGCAGGTTGGTGGCATAGCCGCCATAACTCGTGCCGTGCACGCCCAGCCGTGCACTGTCGGCGATGCCCATCCGGATCACTTCATTGGCCGCCGCGAGCACACCTTTCTGCCACGCCTCGCCCGGGTAGCCGGTTTCGAAGCCGACACTGGGCTTCACGACGACGTAGCCGTGCGCGGTGAGCAGGTTCGCGACCGCGTCCCACGTGTCGTCGAAGAACTCCTCGTAAATCAGGAAGACGGTCGGATAGCGCGTCCCCTGTTGGTAATCGGCGGGCAGGTAGACCACGCCATACCGCGACTTGCCGTCGGCATCGAGGTACTTGATCAGTTCGGTCCGGGCGAGCGGTTTCTGCGCCAGTTGCGGATTGGACTCCATCACGCGACGCAGGGCGCCGAGTTGCGGGTCGGCCACGTAGACGTCGCCGATCCGGCTGCCGTCCGCGATCGAGAGCACGGCCGTGGAGCCGTCTTTCGAGAGTCTGAGTCCCGTAAAGAACCTCGCGCCGCGTGCCAGCTCGGCGCGCTGCTTGGACTGGCGGTCGTATCGGAAGACGGCGCGGTCCCACTTGGTGCGCGCGTTCTCGGTGAAATACAGGTAGCGGCCGTCCTGACTCCATTCGGTGAGCTGCGGGCGGGGGGCGGTGGAGGTCGAATCCGGCAGGGCGACGATCATCTCCTTGCCCCCCGATGCGACATCCACCATCCAGAACCCCTCACTGTTCTGGGCCAGCAGGGCGTCACCTGCCGGGCTCCACCGCACCACGCTGAATCGCTCCTTCGCGCGTTGCGCGCGAGCTGCGGCGCTGGTGTCGGGCGCAGCCGGCGCGGCCGCCGCTGCCCCGCTGCCGCCGCGTGCCGTCACCGGCCCGAGGATCTGTCGACTTGACGTGTCCGCGATAGAGCCGATAAACACGCGTCCCTCGCGCGTGGTCGCGTACCGCCGGCCGTCATTCGCCCAGTGCAGTGTCACGCCCTTGAGCGACGCGAAGAGCGTACGCGCCGAAGTGTCGCCCACCGCCTGCGTCACCAGCTTCCACTCGCGGCCGCCAATCACGTCATAATCGGTCTTCTTCGTGACGTCTTCCTGCACCGTGATGGCCGAGCCGTCCCTGGCCAGCGTCCAGGGCCCGATGCGCCCCGTCGCGCGAAGTGTCGTGACCACTCCCGTGGAGGGTGTCCACTGGACGATGGCGCGCTCCGCGTTCATCCGGTTCATCGCATCCCATTCGAGGAAATCCTCCGTGCCGTCGAGCACGGTCACGGGGCCTTGCGTGAGTTCCGCGAAGCGCGAATTTGCCTTCGCCTTCCACGATTCGGCGCGCGCGGCAAATGCCAGCGTCTTGCCGTCCTCGCTCCACCGCAGCTCGCTGTTCTCCGCCACGTACTGCCCAGCGGACAGCTTGGCGGCGGTGGTGGCACCACTCGCCCGGTCCCAGACCATCACCTGAACGGCATCGTTCTCCACGACCAGCATGGCGAGCTTCGCCGCGTCGGGCGACCAGGTTGCCGTCCGCACCGTCTTCTTCACCTTGAACACGTCGCGCTGTGCGAGTGACCGCGTGTCCACCACCACGAGACGCGCCGGCGCCTGCCGAAGGTAGGTCGGATCATTGTCGCGGCTCCCGTCGGCGCCCAGCATATCTCGGCGCTGGGACACCGTGATCGCGAGCCAGCGGCCGTCTGCCGAGAGGTCGACGATGCTGGCCGTGTTGATGCCGAGCAGATCGCGGATGCCGAGCGAGTCGGCGGGCGCCGTGATCGCACTGAGCGAGGCATGCACAGATGGCGACGCGACGCCGGACGTCGGCAGGGCGAAGAGGAGGCCGATGGCGCAGGCGGCCGACGAGAGGCGGGCCAGACGGACGACGAGACGCATGTGATGCTCGGGAAGGGAGTCAGTTCGACCGGTCGAAGATGCCTCTCGCCACCGTCGCGACGCCAGAGGGCCCGGTCGCCTTCTCACGCTACCGTGGCCTGCACGCATTGCATGGCGTCGATCCAGGGCACAGAATCTGGCATGTCTCCATCACCGCTCGTCCATCGGCGATCGCACTCGAAGGTCGCGCGCACCATCGTGCTCATGCGGCGCGTGCTCGGCACGACCGCCCTTGTCACGGCGGGTGTGCCCGCGCTCGGTGCGCAGGCCACCGCCACCGCCTTGCCCCGTCGCGTCGACGTACAGGCGATCTCCCTCCTCGGCGACACCCTTCGCACCCTGCCGCTCTCCGCGGCCGTGCGCGCGCGGTATGAGGCGCAGCTGGCCGAGGCGCGGCGCGCCTACGAGCATACGCCCGCCGATCTCGACTCCATCATCTGGTACGCGCGCCGCCTCGGGTATGTCGGACAGTTGCGCGAGTCCATCGAGATCTACACGCGCGGGCTCGCGCTGCATCCCGACAATCCGTGGCTGCTGCGCCACCGCGGGCATCGCTTCATCTCGGTGCGAGACTTCGACGCCGCAGTGCGCGACCTTGACCGCGCCGCCGTTCTTGTGGTCGGCAAGCCGGACATCGTTGAGCCCGACGGGCAGCCGAACCCACGCGGCATCCCCATCGGCACGCTGCATTCGAACATCGGCTATCACCTCGCGCTCGCGCATTACCTGCGTGGCGACTGGACCAAGGCGGCCACCGTGGCGCAGCACGAGGTTGACATCGCCACCAACGACGACCGGCGCGTTTCGATGGCGCACTGGCTCTACATGTCGTTGCGCCGGAGCGGCCTCGACGCCGAGGCGGCGCGCGTGGTGGCCCCAATGCGACGCGACATGCATATCGTGGAGAACGAGGCGTACCACCGGTTGATGCTGCTGTACAAGGGCGAACTGCCGCCGGACTCGGTGCTCGCCACGGGTCCCGACGGGCAGATGTCGGTGTCAGACGTGTCAGCAGCCTACGGCGTGGCCAACTGGCACCTCGCAAACGGTCGTCGCGTCGAGGGCGTGCGCCTGCTCGAGCGCATCGTGGCCACGGGCCAGTGGGGCGCGTTTGGGACGATCGCGGCGGAGGCGGATTTGGCGCGGATGAAGTGACATGCGCGGAACGAGGAGGGGGTAGAGGCGTCGCGAGGAGGGACGAGGTGTGGAACGAGGAGGGAGATCGCTGGCGCACCAGCGGCGTCCCTCCTCGTTCCGCATCCCCTCGCTCCTCGCGACGCCTCTACCTCCTCCTCGTTCCGCGCCGTTACGGCTGCCGAACAGGCGTCGCCTTCACCCGCGCCTCAAGCCGTTCCGCCTCTGCGGTACGCCCCCTCAGTCGTTCCAGCTTCGCGTACTCCGTAAGCACCTCTGCCACGGCTGGCGCGTCGCGCCCGAACGCGGCTTCGCGAATCTGCAGCGCCTTGCGATAACGCGGCTCCGCGTCGGCCAGCCGGCCGGCGTCGCGCATGACGTTGGCCAGGTCGTACTCGGCCGTCGCGATGCTCGGGTGGGTGGCCTCAACGCTCTTCTCGAGAATGGCGAGCGCACGTCGCAGCCGCATTTCGGCATCGGCGTACCGCTGCCGGCGCCAGGCGATCTCGCCGAGGTTGATGTTGATCGAGGCGACGTTGGGATGGTCGGCCCCGAGTGCCTTGGACAGATTCGCCTCGGCGCGCTGATAGTACTGTTCCGCCTCGTCATATCGCTGCAACCCGTAGTAGACGATGCCCAGGTTGTTCAGCGCGCGGCCGACATCGGGATGGTCGGCCCCCGCCACGCGCTCGTACATCGCGAGCGCGCGCCGGAATGCGGGCTCCGCCTCGGCGTAGCGCTTCTCGGCCAGGTACGCCGACGCCAGATATCGCAGGGTGCGCGCATAGGCCGCGTCGTCGGGGGCCGTGCTCGTCGCGCGCAGGGCAACGGCGCGCGTGAGCAGCGACTCGGCCTCGGGATACCGTCCGCGTGTCACGAGCATGCCGCCGAAGGCTCCGAGCGGGACCATGAGATCCGGGTGCTCCGGGCCGAGGGTGCGCTCTCGCACGCCAAGCGTCACGCGGTACAGCGACTCCGCCACCGCAAAGCGTCCCTGCTGCTGCGCGAGTCGCGCCAGTTCGAGCAGGCTCGCCTGCACGGCGGGATCGTCCTCGGCCACCTGCGTGCGGCGCGTGGCGATGGACTGCTCGAGCAACGGCTGCGCCTGCGCGAACAGCCCCATCTCGCGGTAGACGATGCCCATCGTGTGCATGAGCTGCGCCTGCACCAAAGGCTGCTCGGCGAGCTCGCCGCGAATCCGATCGGCGCCGCGATCCAGGATTTCTCGCGCCGTCACGCTGTTGCCGCGCGCCTCGCTCGGGTCAGACACCCGGAACAGCCCGGTGAGGAAGTTCGCCACCTGGCGCGACGTCTCCGCCTCACGTCGCGCCAGCGACTCCGCACGCCGCGCACGTACGAGCGCGAGCCCCGCCACGGTCAGGCCGATGACCAGTGCCGCCGTCACGATAGCGCCGGCCGCCACCGCGAGACGGTTGCGACGGGCGAAGCGGGACAGGCGGTAGAGCGTGGACGGGGGACGCGCAAACACCGGTTCGTCGTGCAGATGGCGCTCGATATCCATCGCGAGCCCGTTGACCGTTTCGTAGCGACGCGTGCGGTCGGGCTCCAGCGCCTTCATCACGATCCAGTCCAGGTCGCCTCTCAACTCGCGGCGCAGCGTCTTCGCATCCACGCGGCGCAGCATGGACACCGAGCTCGCCGCATTGCCCAGCGTGCTGAACTTGGCGCTCGGGGTGTTCGGCGTCGCCTCGCGCTGCGCGAGGCGCATCAGGTAGGCGTTGAGCCCCATGACGTTGGGGTCGAGCGGCAGGTGGCCCGTGAGCAGCTCGTAGAGCAGGACACCCAGCGAGTAGATGTCCGTGCGGGTATCGACGTCGAGCGCAGACGGATCGGCCTGCTCCGGACTCATGTAGGCCGGCGTGCCAATGGCGCGCCCCACTTCCGTGAGGAGCGACCGGTCGGTCAACGGATTCGAGAGCGCCTTGGCGATGCCGAAATCGATGACCTTCGGCACCGGTTTGCCGTCCTGCAGCATCACCAGCACGTTGGAGGGCTTGATGTCGCGGTGAATGACGCCCTTCTGATGCGCATGCTGCACTGCGTGGCAGACATCCACGAAGACGCGCAGCCGCTCGCGCGTGGAGAGTCGGTGCGTGTCGCAGTACTCGGTGATGGCGACGCCCTTGACCAGTTCCATGACGAAGTACGGGCGGCCGTCGGCGGTCGCGCCGCCGTCGAGCACCTTAGCGATGCTCGGGTGGTCCATGACGGCGAGCGCCTGCCGCTCCGCCTCGAAGCGCGCGACCACTTCGCGCGTGTCCATCCCCGCCTTGATGACCTTGAGCGCCACACGACGACGCACCGGCTCCGTCTGCTCGGCGGTGTAGACCATCCCCATGCCACCGTGCGCGAGCACCCCGAGCACGCGGTAGGGTCCCACGGACTCAGGGTGGCTCAGCGGGTCAGGCGCGGCGGGCGTACTCGTCGGGCCGGGCACGGGCGACTCAGACGCCGGCATCGTCGGCGCGATCTGCGATAGCCGGGCGGCTAGTCGATGATGATGTCGGGATCGATGACCACCGGCTCACTGCCGCCGTTGGGGAGCCGGCATTGCAGTTGCACGTTGTAGCCGTACGTGCCCTTCACGCGGGCATCGCCGGTCTGCGCGCTCGTCTTGCCCTTCGGCATCGCGCCGCCAAACGGCCACGCCTGCTTCTCATCCTTGAGCGAAATCACCAGGGTGTCCGACGTGACCTGGCCGGTCATGCGCCAGACAACGCTGTCGCCCAGAGCAATGGTGACCTGCTGCGGCGTCACGAACGCGGGCTGATTGCCATTGGGGCAGTGCACCATGACCTGTGCGGTCGTCGGTGCGCGCAGCGGGGAGTACGGAACGGCCGCGATGCCGGCGGCCAAAAGGCCAATGAATCCGGCGACGGCAACAGTGCGCTTCACGGGGGGCTCCTGAAGGCGAGGGGGGATAGTCGAGAAAGTGCCGGTCACGCCGCGCCCTGTCAAACGGGCTCGCGCCACCGGACACCATCAAACCGGCTTGCCTACAGCGTACCGACGACCGCAGGGGAACGGCGTCACGTCGCTGGCACACCCTCCAGACTGGGAAATCGGCCGGGCCACGTTGGCTGTGCCGTGTGGACTACGCCGTTCGAGCGATGGTGGGCGCCTGTATTCGCGCCGATCTTGGGGATGTGATGAGACGACCCACGACCACCCTTTCGCAGCCTGCGCAGACGACCGTAGACGAGCGTCTGCGGTGCTTTGCCTCGGCGTTCACCGCAGGCGCCGTCGGATCCAGCATGGTGCGGTATACCTCGGCGTTTGCGCAGTGCTCCGACGCGAGGGACACGAGGAACATCACGTATACGGTGCGCCTGCCCGTGGCCAGCGCGGCACCGGCAACACACAGCGCCCAGACCGGAATGCGCGGCCTCCTGGTCGTCGGCACATGATCCATTGGCCCAAGCCTCGAGTGAAGCGGCCGGTGCAGCGTGTCCAGCGTGCCCGTGGCACCCGCTGGCTGCCGCGTCGCACCGGCACGGTGCTCATGGTCACCGCACTCGCCATCGTGGACCTGCTCGCAGTGTTGGCCGTACTGGCCGTACTGGGCGCCCTCGTGGTGCCGGCCCTGGCAACCACGTAGCCTACACCGGCGGCGACGGCGGCGCCCGGGGCGGTTGCGCGGATGCCAACCGCCCCTGTGTGCGTCCCAACCAGACTCCGAGCACGAGCCAGACCGCGGCGAGCGGCACCGCCGCGTACGCGACGCCAGCCATGCCCAGCCCAAGCGCGGTGAGCCCCGCGACCCCCCAGGCGCCGATCTGGTCGCCCACGCGATAGACGAACGTCTCGATGAAGTTCTTCGCCTTGTACTTGTCCTCGCGCGGCACCACGGTGAACAGGATCTCCATCGCCGGGTTGTTCAGCGCAAAGTTGCCGGCGCGACGCACCACCGCGAGCGTGGCGACCGCCAGGAAGACCGGCCACGTGCCGAGCGCGGCGAAGCCGATCATCGTGACGAGCGGCAGGAACGCCAGCGAGGCGGCAATCCCCAGCCAGCGGATCAACCGTCCGGTCAGGAAGATCTGCGTCACGAGCGTCAGCGACTGCACGATGAGCTCGATGCGCGCCATCACCGCGGTGCGGGCGGCGCGGTCGGCGAACGCCTTGCCCACGATATCCGCCTGCTCGAAGTACAGGATGGTCGAGCCGAAGGTGAACAGGACGAAGAACGCCGAGATGCCCAGCAGGTACGGCGACTTGACCACGCGCGTGAAGCCGGCCCACAGGCTTCCGCCGATCGGCGCGTCCTCATGGCGCGCCAACACATGATCCGGCGTGCGCGCTGGGAACCGCCGCACGCACAGCACGGCCAACTCGATGAGCACAGCCGAGATGAGGAGCAGATTCGGCGTGCCGATGGTCGGGGCGAGCACGGCGGTGGCCGCCGATCCGAGCGTCGACCCCAGCGTGCCGCCCACGGCGATGAAGCCGAACAGCCGCTTGGCCTGCTCGCTGCGGAACGAGTCGGCCATGAACGCCCAGAAGATGGAGACGACGAACAGGTTGAACACGCTCGTCCAGACGAAGAACGTGCGGCCGATCCACAGGTCGGCCACCGACCCTTCCACCGGCGCCAGGAAGGTCATGAGCGCGTAGAGGATGAGGATGTTCACCACGAAGAACTGGTACGTGATCGTGATGAACTTCCGCACCGGATAGCGCACGACGAGTGCGGCAAACAGCGGATTGGCCACGAGCACCGCGGCGAGCGTGGCGGCGAAGAGGTACGGCAGGCGCGAGACGCCGGTTGCCGCCGCCACCGCTTCGCGGATGGGGCGTAGCACGAACCACCCGCTCAGCACGAAGAAGAAGTACGCGAAGGACACGAGCATCGCGCGCACCTCGTCCCGCTGGACGTCCACCACCCGTCGCAGCAGTCCGTGCAGCCGGTCCGCCGATGCTGGACTCAACCCGGCCCCGTCGCCTTCTGCTTCGAGTGCCACGCCGCGAGCACCTCGGCTTCACGTTTCATGTCGAGGCCGTTGATCGCGCCGCGCAGTGTGGCGTCCTGCTCGGCCTGCGGCCGCGTGCGGTGCCAGTCGAGCGTGGTCCTGGCGGTGTCGGCGAGCGAGCGGAACGTGAGGCCCGCGGCAATCGCCTTGGCCGCACTGCGGCGCTGATAGCCCGCGGTGGCGCCGTATGGCGGCTGCCACACCGTCATGTGACGCCACGGACGAACGCCCTGCTCCCGCAGAAACTCCCATGGCACCCACGTCAAACGCCCCTTCGTCGCCGTGATCGCCTTCACGCCGTACAACATCTCCGCGATGGTGAGCGGCTTCTCCGGCCCGATGACATTGAACGTCCCGAGCACGCGCGCCTCCGCGAGGCGCACCGAGAACTCGGCGAGGTCGCGCACATCGATGAACTGGCACGGATCGTCGGGTTTGTCCGGCGCCAGTATTTCGCCCCCGGCGTCAATGCGCGCCGGCCAGTAGGTGAACCGGTCGGTGCGGTCCATTGGCCCGACGATGAGGCACGGCCGCACGACCGTCCACATCCCCGGATACTGCCGCGCCACTTCCTGTTCGGCCTTCACCTTCAGCGCGCCGTAGTAGCGCGAGGCGTGCTGCGGATCGAGCGTGTACGGATCGACGTCCGCCGGCAACGCCGCGACCGGGCTCTGTTCGTCGAGGCCGATGATGCTCTGGTCGCTGTACACCGACGTCGTGGACTGGAAAATGTAGTGCGTGACGTTGCCGGCGAGCTGCTGCGCCGCGTTGCGCACCCACGCAGGGAACGTCGTCGGGTTGTCGAGCACGACATCGAACGTCCGCCCCTTCAGGGCGCTGGTGTCGTTATTCAGATCGCCGACAAGCTCCTCTGCCACCCTGCCCTTGAAGTACCCCGGCCGCGTCTTGTTGCGATTGAAAAGCGTCACGCGATGTCCGCGCGCGATGGCGTACTCCACCTGCTCGGGTCCGGTGAAGCCGGTGCCGCCGAGAATCAGGATGTTGAGCGACGCTGGCGCCTTGGTGACTGGCGGCGGCAGCAGGAACGGATCGCGCTGGCCGAGCAGCGTCTTGGGGAGTCCCGTGAGGCCGAGCGCGCCGCCAATCGCGGCGCCCGTGCGCAGGAATGAGCGGCGGCTAGTCATTGCTGGACCCTCCCTTGTTCGTGGCGCGCCACGCGGCGAGCACCTCCGCCTCCTTCGCGGCGGCGAGGCCAGCCACGGCACCCTCCGTAAGCGCCTTCTGTTCCGCCTCCGGGCGCGTCTTGTGCCAGGCCAGCGTCTCCGCTGCGGTGACGGCGAGCGGTCGGAACGTGAGCCCCTTGGCGACTGCCCGGTCATTGTTGCGGCTCATGAATCCCGCGGTGGCGCCCGTTGGTGGCATCCAGACAGTCATGTGGCGCCACCCACGCACACCCTGCGCCGAAAGGAACTCGGCGGGGATCCACGTGAACTGCGCCCCAGCGGTGGTCACCGCCTTGATGCCGTAGAGCAACTCCGACATCGGGCGCACGTGCCCCACCGCGTTGAAAGTGCCCAGCACCTTCTGCTCGGCCAGGCGCACCATCCACTCGGCGAGATCGCGCGCGTCTATCCACTGCGTCGGGTCGTTGGGCGTGCCCGGCGCGATCACGTCGCCACCGCGGTCGATACGCGCTGGCCAGTAGGTGAACCGGTCGCTGCGGTCGAGCGGGCCGACGATCAGCCCCGGGCGCACCACCGTGACCTTGCCCGGGTACTGCCGCTCCGCCTCCTGCTCGGCAAAGGTCTTGAGTGCGCCGTAGTACCTGCCCGCGTTCTCGCGCACCGTGGTGTACGGATCCAGGTCGGGCGGCATCGGCGTGGTGCCGTCCGTTTCGTCCATGTTCGGACGGCTGTTGTCCGGATAGACCGATTCGGTGGAAATGAAGATGTAGTGCCCGATGTTGCCACGCAGATGCTGCGCGGCGTTGCGCACCCAAAACGGAAAGGTCGTCGGGTTGTCGAGCACGACGTCGAACTTCAGCCCCTTCAGCGCGCTGACGTCGCCGTTGAGGTCGCCGATGAGCTGTTCCACCTTGCCCTTGAAGAAATCGGGGCGCGTGCGATTCCGGTTGAACAGCGTGACCTTGTGGCCGCGCGCCAGCGCGTACTCCACCTGCTCCGGTCCGGTGAATCCGGTGCCGCCGAGGATGAGGATGTTGAGCGCCATCTGCTGCGGTTCCGTGGCAGGGGTGGATGTTGGACCCAAGTGTGACGTGCGACGGGGTAAGTCTACCGCACCGCGTACGCGTCTGCACCTGCCTGCGCATGATTGCCCACAGCGCCCGATCGCCCCATGCTTGAGGGCATATGCTCCGCACCGTTCTCCGCATTCCGTTGACCCGATGACGCCGGCGCTGCGCGCGCCCGAACGCTTCTCGCTGGAGAAGTGGTACCTCGATGCCGTCGACTCGGACGGCAGCGCGGCCATCGCCTACTGGGCGTCGCTCACGTGGATGGGCGTGGACGTCACCTGGCACAACGTCTGTCGCTACGCGCGCGGCGCCGCGCCCGAGGAGCGGTCGAGCCTGCGGCACGTTCCGCCCCCGTGCGTGGTGGACGGGCACGTGACGTGGGAGTCGAAGCGCCTCGCACTGGAGACTGTGCACGACCCGAAGACGCGCGGCGTGTCGGTGACCATGCTCGATGACGCCCGCGGACGGATCACGTGGGAGTGTCTCGCGCCGTCCGCCCTCGTGCGCGCCAACGATGATGGCGTCATCCGCAAGGGCACCGGTTATGTCGAGCGCATCACGATGACTGTGCTCCCGTGGGAGATGCCCATCGACGAATTGCGGTGGGGACGCTGGATGAGCGATGACGCCACCGTCTCACTCGTCTGGATTGACTGGCGCGGTCCGTCGCCGCAGCGGTGGGTCATCCACAACGGCGCGCTCTGCACTGACGCTTCAGTGGGCGACGATGGCGTGGCGCTCAGCGCCGGGCGTCTCGCGCTCGTCACGCCGCGCACGCTGCATGACCGATCGGTGGGCAAGCTGCTGCGCGGCATCACCGGGCTCGCGCGCATCGCGGCCCACATTCCAATTGCGTGGGAAGAGACCAAGTGGTGCAGTCGCGGGACGTGGACCAACCCGGCCGGCGAGAGCACCCAGGGCTGGGCGATTCACGAGATTGTCAGGCTCAAATGACATCATCACCGCTCCGCGTGCGGCTGTTGAAGGCCCTCTACGCCGCCTTGTTCGTCGGAGTCCTCCCCGCCCTGCTCGTCCTCTGGGCCAGCCGCCTCGACCGATGGATGCGACTGCCGGTTCCGGATACTGCGTGGGCGGGCGCGCTGCTGGTGGCCGCTGGCGTGGCCCTCATGGCCGCGGGGACGATTGCACTCTGGAGGTACGGCGGCGGGCTGCCGATGAGTGCGTTTCCACCCGAACGGCTCGTCTCGCGCGGCATCTATCGGTACCTGGCCGATCCGCTCTACGTGGGAGCGGTCGCGGTGGCGATAGGCACGTCGTTGATCTTCGCGTCACCGGCAGGTCTCTGGATTGTCTCGCCAGTCTTCGCGCTTGCCTGCGTGGCGTGGGTCATGGGATTCGAGCGCGAACGTACGCGGCAGCGCTTCGGCACCGTGGCGGAACCGGTGCTGCGTCTGCCACCGGCCGTGGATGACGCCCCCACGCCGTGGCACCGCGCCGCAGTCTACGCACTCGTCTTCATTCCGTGGCTCGCGATCTACCTGAGCGTCGAGTTCCTCGGCGCGCCGCCCGATGCACCGTCATCGGGATTGCCGCTTGATGCAATGATTCCCGTGGTGCCGTGGACGGCGATCGTCTACGAGTCAGTTTATCCGATGGTGGTGCTCGCCCCGTTGTTCGCGCGGCGCCAACGCGACCTGCGGCTGTTCGCGCGGCGCGGCTTGTGGGCGATGGCCATCATTATCCCGTTCTACCTGTTGGTGCCGGTCGTATACGAGCCGCGCGCGATCCCCGGGACGGGGTTCCTCTCGTCGTGGGTCGCACTCGAACGGACGTTCAACTCGCCGCTGACCGCCTTCCCCGCCTTCCACGTCGTCTGGGCGTGCATCGCCGCGTCCACGTACTCGTCTACGTATCGTCACGGCCGCTGGATGTGGCTCCTGGCCATTGCCATCGGCGTCAGCTGCACGACGGTGGGCATCCACGCGGCGGCCGATGTCGTGTCGGCGCTCGCGCTGTTTGCGGTGCTCGCACGGGGCGCCGACGTGTGGGAGTGGCTGCGCTGGATATCGGAACGTGGAGCAAACTCGTGGGCGGAGTGGACGCTTGGCCCGGTCCGACTGCTGAGCCACGGGCTGTTCATCGGGCTCGCTGTCGCGCTCTCCTTCCCCGTCGGCATCTGGCTGGGCGGACCCGACCTGCTGTGGTGGGTCTTCGCCGTGTCGCTCGTCGGCGCCGTAACGGCGGCACTCTGGGCGCAGCTCATCGAGGGTTCTCCGCAGTTGCTGCGCCCCTTTGGCTACTTCGGCGGAATGATTGGCGTAGTCGTCACCGTGGCCGCCGCCCTCTATGCCGGAGTGGATGCCTGGCGCCTCCTCGCAGCCACCTGCGTGATACTCGCGTACGGTCAGGGACTCGGTCGGTTGCGCTGCCTCGTGAACGGTTGTTGTCACGGGAGGCCGGCGCCGGCATCCATCGGCGTGACGTACGTCCACCCCATGCCGCGTCCCACGCGGCTCGCCAATCTGGGCGGCGTGCCCATCCACCCCACGCAGATCTACTCGCTGCTCTGGCTCGTGGTGGTCGGCTTCGTGCTCACGCGGCTCTGGATCATCGAGGCGCCGCTTGCGTTCATCGCCGGGATGTACTTCGTGCTCGTTGGACTCGGCCGCTTTGTGGAGGAGCATTACCGCGGCGAGCCGCAGACGGCGGTGATTGCCGGGTTCCGGCTGTATCAGTGGCTCACGCTTCTGTTCTTGGTGGGCGGCGCGGCGTTGACGACGCTGCCGTCGGCGAGCGCGCCGGCGCCGGTGCCCATTGGCTGGCCGACGATCGCGGTCTCACTGCTCGCGGCGGTGATCGGCACGGCGAGCTTCGGGATGGATGTGCCGGGCTCGAACCGCAGGTTCTCGCGGTTGGCGTAGCGGCGCACTCGGAGTTCCGCCCTCAACGGGTAGGGAGGTCGCGGACTCCTTCAGGTCGGCAGGGTACATATGATAAGTGCATGCAGTTCCCGCACACGTCGGAGTCGAGTCATGCAATCCCTCATTTCGCTTCATACGATTGGCCTTGGCCTTGTCCTCTCAGTCGTCACGGCTGCGCCGACGGTTGCGCAGCAGGGCGAGCGCGTCGGCAAGGCTGTCGCGGAGATCGAGCGGCTCGACGCGCTCCGCTCCACCCTCGCGGCGACCTTTGCGCAGACTGGCGCCCCCGCGGATCAGGAAGCGTTTGGCCGAGTGTGCCGGCCGGTGGGGATGGCCATGCAGCAGGGAGCCAGGGAGAACGGATGGATCGCGCGCCAGGTGGCCATCAAGTACCGCAATCCGGCGAACGCGGCCGATGCTGAGGCTGAGCGCGCGCTGCATCAGTTCCGGCAGGATCCCGCGCTGCGCGCGATGACGCTGCGAACGAAGCTGGACGGCAAGAGCGGTACGCGGTACCTGCGGCGCATCAACGTCGAGGCGTCCTGCCTTCTTTGCCACGGCAAGAAGTCCGCGCGACCCGAGTTCATCGCGAGGAACTATCCCGCCGATCGCGCGCACGGATTCCGCGTGGGAGACCTGCGCGGAGCGTACAGCGTGTTCGTTCCGGACGCGCCATAGCGCTGGACGCGTCGTTCGCTGGACGCGCCGGGCGCTGGGAGTGCCGACCGCTGGCTCGCCGCAGCGCTAGACGCGCTGGCCGACGCGGATCACGGAAGCTCCGGTCGCGTCATGGCCCTCGGGTCAACCCACGCGTCGAACTGCGCGGCGGTCACGTAGCCCAGCGCGAGGGCCGCCTCGCGCAACGTTGACCCGTCCTTCTGCGCCTTCTTGGCGACCTGCGCCGCCTTGTCGTATCCGATATGCGGACTGAGCGCGGTGGCGAGCATCAGCGAGGCATCGACGAGCTGCCTGATGCGCGCGCGGTTCGGCTCGATGCCCACGGCGCAGTGCACGCGGAACGAATCACACGCATCGCTCAGGAGCCGCACCGATTCGAGCAGATTGTGGATGATGACAGGCTTGTAGACGTTGAGCTCGAAGTTGCCCTGCGAGGCCGCGAACGCCACCGTCGTGTCGTTGCCGTAGACCTGGCAGACGACCATCGTGAGCGCCTCGGCCTGCGTCGGGTTCACCTTGCCCGGCATGATGGACGAGCCCGGCTCGTTCTCGGGAATGGAGAGCTCGCCGATGCCCGAGCGCGGTCCCGAGGAGAGCCAGCGCACGTCGTTGGCGATCTTCATCAAAGATCCCGCCAGCGTGCGCAGCGCCCCAGACGCGAAGCTCGCCGCGTCATGCGCCGCCAGCGACTCGAACTTGTTCGGCGCCGACACGAACGGCAGTCCGGTGAGGTCGGCGATCTTCTGTGCCACGCGCGCCGCGTACTCCGGATGCGAGTTGAGGCCGGTGCCGACCGCCGTCCCGCCGAGGGCCAGTTCGTAAAGGCCGGGCAAAACTGCATGCAGGCGTCCGATCCCCTGATCGAGCTGCGCCGCCCAACCGGAGATCTCCTGGCCGAGCGTCAGCGGCGTGGCGTCCTGCAGGTGCGTGCGCCCGATCTTGACCACGTCGGCGAACGCCGCCGACTTGTCGGCGAGCACATCGCGGAGCCGCGTCACCGCGGGGACGAGACGATGCACGATCTCCTCGGCCGCGGCGATGTGCATCGCCGTCGGGAACGTGTCGTTCGACGACTGCGACATGTTGACGTCGTCGTTGGGATGGATCGGTTTCTTGGAGCCGAGTACCCCGCCCGCGAGCTGGATCGCGCGGTTCGAGATGACTTCGTTGGCGTTCATGTTGGTCTGCGTGCCCGACCCCGTCTGGAAGACCACGAGCGGGAAGTGCGCGTCATGCTGGCCCGCGATGATCTCGTCGCAGACACCAACGATGAGTTCGGTCTTATCGGCGGAGAGCGTGCCAAGATCGCGATTGGTCAGCGCCGCCGCCTTCTTGAGAACGCCGAAGGCGCGGATCATGGCGCGCGTGAAGCGGATGTCGCCGATGGCGAAGTTCTCCAGCGAGCGCTGGGTCTGGGCGCCCCACAGCTTGTCGTCGGCCACGGCGATCTCGCCCATGGCGTCGCGTTCCATTCGATGTCCGGTCATGTCGCGCCTCCTGACGAAGGAGTACACCACTCCCGGGGCGTGGGGCACCCCAGCGGCGAATCCAGCCCACGCAATATGCTCTGGCAGCGAGGCGGTTGTCGCCATTGCGCTCCCTTCCCGGGGGTGGGACATTCGCTGCGTGAACGGCTTGCCACTCCCGGGAGAGCGATGAAGTCCATGGCATTTGCGCGCCACGCGCGCCGACTGACGTGTGCCCTGATTACACTGTGCGCTGCGCTGCCCATTTCGGCCCAGACGGTCACGCTGACGCACGGAACGCCGCAGGAGGTCGGCATGTCGCCGGCCGTGCTGGAGGCGGGCGTCGGGCTGTACCGCGAAGCGGTCGCGCGCGGAGAGCTGGTGGGTGCCGTGCTGCTCGTCGCTCGGAACGGCAAGGTGGTGCTCCATGAGGCCGTCGGCTGGCGCGACTGGGAGGCGAACCTCCCCATGGAGAAGAACACGATGTTCCGGATGGCGTCCAACACCAAACCGGTGATCGCGACGGCCGTCGGCATGCTGGTGGAGCGCGGCAAGCTGCGCTACGCCGAACCGGTGCGGAAATACATCCCGTCGTTCGACAACTACAAGTCGGGATTCATCACCATCGGGCAGCTGCTCTCGCACACGAGCGGGTTCCGCATCAACACGCTCTTTCTCGAACCGTACATGGCGCCATCGAAGGAGCATCCCGATGCGCCGACGCTCCAGCTCGAGGTGGCGCGCTACGGTGCAGTGGGCGCGGAAGTCGCGCCGGGCACGACGTACAGCTACAGCAACCCGGGCTTCAACACGCTGGGCGCGCTCATCGAGATTGCCGGGGGCAAGCCGCTGGACGTCTTCCTGCGCGACAACATCTATCGGCCACTCGGCATGATTGACACCTACAATCACGAGGTGGCCAGCAAGCTCGACGGCAAGCTCAGCCGCATGGGTGCCGTGTACTACACGCAGAAGGACGGCAAGTGGGTGGCCGGCTGGAAGCCGGGCGATGCGGCGCAGGTGCCGTTCGTGCGCGCCTCCGGCGGACTTATCTCCACGGCGTCGGACTACGCCATCTTCCTACAGTCGTTTCTCAATGGCGGCTCGTACAACACGGCCACGCTGCTGAAGCCCGAGACGGTCAAGATGATGACCTCGCTGCACACGCCGCAGGTGCCCGGCAGTGTTGGCGGATACGGCTACGGCTGGATGCTCGACGGCGATGGTATCTACTCGCACAGCGGCTCTGACGGCACGCTCGCGTGGGTTGATCCGAGCCGACAGATTATAGGGTTGGTCTTCACGCAGACACCGCGCGGAGTGAATCCGCGACAGAAGTTCATGGACCTCGTGAGGCTCGCCGTCATCGACCCGCCCCGCGCCCGTCCCTGAGGAGCGTCGCATGCAAGTCGCCGTACGCTGTTCACTGCTGGTCGTCGCACTCGCCCTGCCCTGCGCCGTCTCGGCGCAGCGCGCACTGCCCGCACCGCGCCCCACGGAGGTGCTGCCAGGTCCCGGGAACATCTGGTCGCTGGCCGCGGTTGGCGACGCCATCATCACGCGTCGAGTGGCGCAGTATGACAACGCTGCGGACCCGCGCTTTCAGGAAATGGCGAAAGTCATCCGCGCCGCTGATGCCGCGATGGTGAACCTCGAGCTCTCAACGTTCCGGTTCAGCGAGTTCCACGGCTGGCCAGAGGTGGAGAACGGCGGCAACTGGGAGGTCGCCCCGCCCGAGGTGGTGGATGATCTCCAGCACCTCGGGTTCGACCTGTTCAATCGCGCCAACAACCACACCACCGACTACGGCGTCGAAGGGATGCGCATGACCAACCGGCTGCTCGATCAGCGCGGCGTCGTGCACGCGGGCTCCGGCGAGAACCTCGGCGCGGCCAGCCGGCCCGGCTATCTCGACACGCCCAAGGGGCGCGTGGCATTCATCGGACTGGCGACGTCGTTCACGCCCATGTCGCGTGCAGGCGATCCCCGCCCCGACATGGTCGGCCGCCCCGGCATGAACGCGCTGCGGGTGGAGGTGTCGTACGAGGCCGATTCGGCGACGTTCGAGTCGTTGCGCTCCGCGGCGGCCGGTTTCTCCGGCAATCCGGCGAGCGCGAGCGCGTCGCAGCAGGTTCGGCTGCTGACGCAGACCGTGCGCAAGGGGACGCAGACGCGCACCATCACGACCGTCAGCGCGATTGACGAGGCGCGCATCCTGCGGGAGATCCGCAACGCCAGCGCGCTGGCCGACTACGTGGTCGTGACGGGTCACACGCACCAATCAACCGTCGTGCCGCCCGCCTGGCTGCAGGAGTGGGCGCGGAAGTGCCTTGATGCGGGGGCCACCGCGTACGTGATGCAGGGGCCGCACCTGCTGCGCGGCATCGAGATCTACAAGGGGAAGCCCATCTTCTACAGCCTGGCCAACTTCGTCTTCCAGAACGAGACGATCGACCCCATGCCGCAGGACCACTACGAGGTGTTCGGGCTGAGCGACACGGCGCTTGCGTCGAATCTGTACGACGCGCGGTTCAACAATGGCATGACCGGCTTTCCGTCGAACGCCGAGTACTACGAGAGCGTCGTAGCGGTCCCGACGTTCAAGGGGAGCCAGCTGATCGATCTCAAACTGTATCCCATTGAGCTCGGGCATCGCGCGCCGCGTTCGCAGCGCGGCACGCCGCGGCTGGCCGACGAGGCGACCGGGCGCAAGATCATTGACCGGATGGCCAAGATGTCAGCACCGCTCGGCACGACGATCGCGTACGAGAACGGCGTGGGGGTGTGGCGGGGGAAGTAGGGGATCACGGCCCGCGCTTCGCGTCAATGACGCGGCGCCCTGCGTCGTGCGCCGCACCATTGACGCCCGGGACTGGGAACCCTATGCTCGAATTGCGGTGACGCCCCCCGCCCGCACTTGCAGCGAGGCCCCCCTGCCCCCCTCCCAAACTTGATCCGGGAGGTTCAGTGCTTCACAAAGCCACTCGGCTGGCCTGGCTCTCTACGCTCGTGCTCTTTGGGTGCAGCGACGCCCCGGAGCCCACCGTTCCACCGATGATGGACGCTGCGGTCGCGCGGTCGGCAGTGTCCGCGTCGGCGCTCGGCCCAGGGGCGCCCAAGCTGATCGTGTCCGTGACCGATGCGATGGGCGATGCGATCGGCAGCGTTCCCTTCGACGTCTCCAGGATGGATCTCATCTTCGATCGCACGACGGGCGCGTATGAAATCACTATCCGCACGCATCCCAGCGGGCCGTTCATCGGCGCGTTCAGGATCAATCTCAATCTCTTCAATATTGACGCGCTGAGTTACTTCAAAGACACTGGCAATGACTTCAATCTCTCAAGCCCGGTGCCGACGCTAGTGCTCTCCGGACCGTCTTCCTTGCTGACGCTCTGGCAGCCGGGCGAGCACGTGAACACGAACAGCCTATTCCCTGGCGCGCCGAACCCGCCGGGCTCCTCGGTGTTCCGCTCAGGGGTTGGCGAGCTACCGCTCTGCGGCTTCCTGTGCAGGGAGGACCTAATTGCCTTCGTGAACCTCGCGCAGCCCGCGATCGTCGAGGTGCTCGAGTCGTCTGATCAGGTTGGCCTGCTGCAGGAAGAAGTGAACGACCTGATCGCCCAAGGCGTGTTGTCGCCTGCCCAAGCTGAAGGCTTGCTGGCGAAGCTCGCGGCGATCCTCGACAAGATCGAGAAAGGCCAGCTGAAGGCCGCGAGCAACCAGCTGGGCGCGTTCAGCAATCAGGTCTCGGCGTTTGCCAACGCGGGGTTGCTCACCGAGGCACAGGCAAAGCACCTGATGGACGCCGCCGCGTACGCTGCCGCGCAATTGTAGCGTCGGCTGAATGCGGTGAATCTACCGGCCCCGTGAGTTCGCGCGGGGTCGGTGGGCAGCGTGAGCCGCGTTCGCAGCGTGGCACGCCGCGGCTGGCCGACGAGGCAACCGGGCGCAAGATCATCGACCGACTGGCCAAGATGTCCGCGCCGCTCGGCACGACGATTGCGTACGAGAACGGCGTGGGGGTGTGGCGGGGGAAGTAGCCGCAGAGTGGCGGACCCTACGGACTTCAGGGCTTCTTGAACAGGCCGCGGAGCGCGTCGCCAGCCTTCTTCTTCGCCGCCTCCTTGGCGGCGAGGGAGGCTCGGCGTTTCGCCTCGCCGTAGGCGAGCGCCACCACGGGTGAGTCAGGCGCCTGCATCATCAGCGGCCGGAAGAGGTCCGCGGCCCTGACGTAGTCGCCGTTATCCATCGCGAGCAGTCCGCTGGAGAAGTCCCGGAACGCGCGGACGCCCATCTCGCGGTTCGCCTCCTGGCGCTTGCGCATCAGCTCCACACTCTCCGGCGAGAGCGCGATGTCGAGGTCCTTGAGCACCCGCTCGGCAAGCTGCCGCTCGAGATCGAACAGCTTGTCTTCCGGCCCCGTGGCGCGCGCCGACTTGATGATCTCGCCGGTCTCCACGCGAATCAGGCGCATGTCGATGCGCAACTCCGTCCCGGCGGCGGCGAGCGAGCCGGTGGCGATGATCTCCGCCCCGAGCAGCCGGCCGGCCTTCACCGCCGTCGTCGAGTCGAACATCGCGGACCGCTGCATTTGCTGCTCTTTCAGGACGTCCTGCATCCGTTCGCGCTCGACGAGCCTCAACTCGGGCGACACCGCCAGGTCATTGATCATCATCGCGGCCAGCCCGCGTCCCATCGGGTCGTAGTCGGCGCGGCCCGTGTTGTTGTCGAAATTGAGCACGGCCAGCGTGCGGGCGCGGAGCGATGCACCGGGAGTCGCCGGCGGCGGCGACGTCAACAGGAGCACAATTTGAAGGGCGAGGGCGAGCATCATAGCCCCCCAACAGTGGCAGTATCGACCGCGTCAGGCAACAGAGGGCCTTGGATGCCAGCAGAAATCCCCGACCCACAGCAGTGGTTCGGGGATTCCGCGAACTTAGTGGCTTCTGTTTTGTTTCCCCAATCGGGACGGCGGGATTCGAACCCGCGACCCCCTGAACCCCATTCAGGTGCGCTACCGGACTGCGCTACGTCCCGTCCGCCGCTGAGCTCACGCCCACGCGGACAGACTTGAAAAATACTCCCGCGGCAGCGGCCAGACAAGCGCACCGGGGCCCCAAAAGAGCTAGAACCTCGGATTCACCACGTTGTTGTAGATGGACCCGAACGTGTAGCTCACGCCGAGGTTCATGTGGTACTGGAACCCGCTTAGCAGCGCGCGGCGCCGCAGCAGCACGTCCACCGCGTCCTGCTCCCCGCGCGGCAGGTAGACCTGGTCGCGGATCCACTCGTACCCGCCGCCCGCGTTCACACTGAACCCGCGGAACAGGCGCACGCTGAACCCCGCGTACACCTCAGTCGTCCGCTTCGATGCGTCGTTGAGGAAGTTGCGGTGCTGCGCGCTCACGTTCGCGCTCCCCCACGGCTCTCGCGTGCGGTACTCGATCTCGAGCGAGTGGCGCGGCAGCGACTCCCGAATCTCGTCGAAAATGGTCGTGTCGGCGTACCAGTAACCCACCGCCCCGATGCCATAGCGCACCACCAGCTCGCGTCGGGTGGCCTGCGAGTACGGGAACAAGTTGTACTCGATGCCCGCCGCCCCCTCCACCCGCAGGTCCTGATTCCGGAACACCTGCGATGCCATCTCCACGCTGCCGCCCAGCGACCAATGATCGGTGAGGCTCTTCACCTGCCGCAACTCGGCGTACCAGTCGCGCAGCCGGGTCTCGTACGTCTCCTCGGTCGATAGCGCGCCGGAGCTGTCGAACTCCTGCACCGTCACGCGCTCACCGCGGAACGAGTACGAATAGCTGAAATTGGTCTTCCACGCCTCCGTCACGCGATTCGCCGAGAAGCGCGAGTTCAGGTACTGGCTCTTGTACGCGCGCTCCCCGTTGGTCGAGCCGCTCAGGCCGACCGAGAAGACCCACGCGTTCCACGGATCGTGCGCCGGCGCCAACTGCGCACCGTTCGCCTTCGTTGAGTCGCCCCGCGTCACGCGCAGCGACTGCGCCGCCGGCGTCCGGGCGACGAACTGCACGAGTCCCAGCGCCAGCATGCGTGTGACACCGCGGCGCAACTCATCGCCGGTCGTGGTCGGGTTGGTGGTGAACGTCAGGGTATCGCCGCGGCCGGTGAACTGTCGTACGCCGAGGAACGCCGCCGTGAACTGTTCGCCGCCGGCGCCGGCGCGCTGGCTCGTGAGCAGCACGTGGACGTCGGCGACCTCGCGGTCGCGCACCCAGTTCACGTACGTGATCTCGGTGCGGATCAGGCTGAAGTCACACGAGGCCCGGCAGTCGAGGTAGACCGCCACCGAGCCGTTCGGCGGCGCGGCACCTTGTCCGCCAAGCGGCAGCGCGCCAAACGACAAGCAGGCGGCGAGCACCGCGATGCCGCGCGCCGTGCGACGCGTCCATGGCCCAGAAGAGACTGATTGCATCAGGAGGAGTTGCACCCTGCGGTGCGTCAACGGAGACAAGCGACCGGTCCAGGGTTCAACGCAGACTCGTTCAGTCGCGCAACACGTGGTCCGTGAGCCAATTCAGGATCAGGTTATCCAAGCGTATCATCCGCCGCGTCTCCACGTCCACCGGCGCGTGGCCACACCGCGGAATTACCGCAATAGCGTACCGAGTATTACGGCTCTGTGCCATGAGACGCTGGATATTCCGGACGCTGGCTTGCGTGGGCACTACCTGGTCCACCTCGCCGAAAATCGCCAACCACGGCTTCCTGAAGCGCTCCATCTCCGTCATGTAGTCCCGACCCAGTGACCGCCACGTCGGCAGCACGGCGGCAAAGTCGGGGATGCGCTCCATGTCCGCCTTGGGGAACGGCAGCACATCCTGCGGGAACCGCCCCCGCGCCTCGGCGATTTCGGCGTTGACACGGTCGTGATCGGAGGGTTTATCGCTCGCCCACGCCGCGAACGACCGTCGCCAGAGCGGCTCGACTGCGGCAATCACCGAGTCGGGAATCCCGCGAGACCGCAGGCCGCCCATCTGGGCGTAGATCCGGTCCTCCTGCGCGCTCACCACCGTGCCCGCGAAGCTGACCACGAACGTCACCGCCGGATACCGGCTGGCGGCCAACACGGCGATGCGTCCGCCCTCACTCCCGCCGAGCACCCCGATCAGTTTGGGATTGATGCGGGGATGCCGAGTGAGGAAGACCGCCAGGTTGCCGGCGTCGGTGGCATAATCGTCATACGTGGTCTCGACAAACCGGCCGCCCGACTCGCCGGTCCCGCGCTTGTCATGCACCAGCGCGGCGATACCGCAGTGCGCGAGCACCGGCGCGATCCAGTCGGAGAGCGACTTGATGGGGCGTGAGCCATCGCCGCCGCCGTTGGTGAGCACGATCGCGGGGTAGCGCGTGTTGGCCGGCCGCTTCGGCAAATACAACCAGCCCCGAATCATCACGCCGTCGCTGGGAATGGACAGCGTCTCCACCGTGAAGGTGCTCTCGGCTCTCACCCCCGGCGGCGCGTCACTCCGGCTGAGCATGCCCGTCTGGTTTGTCCGGTACCCTTCCAGGCACGCGGGCCGGCGCGTCAGCAGCTCTTCCACCTGCGCGCCCGAGAGGATGCGTGAAGCCGCATCAGCGGCGGCCGGGCGCTGCGCCAACAGGCACGCGGGGAACACCAGCGCCAGAACCGCACCTGCCACGTCACGCCACGAGCGCGTTGCCATCGACAACTCAGTGTCCCTCGACGAAGACTTCGATTGAACTACCCCTGCGCCGATTCCGCCTCAGCGAGCGGCGAGGTGTGTGTCGTAGGTCTCGGCCGCCGACGCCGGACGGCCAATGACATTCCCCTGCGCACGACGGACGCCGGCGCGCGCCAGTTTACCGAGGAGCGCCGCGTCATCCACGCCGCTGACGCCAATCTCCGCCCCGATGCGCGACACGAGGGCGTACACCCTGCTCATCGCGCTCGCGTTCCCCTCCACCCAGCTGACCGGGCAGGTCACCACATTTGCGGCGGCAAGCGCCGACAGCGCGTCCAGCTCCGCCGGCTCCTGTACGCGGACGCTGACGTGGTAGCCATCCATCATGGCCCGCGCCACCGAGAACGAGGCGCGCGCGGGATCGACGACGAACAGCGCCCCGCTCACCGCCAGCGACACGGTGCCGTTTGCTCCCTGCTTCTTGATGGCCGCCGCCAGCCAGTCCCACGACTCGGCGTCCTGCGTCGCCGCGAGGCTCGCGGGCATCGTCATCAGGCCGGCCCATCCCATCTGACGCCACAGCCCGCCGGCGTTGAGCGCGGCCGCCACCACGGCGCGCATGACCGCCGGCCCCGTCGGCAGGGCGAGCGCCGGCGCGAGATCCGCTTCGCCCATCATGACGCCGCGTTCCGGCGACTCCCACCGCGGCACCACGTTCACAGCCACCGTGCGCATGAACGCCACGTCGAGCACCGGGGTGAACCAGGTCCGGAACTGCCCCAGCTCGATCGCGCGCTCAATAGCGCACACCTCAAACGGCGTACCTGCCGAAGCCCCGGCCTCGGCCGGGTACTCGTGAAGGTGCAGGAGCCCGGCCAGCGCATCCTTGCGCAACGGCTTCTCGAGGGCGCCGAGCACGCGCATCCCGGACGCCACCGCCATCGCCTCCACCGCCCTGAGCACCCCGGGCGCCAGCCCCGAGGCAATGATGACCGAGTCGGCGAGCTGCTCGTGCGCCAGGTTGCTGATGAACGTCATGCCATCCATGCCCGGCATGTTGAGGTCGGTCAGCACGATGTCCGGCCGATTGGCTCGCGCCAGCGCGAGCGCTTCGTTGCCCTCACGCGCTTCGGAAAGCGTGGTCACACCAAGATCGACGAGCACCTTCCTGTGAAGCGCCCGCGTAAAATCGTGGTCGTCGACGAGGAGGACATGCAGAGCAGCCATGCGACGTTCCTGAGAAGAGGTACCAACTTGAATCTCCCCTCGGCGCGGGCCCTTTGTCCAGCGTTCGCGCACGCGGTCGGCTGTGTGCCATTCCAGAGACAGCGGGCACACGGTCCGTTGCAGGCGTAAGTTCCGTCATGCACCTTGCCCGTCTACTGCGTCACACGGTCGCCGCGCTCACGCTTCCCGCGCTCGCCGCCGCCCAGGCCCCCGAGGCCATCTGGTACGTGCGAAACAACGAGGCCGGCATCGCCAGCTTCGTTGCCAACGCCGGCCGCATCAGCGTCATCGCACCGCAGGTCTACAGCATGGACAGCACCGGCGCCATTCGCGGCGGCATGGACCCGCGTATCGTCGCCACGGCGCGCGCCAACGGCGTGAAGCTCGTGCCGCTGGTGATGAACCCGGGCTTCAGCGTCAGCATCCTGCACCAGATCGCGACCGTCCCCGCCGCGCGGACGAATGCCGCCCGCAATCTCGCCGCGCTCTGTCGCGACGAGAAAGTGCACGGCATCCAGCTGGACTTCGAGAACCTGCACGTCAGCGACCGCGACGCGTTCACCGCCCTCGCCCGCGAGGCCACCGACTCCGTGCACCGCGCCGGCTGCGAACTCTCGGCGGCGGTGGTGCCGCGCACCGACGACGATCGCGGGCCGCTGCCGTACCATCAGTACATGTACGACTACTGGCGCGGCGCGTACGACTACAAGGCGCTTGCCGACACGCTCGACTTCATCTCGTACATGACGTACGCCCAGCACACGGGCGGCACGACGCCAGGGCCGGTGGCCGGGTACCCGTGGATGGTGGCTTCACTCCGGTACGTGCTCGATGCGGGCGTACCGCCGTCGAAAATCTCGCTCGGGCTCGCGTCTTATCACGACTACTGGGCGACCGCGTACGAGGAGCGTACAGGCGCCAGAGGCCGCGGCCGTGATATCGGTTATGCGGAGTTGATGAAGATCATTTCCGATGCCGGAGCGACGACGCACTGGGACAAGACCCAGAAAGCGACCACCGCCATGTGGGAGCGCAACGGCGTCTTCGAGCACGCCTGGATCGAGGACGCCCGCGCGTTCAAGGCGAAGCTCCCGCTCGTCAGGAAGCACGGCCTGCGCGGCTACTCCGTCTGGGTGCTCGGCACCGAGGACCCGAACGTGTGGAGTGTGGTGGGAAAGGTGAAGAAGTAGCTAGGATGACCCGCACCGCCCCCCCTGCATAACGAGCGCAGCGAACTACTTACCACGGATTACACGGAAACTCGCGGATTGACGCGGATAGGGCGTTGGGGGGACCCCCAAGCAAGATCTGTGTCATCCGCCTCCAATCCGTGTGATCCGTGGTAAGCCGTTGGCAGTTGCCCTGTCCTCCGCCCGCCGCACCACACCCTGTTCCCTGCACCCTGCACCGAGATCAGGGAACTGGCGTCTGCTTGGTTCTCGCGCCCAGGACGACACTGACGAGCCACCCGAGTAGTGCAATAGGCAGCACCACCACCAGCAGCAGCTTCACCACGGCAAAGCCGATGGCGAGAACGGCGCCGAGTACGCCGAACACGACGGAGAGCACCACCGCCGCGAGCACGGCCACGAGGAAGACGGGAATCCCCACGAGCGCCAGCACGGCCACCACGGGAATGGTGAGCGCAAACAGTGCCGCCATCGCCGGCAGGCCGAGCGTGATGAGCACGAACCCCAGCGGAATGAGCAGAACCAGCGACACCAGGCCGAGGAGGAACGCTTTCACGAGTGCGCGCACGGGCAATTCCTGAGGAGGGATGAACTCACTACGAGGGAACGCACGTCAACGATTCACCCCTCTCCTCCCTCCTCTCCCCCACCTCCACTCCTCCCTCCTACCAAGCCCCTGCACCCCCCCCCCTCCCTAGCGTTGAAACGTCCCCATCAGCGACGCCGAGCCCAGTATGTGCCCCTTCATCGCCGCATCCAGGTCGCGCCGCCGCGCTTTCGGCCCAAGCTCAGGCAGGACGGTGTCCAGCGCGTAGAGCGCGTGAAAGTACCGGTGCCTGCCGATGGGCGGGCACGGCCCGTCATACCCGAGTTCATCGCCGTCGTTGAGCCCCTCGCGGGCCTCGTCCGGCACCGGTGATCGCGCGCCGCCCTCCACCAACTCGGTGAGCGTCGGTGGGATATTGTAGAGCACCCAGTGCACCCAGATGCGCTTGGGCGCCGCGGGATCGGGAGCGTCCGGGTCATCCACGATCAACGCCAGGCTCTTGGTGCCACTCGGGACACCGGACCACGAAAGCGGCGGCGACGTATTGGCGCCGTCGCATGTGTGCCGCACGGGAATCGTCCCACCGTGTGCGAAGGAAGCGGAGAGAAGTTCCATACTCAAACTTCCGTTTGACCCGAGATCCTCGCAAGCGCTGCGATCTGCCATCTGCCATCTGCCATCTGCCATCACCATCTACCGCGCACCGCCCTCCCGTCGCCATCTTCCCGAATGCGCCTCATTCTCGCCGTCGCCCTCGGCAGCGCCGCCGGCGGTGTCGCCCGCTTCCTCCTCTCCGCCTGGCTCGAGCAGCGGACAACGTCGTCGTTTCCGTACGCGACGCTCCTCGTGAACCTCTCCGGCAGCCTGCTGCTCGGCTTCCTCGCCACGTGGACTTACGAGACCGTCGGCGTCCCGGCCGAAGTGCGCGCGCTCCTCACCACCGGCCTCTGCGGCGGGTTCACGACCTTCTCGACGTTCAGCCTCGAGACGGTCGCGCTCGCTGAAGAGGGTGCGCTCGGGCGCGCGGCCTTGTACGTGGCGCTCAGCGTGGTGCTCTGCGTGATCGGTGCGTACGGCGGCGTGCTGGGTGCACGGCAACTGGTTCTGCTCCGCGCGCCATAGCGAAGCGGGCGGACGCCCGAAGGATGTCCGCCCGCCCGGCGTGGTCGCGACGAGCGCTAGACGACCGCCAGTTCGCCTTCGCTCGCCGGCTCGGGCTTGAACGGCGAGAAGCGCAGGAGCACGCCCGCCCCGCCCGATTCCTCCAGCGTACGCGCCGCATCGCCCGACACCACCTCGACCTTGGCGTCCTGCGCGAGCGCAGAGCGCACGAAGACCTCGGCGACCTCGGGTTGCAGCGCCACGAAGGAGTTGCTCAGGACGAGCGTATGCACCGAGCGCTCGTCGAGCGCGCGCCCGGTGATGGCCGCCCCGGCCGCCCCGAGCTCGTCGTCACCGTACCGGCGCAGCAGTTCCTCGACCACCTCCTGCTCCGCCGCGCGACGCAGCTGCACGAGCCCCTCATGCACCGCGCGCGCGATCTCCCCAACGCGTGCCCGCGCGCCGAGCACCGGCGATCCCATCACCCGCGTGACGCCCGCGTGTTCCATGGCCGCCATTGCCTCGGCCAGCAGCTGCGGGGTGCCGCCGACAAAGACCGGCAGGGCCGGCGTCAGTGTGCGCACGTGATCGGCGAGCGTGCGCAGCATGCGCGACCGTGCCTCGCGGCGCTCCTTCTCCGCGGCATCGCGCCCCACCCCGCCACGCGTCCCCTGATGGGGCGTCGAACGCTTCGCCGCGCCCGCCACATCGTCCTGCTCGGGATGCGTCTGCGTGCGCACGGTGTCCACGCGTCGCACACCGTCATCTTCGCAACGGAAGATCCGCGCCGCGCGACTGTCGGCGACGACGACCCACGCGCTGCCGCCGCCCGCCTCCGACGCGCAGAGGAACGGCGCCAAGGCGACGCCACGCCCCCAGCGGCCGATGGTCGGCGTCACGCCGCGCAGCGGCGCGTCCAGCCGCACGCGGCCATCCGCCATCACGCCCAGCCAGCCCGGTGAATCCATCGTGCCGCGGCGATGCGCGAGGTACTCTTCGAGCGCCTCGATATTGCGCGCGAACGCTTCGCGCTCCTCATGCGGTGCGTCGGCCAACTCACGTCGCAGCCGGTTCTCTTCCTGCTTCAGCGACCGCCGCCAGGCGGTGCGCCACGCCGGATTTTCGCTCCGGCCGTCAAGGTATAGTGTCAGGGTCGGCGTGTCCCGCAATTCGCCGTCCAGGGCCACAAGTTCAGCAAAGGGCATCATGATGCGCTCCTCCTCAAACCGGCGGAACGCCCTGGGGGGCCCGCGCATTTGGCGCGAGCGTCTCGCTGACTCTATAGATGGCCTCGTGCACACGCCAAATCAGTAGGGTCTACGCTGGTCAGGCGTAGGGCTTCATCGCACGACCCCCTGACAGGGTTCGGCTGACGCAGGGTATATCGGCGCGGCAGCGCGCTCCTCGACTGACGCGAGCCTAGCGCGACGCGACGGCGCGCTCCTCAGCGGCGCGGTAGACCTCTGCGTAATGCGCCATCGAGTGATCCCATCCGAAATCGCGCGCCATCGCGCGTCGCATCATCGCCCGCCACGCGTCGCGATTGCGATAGTGGACGAGCGCGCGATCGAGCGCGGCGTCCAGCGACGGCACGTCAAAGGTGTCGAACAGAAAGCCCGTGTCGTCATCCACCACGGTGTCGCCGATGCCGCCGACGCGGCGACCTACGACGGGAGTCCCGTAGCGCTGGGCATGCATCTGCGTGAGCCCACACGGCTCGTAGAGCGACGGCATCAGCACGATGTCGGCGCCCGCCATCAGCTGGTGCTCGAGCCGATCCGTGAACGACAGGCTGCACGCCATGCGGTCCGCATGTGCCGCGACGAATGCCGCGACCGCGTCACGGATGCGCGCGTCGCCCTCGCCGATGACGATCAACTGCGTGTCGTCGGTGCGCAGGCGCAGGCTCTTCAGCACGATGTCGAAGCCCTTCTGCCCCGCGAGGCGCGACGACATGCCGAGGATCGGGACCTCGGGACGGCGCGGCAGCGCGAAGGCGCGCTGCAGCGCGTCCTTGCACGTCGCCTTCCCCGCGAGATCGTCCGCCGTGTAGTTGGCGGCGATCTGGTCGTCGCTGTTGGGATTCCACTGGCGCGGGTCAATGCCGTTGCAGATGCCGACGAGACGCGATCCCAGATGCCGGAACGTGTCGTGCAGGCCGAAGCCACCTTCCGGCGTGCGCAACTCGGCCGCGTGTGCGGGACTCACCGTGACCGCGGCGTCGCAGAAGACCAGCCCGCCCTTGAGCAGGTTGAGCCGCCCGTACCACTCGAGGCGCTCCATGTGATAGAGATCGGGTGGCAGCGCGAGATCCGCCATTACGTCCGCGCCGAAGTGCCCCTGATAGCCGGCGTTGTGCACCGACAGCACCGTCGGCGTGCCGGTGAAGTGCGCGGCAATCTCCGGATGCGTGCGCAGGTAGACGAGCGCGAGCGCCGCGTGCCAGTCATGCGCATGGAGCAGCAGCGGACCGTGCACGAAGTGGGCGATGCCGTGCAGCGCCGCGCGCGCAAAGAGCGCGAACCGCAGGTGGTTGTCCGGATAGTCGCCGCGCACGTCGCCGTAGAGCCCGGGTCGGTCAAAGCATCCCGGCGCGTCCACGAAGATCACGAGCGGCCCGTCGGTGCGGGATGCATCGCGATAGAAGCGCACCTGTTCCGTCAGCGGCCCCATGGTGATGCGGGTCGGCGGAGCCAGCAGCTGCAACCGCTCGACGGCCTCGCGCACCGACGCATACAGCGGTACGAAGGCGAAGACGCGGTGACCGGCCCGCACCTGCGAGTTGGCGAGCCCCGCCACCGCCTCCGCCAGCCCGCCCGTACGCGCGTAGCCGTGATACTCCGCGGCCAGGTGCACGACGGCGCGACGTTCCGGACGCCGATCGGCGTGCAACCTCCGCGCGGGGTGACGCGGATGCACGACGGGGACCGTGTCCCCCAACTGCTCCACCGACGGGTCGAGCCACACCATGCTGCCGCTCCCTCCCGGCGCGAACGGCGCGCCTGGGACCCTCCATGCGGCGAGACCGCGTCACGCGGCCGGGAAAGCCTCTCCCCAGTATGCATGATAGGTGCGCGACGGCGAGCACAGTATCGGCGGAACGCTGACGCAGGCAACGAGGATGCCGTAGGGCGAAAGTGAGTGTGGGTCTCGGCAAGAACGGCGCGCACGAATTATGCGTGTGGTGGCCACGCCCTGCCCCGGCACCCCACCGTGCCCGTGCCCCAGCACTCCACCCTGCACCCATCCCGTACTATGCGGTTGGCGCCTCGTCCGGCGTCATCTCCCCCCGCATCGACGGCACATAGTAGTCGGAGACGTACTCCATCAGCATCCGCCGCGCCGTGAAGCGCCGCCCCGCCGCCCGCAGCGCGTGCCGCATCATCTGAATCCAGCGCTGGGGCAGCCCGTTGACGTCCCGCGAGTAGTACATCGGTACGACGGATGTCTCGAGCAACTCGTACAGTTGATCGGCCGCCGCGGCATCCTCCTCGGCCATGTTGTCGCCGGGAAGCGACGCGATGGCCCAGCCGTTGTGCCCGTTGAAGCCCTCCTCCCACCAGCCGTCCATGGTGCTGAGCTGCGGCACGCCATTGAGCGCCGCCTTCATGCCGCTCGTCCCCGACGCTTCCATTGGAATGCGCGGCACGTTGAGCCAGACATCGCCGCCCTGCACAAGCACGTGCGCCAGGTGCATGTCATAGTCCTCGACGAACGCGATGCGTCCCTCGAAGCGCGGGTCGCGCGTGGCCTGGTACACCTCCTGCAGGATCTGCTTGCCAGGATGGTCGGCTGGGTGCGCCTTGCCGGCGAAGATGATCTGCACGGGACGCGACGCATTGCTGACGATGCGCAGGAGCCGCTCGACGTCGTGGAAGATCAGGTTGGCGCGCTTGTACGTCGCGAAACGTCGCGCAAAGCAGAGCGTGAGCGCCTCCGGGTCGAGCAGCACACCCGTCCCCGCCAGCCGCGCCGCTTCGCGCGTGTGGTTCGTGAACGCAAGCCGCGCCTGCTCACGCATGTGCACCAACAGGGCGCGCTTCATCTTGCGGTGCGTCTCCCACAGCGCCTGCGCGTCGAGTGCGAGCACGTCGTCCCACAGCGACGCGTCATCCACGCGATTGCCCCAGCCCGCGCCGAGGTGCGCGTCGAGCAGCTGCATCATGCTGTTGGACATCCACGTCGCGAGGTGCACGCCATTCGTGACGTGCGTGATGGGCAGGTCCACCTCGCGCCGCCCCGGCCACAGCGACGTCCACAGCTTGCGCGTCACCACGCCATGCGGACGAGACACGGCGTTGAAGCGGCGGCTCAGGCGGATGGCCGCCGCCGTCATATGGAAGGCGTCATCGTCCACGGCGGGGTGGCGGCCGATGCGCATGAACCTCTCGCGGCTGATGCCGAGTTCGTCCCACACCGGTCCCGTGCACTCGGCGACGTCGGCGTAGAAGAAGGTGTCGTGGCCGGCCGGCACGGGCGTGTGCGTCGTGAAGCTGCTCGTCGCACGCACCGCCCGCACCGCGTCGTCGAACGGCATGCCCGACGCCACGAGCTCGCGCGCGCGTTCGATGAACATGAAGGCGGCGTGCCCTTCGTTGGCGTGCCACGCCGCGGGCTGGATGCCCAGCGCCCGCAGCACGCGCACGCCGCCGATGCCGAGCAGCCACTCCTGCCGCAGCCGCATCAACGGCCCGCCGGCATACAGTCGGCTCAGCAGCGGGCGATCGTCGCGATGATTCTGCTCGAGGTCGGTGTCGAGCAGGTGGATGGTGACGCGGCCGGCGCGCAATCGCCACGCGCGAATGAAGACATCCCGCCCCGCCATCCGCACCATCGCGAGATGCGGCGCGCCGCGCGGCCCATCCACCGGCTCGAGCACCGTGCGCGCGAGGTCGAACGGCGCGTCGGTGTCTTCCTGCCAGCCGTCGGCGCGTACCTCCTGGTCGAAGTAGCCCATGCGGTAGAGGATGCCCACGCCCACGAGCGGCACGCCGAGGTCGGAGGCCGCCTTGCAGTGGTCGCCGGCCAGCACGCCGAGGCCACCCGAATAGATGGGGACCGTGTGATGCAGGCCGAATTCCGCGCAGAAGTACGCAGTCGGCTCGCTCGCGAACTGCGCGTAGCGCTGCGCGAACCACGTCTGCGACGGCGACTGCTCGGCGGCAGACCAGCGCATCACCGCGTCGTACTGCGCCATGAAGCTGGCGTCGGCCGCGCACTGCGCGAGGCGCTCCGGTCCCACCCGCTGCAGCAGCAGGAAGGGATCGTGCCGCACGCGCGTCCAGAGCTGGTGGTCGATGGCGGCGAAGAGGCGCCGCGCCTCGCGGTTCCACGACCAGCTCAGGTTGCCCGCCACGGTCACCAGTCCCTCGAGGCGCTGCGGCAGGAATGGAAAGACCGGAGGCATGGGTGCCAAGGTAGGTGAGCAGGCGAGAAAGTCAGTCCGTGTTTCTCGCAGGGTGTGTCGCCCCGCGGCCGGAGGCCCGGTCAGCCGAACCCTGACGGCGTGAGAGTCGTTTGCGCCTTTCCGTTGCGGCCAGATGCCGTATGGTAAGGAAGTATGCATACACCGACCCAGCGCGGCTGGTGCCGGAGGGAGGGATCGTGAAGGCGAGAGATGTCATGACGGCCCATCCGTCGGTGGTCACGCCCGAGGACACGATTCGCACGGCCGCCCAGGTCATGCGGGACCGGCACGTCGGGGCGCTGCCGGTGATCGACAACCTGACGGATCGCCAGCTCAAGGGGATCATCACCGACCGGGACATCGTGATCCGGTGCCTCGCGGCAGGTCACGGCGCCGACTGCACGGTCAAGGAGCACATGTCATCGCGACATCTCACCACGGTACGATTGGACGACGAGGTGCGCGAGGTGGCGCACAAGATGCGGCGCGATCATGTGCGCCGGATTCCCGTGCTCTCGGAGGACGACCGCGTGGCCGGCGTGGTGGCGGTGGTGGACATCGCCACGCGGCTACGGCCGGCAGATCCCGCGCTGGTGGAGGGGATCGAACGTTCGGGGCGGGTCACCGGATAGGCCGCGGCCGGGCCAGCAATGCAACGGGCCCGGCTCCAGAGAGAGGAGCCGGGCCCATTTGACTGGCAGAGCGGGCGATGGGACTCGAACCCACGACGTCCAGCTTGGGAAGCTGGCATTCTACCAACTGAATTACGCCCGCGTGGTATGGGATTATACCTGACCCCGCTGATGGGGACAAGCTGGCGTCCGGCGGGGGCTTTCCCCCCTCGGTAAACGGGGTGCTTCAACCGTAGTTTTCAGTGTCCCCCGGACCCCCTGCACTCTTGCCTCGCACCGACTAGTCTAGTGACCCAATATCCGACCGACTGGCGCTCCCGCGCCGTTTCACCCGCTGATGCACTCGGGCTCGTGCGCAGCGGCATGAAGATCTTCGTCCAGGGCGCATGCGCCACGCCAACCCCGCTGCTCGAGGCGCTCGCCGTGCGCGACGACCTCGAGAACATCAAGCTTTACCACCTGCATCTCGCCGGCAACGCGCCCTGGCTCGAGGGCGACCGCTGGCAACGCTTCCATTCGATCTCGCTCTTCACCGGCCCGTGCCTGCGAGGCCCCATCGAGCGCGGCCACGCCGACTTCGTCCCCATCTTCCTGTCGGACGTCCCATCGCTGTTCGCGTCGAAGGGCGTGGCGCTCGACGTCGCCATCGTGCAGCTCTCCCCGCCAGACCTCCACGGCAACTGCTCGCTGGGGACGTCGGTGGATGCCGCGCGCGCCGCGGTGGACAGCGCCCGGTTCATCATCGCCGAGATCAACGACCAGATGCCGCGCACGCACGGCAACACCGCCGTGTCGTTCGACCGCATCGACGCGTTCATCGCGACCAACCGGCCGCTGCACGAACACGTGAGCGGCACCGAGAACGAGGTCGAGGCGCGCATCGGCGAGATCATCGCCGGCCTCATTGAAGACCGGTCCACCCTGCAGATGGGCATTGGCGCCATCCCCGACGCAGTGCTCTCGCGGCTCGGCGACAAGCACGACCTCGGCGTGCACACTGAGATGTTCTCCGACCGCCTGATTGACCTGGTAGAGAACGGCAACATCACCAACAAGTACAAGCAGGTGCACCCGGGTCGCACCGTGACGAGCTTCATCAACGGCTCGCGACGGTTGTTCGACTTTGTGCACGACAACCTCGCGGTCGAGTTCCATCCGTGCGACCGCACCAACGACACGGCCGTCATTCGCCGCAACCCGCGCGTCGTGGCGATCAACAGCGCCATACAGGTGGATCTTTCCGGACAGGTGGTGGCCGATTCGTTCGGGCACCGCATCTACTCGGGCATCGGCGGGCAGATGGACTTCATCCGCGGCGCAGCGCTCTCGCGCGGCGGCAAGGCTATCATCGCGCTCCCGGCCACTGGCAAGAGCGGCACCGTGTCACGCATCTGCACCGAGATCGCGGCCGGTGCCGGCGTGGTGACCACGCGCGGCCACGTCCACTGGATCGTCACGGAATACGGCGCCGTCAACCTGCACGGCAAGGGACTGCGCGAGCGGGGCGAGCTGTTGATCTCGATTGCGCACCCGGATTTCCGGGCGGAGCTGTCGAAGGATTTGAGGCGGATCAGGAACTAGCTGGCGCAGAGAACGACAGCGTACGACAGGATCCGGCAGAATACGGCGGTGACGCGGGGGGCGGGGCGACCGGTAGAGTCGTTTCGCCCCTCTGGTCAGTTGGAGAGTCGCCGCGCCCGGCCGCAGGTACGAGCACTCGGCTCCGAAGGGAGTGACGTGAAAGAACGGCAACTGCCTTGCCGCGGATCACGCGGATGACTTCGGATGAACGCGGATCCTTCTTGGGGTCCCCCTATTCAAGAATCCGTGTTCATCCGGGGTGGCATCCGCGTAATCCGCGGCAAGGCAGTTGCAGTTCACCGGCTCTTACATCTCCCGTTCGCGGCGACCTTCAAACTCCCCCTCTTGACAAACCAAACAGGGACACCTAGTGTATCGGTACACTAGCACACTACCCCGTGTTTGATCGCATCGACTCTCGCAGCTCCACCCCCATCTACGCCCAGATCGCGGCCCGTGTCCGGGTGGCGGTCGCCGCCGGTGAACTGAAAACCGGCGACGGCCTCCCATCTGTCCGCGCGCTCGCTGCGCGTCTGCGCGTCAACCCCGCCACCGTCGTGCAAGCCTACCGCGAACTCGAAGTCGAAGGGCTCGTTCAGATGCGCCAGGGAGCCGGTACCTTCGTCACGGACGTGACGCCGGAGCGCCGGGCTCAGGAGCGCGCTGCCGACGCCCGTCGCCTCGTCCGCGAGTTGCTCGCCGAAGCGGCCCGTCGCGGCATCTCTGCCGCTGACCTCTCGCTGGCGCTCAACGCCGAACTGAAGGAGGCCACGCGATGAGCGACGCGATCGCCCTCAAGCACGTGGCCTACCGCCCGGCCAAGGAGTTCGCCATCCGCGACCTCACCATGACCGTGCAGTCGGGCGCCATCTACGGCTTCCTCGGCCCGAACGGTTCGGGCAAGACCACGACCATCAAGCTCATCCTCGGCATGCAGGACGCCGACGACGGGCTCATCGAAGTGCTCGGCCACCAGATCCCGCAGGGGGCCCCACAGGCACTGGCGCGCATTGGCTACGTGCCCGAGAAGGTGCACCTGTACGCGTCGCTGACCGTCGGTGAGATGATGGACCACCACCGCGCCTTCTATGGAACGTGGGACGCGGCACGCGCCGACGAGCTGCGTCGGCAGTTTTCGCTGCGCAGCGAACAAAAAATCGAGCGGCTTTCCAAGGGTGAAGCGGGCAAGCTGATGATGCTGCTCGCGCTCGCCACGCAGCCCGAACTGCTCGTCCTCGACGAACCGACCGACGGCCTCGACCCCGTGGTGCGTCGCGACGTGCTGGGCGCGCTCGTCGAGTACGTCTCCACGCGCAACGCAACAGTGCTCGTCTCCAGCCACCTCGTGCACGAGCAGGAACGCGTCTGCGACTGGGTGGGCGTGATGGACGGCGGGTCGTTGATCGCCGAGATGCCGATGAACACCTTTCGCAGCGGTATCAAGCGGCTGCGCGTCAGCGGTGCACCGCCGGTGCTCCCCGCCGCCCCGTTCACCCTGCTCGGCCGCACGACGACCGCCGGCACCGAAGAGGAGTGGGGCGTGCGCGGCTGGCAGCCCGACATGGGCGCCTGGCTGACGGCGCAGGGCGCCACCCTGCGCGAGGTCATTGACCTCGACCTCGAGGAGAGCTTTGTGGAGTTGCTGAGTTCCGCCCGCACCGGGGGGGCCTCCTGATGTTCCGCGCCGTCCTCTACACGCAGTGGAAGTGGACCCGTCCGGCGATAATGCTCGCGGTCCTCGTCGCCGGTTACATCCCGGTGGCCGCGCTTCGCGCGATGCCGTACAAGACGGAAAGCACGTACTACATCCCGTCGCTTTACCGCGGAATGGCTGCCGCGAGTACGTACTACCAATGGCTGGCGCTCTTCGTGGCCGTCGTTGTCGCCATCTCGGCGTGGCAGGCCGACGGGCATCGGCAACACGTGTACGCCCTCTCGCTTCCCGTGCCGCGCTGGCGATTTGTGCTGCTGCGTTTCGGCGCCGGCGCCGCCCTGCTGGGCGTCGTGGCGGCGGCGGTCGGGCTGTTCGGCGGCGTGGCGGCGGCCATCGCCCCGCTGCCACCGATTCTTCACGCGTATCCGGTGGGACTCGCCGTCCGGTTCTGGCTCGGTTCGCTGATTCCGTTCGGTCTCATCTTCGCCCTTCTGGTCAGCAGTCCGAAGCGAGTTCGTCTTGTGGTCGCCGGCGTCGCCACGATCGTCGTGGTGGATATGGCGCTCGCGGCGATGGGCGTGATCGACAAGCCCGTGGTGATCGGCACGATCTTCGACGCCATCTACTCCGGCCGCGGCCCGCTCGCCGCATTCCTTTCCAAGTGGATGCTGGTCGATGTCTGAGCTGCGCCTGCTCGCTGCCGCCTGCCTGGCGCTGGCCTGTGCCGGAGCATTGCCCGCGCAGCAGGACGCCGCGCTGCTGACCCGCCGCGACGCGCTGCGCGCGCGTGCGGATTCACTCCAGAAGGTGTTTGGGGCACTCGATGCGTCCGCACGCGACGCGGGACTCACCTCCGAGGTGCAGGCGGGCACCCTCCGCATCCGTACGACGACGGCGCTGCAACCTGTGGCCATCGCCGCGTTCACGCGGGCCGTAACGGAAGCGCGCCGCGTGCTGGGAGCCGACGCCGATTCCATGGCCGGCCATCTGCAACTCACGCTACGGGAACATCGCGGCACCTATCGCTACAAGTGGTTCCCGATCGTCGGCAGCGTGCTGGTCGACACGACCGAGCACATCGTCGGCGCTTCGCTCGAGGGACGGCTTGACGGCCGCGAGGTGCCGGGTGTGAGGCTTGACTATCCCGTGGATCGCGACGAACTCGCCGCGAGCGCTCTCAGCATCTTTGAACGGGCCATCGCCAGCCGTGTCCCGACGCCGATGGAGCCGTGGCTGGATCACAGGGTGCCCCTGCACGCGGCGCAGGCGGAGTTGGGCCCTGACATGTTTCGGACGCTGGCTACGTCCGAAGCCGCCATCGTGCGCCGCTGTGCAGCGGGCGATCGCAGTGCCTGCCGGCTCGGCTTCGCGCTCGACTCCGTGCCGTCGAATCCGGTGCTCGCGTGGTACGACGCGTCGGACCTGCCCGCGCTGGCACGCTCCGCCGGCGACCACATACAGCGCGTCGGGATGACCAGTGCGCTGAGCAGGGATGAACAAGACGCCTGCACGGTGCAACAG
This sequence comes from Gemmatimonadaceae bacterium, assembly GCA_041661925.1. Classification (GTDB taxonomy): domain Bacteria; phylum Gemmatimonadota; class Gemmatimonadetes; order Gemmatimonadales; family Gemmatimonadaceae; genus PNKL01. The sequence goes on from JBAZTM010000003.1 coordinate 72,215, forward strand.
CAGATGGAAATCTGCCGCCGCATGGTCGCCCTCCTGCCGGCCGGCGCATTCCGGATTCCGATGCCCGGCGCGGCGCGCGCCTCGCTGACGCGCCTGGCATTCGAGATGGGTGGCGCGCGCGGCATTGAGCGACTGCGCGCCAGCGCGGACACGACAATTGGCGGACAGCTTGCGGCGGTGGCCGGTGTGCCGGCTGACGCATTGCTGGGCCGCTGGATGGAGAAGCTCATCGCGGCCCGTCCGTCGTCGCCGCTGCCGAGCGCAACCTTCGTGCTCGCGAGCCTCGCCTGCATCATGGTCTGCCTAGGATGGGCAATGCGGGGGCGGCCATGGAACTGACCGCGCGCCGCGTGGCAGGACTCGCGCTCGCCGCCTTCGTGTTGCTAGTGCTTGCACGGCCGCCGCACCCAGTCGGGCTGTCGTATCAGGAACGGAGTGACCGCGCGACTTCCGCCCTTGATCGTGCGCGCGGCGCGCGGGACGCCACCCGCGATACGCTGCGTGTGGTCGAATACTCCCTCTGGTCGCGTCAGGTGCGCGACTCGGTGCGGCGCCAGCTCGCCGGCACTCCGGAGAGTGGCCGAAACCGCGCCTTCATTGACCCGCGCCTCCCCGCCGCGACGCGCGCGCATATCGAAACCGTCTATGCCGCGTCACGCGCCAAGATGGCCGCTGGCCGGATGGCGCTGCCGCTCTTCGTGGTGCTCGACACGACGGTGAATTACCGGCTGAGTACGACGATCTGGGTCGAAGATGTCGGCGGTCCGGCCCCGGCCTGCGCAACGGTGTTGCGGGTGCGCGTGAGCCGGGAGGCGATGCGGGACGAGCGCCGGATGTCGCGCGATATTCAGCGCGTCGTTCCCGCGCGATTCCCGCAGCCGATGCACTTCGGCCTGTGCGGATTCGAGGCCGCGTTCGGCGCCCCGTCGACGGACGTTCGGCGATGGCTGCAGGAGCGCGAGTACCGGCCGGTCGCCAGCGGCTACGACCCCACGCTCACGCCTCGCGGGCCACGGTACCTGAGTGATTTCGTGGTTCCGTACTTCAACTCGGAGAACAACGGGGCGATGGGGCTGGCCATGCGCGCCTGCTACGCGGGCCGGTCCGATCGCTGCCTCTACGCCGTCGCACCAGTGAGCGATCTACCCGTGGAGGGACAGGTCGGCGGGATCGTCGAAGTCGTGTCTGACTGGCGCTGGTACGGGTGGGGCTGGAATGGCTCGCCGGAGCTGATGAACACCCTCGCGACCAGCATGGGCGCCGAGTCCTTCGGCGCGTTGTGGCGCGGCAATGCGTCGCCGCCGGACGCGTATCGGCAGCTCACCGGCGTCCCAATCGATACGCTGGCGCGTCGCGTGCTCGTTGGCGATGCACCAGCGCTGCGAGTTGGCGCGTCGCTCTCGCTCGCGTCTGTGATCACGCCGCTCCTCATCGCCGCGGTCTTCGCGGGACTCGCCACGATCGCGCATCCGCGGCGACGCAAACTCTAGCCATGGAATCCCCGAAAATGTTCAAGCGCGCCTTCGCCGTCTCGCTGGTCGCGGCTCTCCTTGCCACGCCACTCGCGGCGCAGCAGCCCGCCGCTGTCGCTCCGTCGGCCGCCACGCAAATCGTCACGCCGGCCGGTCCGTCGCCGCTGGTCACGCTGCGCTCCACGCTGCGGCAACTCGTGACAAGTCAGGAGCAGTACTTCGCCGATCACGCGGCGTACGCCGCGGATCTTGCCACGCTCAAGGCGGCCGGCTTTCGCGCGCCGGCAAAGGTCACTCTCACGCTGCTCGAGACGAAGGCGAACGCCTGGTCGGCATCGGCGACGCACGCCGACGTCGCCGGCGCGTCGTGTGTGGACTGGGTGGGCCGCCCCGGCGAGGTCACCGTGCCAAAGACGGCGCTCGACGGACGCACGGGGCGCGAAGGGGAGCCGACGTGCGACGTCGCGATGGCCGTGGTCGAGAACCAGCAGATTTCCGAGATGAAGGGCGCGTTGCGCAACCTGGTCGTCGCAGAGGAGAAGCACTGGGCGGAGCACGGCACGTACACCACTGACCCGTCGGCGCTCGGCCTCTACCCTGCTCCCAAGGGTACCCGCCCGGCGTTCTTCCCGCAGGTGATCTTCGCCGGAAGTCGCGGATGGAGCGGCATCGTCGTGCATCGGCGCTTGGGCAAGAGTTGCGTGATCTACGTTGGGAGTCCCGATGAGCTGCCGTTCGTCCCGCGCACCGAGCGCGATCGCATCGTCGCGTCCAACCAGGGCGAGCCCGCCTGCGAGCGGCCGTAGCGCCGCGCCCGCGCCTAGCCGGCGACTGACCCCCGATCCACACCGGGTGTCAGTCGCCGTCCTACATCCGCACTTCCAGGTATGGCGCGCCGGACCGCGAGGGGATAAAGTGGATCTTCTTGCCCCCCTTTCCAGGAGCCTCCATGCCCCCCATGCCTGGTGCCTCGCCACGTCGTTCGTTCGTCACCCATCTCGCTGCCGGCCTCGCCGCGGCAGGAACCGCCATCGTCGCCGGTGCGGCGCCGGCGTTCGCCGCGCCCTCGCCGAAGGAGTTCAAGGCCGCCCGCCATCCGCAGGATGACTGGATGGATGGCCTCCCCGGCAAGCATCGCCTCTTTCTCGACGCCGTCTCGCCGCGAGGCGCAGCGGAAGCCATCTCCTTCGCGACGAACTACGCCATGGCCAACAAGAGTGGATATGGACTCGAGGCGGCCGAGCTTGCGATCATGATCTGCTATCGCCATTTCGCTACGCCCTTCGCCTTCAACGATTCGGTGTGGGCAAAGTACGGCGCGCTCTGGAGCGGGGTGATCAACTTCAAGGATCCCGCGACGGGCGCGGCGCCGCAGCGCAACGCGTGGAACACGAAGGGGCTCCCGGGAATGCAGCCCAATCGCGGAGTCACCGTGGAGGATGCGGCGGCGCGCGGATATCACTTCGCCGTCTGCGACATGGCCACGCACGTGTTCGCCGACATGACCGCGAAGAGCGCGGGGGGCAAGGCGGACGACATCTACGCCGAGCTCCGGGCGAGCGCGCTCCCCAATACCCACTTCGTCCCGGCCGGGATCGTGGCGGTGGGACGGGCGCAGGAGCGGGGGTACTCTTTCTCGTATGTTGGATAGTACGACGGCGGATAGTGGAGTATGATCTCGGAGCAGGATTGCGGATTGGATTGTGGATGACGATTACGATTAATGCAGGACATCGCGATCGTGATCCGCGATCCTATCCGCAATCCCCATCCGAGCTCCCTCTCCGCATTCATCAGTCCGGAGTCTTGATGCGCCGCCGCACCTTCCTCGCCGCCACCAGCCTGTCCGCCGCCGGACTCGCCGCCCCGTCTGACCTTGGCGCGCAGGAGGTGCAGGGTACAGGGAAGAGTAGAGATATCCCCCGCTACGCCCAGGACGCCTGGTTCGACAAGCTCCCCGGCAAGCACCGGCTCTTTCTCGACGCGACCGAGGTCGCGGAAGCCGCAGGGGCGTTGGGCTTCGCCTGGAACTTCCTGCGCACGAGCCAGACGGGATACAACCTCAAGGACGCCGACCAGGCGGTCATCGTGTGCCTGCGCCACAACGCCACGGAACTGGCGTTCTCCAATGACATCTGGCGCAAGTACGACATCCTGCGGAACCAGAAGTACAGGCACCCCGACACGGGAAAGTTCGTGAAGGGCGGCAACGTCTTTCGCCCCGGCTCCACGAACCCCAAGTCGATGGACGACGCGTTCACGGTGGATGGGTTGGGCAGGCGCGGCGTGCACTTCGCGGTGTGTGGCGCCGCGACGCGCGGCCTGGCGTCACAAATCGCCGGTGCGAAGGCGAGCCGCGACGCCGTCGAAGACATCATGGACGACCTCGTCGCTGGGTTGCCGGCCAATGCGCACCTGATGGCATCGGGGATTCTGGCGGCACAGCGGGCGGGGGAGTACGGATACACGGTCCTTAGAGGCTGATTGGGATTGTGAGCTCGGATTGGGATTGTGATTTGGATATCGATGGGGATTAGTGATTCAACAGCATTAACGATGGGGCTCCGGCGCAGCGCGCCGGAGCCCCATCTCAATCCCCCTCGTCAATCCACCTCGCAAATCCAAATCCCAATCCCAATCCGAGCTCCCAATCCTAATCAGGGCTGCACTCGCACCACCGGCGTAATCACATGCTGCGTCCCCTTCAGCAACTCATTGATCTTCCCCACCCGATTCGTGATGATGCCATCAAGCCGGGCCTGCGCGCCGTCGGTCTCCACGCGCAGTTCGCCTGAGCGCAGCTTCTCGCCTTCGGTGATGGGCCACTGCGGGCGCGTCACCATGCCGGTGACCGTCTGCACCTCTTCGCGCAGGCGCGGGTATTGACGGTAGCCGAGTCCCGCGAGCGGGCGCGCGAGCACCGAGTCGCGGAAGTGGCGCAGGTCCTTGATCGTCCCCTCGATTTCGGTGAGCACCGCGCCGTTGTCGCGGGCGTTGCGCCGCAGGGTTGACTGCATGTTCGACAATTGCGTGATCATGTCATCCACGCTGGCGATGACGCGCGTCACGCGCTGGCCGAGCGCCTGCATCTGGAGTCCGGCCTCGTACTGCGCCGTCACCTGCGCGGGCGTCATCTCCACGCGCGGGTCGTTCTGCAGCGTCACGGGCTTCGTGTACTTCTTCCCGCCGACGACCAGCGACACCTGATACGTGCCGGGGAGCGCGGCCACGCCGCCACCGCCGCCGAAGAATCCGCCGCCACCGCCCGGGCCGGCGTCTGCCGTCGCCGCGGCACGCCGCCGCGCACGCAGCGCGGCCAACGACGTGTCCGGCGCCTGGCCGGCCGCGGCTCCACCGCCGCCACCGCCGCCGCCGCGCCCGCCGAATCCGCCAGCGGCCGCCTCGTACCGCCCGTCCCACGTGATGCGGCTCACTCCAGGCTCATCCATCACGCGGTTGAAGCGACGCACGACGCGTCCGTTGGCATCGGCAATCTCGATGTTCACCTCACCGGCCGGCTGCGCCTTGAGGAAATACGAGATGATCGCGCCGTTGGGCGGGTTCTCGCCGGCCCATTTGCGCTGGCCGAGGTTGCCGTCCTTGCTCCAGAAGTTCCATCTCACCGCAGGTCGGATATCGAACAGCTCGGCTTCCTGTGCCTGTGCCCCTGCCTCGCCGATCCGTTGGATCGGCGTGATGTCGTCCATGATGTACAGCCCGCGCCCGTGCGTGGCGACAATTAGGTCGTTGTCGCGCGGATGGATCTGCAGGTCGCGCACTGGAGTCACCGGCAGGTCACCGCGCATCGACACCCAGTGCGTGCCACGGTCCCACGACGCCCAGAGCCCCGCCTCGGTGCCGACGTACAGCAGGTTGCGGCTCTTGGGGTCTTCGCGGATCACGTGCGCCCACCACGCATTGTCGGGGAGATCGCCGCGGATGCTCTTCCACGTCTTGCCGAAGTCCGTGGTCATGTAGACCAACGGCGAGTAATCGTCGTCCTGGTGGTGGTCGGCGGTCACGTACGCGGTGCCAACGTCGAAGTTCGACGCCTCAATGGTCGCAAGCCAGGCATTGGGCTTCAGTCCCGGGGCGTTGGCGAACGTGCTTGTCCACGTCTTGCCGCCGTCACGCGTCACGTACACCATGCCGTCGTCGGAACTCGTCCAGATCACGTTGCTGTCGAGCGGACTCGGCGCAATACTGAGCAGCGTCGAGTGGAACTCGGCGGCCGTATTGTCGGTGACGATCTCGCCGCCCGAATTCCCCTGCTTCTTCGGGTCGTCTGTCGTGAGGTCGGGCGAGATGACATCCCACTTCAAGCCGTAGTTCGTCGACTTGAACAGCACGTTGCCGCCGAAGTAGGCCACGCCGGGGTTCTGGCGCGAGAGCGCGATGGGCGAGTTCCAGTTGAAGCGGTACTTGTGGTCGATCATCGCGTCGCCAACCGAGCCCACGCGGTTTGGGTACGGATAGATGGTCTTCTGTGCGCCGCTGCGCGTGTCGGTGATATTCAGCATGCCGCCCTGCGAGTTGCTGAACACCAGCCACGGCTTGTCCAGCACCGGCACGGTGAAGAAGCCGTCGCCGCCGGACACAGTGTACCAGTCGTCGGTGCGAATGCCCTGCCCGCTCAGCGAGTTGCTGGGGCCGCACCAGTTGCCGTTGTCCTGCAGTCCGCCGCAGACGCGGTACGGCACCTGCATGTCGTAGTTGATGTGATAGAACTGGGTGAACGGGAACGTGTTCACCACATCCCAGTTCCGGCCGCCGTCGCGGCTCACCTGCCAGCCGCCGTCGCTGCCGTTGAGGATGGTGCGCGGGTCCGCCGGGTCGATCCACATCGCCTGATGGTCGCCGTGCACATCGCGCGCGATCGTGCGGAAGTTCAGGCCGCCGTCCTCCGAGAAATAGAGACCGCCCGACAGCGCGAACACCCGGTTCGGATTCTTCGGGTCCACGCGGATGTCGGAGTAGTAGAACGGGCGGAAGCTGATGTTCCGGTCGGAGTTCACGGTGCGCCACGACTGCCCCGCGTCGTCGGTGCGCCAGAGCTGTCCCTCGTCCTTGGTCTCGCTGATCACGTACACGATGTTCGGGTCACTCGGCGCCACCGCGATACCGATGCGGTCCATTGCCTTGCGCGGCAGGCCGAGGAACTTGTCGGGGCCGGAGAGCCGCTCCCACGAGGCCCCGCCGTTCACCGACTTGTAGACCGCCGTGTTGCCCGCCCCCGACTCGAGGTGCCAAGCCCAGCGGCGATACGTATACATCCCCGCGTAGATAATGTTGCTGTTCGTCGGGTCGGCCGAGATGTCAGAGCAGGACGTCTGCGGATCCACGTAGAGGATCTTCTTCCAGTTAGCCCCGCCGTCGGTGGTCTTGTAGACGCCGCGGTCTTCATTGGCGCCCCACTCGCGGCCAAGGACGCAGGCGTAGACGATGTCAGGGTTCTTCGAATCGACGATGAGCCGCGCGACCTTGTCCGACTTTTCGAGGCCGATGTGCGTCCAGTGGTCGCCGCCGTCGATGGACTTGTACATGCCGTCGCCCACGGAGGCGTTGTTGCGCGGATTCCCTTCGCCCGTGCCGACGTAGATGATGTTCTTGTCACTCGGCGCAATCGCCATGGCCCCAATGGAACCAGCGCCCGTCTTGTCGAAGATGGAGGTGAAGGTGTTGCCGCCATTGATCGTCTTGATGATGCCGCCGTTTGCGCCCGCCACGTAGTAGGTGAGCGGGTCGCCGGGCACGCCGACGATCTCCGAGATGCGGCCGGCGTTGTTGGTCGGCCCCACGGACCGCCACGGCATGCGCTTGAGCAGCTCCGCCGGGTTCGGCGCGGGGGCCGCCGCCGCCGGTGCGGGCTTGGCTCCCTTGGCAGGCTGCTGGGCGACAAGGGCGGCCGCAGTCGCCAGCAGGAAGGCGGCGGCGATGGCGATGCGAAGCACGGAGCGAAGGGTGGAGCGCGCCATGGACGGTCTCTCGGGTGGGGTGAACCGCGCGCCGCCCGTCGGCGGCGCAATTAGACCTACGCACAGCTGGGGAAAACGCTAGGTCGGTGCGGCGAGGCCGGTGAACAGCAACTGCCGTGCCGCGGATTACGCGGATGGGGCGCGGATAAACGCGGATACGACCTGGGGTTTTCCTCCAAGCCGTATCCGCCCTTATCCGTCGGCTTCCGTGAACTCCGTGGTATGCAGTAGATCTGTCGCCAGCACGCAGGCCAGCGAGCACGGTACTCAACTGCGAACGACTTACCACGGATATCACGGATGGAGACGGATGAACGCGGAGTCCTGAATGGGGGGTGTACCCAAGCGGTATCCGCGTTCATCCAGCCGTTCATCCGCGTAATCCGCGGCAAGGTCGTTGCAGGCCCCCGAATCGCCAATCACGATCCCAATCACGATCCCAATCACTAATCCCGATCACTAATCCCAATCGCCAATCCCAATCCGAGCTCCCAATCCTCAATCCCTACGGCACCACCGCCGCCTTCACCATAGAGACCGTCAAGGTAGACGGGTACTTCTCCGAGTGATGAATCACGTTGTTCGCCGTCACGGGCTTCGACTCGTCCCAGTTGTGCCCGCCCGTGTTCAGGTTGCGGTCGAAGCGCGGGAAGTTGGAACTCGACACCTCGATGCGCAGCCGGTGGCCCGGCTTGAAGTAGTTCGACGTGTTCAGCGGCTGCAGCGTCACCTTGTACACCTTATCCTTCTCCATCCAGACCGGCGGCTTGTCATAGCCGTCGCGGTAACGCATGCGCTGGATGCTCTCATCCAGGTTGTACGCACGCCCGTCGGGGTAGACGTCGAGCACCTTCACGGTGACATCGGTGTCCTTGGCGTCCGATGACACGTACAGCGTCGGGATGATCGGCCCGCTCAACTCCATGCCATCGGCGAACGGCTCCGTCGTGTACACCAGCACATCCTGACGCGACTCGGTCTTCTTCTGGTCCATGGCTCCCGCGGCAACGGCGTTGCCCTGGCAGCAGACGTTGCCACCCAGCGACATCACCGGATTCAGCGGGTCGTACGCGAAACGGTCGGGCGTGTCCTTCTTTGCCGCCTTCATCGAGAGCGTGCCGTCGCCGGACGCCGTGTTGGCGTTGCCGTTGCTCCCCAGGTAGAACGTCAGCGGTTGCGCCTCCTTGGGCGGCCAGACGTCCGACGTCTTCCACTGGTTGAGGCCCATCACGTAGTACCGGACCTTGGGTACGGTATCCATGGGCGTCAGCCCCTCATCCTTGAGGAACTGGTCGAAGAAGTCGTAGACAAGGTTCTGGTAGGCGAGCCGCGCGTCGCCCATGTCGCGCTCGCCCACCACGGTGTGCTCGGTGGCGCGCGTGTACGAGCAGTGCGCCACCGGCGCGATGATGAGCCACTGCTTGTCCTTTCCCTTCCCCTGCGCCGTCCTCCGCACGTGGTTGTACATCGCGACGTTCGGCCCGACGGACACGTCATACCACGACGTGAACCAGAGCCCCGGGATATTGATCGGCATGTTGTCGTGCCACAGCCCGCCCCTGTACCACGCCGGGTCGTTGGGCGTGCGCTTCATCATCGCGCCGCCCGTAGGCACCGGCATCGAGTCGGCGAAGATGCCGTTCGGGCCGCCCGCCGCCTTGATGAGCTCGATGGTCGGCAGGTGCCAGAACGCCTTGGCCCAGTCCACCGGCGGCGCATGCTCGGCGAGGTCGAACAGCTTGGACGCCTCGATGAGCTGCTGCTGTGTGGCGCCGCGCGGGAACATCGGCCGCACCTGGTTCTGCTCGCCGGTGAGCCAGCTGATGAACAGCATCTGCACGGCGCCGCCGCGATACCAGTTGCCCTGTTCGTAGTACGGCCCCACGCGTCCGACGCCGGCGCCGAACCCCTGCACGTTCATCGCCGCAAATGCCGGGTTCCCCAGCGACGCCACCGCCGGCTGCCACTCGGCCGTGGACGAGCACCCCGTCGTCCCGATCTTTCCGTTCGACCAGGGCTGCGACCGCAGGTAGTTCAGTTCATCATCGCCGTCGGAGAGCGGCGCGCCGAGGATGTCGTAGTTCCCTTCGGCGAAGAAATGACCTCGCTCTTGCATGTCCACCCACGCGTAGCCGCGCTTGATGGCATTGAGCACGCCGCTCATGTCACGCGGGACACCGTTGTGGATGTCCCAGTAGTTGAAGTTGTACGGCGTGCGCGACCAGATGGCCGGGACCTTCTTGGCCGCGTTGCGTGGATAGTAGATGTCGGCCGCGATGCGCACCCCGTCGCGCAGCGGGATCATCACCTTGCGCTCGACCACGGCGAGCGACTGCAGCTCGTTCTCGATGGCCCAGCGCCGCGCCTTCACGCTGTCGGGAAGAGTGCCGCCCCGTTGTGCGCCAGCGGGGATGGCGGTGAGGGCAGCGACGACGAGGACAGCGAGGCGCCGAGCGAGGAGGCGGTGCGGCATGGACGGCTCCGAAAGGTGGCGGTTACAAAGGTGCAGCGCCGCCACGGCGCCTGCCACTCGCAGCGCAAAGCCCGCGCTGTGTCCCTCTGTTGTCTCTCTGTTGTCTTTCTGTTGTCTCTCTGTTGTTTCTCTCGGTGCCCAGACGAGCAACGGCGGGGGGATTTACTCCCCCCGCCGTTGCGGTGATGCTGGAACCACAAGCCTGCTAGTTCGTCTTCATGTTCGGGTTGTTGTCGCGCTCGACGTTCGGCAGCGGATAGCACGTCTGGTTGCCGACGTTGGCGTAGCCCGGCTTGAAGTACGTTCCGCCCGCCGGCGTCATGCTCTTGATCGCGGCCGGCACGCGGCGGAAGTCCGCCAGGCGCTTGCCCTCGAGGTAGAAGTCAAACGCCTTCTGCGTCATCAGCTCGGCCAGCACGCTGGCCGCGTCGATGCCGCCGACGTAGACGCCCTGCCCGGCGGAGGCGCGACGCGCATTGATGAACGCGAGCTGCGCGGTCACGTCGCCGCCCGCCTCGGCGGCGATGTAGTCCGCCTCGAGCTTCGAGGCGAGCCGCAGGGACGACGCATACGCCGGGAACTTCGTCTGCTCATAGAAGCCACCGGGCACCGCGTCCTGTCCGTTCAATTTGGACACGCCCGGCGCCTTGTACGTCACGCGGGGATCGTTGACGCGGTAGAACGGCGCCACGCTGATGGACGAGCGGTCGAACGTGAACTGGTAGAGGCGGTTCGACAGGCGGGTGCGGTTCGACAGATCGTCCGTCATCCGCAGGTCGAAGTTGAAGCCCGCCGGCACGGCTGCGGCGTCGGCCGCTGCCCCGGCCTTGTCGCCCTTCTGCAGCTTGGCGCGGGCGCGTCCGACCAGCGACGCGTTGGCCAGTGCCGTGCCGTCCGCCGAGTTGGCGGCCTTGCCGATGTCCACGCCCTTGGTGAAGTACACGATGGCCGAATCGAGCAGCTGCGCCGTCGTGAGTTCGGGCCCTGACGAGAGCGCCCCGGTGCAGAAGTCGGTGCTGATCATCAGGATCGCAAAACCGCGGAACGTCGCGGCGCGGGCGAAGTTGATGTTACTGGTCGGATTCGGCAGGTCCAGGTCGAGCACCGTCTTGGCCGAGGCCGCCGCCAGCGAGATTGGCGCCCAGACGTCGCCGTTGAGCGAGCCGTTCAGGTCCGTGATGAGCCGGAAACCGAACTCATTGCGGGTGGGGAAGGTGTCGGAGACATTGGCCTCCTCGGTGAACCAGCCGCTGTACATCGCCAGCCAGCCGAAGGCCGTGGCGAAGTTCTGCTGAGCCGAGAGGGCCAGCGACGTGGCGCCCGAGGCCGGGTCGACCGTCGCGGCGTCAATGACGTTGGGATTCGTCACCTCGACGAACCCATCGGAGCAGGCGGCGGCCACGACAAGCGCCACGCCCGCAGTGGTGCGCGTAACCGCGCGTCGGATCGAAATCATGGTGATCATCTCGCGGTTAGAAGTTGAGATTGACGCGGAACGTCTGCTTCCGCGGATTCGGGATCGTCAGGAAGTCCTGACGCGAGAACGCGCCGGCCTGAGAGTTGATTTCGGGATCGGGCCCGGAGTAATCCGTCCACAGTTTCACGTTCTGCATGGCCCACGTGATCGACGCGCCGCTCAGCGTGTTGCGGAAGACGCTCAGGTACTTCGTGGGGAACGTGTACGTGGCCGACAGTTCGCGGAGGCGCACGAAGTCGCCGGGCTCGAGGTAGGCCTCGCGCACGTCACTCACGGTGGCCGAGCCGCCGTTCTCCTGCACAAACGCCGGCTTGCCGGGCGTCAGGTTGCCGTAGCGACGGAGCCGCTCGTACTTGCTGAGCGCCAGCGTGTCGAGACGAAGGTTCGAGCGCACCAGCTGGGTCTCGCGGAAGTACGCGGTCCAGTTCTGGACGAGGAAGTCCTTCTTGGCGTCCACCATCGCGGACACGCGGAAATTCCGGAACAGCGTGAACGTGTTCGTGAGGTTCCATTCCAGCGTCGGCCACAGGTTGCCGATCGGGGACAGCGTGTCGGTGACGGTCACGGTGTTGGTGGCGACGTCAATCGACTTGATCTTCTTCGACACGAAGACGCCGAGCTGCTGTCCGACGATCGTGCGGCCCGCGCCACCCAAGTTGAACGGTAGGACGTCGCCGAGGCTCGTGAGCTCGTTGTGCAGCGTGTTCGCCCCAAGGCGCACGTTCCAGTTCAGGTTGTCGCGCTGGAGCACGTCGTAGTTCACCGCGAGCTCGAGGCCGCTGTTGAGCACCTCGCCGATGTTGTCGAGCGGATCGTCCGCGAATCCCAGCGACGGCGGAATCGGCCGCGCGATGATCATGTCCTTGGTCACCTTGTGGAAATAGGTGAGCTCCGCGGACAGGCGGTTGTTGAAGAAGCCGGCGTCGAGGCCCGCCTCGAACTCGGTCCCCTTTTCGGGATCGAGGTGGTTGTTGCCCGGGTTGCCCGGGATGGCGCCCGCGTCGGTGGTGCCCGTGATGTTGTACGGGGTCGCGCGGAGCGTCGTGAGGGCATCGCCGGGGTTCGGCGAACGGCCGGTGGTGCCGTACGACGCGCGCAAGCGCAGCGTGTTCACGTACCGCGCCATCGGGTCGAAGAACCGCTCCTCTGAGATCGCCCAGCTGCCGCCAATCTTCGGCAGCACGATGGACGGCGCCGACGCGCCGAACGACGAGTTCTTGTCGATGCGGACGCCCACCTGCACAAAGCGCTTGTTCTCGTGGCCGATCTGCACCTGGCCGAGATAGCCGAACTGGCGCTGCTCGCTGAAGCCGCTCGATCCCGAGCGCGTGGCGGCACCGCTGATGGAGTAATTGGCGTTCGTCACGTAGCCGAGACCGTTGGCGTTCGTGAGCGAGTTGCGGCTGGAGATCACCTGCAGGCCGAACGAGGTGTTGGTCTCCCAGGAGCGCCCGAAGTTGCGCTTGACGTTGCCAAGGTAGTCGAACGTGTACCGTTCGTTGAAGCGGAAATTCTGGTCGTTGCTGCCCGTGTTGAGCGCACCGCCGTACCAGCTGCTGTCGTTCTTCGGGAAGAACGAACGCTGCTCGTCGCCGATGAAGTCCATGCCCAGCGTGAAGCGGTTGCTGAACGCGGGAACCGGCAGGTAGGTCGCCGTGATGTTCGACACGACGCGATGCGTCTTCAGCTGGCGGTAGATGGACGCCAGCGCATTGTAGTGGCGGTTGAAGCCGTACCAGCCGTCGTTCGACGGCGCACTGGCATCACTGCGCGTGAGCGGGCTGCCGAGCATCGAGCCACCCAGCCAGCCGTAGATGTTGTTGTCGTTGTCGGGGAGCTGCGTCGCGGTCTGCGACAGGCCGACGCCGGCGTCAATGGTCAGCTTCTCGGTCGGCACGTAGTTGAAGTTCGTGCGGACGTTGTAGCGGGTGAAATTGTTGTTCGGCAGGAGGCCCAGTACGTGGTCCTCGCCGTACGACAGGTTGTAGCCGTAGTTCTGGCCACCGCCGGTCCCGTTCCAGCTGACGATGCGATCGGTGCCCGTGCGGAAGCCGCCGACGCGCTCGATCGGGTTGTCGCTCACCAGCGTGCCGACCGCCTGCCCGCGGCACAGCGGGTTGGTGCTGGTGGAAGCCACGCTCGAGGCCGTGCACAGGCCGTAGTTGGCCGGCGGCGTCCACAGGTTCTCCGACGTGCCCATCTCGAAGCGCACCGACTGGCGGAAGCCGCCGGTGCTGCCCGCCTTGCCCTTCTTGGTGATGATCTGGATCACGCCCGCCGAGGCATCGGCGCCGTACAGCGTGGCGGCGGCCGGCCCCTTCACGACCTCGATGCTCTCGATCTCGTCGGGGTTGATGTCGTTCATGCGGTCGTACTGCTGGCCCGACTGGCCCGAGCCGACCGTCCCCTCGATGGTGCGCACGCCGTCAATGAAGACGAGCGGCTGGTTCGACAGGTTCACGGACGACGCACCGCGGATGCGGATGGTCGTGGCCGTTCCCGCCGTCCCCGACTGTGTCGAGAGCGCCACACCCGGCACGCGCGACTGCAGCAGGTTGGCCACGGTGGCGATGGGCGCGGTCTCGATGACTCGTGCCGCTGACACCGAGGCCACGAGGGCCGACTGCGCCTTGCGCTCAAGGTTGCCCGCCGTGCCCGTGATGACCAGCTCGGAGAGCGTCACCAGCGACGCCTGCATCTGCAGCGTCACCGTCGACGCACGGCTGGCCGTCACGACGACCGTGTCGGACGTCGCCTTGTACCCGATGCGGTAGACGCCGATGACGAGGCGGCCGGGACGCACCGCGGCAAAGCGGAACTCGCCGAGGTCGTTCGAACGGGCCTCGAGCGTGGTACCAGGAATGACGATGCGGGCTTCAGCGAGCGGTCTCTGTGTGGTCTTGTCGACAACCTTGCCGGTGATCGATCCCGTTTGCGCGCTCAGGGCGGCAAGCGGGACGCTCAGCAAGGCGATCAACGCGAAGCCCACGCGCCGAACAACGACGGGGACAGCGTGCATCACGACCTCCTGCGGGGTGGGGGGTGGCGGAGCGAACGCGGGAGACCGATGCGGCGAGGCCCCACCGGCGAGCGACCTCGCCGTGGCAGCACCGCGCACCGACTCCTGTAGGACAGGGGGATGCCTTACGCGCCTGTAAGGCAATACAGACATAAATACCGCCGGTCCTGCAATTCAACCGGCCCCTGCGGACTTAATCAAAACGACATCTTCCGTGCCGATTTCCCTCTGAAATCAGCCATCGCTTCACGTTTCTTCCGAACGAGAATCGCCGTAAGTGTTTCCCCTACGCAAGGAGCGCGCAACATTAGAGTTGCGCGCTCCCTTCATATCAAATTTTCACCGAATCTGCGGCGCCATCACCTCGGCTGGGAGGCCACCAGCGCGGATGGCCGGTGCGTCGGGACGCGCCGGTGCTTCGTGGCCTGCTCGAAGCCGTACGCCAGTCGGATCAGCGTCCCCTCGCTCCACGCGCGGCCGAAGAATGTCACGCCCGCCGGCAGCACGCCGCGCGTGTAGCCCATCGGCACGGTAACGGCGGGAAAGCCGGTGAGCGGCGAGAACAGCTGGCTATTGTCGCCGTGCGGCGTGTTGAGGTCGCCGATCAGTCGCGGCGGATTGCTCCATGTCGGGTAGACCAGTGCGTCGAGCCTCAGCGAGTCCATCATCGCGTTTACCGCCCCACGCAGCCGCACGCGCATCGCCTCGCGCGCCTTGCACCCCGGCGAATCCTCGGGCGGCGTGGTGGCCGCCTGCGCCGCCTGCAGCCGCGTCTGCGCCAGCGGATGGTAGTTGCCGCTCTTCAGCACGTCGTCCACCGTCTTGACCGGTGCGTTCGGACCGCGTGCCGCGAGATAACGCTCCAGGTCGTACTTGAACGGGTTGCATCCGCCGCCCGTGGTGCGCATCAGGGACTGCAGTGCGTCGATGCCGGCCGGATCGACGATCGTCGCGCCGGCCGTCTTCATTGACTCGAGGGCCGCTGTGAAGACGCGCACGACTTCCGTATCCGTCGTCGCTCGTTCATACGCCTGCCGCAGCACACCGATGCGCGCGCCGCGCAGGCCGCCCGGCACGACGAACGCGTTGTAATCCTTCGCGCGGTGTTCGTCGGCGAGCACCGTCACCGGATCATCGGGATCAGACCCGGCCACGACATCAAACACCTTCACGGCGTCGGCGACCGTGCGCGCCATCGGCCCGGCGATATCGGCGCTGTTCGAGAGCGGCACCACCCCGGCGCGCGACGTCAGCCCCATGGTGCTGCGGATCCCCACGAGCGCCGTGTGGGCCGCGGGGCCGCGAATCGAGTTGCCCGTGTCGGTGCCGAGGCCGACGGTGCCTTCGTTGTCGGCCACCGCCGCCGCCGTGCCGCCGCTCGAGCCGGCCGTCACGCGGTCGAGGACGTACGGGTTCTTCGTGTAGCCAGGCAGGATCGAGTTGACCGTCTCGTATGGCGAGAACGCCCACTCGTTCATGTTGCTCTTGGCCAGCACGATGGCGCCGGCGGCGCGGATGCGCGCCACCATCGTGGCGTCCTGCCGCGGCATCCACCCTTTGAGCGCGAGCGAACCGGCGGTCGTCGGCAGGTCCGTCGTCTCGAAGTTGTCCTTCACGATCATCGGGACGCAGTGGAGCGGCCCGGTGAGTCCTCCGCGCCGGTAGCGCGCGTCGAGCGAGTCGGCGGTGGCCAACGCCGCCGGATTCACCGCAACGATTGCGTTGATGGCCGGCCCGCGCTTGTCGATGGCCTCGATGCGGTCGAGGTAGCGCTGCACCAGCTGTCGGCAGGTGAGCTGCTTCGCGCGAAACGCCGCGTGCACCTCGGCGATGGTCGTTTCTTCGAGGCGGAAGGGACGCCGCGCCGCCTGCGCGTCAAGCGCGAGCGGCACGACGAGGGCCAGGGCGATCAGTGCAGTGCGCATCTTCTGCTTTCACTCCTCACGAACCGAGGGGTCGATCCACTGTTCGAGCACGCCGCGCAGCGTCGCCAGGGGCACCGGCTTCGTCAGGTACCCGTCCATCCCGGCCGCCAACGCCCGCTCCGCCTCGCCGCGCAGTGCATTCGCCGTGAGCGCGATGACCGGCAGGTGCACGCCCTTCGGCTCCTCACGGCGTATCGCCGCCACCAGGTCGTAGCCATCCATGTGCGGCATGTGCAGGTCGCTGAGCAGCATCGCATACGAACCACCGCGCCACAGCGCCAGCGCCTCGGCGCCATCGCTCGCAATCTCGCCGGCATAGCCCAGCAGGCCAAGTTGCTGCAGGATGACCTTCTGGTTCAGGTGGTCATCCTCAGCCACGAGGACCAGCCGTCCCTGCGCGCGCGCCTCGACCAGCGTCAGCGGCTCGACGCGCACGTCGGCCGGTGCCAGTTCGCCCGCGCCGCCGCGGATGCGCACCGCCGACTCCGGCGTGATCGCCGCGATCCGCGCGCTCGACGCGGGCTCGAACGGCAACGTGACCGTGAAGGTCGAGCCGACGCCCTCGGCGCTCGTGACCTCGATCGTCCCTCCCATGAGGTCCGTGAGCCGCCTGCTGATGGCCAGCCCCAACCCGGTGCCGCCGAACCGGCGTGTCGTCGACTTCTCGGCCTGCGTGAAGGAGGTGAACAGCCGACCGATCGTCGCCTCGCTCATCCCGATGCCGTTGTCCACGACGCGCAGCGCGACGCGCAGCGGGTGTGCGGTTGCCAGCGCCACGTGCACCGACACCCGTCCTTGAAGCTCCGGCCGACCGCGGCTGAACTTGATGGCGTTGCCCACGAGGTTGATCAGCACCTGCCGCACGCGCATCGCATCCCCGCGCACGAGCCTCGGTATCTCGGGGGCCACCTCGACCGTGAGGACCACGTCGTTCGACGAGGCGACCGGCCCGAGGGAGGCGCGCACGTCGTCCGCCACCTGGTCCAGCGACATGTCCGAGATCTCCAGCTCCAGCTTGCCGGCCTCGATCTTGGAGAAGTCGAGGATGTCGTCGATGACGCCCATCAGGTTGTGCGCCGACCGCTGGATTGTCCGCGCCGCGTCCAGGTCCTGCGCGTTCAATGGACGGAGCGCCAGCATCTCGGCCATGGCAATGACGCCGTTGAGCGGCGTCCGAATTTCGTGGCTCATGGTGGCGAGGAACGCACTCTTGGCCTGGTTCGCGCCCTCGGCCTGCTCGCGGGCCTCCACCAGTTCGCGCGTTCGCTCGTCCACCAGGTCCTGCAGGTGGTCCCGGTGCTGTTCCAGCTCCGCGAGCAGGTGCTTCTGCTCGGTGATATCCTCCTTCACCGCCACATAGTGCGTGATCGTGCCGTCGGGCAATCGCAGCGGCGAGATGATGGCCAGCTCTACATAGGTGGTGCCGTCCTTCCGGCGGTTGATCAGCTCGCCGCTCCACGTCTCGCCGCTCGAGAGCACGCGCCACAGTTCCGTGTAGACGGCGGGAGGAGTCAGACCCGATTGCAGGATCCGCGGATTCTTCCCCAGCACCTCGCTGCGGGAGTAGCCGGAGTGCCGGACGAAGGACGCGTTCACGTATTCGATCTCGGCGTCGACGTTGGTGATGACGATGCTTGCCTGGCTCTGCTCGACGGCGCGCGACAGCTTGCGCAGGTCCTCCTCGGCCACGACGCGATCGGTGATGTCCTGGATCGTGCCTGCCATCGCGACCACGCCACGCTCCCGGTGCCGCTCGAGAGCGCCGGTTCCATGCACCCAACGCACACTGCCATCGCCGGGGCGCACGATGCGATACTCCCGGTCGAACGCGTGCCCTTGAGCGATCACCTCCTCCTGGAGGTACCGTGCCATGCCGGACCGGTCATCCGGATGGACCAGCGCGAGCCAACCAGGCACCGTGCGCTCGTACGCGGCGCTGATGCCAAAGATCTCGTCGAGCACTTCCGACGACCGCCACACGCCCTCAAGGAAGTCAACACGGTAGGAGCCGATGTTTCCCGTGCGCTGCGTTTCACGGAAGAAGAACTCGCTCTCGCGCAGCAACTGCTCCGCGCGCTTGATCTCGGTGATGTCCTCCAGGGCGCCGATCATCCGCGTCGGCGTGCCATCCTCCCGGCGGCTGATGTACCCGCGGTCGGCGACCATCACATAGCTGCCGTCGGCCCGGCGCATCCGATATTCGCCGTGCCAGACGTCGTCCCCAGACTCCAGCGCCCGGTTCAGGTCTGCCTCAACCCAGTCATGGTCGTCCGGATGAATGCACTCGGTCCACCACTCGATCGTCGGGTCCACGTCCTCCGGTCGATAGCCGAAGGTGGCCAGGAAGGTGTCGTTCCACCACAGCGACCCGGTCGCGAGATTCCAGTCCCAGATTGAGTTGAACGTCGCCTTGTTCGCCAACTGGAAGCGCTCGAGGCTCTCCTTCAGCGCCGCCTCGCTGCGGCGCCGCTCCGTCAGATCCATGCCGAACGCCCAGTTCTCCTCGCCGAGCGACTGGAAGCCCCACCGGATAGACCTGGAGGAACCGTCGCGGCAGGTCACCACCGTTTCCATGGCCCCCGTTTCCGAACGTGTCGCAATTGCCCGCTTCACCTCGCGCTTCCACTCGTCCGCCACCTGCGTGCGGTACGCCTCGTCCGGGTACGCAAGCGACCGCCACTGCGCGATCGTTGGCGCCTCCTCGAGCGAGTAGCCGAACAAATGAAGGAATGTCGGGTTGATGTACAAACCGCGCTGATCCACGCCGGTAGACACGTAGATGGCGAGCGGGGATGTATCCGCCATCGCCTTGAACCGCTCCTCGCTCCGGCGCAACGCACTTTCAGCGCGTTCGCGGTCGTCGATCTCCTGCCGCAATGCCCGGTTGGCCAGCGCCAGCTCGGCCGTGGCCTCGGCGATGCGCCGCTCCACGTCGGCATGGGCGCGACGCAGCTCGACCTGCGTCGTCTGCAGCTCGCTCTTCTCGCGCTCGAGCGCCTCATTGACGACGCGCAGCTGCGCCGGACTGGGAATGGCGAGGATCTTCGGCAGCAACGGCCAGAGGATGATGGCCGTGGCGAGTGAAATGACCGCGGTGATGCTGTCCACCACGGCCTGCCACCAGTCCACCTGCCGCCAGATGCCGATCACGTGCACGACGTGCGTGGAGCCGCACGCAAAGATGAACGCGCCGAAAAGCACGAGCACCCACGAGAACGGAATGTCCCGCCGCTTCGCCACCATGACGCCCAGGAAGACAGGCACCGAGGCGTACGACACGGCGATCAGCCCGTTCGCGATGGCCATTACCATCATGAGGGTGGACGGCATGCCGCTCGTGATCGCCCCGCGGATCTCCACGCCCTGCGCCATCGTCAGCATGGGCACAACAATGAGGAGCGCCAACGCCGCGGCCGGCGCCGCCACGCGCGGTACGAGCGCGAGGATCTGGCGGCTGACCGACCGCGGCGGCGACGCGGCTTCGCGCGACACCGCGCGCAGGCGCAGGCTGTTCGACACCACGAAGAGCGAGCTGAACGCCATCGCGCCGGCGGCCAGCATCGGGCTGAGCAGGCCGTACGCCGCCATCGGGATGAGCGCCACGTTGTAGAACAGCGCCCAGACCAGGTTCTGGATGATGGTCTGGTTGGTGGCGCGAGACAGCGCGATGGCGCGGGCCACGCCGCGAAGATCGCCGCCCACGAGCGTGATGCCGGCCGACGCCATCGCCACGTCGGCGCCGGTGCCGATGGCCAAGCCCACATCCGCCTGCGCAAGCGCCGGCGCGTCGTTGATTCCATCGCCCACCATGGCCACCACCGGACGCAGCGCCCCGCTCGCGGGCAGCCGGGCCTGCAGCCCGCGGATCACCGTCGCTTTCTCGCCAGGCAGCACCCCAGCGAGGACCTCGTCGATGCCCACCTGGCTGGCGATCGCGCGTGCGGTGCCGGGATTGTCGCCGGTGAGCATCACGACGTCCGCGCCCAGTCGCCGCAGTTCGGCGATGGCCTCGCGTGCACCGGGCTTCACGGTGTCGGCCACGGCGACGGCGCCGATGAGTCGGGGCGCGACGGCGGTGCGGGCAACGTTCGCGGCGTCCGTGGCATTCGCGGCGTTCGCGGCGTTCGCGGCCGTCGCCGCGTTCGCTTCTCCCGCGGCCACGAGCATCACCGTCTTTCCCTCGGCTTGCAGACGCGCGATGTCCGCGCCCATCCGCTCGAGCGCAATTCCCTCCTGCATCATGAGACGCGGATTGCCGATGAGCACGGCCTGCGCCCCCACGGTGGCGCGCACCCCTAGGCCGCCGAGCGTCTCGAAGTGGTGAGGATCGGTGAGGCGCATGCCACGATCCAGCGCCGCTTTCACCAGCGCGGCGCCCAGCGGGTGCTCGGAGCCGCGCTCTGCGCTGGCCGCCAGTCGCAACACGTCGTCAGGATGATGATTCGACGCGGCGATGATGTCGGTGACATCCGGACGGCCGCGGGTGATCGTGCCGGTCTTGTCGAGCACGACGACCGTTGCGCGCCCGACGCGCTCCAGCGCCTCGCCCGTCCTGAAGAGCAGGCCCTGCTCGGCGCCCTGGCTCGACCCCACGAGCACCGCGGTGGGCGTGGCGAGGCCGATGGCGCACGGACAGGCGATGACGAGCACCGCCACCGCGTACATGAGCGCCTCAGACCAGCTGACGCCGTCTACGTTGCTCCATCCCACGAACGTGAAGAGCGCCAGCGCCACGACGATCGGCACGAAGAATCGCCCCACCTCGTCGGTCAGCTTCTGGAGGGGTGCCCGACTGGCCTGCGCGGACTGCACGAGCCGGACGATCTGCGAGAGCGCGGTCTCGTGGCCAACCTGTGTCGCCCGGAACTTGATCCACCCGGAGAGGTTCAGCGTGGCGCCAATGACCGTGGCGCCGGCGCCCTTCTCCACGGGCATCGATTCACCCGTGATCATCGACTCATCGAGCGCCGAGCTGCCGTCGCACACCACGCCATCGACGGGGATCTTCTCCCCAGGCCGGACCACCACGATGTCGCCAACGACGACCGCGTCCACGTTCACCTGCCGCTCGGTGCCATCGCGCAGTACCGTGGCCGTCCTTGCCTGCAGGCCCATGAGGGCCTTCAGCGCGGCGGACGCGCGGCCGCGGGCGCGGGCCTCCAGGAACTTGCCCAGCCGAACGAGCGTGATGATGGCGGCGCTGGTCTCGAAATAGACGCTGGTGCCCGGTGCGAGGCCCAGCGTCACCGCCGCGCTGGAGAGATAGGCCACCGTTGAGCCAAGCGCGATGAGCACGTCCATATTGGACGTGCCCGCGCGCAGGCTGCGGAAGGCACCCGCGTAGAACTGCCATCCCACCCAGAATTGCACGACGGTGGCGGCGGCGAGCATCGCATACAGGTCGTGGCGGAATCCCACCCATCCGATATCGCGCGCCATGCTGAAGGCCACGAGCGGCACGGTCAGCAGCAGTCCGACGATGAGCAGGCGCTTCTGCTCGGCGATGTCGGCGGCGCGTGCGGTCGATTCTGCGTCGACCGACATGCCCGGAGCATCTGCCGCGTTCGTTAGCACGCCATAGCCCAGCGCACGAACGCGGGCGATGATGCGCTCTGCGTCCATGTGCGCCGGGTTGTACTCCACGACCAGTCGTTCGCCGGTCGCCTCGAACCGTGCCGACTGCAGGCCCGGCAGCTCACGCACCGCATGCTCGATGAGTGGCGCGCAGCTCGCGCAGTGCATACCGAAGATCGGCAGGACGAGGGTGCGACCGGTCTCGCGCTGGCTCGCCAGCTCAGGTTGCTGGGCGCACCGATCGCCGATTGCTTCTGGCCGTTCCGGAAGCATGGGTCCGTCCCCTCCAAACCCGCCCGGAGGCGGTCGGTATCGATCTGGTGCCTTGGCCGTACGCCACCAAGTCGCTCGCGCGCTTTGGGGGACCCTATCAGTCTAGCGAGCGTCCATGACTCCGGCCAGCGGGAGCGCGACAGTGCGACGCTGCGCAGCGCGCGCGCTCCTGAAGGCGTCCGCTCGCCGGACGCGCGGTTGGGCAGCGCGCAGAAAAAAAGGGCGCCCGGCCAAAAGCCAGACGCCCTGTGGTATCTCTGTCGTTTTTCTGTTGTTTTTCTGTTGTTTTTCTGTTGTCTCTCTGTTGTCTCTCTGTTGTCTCTCTGCTTCAGAGCCACAGGTCGGGATTGAACCGACGACCGCTCGATTACGAATCGAGTGCTCTACCACTGAGCTACTGTGGCGCGGTGCTGGCTGCGGCTCACACGATCTGCCATCTGCCATCCGCCATCTGCCATCTGCCAACCGTCCTTCAATGCCCTGGCTCGGATTCGAACCGAGACGCGTTGCCGCACCACCCCCTCAAGATGGCGTGTCTACCAGTTTCACCACCAGGGCAGAACTACAGAGAAACAACAGACAAACAACGGAGAAAAAACAGAGAGAAAACAGATGCTTCTCTCCATATGACGGGAGCGACGGGGCTCGAACCCGCGGCCTCTTGAGTGACAGTCAAGTGCTCTAACCAAGCTGAGCTACGCCCCCTCACTACAGATGGCGGATGGGAGACGGCAGATGGCAGGTTGCCCTGCCGCGCCTTCGCATCGCCCTCGAACCACTTCCTACACCCGCCGAACGACGCGCCGCCGGGCCCAACATAGCCCCAACGGGAATCGAACCCGTCTTTCGACCTTGAAAGGGTCGCGTCCTAACCGATAGACGATGAGGCCGGGTGCACCTACAACAGTAGCCAACAACAGTAGCGGTAACGGGATTCGAACCCGTGTTACAGCCTTGAGAGGGCCGCGTCCTAGGCCTCTAGACGATACCGCCTTGATTGTACCTCTACCCCCTCCTCGTTCCCGAGCCGGGACGAGGAACGAGCTTCATTCCGGTAGCGCCGTCTCAATCGACGCACCGCACTTCCATTCCCTTCACTTGTCAATCAGCACTGCCAAGCAGGCCAGGAAGGACTCGAACCTTCAACCGCCGGTTTTGGAGACCGGTGCTCTACCAATTGAGCTACTGACCTAGAGTCAGCGGGGAGCCAGCCGAAGAGGGCGGCACTCCGCCCCCCGGGCCCTGCTGCCTGCTGGCTCAGGGTGACTGACGGGAATTGAACCCGCAACCCCCGGAGCCACAGTCCGGTGCTCTAACCAATTGAGCTACAGCCACCATGTGCCCCCGCCAGATCATCAACGCCATCTGGGAGAGGCCGAGAAAAATAACCCCGCAGACCACTCAATTCAACGGGCGCCGCTCTCCTCGCCTGCCGTCATCTCGTCACTGCCGTACTCTGTCGTACTCTGTCGTATTCTGTCGTACTCTGCAGTCCTCAGTCCTTCGCCCGATCCATGTACTCGTTCGTCGCCGGGTTCACGCGGATGCGCTCACCCGTCGCGATGAACTCGGGCACGTTGACCGTCACACCGTTGGCCAGCACCGCCGGCTTCGACGACGCGGTCTTGGTGGCCGTCTTCATCACCGGCGCCGTGTCCACGATCTCCGCCACCACGTACTGCGGGAGGTCAATGCCGATCGGCCGGCCGTCATAGTACTCGGCCAGGATCACCATGTTCTCCGCCATCCACGGTGCGTTGTCGCCCAGCGTCTCCTCGTCCATCTCGAGCTGGTCGTAGTTCTCGGTGTTCATGAAGTGGTAGGTGTCGCCACTCTTGTACATGAACTGCAGCTCATGTGTCTCCATCGACGCCTTGTCGATGGAATCATCGGCGCGGAACCGGTGCTCGAAGTTCGACCCCGACGTGAGGTCCTTCAGCTTGGCCTGCACCATCGCGCGCAGGTTGCCCGGCGTGTGGTGGCGGAACTCGATGATGCGGCACGGACGGCCCTCGAACACGATGACCATGCCGCGACGGATCTGGGTAGCTGGAAGCGCCATAAGATGAGCCTGACGAACGGGTTGGGCAGAGATTTGGGATAGCCTAGAAATATAAGTAGGCTGCGGTGCGGAGAGAAGGGTGCAGGGGCTCAGGAGGGGGAGGAGTGGAGAGAGGAGTGCCAAGGAGGAGGCCTCCTCCCGCTCACCCCTCTCTCCACTCCTCCCCCTCCTGAGCCCCTGCACCCCTCCTCATCACCGTCCCAAAAGCACCTTCACCGCCGCATCAAGCTGCGTATCAACCCCTGCGTACCACTCTCCCATCCCCCTCCTCACCGGCACATCCACCTGCCGCGGGACCATCTCCATGTCCTTCCCCTCATGGTCCCGAATCCGGGTCCCCGGCAGGCGAACAGTGGAGCCGTCCACCAGGCCGGCCCCCGACGTATAGATGATCCACCCCGCCGTCGGCTCGCCGACCACCTGACCGAGCCCGAGGGTGCGATACCCTTCCGTGAAGTCTTCGGCGTCCGACAACGAGTGCTGGTTGGTCACCAATACCGTCGGCTTCTCGAGCGAGCGCTGCCCCAGCTGCGAACGCGCCGGCGCCACGTCGCCGCCGCGCGGTTGCATGGTCAGGTACGGCTTCCGCGCCAAGACGTCGAGCGCGTACGCGTTCACGAATCCGCCGTTGTTGTTGCGCACGTCAATCACCACTCCTTCCCGCGCGTGGTTCTCGGCGTCGAGATCCACGTGGAACTGCTGCAGGGACCCGGCCCCCATGTCGAGCATGTGCGCGTAGCCGAGCTTCCCATTGCTCGCCTTGGCCACGTAGGCGCGGCGCTCCTCCACCCAGGCGCGATAGTACAGGTTCTTCTCGGCACCCAGTGCGATGGCCCGCACGCGCACTTCCTTGGGCGCGCCGCCAGATGACGACACGACGCCGAGCGCCACCTGCCTGCCGATCTTGTACGCGAGCCGTTCCTCGAGATTGGTGCCGGCCGCCAACGGCGTGCCGTCCACAGACGCGATGACATCACCCACCCTGACCCCACCGGCCACCGCCGCCGGTCCCAGCGGCACCACGTCGCTCACGCGGAAGGTGCCGTTCGCCTCGTACGCCTGCCGGTCAAACCGGAGACCGAGCCGGGCCGTGTGCGGCGCCTGCGCCGACGGACCACCCATGCCCGTGTGCGATGCGTTGAGCTCGC
Organism: Gemmatimonadaceae bacterium; assembly: GCA_041661925.1. Classification (GTDB taxonomy): domain Bacteria; phylum Gemmatimonadota; class Gemmatimonadetes; order Gemmatimonadales; family Gemmatimonadaceae; genus PNKL01. The sequence goes on from JBAZTM010000003.1 coordinate 97,613, forward strand.
CGATCATCAGGTTCATCAGGCGACGCATCTCGTCGCTCGTCCGCGCGCCGGCGACGCGCCCGCGATACACCCCCCGCAGCGCGTTCCAGTCGGCGCCGTTCATCTTCTCATCGAAGAAGTTGTCGCGCAGGTAGGTCCACGCCTGGTCAAAGACCTCGAGTTTCTCCTGCGCGAAATCCACATCCAGCTCGGCACTGACGGCCACATTGCGCACCGCGCGCGATGCGACGTTTACCGCCTGCAGGCGTCCGCCTTCGGTGAACCAGACCTCGCTTCCGTCCGCCGACCACTGCGCGTCCCCCTTGTTCCCCGGCGTGGTCGTGAGCTGTCGCAGCTGGCCCACGTCGCGCGATACCTCGTCGATGTTGTACGTCCATAGGCTCGTCTGCCCGGCCGCTCCGCCGACCACGAGCAGCGTCTTGCCGTCGGGACTCAGCAGCGCGCTACCCACGTCCACGCCGATGTTGAGCGCCGCCGCACGCAGGCGGATGCCGTCCCACGCGATATCCACGGGCGACACGGCCTTGGCCGTCGCCGGCCGCGCGGCCGAATCACGCGGTGCGCGCGCGGTGTCGCCGGTGGTCGGCGCGGCAGGCGTCGCGGGAGCGGACGTGAAGAGGTCCCGGAACAGGTCTTCCCGAAAGCGCGGCGCGCGCGGCTGCAGATCAATGCGCAGCGCCTGCCCCTCCTCGGTGCGCTGCCCGGTCTGCATCACCAGGCTCCGTCCGTCGCGGCTCCAATCAATGGAACTGCTGAAGGCGTTGGACACGAAGCTCGCCTGTCGCACCACGCCGCCGCCGGCCGCGACGATGTAGGCGTTCGTGAAGTTCTTGGTGCCGTTGTTCAGGAACGCGATCCAGCGGGAATCGGGCGACCAGTCAAACGAGTGGTCGCCGACGAACGGGGGCCGGTCGAGCGTTGACCCGTTGGCAATCAGACGATCGGCGCGCGATGCGACGTCGTACGCGCGCAGCTCGGTCGAGCCGCGAATAAAAGCGATGGACTTGCCGTCGGGCGACCAAGCGGGCGACACATCGTGCGCCGCACCGCTGGTGAGCTGCGACTCGGCACGAGTGGCGAAATCGTACAGGAACAGGTGCGTGGGGCCGTTGCGGTCTGACGTATACACGATGCGCTTGCTGTCCGGTGACCAGCGCACCTGCCCTTCCACCGCGACCGTCGTCGTCACGCGCGCGGCGTCGCCGCCATCCTTGGCTGCTGCGGCAAAGACCTCGCCGCGCATCACGAAGGCCACCTTCTTGCCGTCGGGCGACACCGCCATGTCGGTGATGCCGCTGGTAAGCGTCAGGTGCTCCGCCGCCGGCCCGGCCGCCACGCCCTGCAGCGCGATGTCCACCGCGCGCGACGCGCCGGATGCGACGTCGAGCGCCCAGATGCCGAAGTCGCGCTCGAAGACGATGCGCGATCCGTCGAATGCCACCTGCGGCCAGAGCACGCGTCCGTCGCGGAACGCCGTGAGCGCCTTGGGCGTGCCGCCGGACACAGGACGCGAGTAGAGGTTCTCTATTCCGTTGCGATCGGAGACGTAGAAGATCGTTCTGCCGTCCGGCGACCACATGGGCCACATCTCCTTGGCGCCGCCGCACGGGTCGCAGAGCGGCCGGTACGTCGGCGTTGCCCCGATGGTCACGAGCTGCAGCTCGCTCTCGTCGAGGTGCGAACGTCCGCGACGCCACCATTGCCCGGCCGCCACGCCGCGCGCGCTGATGACCACCGTCGCGCCGTCCGGTGACGGCGCCCCCCAGTACTCGGCGGCATAGCGATCCGCGGCGACGGGCATCGGGGTGCCACCGCCGCTGCGCACACGCCAGACGTCGTTCATTCCGGCGATATCGTTGCGTGAGGACGAGAAATAGAGCCACGCGCCGTCGCGGGACCACGCATCGAGGTTGTCCGGCGCGTCGTCGAAGGTGACGCGCGTGAGCACTCCGGAACGGAGTGCGAGGACATAGATGTCGCCATTTCCCGATCGCGTGGAAACGAAGGCGAGCTTGGCGCCATCCGGCGACCAGAGCGGACGCGATTCGTGCGCGGTATGTGACACGAGCAGCCGCGCCGCGCCGCCGGCCGCACTCACGGTCCAGATGTCGCCGCCGGAGGCGAAGGCTATGTCCCTGCCGTCAGGAGAGAGCGACGGTTCGGTGTACGAAGGGCGCGCGGACTGCGGCGCGCCGAGCGAGGGCGCAAGGGCCGCGAGCGCGGCGAGCACCGTGAGCGAAGTGCGCATGGTCACTTCCGGGCGAGAGAGTCGAAAACGGGACGCAGGGACTTGTAGACGTTGGCCGCCACCGTCCGCGCGCCTGCCGCGGTGGGGTGAATTCCGTCGTCTTGGTTCAGTTGGGGGCGCCCGCCCACGCCGTCCAGCAGGAACGGGAGCAGGCGAACGCCGGTGGCGCGGGCGACGCTGGGGAAGACGGCGCGGAAGCGCCGCTGGAAGGCGGGACCCAGGTTGGTGGGCGCCTCCATCTGCGTGAGCACGATGGCCGCTCGCGGCTGCGCCGCGCGCACCTTCCCGATGAGAGCGGTGATGTTGGCCGCCGTGCTGTCGGGGTCGAGGCCGCGCAGGCCGTCGTTGGCGCCGGTTTCGATGACAATCACCGCGAGCGGCTGGCTCATCAGCCAATCGGCGCGTCGCAGGGCACCCGCCGAGGTCTCGCCGGAGAGGCCGGCGTTGATGACGTCCACCGTGTAGCCGTCCTTAGCGGCCAGCCGTTGGATGACAGCCGGGTAGGCGCTGTCCGGCTCAAGCCCCAGCCCGGCCGTCAGCGACGTGCCAAGAAACAGAATGCGCGGACGAGTCGTTAGTTCAGTTGCGGCCGTGTCGGCCGTCGTGGTTGATTCAACAGCAGCACTCGCGCGCGGCCTGCTGTCGTCCTTTCCGGAGCCGCAGGCCATCGCCGCAAAGACCAGCAACAACGGCGTCGCCGCGCCCCTCCTTCTTCCGCCGATTAATCGCATGCTCGTTGCCCGTGACCTCACCAAGGAATACCAGAGCGGCACGCAGCGTCTCGCCGTCCTGAAAGATGTGACATTCTCCATTCCGCAGGGCGCCTTCGTGGCGATTGTCGGCCCCTCCGGAAGCGGCAAGACGACCCTGCTTGGCCTGTTGGCCGGACTCGATGTCCCCAGCCGCGGCACGGTGGAGATTGACGGCGTGGATCTGCACGAACTTTCGGAGGACGCGCGGGCCCTGCTCCGCGGACAGAAAGTTGGGTTCGTGTTCCAGAGCTTTCAACTGATCCCGACGCTGACCGCCCTGGAAAACGTGCAGGTGCCGCTCGAGTTGCGCGGGGAGGCCGGCGCCCCGGCGCGGGCGCGCGAGCTGCTGACGCGTGTTGGGCTGGGCGACCGGCTCGAGCACTTCCCGACGCAACTCTCGGGTGGCGAACAGCAGCGCGTGGCGATCGCCCGCGCGTTCAGCACCCGGCCGCGCATCCTGTTCGCCGACGAACCGACGGGCAACCTCGACGGCCAGACCGGCGCGCGCATCGTGGAGCTGCTCACCTCGCTCAACCGCGAGGAGGGCGCCACCGTGGTGCTCGTGACGCACGAGGTCGAACTCGCGAGCCGCGCGCAGCGCCTCATCCGCCTCGCCGACGGCGTCGTGGTGGAAGACCGCGTCGCGGAAGGGCTCGTGCCTGAGGGCGCGGCGTGAGCGGCATGAAGTTCGGCATGCTCTCGCGCCTGGCGTGGCGCGAGAGCCGCACGGCCCGCCGGCGGCTGCTGCTCTACATGTCGTCCATCTCGCTGGGCGTGGCGGCGCTCGTGGCCATCGACTCCTTCGCCACCAACATGCGGGACTCCGTGCGGGCGCAGTCGCGCGCGCTGCTCGGCGGCGACGTGGCGTTCAGCAGCAACCAGAAGTTTCCCGCAGCCATTGACTCGATCTTCGACTCGCTGGCCACGTCGGGCCTCCCGGTTGCGCGCGTCACGACCTTCGCCTCGATGGGCTTCGTGGCGCGCACCGGCGGCACGCGCCTCACGCAGGTGCGCGCCATCACCGCGCGGTTCCCGCTCTACGGCGACGTGGTGACGGAGCCGGCCGGCGCCTGGGCGCGCCTGCGCACCGGGCCGGTGGCGGTAGTGGACCCGACGCTGCTCGTCGCGCTCGACGCGCAGGTGGGCGACACGCTCTCCGTCGGCTACGCCAAGTTCGAGATCGCCGGCGCGCTGACCAGCGTCCCCGGCGACCCGGGCATCGCCAGCGCTATCGGCCCGCGCGTGTTCATCGCCGACACCTGGCTCGGCGACACGCAATTGCTCGGCTTCGGCAGCCGCGCGCAGTACGAGGCGTTCGTGAAGCTGCCGCCCGGCGTGAACGCGCCCAAGTGGGCGGCGCCGCTGCGCCCGCAGATGCTCAAGGCGAACGTGCGCATGCGCAACATCGTCCAGCAGGAAATCAACTTCACGCAGGCCATCGGCCAGCTGGCAAGCTTCCTCGGACTCGTGGGGCTCATCGCGCTGCTGCTGGGCGGCGTGGGCGTGGCGAGCGGCGTGCACGCTTTCGTCACGCGAAAGGTGGATACCGTCGCGGTGCTGCGCTGCCTCGGCGCGACGAGTTCGCAGGTGCTGTTCATCTATGTGGCGCAGGCGGCGGTGATGGGACTCATCGGGGCGGCGTTCGGTGCCGTGCTCGGCGTGGCCATCCAGTTCGGCCTGCCGCTGATCGTGAAGGACTTCCTGCCGCTCGATGTGGAGGTCGCGCTCGATCCGGTGGCGCTGGGCACCGGGCTCGCGGTGGGGCTCTGCGTGGCGCTCATCTTCGCGCTGCGGCCGCTGCTCGCGCTGCGGCGCGTGTCGCCGCTGCAGGCGCTGCGCCGCGACGAGACGGCGCTCGTGCAGGCATCCCTGCGCGACCCGGCGACGCAGCTGGTGAACCTGACGCTCATCGTGAGCGTCATCCTGCTCGCCATCGGCCGTGCCGACACGGTGGAGCGCGGGCTGATGTTCGCGGTGGGAATCGGCACGAGCCTCGTGGTGCTGTACGCGGCCGCATGGCTGCTCAGCGAGGGCGCCCGCCGCGTGGTGCGCCCCTCGTGGCCGTACGTGATTCGCCAGGGCGTGGCCAACCTGCATCGTCCCGCCAACCAGACGCGGTCGGTGGTGATCGCGCTCGGCTTCGGGTCATTCCTCGTGACGACCATCTACCTGGTGCAGGCCAACCTGGTGCAGCAGTTCGACATCACGGCGGCCGCGTCCCGGGGCAACCTGGTGATGTTCGACATCCAGGATGACCAACGCGACGGCGTGGAGGAGCTCATCGCCGACGGTCCGCACACGTTGATCTCGATGACGCCGATCGTCACGATGCGCGTCGCCAAGGTGAACGGCAATGATCCCGCCGAGCACGCGCGTCGCGTGGGCCAGGGGCGCGGCAGCTGGGCGCTTCGCCGCGAGTACCGCTCGACCTTTCGCGACACGGTGGTGGTGACGGAGAAGGTTGTTGCCGGCAAGTGGTTCGGAAAGCACAGTGCAACGGACACGCTGCACGAAGTGTCGCTCGAGCAGGACCTCGCGAACGAGCAGCTCAAGGTGAAACTGGGCGACGTGATCACATGGGACGTACAGGGCGTGCTCGTGAACACGAAGGTGACCAGTTTGCGCGAGGTGGACTGGGGGCGGTTCGACCCCAACTTCTTCGCCGTGTTCAATCCCGAGGCCATCCGCGGGGCGCCCAAGCAGTGGGCCGCCGTCACGGCGGTGTCGGACGAGAAGGCCATCGCGCGGCTGCAGCGGCGCGTCGTCGAGCGCTATCCGAACGTGGCGAGTCTCGATATCTCGCTCGTGCGCCGCACGATCAACGATATCGTGAACAAGGTGTCGCTTGCCGTGCGCTTCCTCGCGCTCTTCTCGCTCGGCATGGGCGTGCCCGTGCTGTTCAGCGCCGTGGCGGCGACGCGGCGCGACCGCCTGCGCGAGAGCGTGCTGCTCAAGGTCCTCGGCGCCACGCAGCGGCAGGTGCTGCGCATCCTGTTCACCGAATACGCGCTGCTCGGCGCGCTCGGCGGGCTGTGCGGCATGGGCCTCGCGACGGTCGGCGGCTGGGCGCTGGTGCGCTTCGTCTTCGAGGCGCCGTTCCAGTTTGCGTTCGGCCCGGCGGCCGCCATCGCCGCCGCGATGCTGGGAATGGCGGTGGGAATTGGACTGCTGACGGCGCGGGAAGTGTTCCGGGAGACGCCGATGGCCGCGCTACGCGAAGCGTAGCGCGGACGGAGGAGGATTGGTGCAGGGGTTTGGAAGGAGCGAGGAGTGGAGTGCACAGAGAGGGGGATGAGGCGTCGGCCTCATCCCCCTCTCTGTGCACTCCACTCCTCGCTCTCTACCGAACCCCTGCACGCCTCCTCCACCTTGGCTTATTGCACTCTCACAATCGCAAGACGCAGCTGCCCCGGCGGCTCTCCGCCGTTCGCCCCCCGCAGATCCAGCAGCTGCGGCGTCGCCTGCGTTCCGCTCAGAAGCCACGACGAGACGCTCCCCGCGTTGAGCGCGCTCACCGTCGTGCTGAACGCCCCGAAGGTGACCGGTCGCGGCGCGAAGGGATACGCCACGGGGAAGATGGTCGAGAAGCCGCCCGCGCACGGCCCGAAGTCGTTGCAGAGCCCCCGGAACTCGTCGCGCAGGTTCCAGCTGGGGAACTGCAGGCGCGCGTTCGCGAATGTCACGCCCGGATAGTCATCGGTGAAGAGCGCGAGTGCCCACTCGCCGAACATCTCCTCCCACACGTGCCCTGGGACACGCGCCTCGAGATTGGCAACGCCGGACTTGGTGGACTGCACCAGCTGAGACAGGAAAGTGGACTCGCTCGTGGCGTACTGGTCCATCATCCAGCGGACCACCGACCAGGAGGTGCCGTAGAAGGTGGCGTCGCCGGCACTGACCCGTCCGAGCACCGTATAGGGCTCAGGCGACTCCAGGTACTGATAGAGCGCGTCGAAGTGACGCAGCATCAGGATCGGGCGTCCTGCGCACTGCGGCGCGGACGGCGAGGCCGGCCGTACATCGCAATAGACGCTCGCCTGATAGCCGGTGTTGGCCTTCCACGCCGTACCGTAGATGCTGCGCGCGAACTGCTCCTCGGCGTGCCGCGCGAGTCCTTCCTCGAGCCAGAGTTCCTCGAATTCAGCGTTGCGCGAGAAGCGCTCGCCGAACGAGGTGATGTGCTTGACCTCATGGATGATCGTCGCGCGAATCTGCCGCATCCACGAGTCGCGCGTTCCGCTGGAGATGCCGGAGGCGAGGTTGGTGGGCGAGAAGGCGTAGAAATACTCGCCGAAATTGCTGCTCGGCGCCTGCGACACCGGGAAGAAGTCGCAGCTCACCACGAACCCGGTCACCGCGCCACCCACCATGGTGTTGATGCGCGGCGAGAAGAGCATGACGAGCTTGCCGGTGCGGCTCAGCTGCTGGTCCATCACCAGCGGGTTCCCGAAGCTCTGCGTGAGAATGGGCCACATGACCGATTCGAACTCCTCGCCCACCAGCGCATACAGCGAGTCGAGCTGGCCCCTGAGCGTCGGCGTGCCATTGAGCACGCTCGTCGTGTCCTCGACGATGATCGCGTGCGGACCCACCCACGCCGTGCGCGCGCCAATCGCGATGTTCGACGTGCAGAAGTTCTGCGCGTCAAGGTTGGGAATCTTGAGCGGCGTGATGGCGCCGGGTGTCGAGATCTGATTGGCGAACGCCCCGGAGGCCGGCACGGCCCCTTCGGTGGCGGCCCGCAGACGACGCCACGCCGTGGGCGATCCCGCCGACCGGGCGAACGCGAGCGAGCGCTGCATCACGTCGGCATGCGCCGCCTCCGACCGCTGCGCGCGGTCGATCTCCTGCCAGCGGGCAAAGCGCGAAGAACCGATGCGGGCGTACTCGGGCAGGGCGCGGGTGCGGGCGGCGATCGCCGCGGCCGGGGTGGGCGCGCCTGACGTCGGTGTCTGGGCGCCGCGCGCACCTGACGTCCGTGCCGCAGCGACCGCATCGGCCTGCGCCGCCGCAGCGGCCGCGCCCCGAAGCGCAAAGGACGCCTCGCCGCCGGCGACAGCGCGCGCGACGTTGTACACCGTGACCAGATACGAGCCGCCGGTCACCGACAACTCGTTGCAGCGCGCGTCACTCGCGGTGCTCAATACGAGCGACTGCCCGACCGCGAGCGTGCGCTGGACCGCCGTGCGCAGGCTCGCCGTGGCAACGCCCGTCTCATTGTTCGCATTCACCTGCAGCGTCACGGGGCGAACATTGTCGCACGCCCAGCCGCTGGCAGGCAGCGTGATGTTCAGTTGGGTCGTCGTCGCCGCCGTGACCGTCGCCTGAACGCCCTCGACCAGCACGGCATTGCCGCCGGTGGTCGCCGCAAAATTGCTCCCCGTCACCACGGCGGCGCCCCCGGCGACGAGCGGCGTGACGGCAGTGATGCGCGGCGAGGTCGCGGTCACATTCGCCGTGACGCGCACACGGATCGTGGCCGTCACGCCTTCGTTGGTTGCCGAAATCACGGCCGTGCCAGCCGCCACCGCGGTGATGACGCCGAGTTGCGACACCGTCGCCACTTTGGGTGCGTCTGAACTGAAGAAGAACGTCGCGTTGGGGATGACGCGTCCCGCGGCGTCCTTCGCGGTGAGCACCGGCGTGGCGCTTCCGCCCGGGAGCGTGAGGACGACAGAGTCGCGGTCGAAGGCGGCCGTGGCCACCGGCGGGCTGGTGATAGTCAGGGAGATCTCACCCGACCGGCCGCCCGATGAAGCGCGCACCGTGCCCTGCCCCGCCTGCAGCGCGGTGACGACGCCGGCGGCGGAGACGCTGACGATGGCCGGCGTGACCGAGTTCCACGTGACCAACGGATGCTCCACCGGCTGCCCGTCCACGCCGGTCACGCGCGCGGTCAACTGGGCGGTGGCGCCGATGAGCAGCGTGGTGACGCTCGCCGAAACGGTAACGTCCTTGACGTTCGGGGGCGGGATTTCGCCAGGCCCGCACGCCATCGTCAGGAGCAATCCCGCCGCCAGCACACGCCGCATCACAGCCAGAACGCCTCGTTGTCAGGGGCCATTGTAATTATGGCGCGCGGGCGGCCGCAACGTCAGCTTTGACCCCGATGACAGAAGAGCAAACGCCCCGCTTTGCCCACTGGCGTGACGACGCGCGCGACTGGTGCGCCGGACGCGCCTGGACGTGGCGCGCCGCCGTCGCTGTGCTGCTTGGCTGGCAGGCGGCCATCGCGTTCCGCGCCCCGGAGGGCTTTCATGTCTTCCGCGGCATCACGTTTGGCGCGCATGAGCTCGGCCACCTGTTCTTTGCGCTGTCGGGCAGCGAGTGGCTGGCCGTGGCCGGCGGGTCGCTGATGCAGTTCCTCGTGCCCCTGGGCGCGATGGCCATCATGCGTCACGACCGCGACTGGTTCGGCGTGGCCATGTGCGGCCTCTGGCTCGCGTCGAGCTTTGCCGATCTCGCCCCGTACATCGCCGATGCGCGCGCGATGGATCTCGACCTCGTGAGCTTCTCCGAGGACGGCGCCGTCCACGACTGGAATTACCTGCTCAGCAAGGCCGGGCTCCTCTCCAAGGACCAGGTCATCGCGCGGATTGACCGGTTCGCCGGCTTCGTGGTGCTTGTCGCGTCGCTCGTGTTCGCGGGCTGGCTGCTTTTGCAGATGAAGCGGACGAGGCGACCGATCCCGGAGTGACGCTGCGGCGCATGTTGAGCGACGGAGCGCGGCGGCGCTGAGTTGCCGCGTCCAAGAGACTTCAAACGACTTACCACGGATTTCACGGATGCAGGACGGACAAACACGGATCCTGCTCTGGAGGGTTCTCCCAAGGCTGGATCCGTGTTTGTCCGTCAGTTTCCGTGAAATCCGTGGTAAGCAGTTGCAGTGCGCCCGCCGGCTCGACCGAAGCAGCGCACGACAGAAACGACGAGTGGCGACCAGCCGCCTGATCCGCAGCCAATCGCCAATCCCCATCGCAAATCAAAATCCGAGGTCCGACTCCGAGCTCCCAATCCCCAATCGCAGTCTAGCAGCCTTCCTTCTTCTTCTTCTTCACCGCCCCAGGCGCACCCGCCGCTGACGCAGCCGGCATTGCCAGCTTGGGCATGGCAACCTGCTGGGTTCCGGTGGAGTCGCCGGCGAGCCCCTGCGGCGTGCCGCCGAAGAACTTGCTGACTTCCCTCGCCCGCGCGAACTCCACCTGCTGGGCCGGCGTGGGATTCCCGGGGATGCGCGGGAAGAGCACGCTGTCCTTCCACGCCTCCAATCCGCCGCGCAGGATGTACACGCCCTTGAATCCCTTCGCGCGCAGCAGCATCCACGCCTGTGCGGCGCGGGCCCCGTCCTCGGCGTACAGGATCACCTTCTCATTGTGCCGCAATGACGACTGTGCCAGCCCCGCCACCGGAATGTTCTCGGCCGGCGGAATGTGGTACTCGGCGTATGCCGCCTCGGGGCGCAGGTCGACGACGCGGAAATCCGCCTTCGCCTGGATGATCCAGTCGGCGAGCGTCGTGACGCTGACCTGATCGGCGCCGGTCGCCATCGCGATTGACAGTTCCTTGGTGTTGACCGTCGCGTCGGCACCCGTGTACGGACTCCCCGCGAAAAGCGCGACGAATCCGAGGACGAACGCAACGACAGCGAGACGTCCGTTCAGCGAGAGGTTCTTCACGAGATCCGGCATCGTTACACCCCCGCCTTGCGTGCCGCCATCCGCTTCTCGACCCATTCGGCGCCGGCGAAGCCGCCGAGCGCCATGAGCACCACCGCGAAGACGAGCAGCCCGTACGGCAGGCCCGTGACCTGGGGCAGCGTCAGCTGACCCATCTCGGTGGAGTTATAGAAACCGCTCACCATCGGGTACAGCTCGCCGAAGCCGAAGATGCCGGCGAAGATGCCGACGAACAACACGAGCGCGTCAATCCGCCCCGTGGCGACGCCCACGCAGGCCGTCCCCGGGCAGTAGCCGCCGACCACGAACCCGGCGCCGAGAATCAATCCGCCCACGATCTGCGGCGCGAGGAAGGTCGGCGTCAGGTAGACGAGCGACAGGTCCATCAGCCCGAACACCGACAGATAGTAGACGCCGAGCATCGCGGTCACGATGGCGGTGAACATCACCTTGAAGACCGTCATGTCGGTGAAGTAGAACTGCGCGGCGAGCTTGCGCGAGCTGCCGAAGCCGGCCCGTTCGAGGAAGAAGCCGAAGCCGATGCCGACGAGGAAGGCGACGACCAGGCTGAGGCTCTCGCCGAAGAGGCCGAACTTGAAGAAGGGCGCCATCATGTCCACTGCCTCCGCATGAAGTACGCCAGGCCGTAGGCGCCGGCGAAGACCATCAGCATGAACGCCCAGCTGCCGACGTTGAGCAGCGCGCCGCCGGTGAGTGCCTGGCCGCTCGTGCAGCCCCGCGCCAGCTTCGCGCCGACGCCCATGAGCACGCCACCGACAAACGCGAACATCAGTCGCTTGTTGGTGGTGATGTTCGGCCCCTTCTCCACCGTCTTCGTCACGCGGTGCGCGAGCACGCCGGAGAGGAAGCCGCCGACGAACACGCCGAGCACCTCGAAGACCAGCCAGTCCATGAGCGGACTCGTGCCTTCCTTGAGGTATTCCGCAAAGGCGGGGTTGTTGGCGACGTGGCTCGGCGCCACCGCGTTGAGCCCGGCGGTGATCGTCGACGCGACGGCTCCCGACGCGCCAAGGCCCCGCCCCATCACGACGAACGAGGCGAGCAGGACGAGGCCGAGGCCGACACCCGCGACATACGGGTTCCAGTACGGCTGGGCAGGTTTGGATGCGTGCATGAAATGACTCCTTGAGAACGCGCCGGTCAGGACCAGCTGCTGAACTGGCCGGCGTACACGATGACGAAACGGAGGGCGAGCCCACCGGCAAGCACGAGGAGTGGAGCTACTGCCGTGTGCTTCACCTTGTGATTGACGGCGAGCAGCTGGATGGTGAGCGGCAGGAGGATGCCCATGCCGATTACGAGCACCCAGAAGACCGGGGCGTACGGGCCGTCGAGCAACAGTCGCACCGCCTCGATGTGCACCCGGGACGAGGTCAGCAGGCCGGTGATGAACCCGCCGAAGACGAATAGTTCGAGCGTCAGGAAGGCGTTGTCGGCCTTGGCGAGAAGCTCGCGCTCATACTGATCGGTAGAGATGAGATGCACGAACGCCGCGGCCGCCGAGAGCCCGGAGACGAGGAAGAGCATCCACAGCATGGCGCTGTTCCAGAGCGGGCGGGCGCCGAACGAGCTGAGGAGCACTCCCGTGTACATGCCGAGCAGGGTGCCGAGCAGCATGTTGGCGATGCCGATGTTCTTGATCAGCACCGGATGCCTGTTGAGCTCGGCCGACCACCGGTCGAACAGCGGCACCTTGCCCTGGAACTGCTCCGGGATGCGGATAAGCGTGTTCACCCAGAGCGCCGGGTACACGATCATCAGCAGCCACGAACCCCACGACATCGGCGCGGAAATCTCAAACGTCGTGAAGAGGCGCCAGAAGTAGAGCTTGTGCTCGAGGTCGAGAAAGAGCGCGAACATGCCGCCGCTGAGCAGCACGAGCGCGATGTGCGGCAGGTAGAAGCAGGAGAAGACGTTCCGCTTGTACTGTCCCTGCAGCACGAACCACCCGGAGATGATCATGATGCCGGCGACGAGGCCGCCCAGGAACAGGTAGACCGGGATCTGCCAGCTCCAGATGTGCATGAGCGGGTCGATCAGCTCGTTGTGGCGCGTGATGGTCAGTTCTTGCATCGGCCGCTCACGTGAGGTAGAAGATGCGCGGCTTCGTGCCGGCATCCGGCATGAGCACGTGGTGATTGCGCGACGCGAGCAGCTGGCTGACGTCGCTGTTCGGGTCGTCGAGGTCGCCGAAATGCATGCAGTGCGTGGGGCAGACCGACACGCAGGCCGGCTTCAGCCCCTGTTCCACGCGGTGGATGCAGAACGTGCACTTGTCGGCGTAGCCGTCGGGATGGATGAAGCGCGCGCCGTACGGGCAGGACGCCACGCATCCCTTGCAGCCGATGCACTTGTCCGGATCCACCAGCACCACACCGCCCACGTCATGCACATGGCTGGCGCCGGTCGGACAGCAGGAGACGCACGGCGGATTGTCGCAGTGGTTGCAGCGCTCCGACCGGATCTCCATGTGCAGCGTCGGAAACGTGCCCGTGACGTCGTACGCGATCCAGTCGCGGTTGAACCCCTCGGGCACCTGATTCTCGGTCTTGCACGCGACCACGCAGTCCATGCAGCCCACGCACCGGACCGTGTCGATGACCATGCCGAACCTAGCCACGGGCCACCTCCGCTGGTTCGATGGTGACGAAGTTCACGTTCATGCCGGTGCCGCCCATCAGCGGGTCGGTGGCATACCGCGTGACCAGCTGCGCGTCGCTCGCCCCCTTCTGGAAGGCGTGCTTCAGTCCCTTGGACGTGTGCCCGAAGCCGTGCACCATGTACACGCAGTCGGGGCGAATGCGCTCGGTCGCCTTCACGCGAATCCGGTTGCTGATCACCGCGTCCTGGTTCTTGAGGCGCACGTAGTCGCCGGACTTCAGCTCCAGGCGCCGCGCCATGTCGGCATTGATCCAGATTTCGTTCTCGTCCATCATGTCGCTGAGCACGCGGTTGGACTGCGTGCGGCTGAACGAATGGACGGGCGACCGTCCGAAGAGCAGGCGGAACGATCCGGGCGGGGGCTCGGCTGGCCTGTGGTAGACCGGCACCGGGTCGAAGCCGGCCGCGGCAAGCTGCGGCGAGTAGAACTCGATCTTTCCCGAGGGCGTGCCGAACACCAACGGAGCGCCCTCGCTCGTGAAGATCGGCTGCGGCGCGCCGCGAATGATCCCGCGTTCCTTCAGTTCGGCCAGGCTCAGCCCGGCCGCCGTGAGACGATGGTCGAAGTACTCCTCGATGTCCTTCCACGGATAGTAGTGCCCGAGCCCGAGCGTCTCGGCGAGCTTCTTTGCCATCCACCAGTTCGGCTTCTGGTCGTCAGGAGCGTCCACGACCGGCTGGCGGATGGCAACGAAGGGCTCGCGGAACCACTCGACATTGAGGTCGTCGTGCCGTTCGAGGTAGACGGCCTCCGGAAGGACGACGTCGGCCCAGCCCGCGATCTCGCTCGGAATCACGTCCACCACCACGAGCAGGTCGAGGTTCTGGATGGCCTTGATCGTCTCGGCTTCGTTCGGCAGGGCGTGGATCAGGTTGGTGGCGTAGACGAACCATCCCTTGATCGGATACGGCTTGCCCGTAATCGTGGCCTCGCGGACCCCTGTGGTGATGGCCTCGTGCGCGAACGGGTAGCGGTTGTCAGGATTGTCGACCTTGCCCTTGGCCGGCTTCGGATACGCGGGATAAGGATAGGCCGGGACGTTCATGCTCACCGGCGTGTAGAATCCGCCTTCCCGGCCCCACGCCCCCAGCAGCGCGTTGAGCAACGCCACGGCGCGGCTGCGCTGTGCGTCGTCACCATACCACGTGGTGTGGCGCCCGGGATGGACCAAGGTGCGCTTGTGCCGCGCCATCTCGCGCGCCGTGGCGCGAATGACCTGCGGATCGATGCCCGTCTCGGGGTACGCCCATTCTGGCGTGCAGGTGGCGATGCTGGCGGCGAACTGCTCGAAGCCGAACCCGTGCGCCGCGACGTACTCCTTGTCGTAGAGCCCTTCCTCGACGATCACGTGCATCCACGCGAGGAGGAGGGCGAGGTCGGTGCCCGGCTTGATGGGGAGGTAGAACTTGGCCTTGCTCGCTGCCACCGAGAACCGCGGATCGACGACGATGACCGACGCGCCGTTGCCGACGGCATCGGCGAACTCCTGCACCTGCGAGTTGTGCATGTTCTCGCCGAGGTGGCTGCCGATCAGGACCAGGCACTCCGCGTTCTTGATGTCGGTGCGCTCCGGCGAGCTCACATCTTCGCCAAACGTGAGGCGGAACCCGACGTCGCGCGGGCCGCGGCACTGCGCAAAGGACGGGGCCGAGAAGTTGGGCGTGCCGTAGGCCTTGAGGGTGTGCTTGAAGAAGTTGCCGCCGATCCCGTGGGCGAACATGGCCACCGATTCGGGACCGTACGTCTCCTTAATCGTGTGCATCTTCTTGGCGATGTACGCGAAGGCCTCGTCCCACGACACTTCGGCCCACTCTTCGCGCCCACGGTCGTTCTTGCGGATGAGCGGGCGCTTGAGCCGGTCGGGGTCGAAGTGCGCGCCGATGCCGCCGGTGCCGCGCGGACAGAGCCGGCCGCGGCTCAGCGGGTCGGCCGGATTGCCCTCGACCTTCCACAGCACGCCGTCCCGGACGGAGGCGATGGCGCCGCACTTCCAGAAGCAGATGTCGCAGTAGGTGGGAATCTGCTGCAGGCCCTTGGTGGGTCGGCCGGCCGGCTTCACGGGCGGCGTCGGCCCCTTGGCGTACGCCGCGGCGCCGCTGGCCACCGTGACCGTCGCCGCTGAGATTTTCAGGAACTTCCGTCGTGAGAACGAACTCATCCTCGCCTCGACTCGCGTACAGCTTTCAATAGTGGTTCTGCGTGATTTACGTCCGTACGCTAACCGTCCCGGTCCCGCGGATCGGTCAGGTAGAAGGCCCAAACCTGTCGGGAAATGCCGGATTTTATGTATAAATGCCGATATAGTGCTTTACAGGCACCCCTTTGGCGGACAGATACCAAGTGACAAGTTGTCCGCAGGGCATCGCGGCACCGCCGCGTTTGGTGCCGACCCACACCCCTGACCGATGAGCATGCGACGTTCCGTCGTGCAGTGGCTGGTCGCGGCCGTCGGAGTCGGCGCGGTGGCGGCGGCGTTCCTGCTCACCCCGCCGTCGGCGACGCGCGCGCGCAACCGACCATCGGTTGAGGCGCCGACGATCCTGGGGCGACGCGAGAACTGCCTCGTCTGCCATGCGGGTATCGAGGGCCTGGACGCCGCGCACCGGCCGCAGGCCATCGGGTGCGCCTCGTGCCACGGCGGCGACGTGACCTCGCTCGACGCACCGCAAGCGCATGCCGGCATGATCCTGATTCCCGGCAACCTCGCCGACGCGCCGCGCACCTGCGGCCAGGCGACGTGCCATGCCGCGATCATCCCGCGCGCCGAACGGTCCATCATGACGACGATGGCCGGTGTGATCGAGGTCAACCGGCGCGTCTTCGGCGAGTCGTCACCGTCGTCGCCTGCACCGCCGCACGTGGGAACGCTCGGGGCGAGCCCCGCCGACACGCACCTGCGGCAACTGTGCGCCTCGTGCCATCTGGGACAGCCCAAGACGGAATGGGGCCCGACGGGAGAGTCAGCACGCGGCGGAGGGTGCAACGCCTGTCATCTCGTCTACGATTCCATCGCCGCGCAACAGCTGGCGGCGTATCGCAGCACTGCGCCGAAGGCGCGGACGGGAATTCCGCGGCGTCATCCAGCGTTCTCCATTGCCGTGGACAACAGCCGCTGCTTCGGCTGTCACAGCCGGTCGGGGCGCATCTCGACGAACTACGAGGGCTGGCATGAGTTGCGCGACGCGCCCTCCGACGCGGCGCTGGCCGCCGACGCGCGGTCGCCCCGTCGGCAGTACCGGCTCCTCGAGGATGGGCGCTACTTCACCCGCGTCACGCCCGACGTGCACCAGGCGCGTGGCATGGACTGCATTGACTGCCACACCGCGGGCGAAGTCATGGGCACGGGCACCGTTGTGTCACACGCGCGCGACCAAGTGCAGATTCGCTGCGAGGATTGCCACGCGGCGCGACTCGCGTCGGTGCCGCCCACGCACGCCGACGCGGAGACGCAGGCGCTGACCGCGCTCCGCGGATGGACGTTCCGCACGGGCGAGCGCCTCGCGGTCGGCGCATCCGGAAGCGTCCTTGCGAATGTCGTGGTGGCGCCCGACGCGAGCGCCAGACTGCGCCACAAGCGCACGGGCACGTGGGCGCCGCTGCGTGCGCCGCGCGCGGTGTGCACGCAGGGCCGCGGCCACGCGCGACTGTCCTGCAACACCTGCCACACCGCGTGGGCGCCGCAGTGCGCGACGTGCCACACGTCTTTCGATGCGTCGGCCGAAGGATTCGACCACGTCGACCAGAAGGATGTGAAGGGGGCGTGGCAGGAATCGTCCGGTCCGTTCGAGGCGGCGCCGCCGACGCTCGGAATTCGCGCGACTCCGCGTGATGCCACGCGCCCGCACGGCGTGGTGGACACGTTCGTCCCGGGGATGATCCTCTCGATCGACCGCAATCGCACCGCCGGCGGGGCGCCCGATGCCGTCTTCCGCCGGCTGTATGCCCGGACGTTTTCGCACACGATCAGCCGTGCGTCGCGGTCGTGCGAGTCGTGCCACAGCGATCCCGTGGCGCTCGGCTACGGCCGCGGCACCCTGCGGTTCGTCGTCGCCGCAGGCATCGGACGGTGGATGTTCACCCCCGCGATGGAGCGGTTGGCTGACGGCCTCCCCGCCGACGCATGGACCGGCTTCCTGCAGTCACGCCGTGGCATGGTCTCCACGCGCGACGACGTGCGCCCATTCACCGCCGAGGAGCAGCGGCGCATCCTCGCCGTGGGTGCGTGCCTCACCTGCCACGCCGGCACGTCGAGCGTGATGCAGCGCGCGATCGCTGATTTTGGTGCGACGCTCGCACGGCGGACTGGGCGGTGCGTGGTGCCAAGCTGGGAGTGACCGAATTGGGAGTATGAGCTCGGATTTGGAAGGCGGATTTTGATTGACGATCGGGATGGCGATTGGGATTGGCGATTCGCCACACCCTACGCCGTCAATCGCCATTCTCCATCGCCAATCGCAATCCGCATTCCCAATCCGAGCTCCCAATCAACAATCGTGGTCAGAATATCGTCAGCCTGATGTACCGCTTCGGATTCTTCTTCACGTCCGCGATCAGGTCCCTCAGTTCCAGCATGAGGGAATCCGAATTCCGGTAGAGCCCCGGATCGTTCACCATCAGGCCCAGCGTTCCCTGCCCCTGGTGCACCTTCAGCAGCACCGAGTCGGCGCGGAACATCACACTGCGCAGGCTGACCTCCGTGCGCTCGAGCGACAGCGTCATCCGGTTGATCCGTTCGGCCGCGTCGCGCGCCTGCGTGGCCGTGCGCGCCACGTCCCGCATGACGGCCTGCACTTCGCCCTTCGACGTCGCCGAATCGATGCGGGCCACGGAGCGGGCAAACGCCGTGGAGGCCTGCGCGAGGCTGGCGGCGCCTTCGCGCACGTTGACGCTGACGGTGTCGAGGTTGCGCGACTGCACCCGCACCGTCCGCGCCAGCTCGGCCGACAGGTTGTTCACATTGCGGATGCTGGCACGCAACTCGCGCGCCGCGCTGTCGTTGAACGCCACCTGAAACCGCTCGGCCACCGACGCCACGTCCCCGGCGATGGACCCCGCCACGGTGGTCAGCTGCGCCACATCGGGAAGGACCGCGCCCGGCAGGATGCCTCTGCCGCCACCGGCGCTCTCCTGCAACTGCAGCGCCACTTCCGCCCCGGCGGGCACCGAGCGCCGCGGCGTGAGGCTCGCCTGCCATTCGCCGAAGAGCGACGATGCCCCGAGCAGCACCACGGGATCGGGCGGCAGCGTCACGTCCTTGTCGAGCGAAAGGCGCACGTGCACCCAGCCGGCGGGTTCGAGTTCGACCGCCTCCACCGACCCGGCCTTGACGCCGCGGATCACGACGAGATTGCCCACGGTCACCTGGCCGACGTCGCGGAAGCGCGCCACGACCTTCTGGCGCCGCGTGCCGAGCTCGGTCTGCTGGAGAAAGAGCGTGACGACGACGATCAGCGCCAGTGACAGGAGGATCGTCAGGCCAAGCAGAAAGTCGTTCGAGCGTTTCTTCATACGACGGATCTCCCCAGGAGCCAGACGACGGCCCAGAATGCGTCCAGCACGAGAATCAGCACCGCCGACGTGACCACGGCCCTCGTGGCCGCGGCACCCACACCTTCGGCGCCACCGCGCGCCTCGAGGCCGGCGGCACACCCGACCGCCGTCACCGCCACGCCAAAGCTCGCGGCCTTCACCAAGCCGTAGCGCACATCAAACTCGGTGAAGAAGAACCGCGCCCCCTTCAGGAACTGCTCCGACGACATGTCGAGCAGGCCCATCGACGCCAGCCACCCCGCGCCGAGGCCGACCATCATGGCCACACCGACGACGACCGGGAACATCACGAGGCCGGCGAGAATCCGCGGCGTGACGAGGTAGGCAATGGGGTCGTACGCCAGCGTCTCGAGCGCGTCCACCTGCTCGGTGACGCGCATCGTCCCGATCTCGGCGGCGATGTTCGCACCCACGCGGCCGGCGAGCGCGAGGCCCGTGAGCACCGGCGCGAGTTCCATCATCACTGTCTTCTGGACCAGCGTGCCGACGAGGTAGCGCGGCACGGCGTTGGTGAACGCATAGCTCGCCAGCAGCGCCAGCACGATGCCCGTGAAGCAGGCGATGAGAATGCCGATGGGCAGCGACCCCACGCCGAGCTTCATCATCTGCTCGGTGGCATGGGGTCGCCACGTGCGCACGTCACGGGAGGCCCTGACCGCCTCGATGACCATGCGCCCAGCGGAGCCCATGCCCGCGACTGCCTCGCGCGTGTACCGGCCGACGCCTTCAACCATGCCGGACGCTACCATCCCTCCGCGACGAGCGCAAACCGCGGAATCTCGCAGGCGAATCGTTCGCCGTCCTCGGCCTGGAAGAAGTACTCGCCTTCCATGAAGCCGCCGCGCCCCTTCAGCACACAGAAGCTCTGATATTCGTGGACGCCGCCGGGCGCCAACACCGGCTGTTCTCCCACGACGCCGTCACCCACCACCTCGGTGTCGTC
This sequence comes from Gemmatimonadaceae bacterium, assembly GCA_041661925.1. Classification (GTDB taxonomy): domain Bacteria; phylum Gemmatimonadota; class Gemmatimonadetes; order Gemmatimonadales; family Gemmatimonadaceae; genus PNKL01. Next base: position 117,465 of record JBAZTM010000003.1, read on the forward strand.
GCCGGCGTCGTCGTGAATGAGCCAGCGGCGTGACAGCAGCTGCGCCGTTCGCGTGCCGACGTTCTCGATGCGCACGAAGTACGCGAACACGAACTGCCCCTGCGCAGGGGACGACTGATCAGGCAGAAAGGCCGGCCGCACCGTGATGCGGAAGCCATTGGAGAGCTTATAGAAGAAGGGGGCGGGCACGCTGGGAATTCTAGCGTTCTGGCCCGGCCGTCGCGACGACCGCGGCCGCGAACGAATGCGCCGTGCCGGCCGTACTATCTTTAAGGACGGTGGCCGTCGGAACTCGCGGCCCGTACGCGTCATCTGGCGCCATCCGACCGGCACCGACCACCCTCTCGTCCCGCGTCCACCGCTGCATGCGTCGTCTGTTTCCAACTTGTCCGTTGCTTTGCGTGTTGGCGCTCCTGGGCCTGCCCGCCGCCAGCGGCGCGCAGGCCAAGCGCGATACGACCACGGTCGAACGAGCGGGCCAGCAGCTGGAGGCGGTCAGCATCAGCGCCACGCGCTCCGCCGCGGTGGTCAGTGGCGCCGCCGCCGTTGTCGTGCGGCCGATGGAGATACGCTCGTCGCCGGCCCCGATGCTCGAGCAGGCGCTCAAAGAGGCGCCCTTCGTGCTCGTGCGCCAGAACTCGCGCGGCGAGATGGAGATCTCGGTGCGCGGCTCCGACTCGCGCCAGACGTCGGTGTTGCTCAATGGCGTGCCCATCACGCTCGGGTGGGACCATCGCACCGACCCCTCGCTGGTCCCCATCACCGGCGCGGAGCGGCTGGTCGTCGTCCGCGGCCTCGGATCCTTGCTCAATGGACCGAACTCGCTCGGCGGAACCATCGAGGTGAGCCACGACGCCTTCAGCGAGTCGGCCAGCGGCCGCGCCTGGGCGGGCGCGGGGATCGACGAGAACGGCGCCACGGTTGGGTCGTTCGGCGTCGGCCGCCGGCTCGCCGAGATCCGCGACGGCGCCCTGTCGCTGAGCGCCGGCATCGCCCATCACCATCGCGACGGGCTGTCGCTGCCGGCGGGAGCGTTCGACTCGACCGCCCGGCGCGGGCTGCGCACCGGCACTGATCTCCGCCAGCTCGACGGCTTCGCCTCGCTGCGCTGGAGCCGGGTCGGCGGACGTTCGATCGGCGTCCTCGTCTCCGCCTTTGACGCAGAGAAGGGCGTGCCGCCGGAGGAACACATCAAGTCGCCACGGCTCTGGCGTTACCCGTACAACCGCCGCGTCATCGCCATGGCGTCGGCGAGCACGGGACTGATCAGCTCGTCGCTCGGCCTGGGCTCCCTCGAACTCGGTGCCAGCTTGAACGACGGCTCGCTGAAGATCGAGAGCTATACCGACCGCAGCTACAGCGCGGTGAGCGCACAGGAACTCGGTGACGAGCGCACCACGTCCATGCGGGCGCTTCTCACGCATTCCCTCGGCTCTGCCATGCTGCGCGCCAGCTATTCCGCCGCCGACATTCGGTATGAGGAGACGCTCTCACCCGCCCCTGCGGCAGACTACCGCCAGAAGCTCAGCAGCGCGGGTGTCGAAGTCGAGGCGCCGGTCGGCCACCGCACGAAGCTGGTGGGCGGCGTGGTCTTCGATCGGGCCAGCACGCCTGAGACGGGGGGCCGGACGCCCAAAGAGGAGACGTTCAGCAGTCCCGGCTGGCGCGCGGGGATTTCGCACGAGATCAGCCCGCGCGCGAGCTGGCACGCGAGCCTGAGCGACCGCGCGCGCTTCCCTTCGCTGCGCGAGCTCTACTCGGGCGCGCTCAATCGCTTCCTGCCGAACCCCAACCTCCGGCCGGAGTCGCTGCTCGGATTCGAGGGCGGTGTCACCCTCAGCCAGTTCCTGCCCGCGATGACGCAGTCTTCGCTGCAGGTGATCGGCTTCCGTCACCGCCTCGATGATGCCGTCGTGCGCATCACGCTGGCCAATCCCACGCGCTTCATGCGGGTGAATCGCGACCGCATCGAAAGCACGGGCGTGGAACTGCTGGGCGGTCTGGTGTTCGGCGCGAAAACCGGCCGCGCCGTGTCGCTGAGCGGCGACCTGGCACTCCAGCGCATCAGGGTCGTCGACGAGAGCGCCGGAGACCAGAGCCGGCACGCCGAGAACAACCCGGAGACGAGGGGACGTCTCGAGCTCGGGCTTCCCATGCCCGCTCAGTTGCGGGCCGCCGCCTCCGCGCGATTCTCCGGCAAGCAGTACTGCCTCAATGCCGACACCCAGCGTGAGGACGAACTGCAGGGGCGTCTGATGTCCGACGTGTCGGTACAGCGCGAGTTTGCCCTCACCGGCATGGGACCGTTCAAGCGGCTCCGCGCGGTGCTCGGCCTCGACAATATCGGCGACGTCACCGCGTACGATCAGTGCGGCCTGCCGCAGCCGGGACGCACCCTGCGCCTGAGCATGTCGGCGCGGTAGCGTGTCCGCAGTGCTCGACGCTTAGGTCGCCGCGTCGCCCGTCGGGTTGATCCGCATCGACCCCGGCAGTGCATCGAGCAGCGGCTTGAGGTCCGCCGCCCGGTCGAGCGGCGTGACGAACGTCAGCCCGGGCAGCGTCACCACCAGCATCTTGGACACGCCGTAGAGCACGACGACGCCAGATTCGCCGTGGACGACGTTGGAGTCGGCATCCACGAAGTGCGCCGTTCCCACTACGCCGTTGCCGTCGTCGTCGAGCGCGCGGGCGCGCCGCAGCGACGCCCACGTGCCCACGTCGTCCCACTCGAAGTCTCCCGGGATGACGAGCAGGCGCGGGCCGCGTTCGAGGAGCCCGCGCTCAATGCCCACCGACCGGATGCTGCCGACGAAGGCCGGGAGGTTGCCCGACCGAAGCGCGTCGAAGCCATCGCGCAGTTCCACGGTTTTCTCATCGAGCTGCGTGAGAAAGCCGGTCGCCGTGCCGACGAGGATGCCCGCATGCCAGAGCGCGCCGGCAGAGATGTGCAGCATCGCCTCGGCCTCGCTCGGCTTCTCGATGAACGCCGCCACTTCGTGCACGCCGCCATCGGCCAGCGTGTGC
>JBAZTM010000004.1:0-108803 GCA_041661925.1 Gemmatimonadaceae bacterium
GCAGGAACTCGCGCTGGCTGTCGCCGAGGTCGCGCCATGGGCGATCCATCGGAATCCCCTCGCGCTTGCACACCTCGGCGAGGGCGCGCCGCTTGTTGTCGTACCGCGGCTTCGTCCACGGGTCGATGGCGCCGTCGCGGAGCGTGCGTTCGGGATGCGGCACGATGAGCGCGAGGTCGTATTCCAGCGTGGCGCCGAAGCCGTTGCAGGTGGGGCAGGCGCCGCGCGGGTTATTGAACGAGAACAGCTGCGGCGTGGGGTGCGGGGCGCGGGTGTGGTGCTCGGGGCATTCGAAGCGTGTTGTGAAGGTCAGTCGAGAGGCGAGTGATGGTAGGTGGTTGATGGCAGAGGGTAGACTCGCCGCCGGTGGCGGCGCATCGACCACGATCACACAGTCGCCGTCGCCTTCTCGGAACGCCGTCTCGATGGCGTCGGTGAGGCGCGAGCGGCCTGCCGGGTCCACGGTGAGCCGGTCGGTGACGACGAGCACTTCGTCACACTTGGTCAGGTCGGGCTTCTTGCCGGCGAGATCGTCCACGTGGTAGCTGGTGCCGTCGGCGACGACGCGCACGAAGCCCTCCGCGCGCAGGTTCTCGACGGCCACCGTATGCGAGACGAGGTCCGACAGGCGCAGCGGGAAGGTGACGAGGACGCGGCTCCCGACGGGGAGGGCGAGCACCTGGTCCGCGGCGCCCTGCGGCGTGTCCGGACGCAATTCGCGGCGGCACTGCGGGCAGAGCGTGCGCCCGATGCGCGCCCAGAGCAGGCGCAGGTAGTCGTAGATCTCGGTGGCCGTGCCGACGGTGGAGCGCGACGTGCGCACCGGATTCCGCTGCTCGATGGCGACTGCCGGCGAGAGTCCCTCGATGGAGTCGACGAGCGGCTTCTGCATGCGCTCGAGGAACTGCCGCGCATAGGCCGACAGCGACTCGACGTACCGACGCTGCCCTTCGGCGTAGATGGTGTCGAACGCGAGTGACGACTTGCCCGAACCCGACGGTCCCGTCACCACCGTGATGGCGCGGCGTGGGAGGTCCACGCTGATGCCCTTCAGGTTGTGCTGGCGGGCGTTGCGGACGCGGATGAAATCGGGCACAACCGAAACTTAGGATCGGGAATCCGGAATTCGATACGGGATCTCGGTTTCGGATGTCGATTCGAGATTGCGGTCGGGTGAGGCCTCAGAACGCTTCGTCGATGGCGATGTAGAGGCCGCTCGATCCATCGCGGCCGCGCGCGTAGTCGAGGCGCAGGGAGCTGCGCTCACCCTTGATCGGGCGAAAGCGAATGCCGGCGCCGTAGGTGGGGAGGGTCACGGACCCCAAATCGGAGGGCGAACTTCCGATTGCGCCCACGCCGCCAAAGAGCGCGTATCGCCACTTGCCCGCGATTGGCGCGCGCCACTCCACCTGCGCCGCGGCGAGCGCACGGTCGCGATACCGGCCCTTGGTGTAGCCGCGTAGCACGCGACTGCTGCCCACCAGCGACATCTGGTCGAAGGACGGCGCGCCGCTGTTGAGCTCCACGTACGCCTGCGTGGCGACGACACCGGGTCCGATCCGGCGATACGCGCGGCCGTCAATCAGCGTGCGGTTGGTGCCGAAGTCCGAACCCAGGGCGCGGTCGGCAACGGCGAACGATGCCTCAAGGAAGCGTCCCCTCTCGGTGCCGATGACATCATCGCGTGTGTCGTACATTGCGCCGACTCCCGGCTGCACCAGCGTGCCGCCCTCGAAACCGCGCAGTGTCCCCGCGGCAACCGCACCGCCGGGTTCAGCGTCGCGGATCGCGGTGTGCACGACGCGCGCCACGGCCATGCCGTACCACGCGCCCGCGAGCCGGCGCTGCACCTTGCCGAGCACCTGCTCCGTTCGGGCCGTGAACCACTCCTCAGCGGCCTCCGGCGCGTCAGCCCCGATGCCGAAATACGGCATCGGAAAGTCGAGCAAGTCGATCTTTGCGTAGTGTCGCCAGGTGTCGCCCGTCGTCCACCCATCGTGCTCGAGCGTCAGCTGAAACTGGTGCTTTGCGGTGAACAGGACGTACGCCTGGTTGATGGAGGGGCGACCGGTGACGGGGCGCTTCACCTGCATCACCAAGCCCCCGAACTGCAAGCCGGTTTCGGGAGCGCTGCCGATGGCGGGGAGGATGAGGACGCTGGTCTTCGCCTGTTGGCCGGCGAGCTGGCCGCTGAACGGGACGGCGAGTGCGATGGCGACGAGCGCGGTGACGAGCTGCCGCGTCATGGCGTGCATGAGTCGGCTCCCTGAAATCGTTGGCAATGACGGCGTTCGCCGCCGCTGCCCATCAAGCATGGCTGCCGAGGGCTCGCGGTGCCAGCGTCGCAAGGCGCCGCACGGTTCGACTCGCTGCGGACTCTGGAAATGGCCGCTAGTTTTCGGGTGATGCCAGACGCCGCGCACGACGAGGAACGCCTCAGCAACGTCTTTGACGGCCGCCTCGCGCGGCGGCTCGCGGGCTACGTTCGACCGCACCTGCCGTTGGCGCTCGGCGCGCTGGCCCTGCTGCTTGTTGAGGGGCTGCTGCAGCTGGCCGGACCGCTGCTCACCCGCCGGGTGATTGACGTCGCGCTGCCCGCCCGCGACTACGCCGAGGTGGGACGGCTCACGGCGCTCTTCGTGGGAGCGCTCCTGGCCCAGTTCGCCACCGATTACGGCCAGATGGTGCTAACCAGCCTGCTTGGCCAGCGTGCGATGCACGACCTGCGCCGCGAGCTGTTTGCGCACCTCCAGCGCCTCTCGGTGGCCTTCTTCGATGCGACGCCCGTGGGACGCCTGGTCACGCGTGTGACGTCAGATATCGAGTCGCTCAACGAACTGTTCACGGCGGGCGTGATCGCCGCCATTGGCGACCTCGCGGCGCTGCTCGCCATCGGCGTCGTGATGTTCGCCATCGATTGGCGGCTCACGCTTGCTGCGTTCACGGTGGTGCCCGGCATCTACCTGGTGTCGCACCTCTTCCAGAAGCGCGTGCGCGCGGCCTACCGTGACATTCGCGCGCGCGTGGCGCGACTGAACGCCTTCCTCCAGGAGCGGCTGACGGGCGTTCGGGTCGTGCAGCTCTTCGGCCGCGAGCCCGATGAGGGACGCGCATTCGCCGCGCTGAATGCACGGCACCTCGACTCGCAGATCGCCTCCGTCCGCGTCTACGCGCTCTACTTTCCGGCAATTGAGGTCCTCACCACGATCGCGCTCGCGATGCTCATTGTGGCCGCCGTGTCGCGCGTCGAGGCCGGACTCGTGACCGTGGGCACCGTGGCGGCCTTCCTGCAGTTGTCGCGGCGGTTCTTCCAGCCGCTGCAGGACCTGTCGGACAAGTACAACATCCTCCAGCAGGCGATGGCGTCGGCTGAGCGGATCTTCGCGCTGCTGGACACGGAACCGACGGTCCCGGACACGGGAACGACTCGCCTGACGCGACGGGGCGGGGCAGGCGTGACGGTGGCGTTCGAGGGAATCTGGTTCCGGTACCCTGAGCGCAGCCCCGAGCGCAGCCCCGAGCGCAGCCCCGAGCGCAGCCCCGAGCGCGACTCCGACGCGCGGTGGGTGCTGCGCGACGTTTCGTTCTGTGTGCGGCCGGGCGAAACGCTCGCCGTCATCGGGCACACGGGCGCGGGCAAGACGACGATCGTGAACCTGCTGCTCCGCTTCTACGATCCGCAGCGAGGGCGCATCACGATCGACGGCGTCGACATCCGCCACCTGCCGGTCGCCGAGCTGCGAGCGCTGGTGGGATACGTGCAACAGGACATCTTCCTTTTCGCTGATGACGTCGCGACGAACATCCGACTCTCTGCACCCCTCCCTGACGAGGCCGTGCAGGCCGCCGCCAAGCGGGTCGGAGCCGACCGGATTATCGCGCGGCTCCCGGGCGGGTACGGCCACCGCCTCGCGGAGCGAGGGGCGTCGGTCTCCGTGGGAGAGCGCCAGTTGCTGTCGTTCGCCCGCGCGGTTGCCGCCGACCCGGCCCTTCTGGTGCTCGACGAGGCGACGAGCGCGGTGGACAGCCGCATCGAGGCCGACATCCAGCGGGCGCTGCGGGAATTGATGGCTGGGCGCACCACGATTGCCATCGCCCACCGGCTCAGCACCATCGTGTCATCCACCGAAATCCTGGTGATGCACCACGGCGAAGTGCGCGAACGGGGCACGCACGAAGGGCTCCTTGCGGCGGGTGGACTGTACTCTCGCCTCTATCGGTTGGAAGGGGCCGGTTCTGGGGACCCAAAAAGGGTTGCCACCCCTGTTGGCGGCGGGTAGCTTCACGGGGCCATGGCGTATCTCCAGTTCCACGGAAAGCAGTATCCCGTCCCCGCTGAGGGGCTGACGATCGGCAGCTTCGACGGCGCCGGTCTCCAGCTCCCGGGAGACGACGCGTCGCTGCGGGCCGTGGTGACCCTGGCCGCCGACGGCAGCGCGGTCATACGGCGAGACAATCCGGACGCTGTCATCCTCTTGAACGGCATCCAGTTGGGCGTCGAGCCCAGCCCCCTCCTCCACGGCGACAAGGTGGAGATGGCGGGCGATGAACTGCGCTACGGCGACGTGAAGCAGGGCGGGAGCACGCAATTCGTGTCAGGCGCCCAGGTGGCCGAGATGGCCCGTGCCGCCAAGGCTGGCGCCCCCGCCAAGCCGACGCTTGCCCGCGGTGGCCGCCTGGTATCTCTGACAGATGGCCGTGAGTATCAGGTGCTCGATGACGGCATCTCGATTGGCCGAGAAGTGGGCAATGACGTGGTCATCTCGTCGTCCGAGGTGTCACGCAAGCACGCTGAAATCGTGCCCATGCCCGGCGGCTATCACCTGAATGACCTGAGCACGAATGGCGTGTTCGTGAACGGCGCGCGCATCGAGCAGACGCAGGTGCTGGGTCGGGGCGACGTGCTGAAGATCGGGCCGGAAGAGTTCCGGTTCTACGCTGACCAGGCGAAGGCGGCCCCGCCGCCACCGCCACCCAGCCAGCCTGTTGCACCGCCTGCTCCGGTGGCGCCGATGGCTCCGACTGCGGCGCCGACTCCGGTTGCGCCACCCGCTCCGCCAGTCGCTCCGCCAGTTGCTCCGGCTGCGCCAGTGGCTCCCGCCGCTCCGCCCGTGCCGCCAAGGGTGCCGGACGTGCGACTGGATCTCGAGTCGGCCATCTCGTCATCGGCGGCTCCGGTGACTCCTCCGCCCGCACCGCCCGCACCGCCCGCGCCAGCCGCGCCTGCCGCGCCTGCGACGCCAGCAGCGCCTCCGAAGCCTGCGCCGTCGGGCCGGAATCCGCTGGCCACGCTCGAGATCGTCAACGAGGGGCCGCTGAAGGGGACGAAGTTCGAGATCCACTCCGCGCTCACCAACGTCGGCCGCGGCGCGCACAACGATGTCGTGCTCGCCGACGAGAGCGTCTCCGACTCGCACGCCAAGATCCAGAAACGCGAAGGGGGCTGGTACATCGTGGACCAGGAGTCCACCAACGGTACCTACGTCGGCGGCCGTCGCGTGCAGGGTGAGCAGCGCGTCGAGGGGGCGCCGGACGTCCGTTTCGGCGGCATCAAGATGACGTTCCGCCCGGTCGCCGTCGCCGGCGACGAGAGCGGCGGCACCCGCGCCATCGCCGCCGTGAACGTGGACCAGACGCGCAAACCCGCCGCCGCCGCGAAGCCGGCGCCGGTGCCGGCCGAAACGAAGAAGAAGGGATGTGGGGCGATGATCGCCTTCCTCATGGCCGCCGCAGCTGCCGGCGCGTCGCTCCTGATGATTCTCCTTTCCACGGGGCGATAACTCGTGCATCTCGCGGTTGCCGCTCGATCCGATGTGGGGATGGTCCGCTCCGGGAATGAGGACTCGTTTTTCGCCGAGGCGAACGCGCATCGCGGGGTCTTCATGGTCGCCGATGGAATGGGCGGCCACGCCGCGGGCGAGGTGGCCAGCGAAATGGCGGTGCAGATCGTGGCGCGCGCGCTGTTGCAGCTCGAGAGCGTGGTGCAGCCCGATGCCGTGGACCGCACGGCGCAGTCGCTGCGCGATGCCAACCGCGCTATCTACGACCGCATGTTGGCGGAGAATGACAAGCAGGGCATGGGCACCACCGCATCCGTGCTGCTGATGTCGGACGGCCGTTACCTGATCGGGCAGATCGGCGACTCGCGCATCTACATGCTGCGGGACGGCGCCCTGATCCAGCTCACCAAGGACCACTCGTACGTGCAGGAGCAAGTCGATGCCGGCCTGCTCACGCCGGAGCAGGCGCGCTACCACCCGTACAGCAACGTCATTACGCGCTGTGTGGGAGCGGGTGAATCGGTGGAGCCCGACCTGTACGCGGGCGAGGTGCGGCCGGGGGATGTCTTCCTGGTGGCGTCGGACGGCCTCACGGGCATGGTGGACGACCGCCGGCTCCAGCAGATCCTGCTGGCCCGCTCAGGCCCGGGACGCATCGTGGATTCGCTGATCGCCGAGGCCAACGGACGCGGCGGCCTCGACAACATCACGGCGATCGTGGTGCAGGTCGTCAGCTTCGATTCTCCCGAGCAGGGATGACGCTGGGCGCCCGATGAGCGACCAGGAAGAAACGGTCGGCTCCCTGTCCCAGCTGTATCTGGGCAACATCCTGTACGCACTGGAAACGTGCGCCCTCACGCTCGAGGAACAGGGAAAGCGCGAGGATGCCGCCTTCTATCGGGGCATCGCCCGCAAGCTCGCCGAGGCACACGGGCGATCGAAGTCCGGGTGACGAACGCGGATCCCGAATATCCCGGCGCCCCGCGGATCGTGTGGCAACTCCTCACCGGCCGCCGCACGGTGGAGCACAGTGGGCCGTTGCTCAGGACCTTCGTGGGACTTCCGTCGCCGCTGCGTGATGCCGTCCGATGGGTCCTCCGTCCAAAACGCCGCTTTCTCTTCGGTCGCTTGCGAGCGCTGTCACGTGATCGGGTCCTGAGCGGCCCCTTTGCCGGGATGCACCTGACGGGGCTGCCCGCGGCGCCAGAGTTGTTGGGAACGTACGAGCGCGAGATCTTCGACGTGGTGCGGGAGCTCACGGAGCGTCCCTTCCGTACGCTGATCAACCTCGGCGCCCGATACGGTTACTACGCTGTGGGTATGGCGCGCCTCATGCCCGCCGTAAAGGTGATTGCCTATGAGGGCAACGAAGAGGCGCGCGCCCAGCTGGAGAGCGCCACGGAAGCGAATGGCGTACAGAGCAGAGTGACGGTTGCGGGGTACTGCGAGGTTCCCGACCTCGCCGCGGCACTGGAGACCGAAGGCGGCGTGCTGGTCGTTTGCGACATCGATGGCGGCGAGGTGCCCCTGCTCGACCCGCAGCTGGTGGGCGCACTCACCCGGGCCACGATCCTCGTGGAATGCCACGGGCCTGCGGAATCGCCCACGGAACAGGTGATGGTGCACCGATTCCTGCCCACGCACGAGGTGCGCCGGTACGCCGTGGAGGATCGGGTGCTGTCGCACCTTCCGGCGGGCATCGCGGAGCCCTGGCGGTCGCGCATGCCTCGCACGCTGGAGGCGCTGATGCAGGAGCACCGCACGCTCCCACAGTCGTGGTTGCTGCTGACGCCCCGCGACTGACGCGTGCGAGCGCGGAGGCCGCGGCCTGAACGCCGCCGGCTGACTACGCCCCCAGCAGCCTCAGCACTTCGTCCCGTTTGATGCTCACGCGGCGCACCGTGAACACGCGCAGCCAGCGCGCCGAGCGGTAGAGCTGGTCGGCGAGCACCGGCAGGTTGATGGCGCCGGCCATCCCTTCGCTCGTGAGCCGCTCCACGCGGCCGTCGCGGGTGAGGACGGGAATGTCGAGGCCGAGCATCTGCTCCTTCTGCGGGTAGTCGATGAGCACCTCGCCCGGCGCCAGGCCTAGCGACGCGGCGATGGCGTCCTCGGCGCGGCGCGAGCGCTCGCGGTCCTCGGCGATCCACTCGAGATCAATGCCGTCGAGTTCGGCGGCGGGGCATTCCATGGCGCGCTTGTAGAGGCGGCGCGACAGGATTGCATCGAGGAGCGCACCCGGCGTGCGGGCGCGGAGCGCGTGCAGCAGGCCTTCGTCGGTGTGCGCCACGAGCTCGCTGGACTGCAGCGCGCCGGCGCGGAGCGCGTCATCCACCAGCCGCTTGTACATCGCGGTGGGGCTGCGCACGGCGTGGTGCCAGTAGACGTTGCGGTACATCTGGTACTTGGCGAAGAGCAGCGACTCGAGCGCGCTGAGCGCCTTCTCGAGCACACCGACCGCGGCGTGCCCGCGATGCGGATCCTGCACGATGACCAGCGCATGGAGCAGGCGATCCACGTCAATCTCGCCGTACGGCACACCGCACATCAGCGCGTCGCGCTTGAGGTAGTCCGTCTTGTCGAGGTCCAGTGATCCGCTGATGAGCCCCTGCAGCGGCGAGTCGCTCTCGCCGCGCATGAGGGCGAAGACGCGCTCCGGCGCGTCGGCGGCAATCTCACTGCGCAGGATGGCGGCTACCTCGCCGCCCGTGATCATCGGCTCGGCTACCGCTTCGTGGTGCATCGCGCCGATCTCCTCCAGCGCATGCGAGAACGGATAGTGCCCGACATCGTGCAACAGCGCCGCGGCCGCCACCACCGCTGCCTCGTCCGGGGCCATGCCGTCGAGCATCCCCGCTTCCTGGAAGCGGCGCAGCGTGCGGTTGGCGAGGTGGAACGCGCCGAGCGCGTGTTCGAAGCGCGAATGCGTGGCGCCCGGATAGACGAGATGGGCGAGCCCGAGCTGGCGCACGTAGCGCAGCCGCTGGACGACCGGCGTGTCGGCGAGCCGGAGGAAGGGCCCGTCGATGCGGATGTTGTTCCAGAGGGGGTCGCGGATGAAAGTCACGTTGCGGCAGATGGCAGATGGCAGATGGCAGATGGCAGATGGCGGACGGCAGACGCGCTAAAGGTGGCTATGTGCGGGCGGTCAGGCCAGCATCGGAATCCGGCGCGACGGGGCCGATCGTTGCGCACGGCGGCCGAGTGGTTGCAGTATTCTGGACCATTCGACCTGCGTTGGGACTCCGTGCCAACCTCACGACGCCTTGCCGCCCGACTATTCGCGCTCGCCCTGCTCGGCACGGCGCTGTCCGCGTGCGCACGGGGGCGTGTTGTCGTGGCGCCGGTGACCAATGTCGGCGCGGATGTCGCCGCACACCGCGACCGCGCAACGGCACCGACGGTCGCATGCACCGGCTGCGGCGTCGACGTTTTGGGGAACGAGGTGATCCGCGCCGTCGCGGTGCGTGTGGCTGACCTCAAGGCGCGCGGCGGCGCCTGCCAGGCCTACGGCGCCGTGCTCGAGGGATCGCTGGCCAGCAAGCGCATCGTGGTGCGCCCGTTCATGTGGCGCGTTGGCGGCAGCCTGGCGTCGGCGCAGGCGCTGTCCTCGGGCGAGATTGATGTGGCGCGCGACGTGGACGCGCTCAACATCGGCCGGCGCTCCCTCGACGAGGTGGTGCACAGCGTGGAGCATGAGGCGGTGCACATCGCGTTCGCGATTCCGTCAGGAGCGGAGTGGAACGAGGTGCTGGTGAACGAGCGCGTGGATGGCTGCCGCGTCAAGAGTTCGGCCACGAGTGCCACACCGTAGCGCCGCCGGCTTGGCCGACGGCGCGGAGGAGGCAGGGGCACGGTGGGGTGCAGGGAACAGGGTGTGGCGCGGGGGATAATGCATGAGGGCCGGCGATGCTCGCCGGCCCTCGACTGCATGAAACCTTGTCTCGCTCAGCCCTTCGGTTCGGCTGCCCGGATCGTGGCATCGACGTTGCCGAACTTCTCGAAATTCTTGCGGAACATCTCGGCCAGCTTCCTGGCCTGCGCGTCGTACGCCTTGGGGTCGTCCCACGTCTTTCGCGGCGTGAGCAGCTTGCTGGGAACACCGTGAATGTCCGTCGGCACGTGCAAGCCGAAGATCGGATCCTCGTTCGTCGGCAGTTCGTGAAGGTGGCCGCTCAGCGCCGCGTGCACCATGTGGCGCGTAAGCGACAACTTCATACGCTTGCCGACGCCGTACGGGCCGCCACTCCATCCGGTGTTCACGAGCCAGACGATTGCGTGGTGATCGTCCATGAGCTTGCCGAGCATCTCGGCGTACTTGGTGGGGTGCCAGACGAGGAAGACCGCGCCGAAGCAGGCCGAGAAGGTGGCCTGCGGCTCGGTCACGCCGCGCTCGGTGCCGGCGACCTTCGCCGTGTACCCCGAGAGGAAGTAGTACATCGCCTGCTCGCGGGTGAGCTTCGCGATCGGAGGCAACACGCCGAACGCGTCGGCGGTGAGGAAGATGACGTTCTTGGGATGCCCGCCGCGTCCGCTCGGTACGTGGTTGCGGATGTAGTGCAGCGGATAGGACGCCCGCGTGTTCTCCGTGATCGACTGGTTCTCGAACTCCACCTTCCGGCGGTTCGGCTCGAGGACGACGTTCTCGAGGATCGTGCCGAACATCTGCGTCGTCTGGTAGATGTCAGGCTCGCTCTCGGCCGACAGGTTGATGACCTTGGCGTAGCAGCCGCCCTCGAAATTGAAGGTGCCGCAGGCGCTCCAGCCATGCTCGTCGTCGCCAATGAGCTCGCGTTCGGGGTCGGCGGAGAGCGTCGTCTTGCCGGTGCCCGACAGGCCGAAGAAGAGCGCCGTATCGCCGGAGGGGCCGATGTTGGCGGAACAGTGCATGGAGAGCACGCCCTCCTTCGGCAGCAGGTAGTTCATCACCGTGAACATCGCCTTCTTGAGCTCGCCCGCGTAGCGCGTGCCGCCGATGACAATGGTCCGCGCGGCGAGGTTGAGCACGATGAACGTGCCGGTGCGCGTGCCGTGCCGCGCCGGGTCCGCCTGGAACTCGGGGGCATGATAGACGGTGAAGTTCGGCGCGAAGCCGGGCAGTTCCGTCTGCTCCGGGCGAATGAACATGTTGCGCACGAATGACGCGTGCCACGCATTGGGCAGCACGTAGCGCACGCTGAGCCGGTGGGACGGATCCGCGCCGCAGTACAGGTCCTCCACGAAGAGCTCAGGCAGTCCGTTGAGGTACTGCTTCACGTCGGCGAGCAGCGTCGCGAAGTGCTCGGGCGAGATGGGCTGGTTGACTTTGCCCCAGTCGACGTCCTTCTCCGACTCCGGCTCCCTGACCACGAACTTGTCGTTCGGCGACCGTCCCGTATGCGGCGAGGTGACCGCGACAAACGGCCCCAGGTCAGCCAGTCGGCCCTCACCGCGGCGGACGGCAGCCTCGATGAGCTCCGGCGTCACGAGGTTCCAGTGCACCGTCCCCGTCGGCTGGAGGTCCTGACCGGTGAGCCCGTTGGGGCCCGAGCGTGGAAGGGCGGGTGCGATCGCGTTGACGAAGGGCATGACAGCTCCAGGTGTCTCGAGCGAGCGAACCCGATGACGGGGGTCCGCTCGCGAATCGTTAGCGGTTGCGGTTCTGCGAGTCGATGACGGCCACGGCGGCCATGTTCACGATGTCCTGCACGTCGGCGCTCTGCTCGAGCACGTGCACCGGGTGGTTCATGCCCACCAGGATGGGGCCAATCGCCGTCGCCCCGCCGAGGCTCTTGAGCAGCTTATACGCAGTGTTGCCTGCGCTGAGCATCGGGAAGATCAGCACGTTCGCCGCCTGCTTGAGCCGGCTGAACGGGTAGCGTGTGGCAAGCACGTTCTCGTCGAAGGCGGTGTCGGCGTGCATCTCGCCGTCCACGATGAGGTCGGGCTCGCGCTCGCGCAGGATACGCACCGCCTCGGCGACCTTGGCCGACTCGGGGTGCTTCACCGATCCGAAGTTCGAGAACGAGAGCATCGCGATGCGCGGCTCAATGCCGAAGGTGCGCACCAGGCGCGCCGCCGATTGCGCGATTCTCGCCAGCTGGTCGGCGTCGGGGTCAATGTTGACCGTCGTGTCGCCGAAGAAGATGGCGCGGTTGTTGATCACCATCATGTACAGTCCGGCGACCAGACCCGTTTCGTCGGCGCCGACGACCTCGAGCGCCGGGCGGATGGTCTCGGGGTAGTGCTTGTTGAGGCCCGCCACGACGGCATCGGCGTCGCCACTGTTGACCATCTGGCTCGCGAAGTAGATGCCGCGCCCCATGCGCGAGTAGGCTTCGTCTCGCGACAGACCGCGGCGCTGCCGTCCGCTCCACAGCTCCTCGGCGTAGCGCTCCCGGTCGGGCGACAGGTTGGGGTCGATGGTCGTGCAGCCATTGAGCACGATGCCCAGTTCGTCGAGGCGCTGCTTCATCTTCTCGGCGCG
The DNA here is from genome assembly GCA_041661925.1 of Gemmatimonadaceae bacterium. Taxonomy (GTDB): domain Bacteria; phylum Gemmatimonadota; class Gemmatimonadetes; order Gemmatimonadales; family Gemmatimonadaceae; genus PNKL01. Next base: position 12,247 of record JBAZTM010000004.1, read on the forward strand.
ACCGAGCAGGATGGGCTTGGCGATGCCCTCTTCCTGCAGGATATGCGCCGCCCGGATGACCTTGGGATCCTCGCCCTCGGGGAAGACAACGCGCCTTGGGTCGCGATGGGCGCGCGTCTGGATGCCGCGCATCACGCTGCGTGACTGCCCCAGGCGTCCCTCGAGCTGTTCGCGGTACGCGTCCATCTCAATGCTGCCCTTGGCCACGCCGCTCTCGATGGCCGCCTGCGCAACGGCCGGCGCCACCCAGAGAAGCACGCGCGGATCGAACGGGAACGGGATGAGATAGTCGGGTCCGAACTGCACCGTGGTCAGGCCGTAGAGCGCCGCGACCGAATTCGGCACGGGCTCGCGCGCCAGCGCGGCGAGCGCGCGCGTCGCGGCCATCTTCATTTCCTCGTTGATCGTCGTGGCACGCACGTCGAGCGCGCCGCGGAAGATGAACGGGAAGCAGAGGACGTTGTTGATCTGGTTGGGATAGTCGCTGCGTCCGGTGGCGCAGATCGCCTCCGGGCGCACCGCCTTGGCCTCGTCCGGGAGAATCTCCGGCGTCGGGTTGGCGAGCGCGAAGACGATCGGGCTGGAGCCCATCGACTTCACCATGTCCTGCGTGCACGCCCCCGCGGCCGAGAGTCCCACGAAGACATCGGCACCGACGAGCGCGTCGGCCAGCGTCCGGCTCTTGGTCTCGTGCGCGAACATGGCCTTGTGCGGCTCCATGTCCTTGTCGCGGCCGGCATAGATGACGCCCTTGCGGTCGCACAGCGTGATGTTCTTGCGATCCACGCCGAGGCGGACGTAGTGCTCGGCCACCGAAATGGCCGAGGCGCCGGCGCCGCTGAAGACGACCTTCACCTTGCCGAGTTGCTTGCCGACGATTTCCACGGCGTTGATCAGCGCGGCGCCAGAAATGATGGCGGTGCCGTGCTGGTCGTCGTGGAACACGGGGATGTTCATGGTCGCCTTGAGCTTCTCCTCGATGTAGAAGCACTCGGGCGCCTTGATGTCCTCGAGATTGATGCCGCCGAGCGTGGGCTCGACGAGCTGGCAGAACCGGATGATCTCCTCCGGGTCCTCCGAGGCGATCTCGAGATCGAACACGTCGATGTCGGCGAACTGCTTGAAGAGATTGCCTTTCCCCTCCATGACCGGCTTGCCGGCCAGCGCCCCGATATTGCCGAGGCCAAGCACCGCGGTGCCGTTGCTGATGACGGCCACGAGGTTGCCGCGGGCCGTGTACTTGTAGGAGTCCTCGGGGTTCTTCTCGATCTCGAGGCAGGGCTCGGCGACACCGGGCGAGTAGGCGAGGGCCAGGTCGCGCTGGTTGGCGAGCGGCTTGGTGGCGACAACAGCAATCTTCCCGGGGCGGCCACGGGAGTGATAATCGAGGGCGTCTTGGCGTTTCATAGAGTCCAGTAAGATAACTGGACCGCCTTGGCGACGGTCAGGGTTGCAGCCGAAAAAGGACGGAAATCCCCTACAGACGGAGCTCGATGGCCTGCCGCACGAGCCAGCGCAGCGTGGTGATGTCGCGGCTGCTCGGCACGCTGACCGACGGCTGCGCGAACATCACGTCGAGCGCGTCGGTGCTGTGGCCGCCGATCCCCACGGCGTGGCCGAGTTCGTGCGTGACGAGGGCGCGCAGCGTGTTGGTGGCGTTAGTGGCGGCCGGGTTGATGGCGATGTCCAGTTTCACCCGTCCCGTGCCGGGGCCAGCCACGAGCGGGAGCGTGAGCGCACTGTCACGGGCGGGGCAGAAGAACGTGACGCCGCCGGCGAAGGTGGGTGGTTCGGCGCACCCGGCGAGTCCCACGAGTCGCGGCGCGGCGCTGACGTGCACGATGACATCGGCATCGGCGGCCGTGGTGGCGGTGCGAAACGCGAACTGGCTGCCGCCGAGCGCGGCCTTCCATGCGGCCATGCCGGCTGACGTGGCACCGGCGAGGTCGACGCCGGCGCCCACGGCCGTCGGGTCCACGAAGACGGCGATGGTCGTCCCCGTGGGCCACCGATAGACGAGGCCACCCGACAGCTGCGTCGGATCATAGGCGGGCGGGTCCACGCGCGGCGCGGTCGCGTCCGTACAGGCCGCGGCCGCGACAACCAGTGCTATGATGCTCAAGCGGGGGAGGCGCACGGTCCAAAGGTATGGAGCGCGTGCGTCGCCGCCAACGCCGGACGGAATTCGCGCCCAACTCACGCTGGGCGCTCAGCGACCTGAGGACACGCCGGGGACTGCGCCCCAAGCCGATGGGTTTGAGTTGGGTAGCGTCGGTACGTCGAGTTGTCTGGCGTTCCCGCCGAGCGTATCCATGATCGCCGGCCCCCAGTTCATCCTGAAGCGGTTGCTCCCGAACACGATCTGCCCGCCGTCAGGCGACCATACGGGTGACCCATCGAACTTCCACGACTCCAGCGGGGGGCCCGGCGTCAGCCGCTGCGGGTGCGTCCCATCGGTGCGGATCAGGTGGATGGCCCCGCTCGACACCTCGTCGCAGCGGTAGACAATCCGTGTGCCGTCGGGCGACCACTGTGGCTCATACGCGTCGCCGGCGCACGCCGAATCGCCCGCGACCAGTTCTTCGTCCGTTCCGTCTGGCCGGATGGTGTAGAGCGATTGTCGGGCGCGTGCGGGGCGTCTGGCCACGAAGACAAGTCGGGCGCCGTCGGGTGCCCAGCTCGGCGCGACGCTCTGGGGCGCGGCGGTCACCAGTCGCACATCGGTGCCGTCGGCGTTCATCACGTAAATGCGCGGGCCCACCCCGGCATCCGTACGCTGGAACGCGATTCGGCGGCCATCGGGCGACCACCGCGGCCAGGCTGCCGAACCCCCGCCCTGAAGGAGGCGGCGCATCTGCCCGCCATCCGCATTCATCAGCGTGATGTCGAAGGCGTGATCGCCGGTCGACGGCTGACGCGAGCGCGAGAAGACAATGTGCCGCCCGTCCGGGGACCAGTGCGCATACAGGTCATTGTACAGATCCCGTGTGAGTCGCCTCAGGCCGGTCCCGTCTGGGCGCACGACGTAAATCTCGGACGGGAACTCGTTAGTGACGAGCAGGATGAGCCCGCGGGGATCGCTCAGCGGCTCGGTCGGCGTGTCACCGCAGGCGCCCGCGAGCAAGAGCCCGGCAGCGATCAGGGCGAGCCAGCAGGTCGACCGCATCTCCCGCAGCCTCGGCATCGATATGAGCGGTCAATGGGTGAACTCGCGCTGCCTTCGCAATGCTGATATCTGCACGCTACCCCTACGCCGGAGCGTTGCCTATCGCACGAACGGCGTACGCAGCACGGTCGCCGTGAAGGCGAGCATTCAGCAGATCATTGACGAGATGGGTTCTAGCGCGTGCGAAACTGACGGACGACCCAACTGAGTGCGGCAATGATGCCGGAGACCGCGATGATCGCCGGCCCGGATGGCAGGTCGAGCGGCACCGACAGCGCGAATCCGACGACCGACGCGACGAGCCCGGCGAGCGCGGCGACGACGAAGATGCCGGCCATGCCCCGCGCCAGCAACACGCCCGTCACGGCGGGGAGAACCAGAAAGTTGAACACCAACAGCACGCCGGCAAACTGCATCGCATACGCGATGACGATGCCGAAGGTGAAGTAGAGCAGCTGGTCCCATAGCGCCACCCGGTAGCCCAGCGTGCGCGCCGTCTCGCGATCGAACGAGACGAACAGGAACTCCTTGTAGAAGACCGCGTGCAGCACGAGCACCGGCACGGTGACGGCGAGCAGCACCAGCACGTCCGCGCTCGTGATGCCGAGGATGTTCCCCTGCAGGAAGATGTCGTGCGCCTCGCCGCCCTTCGCCTTGGCGATGAGCAGGATGCCGAGGGCGGCGGCCACCGCGTAGGTGACGCCGATGGTGGCATCGGGCGGAATGCCGGCGCGCTCCTTGTGGCCAATGGCGAAGAACGCGGCGCCGCCAAGCGTCAGGATCAGCGAGACGGCCACCGGATGATGCGTCAGCTCGCCGCCGATGCCCATGCCGCCGAGCAGGAGCGCGAGCGCGATGCCGGCGGACGACAGCTGCGCGAGCGCCGCGCCGACGAAGACGATGCGGCGCAGGACGACCCAGACACCGAGCACCGAACAGGCGAGCGCGATGACGAGCGCACCGTACAGCGCCTCCTTGAAGATCAGGACGGTGCTAAGCATCGCGCACCTCCAGCGGAACGCCCGGCCGCGCGCAGACCACGCGGTGCCCGCCGAGCTGTTCCACGAGCACCGGAATGCCGTACATCGCCGTGAGGATGGGCTCGGTCATGATCTCGTCCACCGCGCCGATGCGGAACATCCCCTGCATGACGAGTGCGATGCGGTTGACGTACATCGCCACTTCGTTGAGCGCGTGGCTGACCATCAGCACCGTCAGCCGGTCGGTCTCGTGCAGTTCGCGCACGAGGCCGAGGATCTGCGTCGTGGACACAAGGTCCATGCCGTTGGTCGGCTCGTCGAGCACGAGCACCGTGGGCTCGCCCACCAGGGCGCGCGCAATGAGCGTGCGCTGCTTCTGGCCGCCCGACAGCGACGAGAACTGCTGGTCCTCGAGATGCGGAATGCCCACGTGCTCGAGCGACTGGAGCGCCCGCGCCCGGTCCTCCGCCGTGGGACGGCGACCGAGTCCGACGCGGTCATAGCGTCCCATCAGCACGACGTCGAGCACCTTGAGTGGAAACGCGGCATCCACCGAGTCGCGCTGCGGCACGTAGCCGACGCGCAGGTTAGGCGCCACCGTGACGGTTCCCGCCATGGGCGCGAGCGAACCGAGGATAGCGCGCAGCACTGTGGTCTTGCCGGCGCCGTTGGGACCGACGAGTCCCAGGAAGTCGCCGGCAGGAATCTCGAAGCTGATGTCGCTCAGGATCGCTCGGGCGCCGTAGCCCAGCGTGGCATGGTCGAAGCGGACGAGCGGATTCACTTGACCGCCGCCGCGAGCTGCGCAATATCGAAGCGCATGAGCTGCGCGTAGTCGTTGATGCCGGGAACGCCGCCCACCGAGGGCGGCAGGATGAGCACCTTCGCCCCGGTCTGCCGTGCCACGAGGTCGGCGAGCTTGTGGTCGTAGAACGGCTCCATGATGATCGCCTTCGCCCCCGACTGCTTCACCGCGCGCACCACTTCAAGCAGGTGCGCCGGCGACGGCGGCACGCCGGGCTTGGGTTCCATGTACGCCACGATCTTCATGCCGGTGTACTCGGCGAAATAACGCCAGCTCGTGTGCCACGCCACCACGGGCTTGCCCTTGATGGCCGCCAGGTCGGACTTCCACGCGGCCTCGGCGGCGTTGAGGCGGTCCTCCCAAGCCTTGGTGTTGGCTTGATACGTCGCGGCGTTCTTCGGGTCGAGCTCCGCGAACTTGGCGGCGAACAGCCGCGCGATGCGCCGGCCGTTTTCCGGGTCGAGCCAGTAGTGTGGATTGCCCATGGTGTGCACGTCGCCCATGGATCGGTCCACCTGTCCGGTGGGCACGTCAATCACCTGGATTGCCCGCGAGACGTCGACGTGCCCGGCGCCGCCGGCGCTGATCTTCGGGTTGCGCGCGCCGTCGAGCAGCAGCGGCATCCATCCGATCTCGAGGTCAAGTCCCACGTAGGCCCAGACGTCGGCCTTGCGGAGTTGCAGCACAAAGCTCGGCTTGGCCTCGATGAAGTGCGGGTCCTGGTAGCCTTCGCCGATGTGCGAAGCAGCGATCTTGTCGCCGCCCACGGCCCGGGCGATGTCGTACAGGTCGGTGGTACTGGTGACCACCTTGAGCTGCGCGTGCGCCGGCAGCGCGACAACGAGCGTCGCGAGGGCCAGCACGGCGGTGCGGATCTTCAGCACGAGGAACTCCTTGGCGCGAAGCGCCAGGCGGTGGTCAGAATGGATGCGGCTTGTGCGGGCCGACGGCGAACGTGGCCTGCAGGAGCAGTCGGTTGGTGGCGGTGCCGCCGTTCGGCGACAGCCGCTCGAACGATGCGACCAGCTTGGAGAATTCGCTGGGGAAGAACTCCAGCACCCCCGAACCGGCGGTCAGCGTGCCGCCGCCGAGGTCGGGGTCCTGCAGCGAGTCGAAGCGGCCGCCGACGTACAGCCGGCGTCCCACCTGCCAGCGCGCGAAGACGTAGCCGCCGGTGAAGTCGCGATTCGGTCCCTGATAGACGCCAGGCACGGTCGCCGCGTTGATGCGCTCGTTCTGCTGGTGCATCACCTCAGCCTGCAGGATGAACGACTTGTAGAGTCCCTGCTGCAGCGGTCGCCAGCGGAACGTCAGGTCGGCGCCCACGACGCTCTGACGCGCGTTGACGGCGGTGATGGTGGTATCGTGCGCGGGCGCGGCGAGCGCCGGCTGTTCGCGCTTGCCGGTGATGGCCGACGCCGAGAGTTCGACGTTCGTGCTCTGGCTCAGGTCCCAGTAGTTGCGCAGGCGGGCGGCGTAGCCCATTCCGTCGAGTTGCTTGTTGGGCGCCGTTTCACTCTGCAGCGCGTCGTCCTTCTCACCGAACCGGTCCACCGCGCTGAGCTGCAGCTCCTGATAGAAGCCGAAGGGCGCGAGCACCTTGCTGACAGAGAAGCCGGTCCCCTTGAGGCCTTCGGCGCCGAGGAAGCGCTGGATCACCCACGGATACTCGATGGTGTGCAGGTCGTGCCGGTGCGTGGTAGTCTGCTTGCCGACGGGCATCAGGAAACGTCCGAGCCGTGCCTGCAAGCCCCACGGCAGGGCGGTGGTGGTCAGGAACGCCTGCTCGATGCGCGCGCCTTCCACATCACTGAAGCCCAGGTAGACGTCGCCGCGGAAGTAGGGATCCACAACCGACTGGATGGCCAGTTCGATCTCGCGTACGCCGAGGCGCGCGCCGCTCTCCTGGGTGCTTGCGTCGGGAGAGAGATCGCCGACGAGGTCGCCGACGACGCTGATGTCGGGGGCGATCTTGGCGCTGGGAGCGCGCGGTGCGGCCGGCGCGGGCGCGACGGCCTGCAGCTTCTCCATCTCCCGGACGAGGGCGATGGAATCGGCGGCGGTAGAATCGGCCTTCGTGACGGGACGCTTGGCCGCACTTGGCTCCTGTGCCAATGCGGTTGATGTGGCGCACGCCAGTGCGCACATCCAGAGGGATGGTCTCATCGGGGGATCAACGTGAGTTGTGGGGGACTTGCGCGCTGCGTGCGCACGGAAACTCGTCGGCCGCAGAGGCCGGGTACGACTCAGGCGTTGCGGGGCGGGGCGCGCGACAGGTTGCCGACGCGTGCGTCAGCCGGCGTTGCGATCTTGTCATACGCGGCCGTGGGCAGGGGCGTGTGCGAGATGCCGGCCAACGGTGACATCGGCACGGCACGCAGGGCAAGCACGTTGCGCGCTGCGCACAGGGCGCAGCTCTCGTCGTTGTGCATGTCGGCGTGCTGGGCGTCCTTCTGCTCCACGTGCACCACCGGCGCGCCAGCCGCGGGACGCGGCTCGAAGCTTGGCAGCACGGCCACGAGGCCTTGCAGCACGAGCAGGGCAAGCGCCAGCGCGCGCACGATGCGCGGCCGCGGCCGTTCGGGGGTGGAGGGCAGGGACATCCTAGGCAGATTATCGGAGTCGGGGGGCGGACGCTAGGGTCAGGTACACTTCAGCGGGCGGCAGGTTCGCCGGGAGTTGGACGGCTGCCCGGCAATCACTCAGCTTCCCGCCGCGAATTGCCGAAGCTTTCGCAGCATGGCGCGGTCATTGGACACCATGTCGTGGCCCTTCGGCGTCTCAAGCGACTTCGGGATCGCCGCCAGGCGGGGCTCGGTCATGATGCGCCGGAACGCCCCGTCGCCAATGCAGCCGCTGCCGATGAGTTCGTGCCGGTCCTTCTTCGATCCCAACGGCGCCTTGGAGTCGTTCAGGTGCAGCAGTCCGAGGCGGTGGAAGCCGAGAATATCGCCGAACGCTGTCATGACGCCGCCGAAGTCGTTCACGAGATCGTAGCCGGCGGCGAAGACGTGCGCCGTGTCGAGGCAGACGCCGACGCGGGATTGCTGCGCGCCGGGAAGGCGCGCGAGCAGCGCCGCCATCTCCTCGAACGTTGAGCCGATCACCGTCCCCTGCCCGGCGGTGAGTTCCATGAGCAGGCGCGTCGGGCCGGTAACGCGATCGAGCACCTCGATAATGGCGTCGGCGTTGCGCGCGATGCCGCTCGCGCGGTCGTCCATGAAGTTGCCCGGGTGCGAGACGATGGCATCGAGGCCAAGCGCGTTGCTGCGGCGCATCTCGCATTCGAACGACTCGATGGACTTGGCGCGCAACTCCGGGTTGGGCGAGGCGAGGTTGATGAGGTAGCTGTCGTGCGCATTGGTGAACGCCACCGGCGTGCCTTCCAGCGCCTCTCGAAACGCCGCCACCTCGGCGTCGTCGAACAGCCGCTCCTTCCACTGGTTCGCCTGCTTGGTGAACAGCTGGATGGCAGTGGCGCCGATGTCCACCCCGCGCGGCGGGGCAGTGGCCACGCCACCCGAGGTGCTGACGTGGGCGCCGAGTGGGGCGCCCGTGTACGGAATGTCATAGGGCGATGCGCCGGCCGAAGCGGGGACGGTGCCCGGCTTCGGTACGGTGACGGCGCGGGTGCTCTTGAGGCGCGCGGGGGCAGCGGCTGGCTTGGCCGGAGCGGCTTTCTTCGCGGCGACCTTCTTCGCGACCGGTAGCTTCACGACCGGATTCTTCGCGAGCGGCTTCTTCACGCCGGACTTCTTCGCACTGGATTTCTTCGCACCGGACTTCTTCGCCGGGGTCGTCTTCGCCGCCGCGCGCTTCTTGGGGGGCATCAATTCCTCATCGGGCTATCGCCAATCCAAATCACCAATCCAAATCGCAATCCAAATCGCAATCCCAATCCGAGCTCCCAATCCCCAATCATCTTCAGTCGAACTCTCCATCCCGTCCCCTGAGCCGCTTTCCGCATCGCGGGCAATGCAGCAGGTCCCCCGTCTCGTGCAGCGCGAAATCGTAGCTGCGGCCGCACGTGCAGGTCGTTTCCAGCGCCTCCGAGCCGCACACGATGCAGTACGCGTCCTCTTCCTCATACGCGCGGATGCGGCTGCACACCGCGCAGCGCTTGGTGATCATCGCCGGCTCCTGAGCCACTCGAGCGGATCCACGGCGCGCCCCTTGGGGCGCATCTCGAAGTGCAGGTGGGCATCGAGGTCGGGATCCGTACGCCCGACGGTGCCCACGATCTGCCCCTTCTGAATGGTCTGTCCCTTCCGCACGTCGAGGCGCGCCAGCGATCCGTACACGGAGAAGTCGCCGTCCCCGTGGCTGAGGATGACGGTCTTCCCATACGTGCCAAAGGCCTCGGCGAGCACCACCGAACCGGCGGCGACCGACTTCACCGGTGTGCCGGCGGCGGCGCCAATGCCTATGCCGTTCCATCGCGTCGTCGTGTTGTTGGGGTTCACGACGCGCCCGAAGCGATACAGGATGGCCCCCTCCACCGGCCAGTCGAGCCGGCCGAGGTCGCTGGTGCGGAGCGTGCTGATGGGGGCGGGGACGTTGGGGCGCGCCGCCGCGGCCCGGCGGCGCTCGGCTTCGAACGTGGCGAGCAGGTCGGCGAGCCGCTTCTCGTCGCGCTGGACCTGCTGCAGGCGCGCCTGGGTGGCCCGTGCCGTCTGCTGTACCCGAGCGAGCGACTTGCCGCGCACATCCTCGAGTTCGCGCAGGCGCCGCTCCTCCTCGCTCTTCTGCTCGCGGCTCAGTTCCATCTCGCCGCGGAGGCGCACGAGCTGGGTGCGCGTGCCGGACACCTGGTCGTTGAGCAGCTCCACGCGGCGCACGAGCGCGCGGTCGCGCTGCGTCACGAGGTGCAGGTACTTGTAGCGGGCGACCAGCGCGCCGAACGACTGCGCGGAGAGCAGCGCCTCCAGCGAGTACAGCGGCCCGCGCTTGTAGATCTCGCGCACGCGGCGCTGCAGCATGGAGCGCTTGATCACCAGCTCGTCCTGCGCCACTACCAGGCTCGACGTGGCGTCGTCCACCTCGCCTTCGAGCGCGCCGATCTGCGCGTCGAGCGACCGGACCAGTCGTGCGGTGGCATCAGCCTGCCGCTCGATGTTGGTGCGCTCCTCGCTGATGTCGTGCGCGCTGCTCTGCAGCTCGCGCATCCGCTGCTCGAGCCGCTCGCGCTCGGCGCGCATGCGGTCGAGTTCCTCTCGGTTGGCCTGCGCCCGCGTGGCGGCGCTTGGCGGGGCGGGGGCAGGTTGCTGGGCGGAGATGGCAGATGGCAAAAGGCAGATGGCGGATACTGCGACCGCCGACGCAACGCGCGAGCCAGAGCGCAGTTCCCTGCGAAGGGCGTCTGCCATCCGCCATCTGCCGTCTGCCATCAACGTCCGCATACGCCGCTCAGACTCGCTTCAGATGTCGCCCGACACTGAGCGCCGACCCCGCCAGGCCTATGCTGGCGCCCGCCAACACGCCCACCGCGCCCATCCAGGCGTCGAAGAACGTCGCCTGCACCACGAACCGGTTGATGATCGTGAGCGCGACCCAGGCCAGCACCAGGGCCAGCACGCCGCCGAGCGTTCCCTTGAGGAAGCCCTCGATCAGGAACGGCGCGCGGATGAAACTGTTGGTCGCGCCGACGAGGCGCATGATCGCGATCTCGCGCGCGCGCGCCATGACCGCCATCCGGATGGTGGACCCGATGATGATGATCGCGACGATCGCAAAGGTGAGGCCGAGCGCGACACCGGCCAGCGTGGCGATGTTGCGCAGCCGGTGGAGCTTCTCCACCCACTCTTCGCCAAAGCGGATGTCATCGATGAAGTCGTACACCTCGATGCGCTTGGCGACGGCGCGCACCGTCTCCGGGTCGCGGAACCCGACCTTGAGCCGCACCTCGATGGAGGCGGGGAGGATGCCCTCCTCGAACACGTCGCTGAACTCGCCTAGTTCGCGCCGCGCGCGGTCGAGCGCCTGCGCCTGCGTGACGAGGCGCACCGATGCGGCTTCGGGGAACGCGCCGATGTCGCCCAGCGCGGCGCTCGTGGCCTCGGCGCCGGTGCCGTCGGCGACGAAGGCGCGGATCTCCACGCGGTCCTCGACGGTGCGCAGCGCGTTGCGAATGTTGAGCGCCACCAGCCCGAACAGGCCGAACGCGAACAGCGAGAACGCGATGGTCGTGATGGACAGCGCGCTCAGCATCGGCGCGCGGCGGAAGGCGAGGAGGGCCTCGCGCACGGCGAGTCTCACGCGTCGTCCTCCAGCGCCTCGAGGGGTTCCGACGGGCGGAAGCCGCCGTCCGAGGCCGAATCGAAGACGACCTGTCCACGGTTCACCTCGATGGTGCGGCAGCCGGAGCGCCGCACGAGGTCGAGGTCGTGCGTCGCCATCAGCACCGCCGTTCCGTTGGCATTGATGTCGCGGAACAACTGGAAGATGCCGCGCGTCGCCCGCTCATCGAGGTTGCCGGTGGGTTCGTCGGCGACCAGCGCCACCGGATCGTTGGCGAGGGCGCGCGCGATGGCGACGCGCTGCTGTTCGCCGCCGGAGAGTTCCTGCGGCAGCGCGGTTGCCTTGGCCGAGAGCCCCACCTGCGAGAGCAGGCGCGACACACGCGGCGCGATCTGCGACGGCGGCGTGCCGGTCACCTCGAGCGCAAATGCGACGTTGGCCTCGACGTTGCGGTCCTCGAGCAGCCGGAAGTCCTGGAAGATGATCCCCAGCCGGCGGCGCAGCCGCGGGACATCGGTCGGCCGGAGCGTCGCGGAACTGATGCCGTAGACCTTGACCTCGCCCTGCGTGGGGCGCTCCTCGAAGAAGCAGAGCTTGAGGATCGTGCTCTTGCCGGCGCCGCTCGGGCCGGTGATGAACACGAACTCGCCCTTGTTCACCTGGAACGAGACGTCCGCGAGCGCCGCGCTGGTGCGCGCGAACGACTTGTGCACGTGGGAGAAGCGAATCATCGGCTAGCGCAGCGCCTGCTCAAGGTCGGCCATGATGTCGTTGACGTCCTCGAGTCCGACGCTGAGGCGGACGAAGCCGTCCGGAATGCCAATGCGCGCGCGCTCGTCGGCCGACATCCGGGCGTGCGACGAGAAGCGTGGCTCGCTGACGAGCGTGTCCACGCCGCCCAGGCTGGCGGCGTAGCGCACCAGCTTCAGGCGCTTGGCGAACCGGTCGGCGGCGCGGGCGCCCCCGGCGAGCTCGAACGCCAGCATGCCGCCGAACCCGTCGAGCTGGTCCACGGCGACGGCGTGATCGGGATGGCTCGCGAGTCCAGGGTAGTGGCAGCGGCGTACTTCCTTGCGCCCCTCGAGCCACTCGGCGATCTCCTGCGCCGTCTCGTTCTGTCGCTGCACGCGTACGTCGAGGGTCTTGAGCCCGCGTTCGAGCAGCCAGCAAGCGAACGGATCGGGCGTCTGCCCCCAGACGATCTCCTTCTGTCGCACCTCTTCGATATAGGGCGCCGTGCCGCAGACCACGCCGCCGAGCACGTCGTGGTGCCCGTTGAGGTACTTCGTGGCCGAGTGGATGACGACGTCGGCGCCGTGCTCGAGCGGCCGGAAGTTGACCGGGCTCGCGAACGTCGAGTCCACGACGAGGGCAATGCCCAGCTCCTTGGTGAGCAGCGACACGCCGCGCATGTCGAGCACGCGGCACGTCGGGTTGACGGGCGACTCGATGAAGATGGCGCGCGTTTCCTTGCGCAGGCGGCGGCGCCAGGCGCGCGGCTCGAAGGGCTCGACGAGCGTCACGTCGATCCCCATCTGCATGAACTCCTCGGTGAGGAGCCGGTGCGTGCCGCCGTAGATGTACTGGCTGGCCAGCAGGTGGTCGCCGGGCCGGAGCAGGGCGAGCAGGCCGCAGGCCGTGGCGCCCATGCCGCTGGAGAGCACCAGCGCCTCCTCCGCGCCCTCGAGGGCCGCGATGCGCCGCTGGATGCGATCGGCATTCGGCGTGTTGCCGTAGCGCGTGTACATCAGGTCGTCGCTGCCCGGTTCCTGCACGTAGTTCACCGACTGCACGAGCGGCGACACGACCGGGTCGCCGGCGGCATGCACACCGTCGCCGGCATGCAGGACCTGCGTGGCGAGCGCGTGGGGGCGAGGGGGTTTCTTGGAGGAGGCCATATCTCAGATGGTCTTGGGATTCAGCACAGGGCGGTCCGCATCGGTGCGCACGAGCCGGATGATCTCAGTGGGCGCCAGCCCGGCGACGTCTCGCACGATGACGCCGCCACGCGGCAGCGTGTCGTCAATGATGGCCGTCGCCAGGTCGTGGCGTCGCGGCCCGTAGATCCACACCAAAGCGCCGTCCGTCACCCCGCGCAGCTTTGCATCGTCCGGCCGCACACGAATGGCCGGACCACGCTCGGCATCGCCGCGCCGCGTGGAGATGAACCCGACGACCTGCAGGGGCGGATTGAAGCCTTCCGCCATTATTGCACCATGTCGGCGACGTCGAGCGCCTGGAACCCGTTCGATCCCCGGCGGACGAGCCGGCGCCGCGAGAGTTCGTCGAGCACGCCGGCCACGAAGTCCTCGCCGAAGCCGAACTCGTCAGCCAGCTCTGCCGGCGCCGCATGGCCGCGCACGCGCACCATGTCCCACGCCCGCCGCTCTGCCTCGCTGACGCGACCGATCAGGCGCGGGTTGCCGTCCTCGCAGAGGCAGACCAGGGCCAGTCCGTGATGCGTCAGCACCGATTCCACCAACTCGAGGTGGTCTTCGCCGATGCCGCGGAACACCACGTAGCCGCCGCGGGTGAGGTCGTCGTTCTGCAGCAGCACCAGGAGCTTGGCCACCACTTCGTCGGCGCACGAGTAGTCCATGAGGCCGATGCTCGAAAAGTCGAGGGACGTGATACCCCCCTCGCGGTTGGCCGCGAGCTCTCGCTCGATCTGGTGGCGCACCGCCATCCCTGTGTCGCGGGTCAGGAGGTTGCCGTAGTTCTGGTTCACCGCGCTGCGGAGCACCGCGCACACGTCAATGGTATGGGGCGCCATGGTCACCGCTCGAGTGCTTCGGGGATCATGATGAACAGCTGGGTGCCCGGCATCGGTGCCAGGTGGTCGCGACGCACCACGTCGTCGTCCCACAACGGCACTTCGGCGACGCGCGCCGTGCCGCTGCGGACCGCGAGCTTCCCCTGCCACTTCCGCAGGTAGCCGCGGATTCCCTTGAACCCCTGGCCGCGGCCGGGATCCGGGAACCGGCTGGTCCCCTGGATCACGGCCGTCTCAAGGGCCACGCCGTCATCCCACCGGTCGCTCAGCGGGCGGCGGTTGCCGCTCTCCAGCGACTGGCGAATGCCCACGCCCGCGTCGCAGACGGCGATCTGCACCACGTGCCGTCCCATGCGCTTGCGGTAGTTGTAGTTCTGCACGGCCACCCAGCCGCCCTGGCCGGCGTGCTCCACGATGTTCTGACAGGCCTCCGAGAGCGCCATGGCGAATCCCATCACGGCGCGCGATTCCAGGTGGAGGTTCTGCGTGAGAATGTTGGCCGCCTTGTCCTTGATCCGCTCAACGACCTTGTGCACGTCGTCGCTGCGCGAAACCGGCGTGACCTCAAGCAAGGTCCGTGACTCTCGCTCCGTGCCCCGCGGCGGCACCTTGCCCTTGATCTCGAAGAGGTCGCCGGCGTAGTCGAAGAACCGCGCCCGCGACCAGTACGACGACGTGTCATCGCGCTCGGGCGGCATGAACTGCGGCCTCTCCGTGCGCGACTGCGCCAGCGTCAGCAGCGCCGTGAGCCCGTACGGCGACGCCCACGTGGTGTTGCGGGCGTCAATGAGAATGCGGGCATCCGCCGGCAGGGGGGCGAGCTGCTCGAGCACCTGCTCGAAAGACTGGTCGTCCAGCGACGGCGGCACGGTGATGACGTTCACGAGGGACTCAGCTCTCCACGAAGGAAATGCGCGAGCCCAGTGGCTCCGCGGTGCTCGACGTTACGGGCGGCGGCGGCAATCGCCGCGCGCAGCGCATCGGTGATTATATCACCGGCGAGCAGCCGTGAGTAATAGGTAGCACCGAACACGTCGCCGCACCCTGTGGGATCCCCCTTGACGTGCACCTGTCCGGCGCTTGGCGCAAGCAGCGCGGTGCGGAGCGTGCCGCCGGCGGACGCGAGCGGCGGCGCCGCCGACGTCCGGTCGGCGAGGCGCGCGAAGTGCGCCGGGGCAAAGTACACCGCGCCGCGCGGCCCCAGCGTCACCACCAGTGCCTGCACCCCGGCGGCCAGCGCTGTCGCCGCGAGCGCGAGGCCATCCGGCGCCATCATTGAGAGCTCGTCCTCGTTGACATGGAGGAGGTCGAAGCAGCGGCACCAGTCTGCGACGCGAGGGAGGGGCTGAAGGGTGCGGAGTCCGGAGGGCTGCACCGCCAGCACGAGCGAGTGGAGGTCGCAGTAGATGGGGCCGCGAAAGTGCTGGCGGAGCAGCGTCGCGGTATCGAGGTCGAGTTCAAACCCCGAGATCAGGTTCACGTAGAGCGCATCGAGCCCGCCGAGCAGCGGCTGCAGGCCCTGCCACGTCCACCCGGGCACGCCGCCGCTCAGGACTTCACTGCGGCGCTCGTCGTCAATGTACCGGAGCTCGACGCGGTTGTTGGGGTAGGGCACCGTCACCGGCGCCGCGTCGGGCGCCACGCGTTTTAGCGACGACAGAAAGGTGCGCGCTTCGCGCGCCAGGTCTTCGCCGACCTTCACGATCGGCACCAGTTCCCAGTCGTCGGGGAGCGCGGCGTCGAAGCCGGCCAGGGCGTAGGTGATGCCGCCCCACTCCTGCACGGGTGCCGTCCGCACGTCCCGGCCGTGAATGACGTCCCAGACGAACGTGCCGAGGACGCCGACCCGGCGCTTCTTCACGCCACCGGGTGCTCTTCGAGGAACGCCGCCACCGCGCCCACCATCCCCGCGCTACCATCGAGCGAACCGGGAACGATGCGGCAAGCGTCCACGGCGGGCTTGAAGGCGCGCCGGCGCACTTCGGCGCGCAGTGGCACGAACAGCGAGTCTCCCGCCTGCGCCACGCCGCCCGCGAGCACCACCACGTCGGGATTGTAGACGTTGAGGATGTTGGCCACGCCGATCCCAAGGAAACGCGCCGTCTCCTTCACCACTTCGGCGGCGATCGCGTCGCCCTGCTTGGACGCCTTGTACACGATGGCGGCCGTCAGCTTGGTGAGGTCGCCTTCGGTCAGCTCATGCAGGAGCGAGTGCTCGCCATTGGCGACTGCCTCACGCGCGCGCATCGCGATGGCGGGACCCGACGCGTAGGCCTCCAGGCAGCCGTAGTTGCCGCATCCGCACCGGCGGCCATTGGCCTCGATGGTCGTATGGCCAATTTCGCCGGCGACGTCGCTCGCGCCGTGAAAGAGCCGGCCATCGAGGATCAGCCCGCCGCCGATGCCGGTGCCCAGCGTGAAACCCACCACGTGACGCCCGCCCTTGGCGGCACCCAGCCACCACTCGCCGAGCGTGGCGCAGTTGGCGTCGTTGTCGAGCGTCGCCGGCATTCCCACCTCGGCGGTGATGCGGTCGCGCAGCGGAAAGTCTGTCCAGCCGAGATTCGGAGTGACGATCACCACGCCCTTCTCCCGGTCCAGTGGGCCCGGACAGCCAATCCCCACGCCGGCGAACTGACCGCGCGTCGCCCCCGTCTCGCGCAGCACCGCGGCGATGGTGGTCTCGATCATCTCGCAGATGCGCTGCACCACCGCGTCCGCGCCGAGGTCGGCGCGGGTCGGGAGCGTGTGGACGCCTATTTCACGGCTCCCATCGGTCGGCATCGCGCCGACCACGAGATTCGTTCCGCCGATGTCGACGCCGACGACGTAACTCATAAAAGACCAGGGGTCAGGGAACAGGGGGTCTGGTCAGCAAATTGCGCACGCGTTCCGCTACCCGCGAGGGTTCGAGGGTGCGCATGCAGTCAAAATGTCCCAGTGGACACTCGCGCGGACCGTGCGGATGGCACGGACGGCACGCCAAGTCCTCCACACCGATGCTTTCGGACCCCGGAGCGAGCGGGCCGAAGCCGAACGACGGTACGGTGGGACCGAAGATCGTGATGGTGGGCGTTCCCACGCCCGAGGCCAAGTGTGTCGGGGCCGAATCGTTGGCCACCAGCACCGCGCAGCGACCGATGAGCTCGGCGCTGGCCAGCAGCGAAAGCCGACCGGTGGCGTCCAGCACGCGCCCAGGGGCCGCCGAGGCGATGGTTTCCGCTTGCTGCGTATCCTCGCCGCTGCCGATCACCACGAACCGCGCCTCATCGAGCGAGGCGACGAGTCCGGCGATGTACGGCCAGCGCTTGGTCCCCCAGATGCTGCCAGGGGCGACACCGACGATTGGTCCGCCCGGCGGCAGTTCCTGCAGCAACACATCCACCGCGGCGCGGTCGTCGTCGGACGGGTAGAGACGCGGTCGAATGACCTCGGGCGCGGGTGATGGCGCCGCGACGCCGGCGGCGAGCCGCCAGAGCCGTTCGGCGTGGTGCGCATCGCGCTGGTAGGGCACGCGCTCGGTGTAGAGCGCCCGACCAGCCGATGTGTCGAAGCCCACGCGTCGAGCGATGCGCGCGGCGCGGGCGAGCACGGCGCTGCGCAGCGAGCCCTGCGCCATGTACGCCGCCTCGTAGCTCATGCCGCGCAGGTGCTTGGCGAGCCGACGCAGGCCCAACACGCCCGCGTCGCGTCCGCGCTTGTCGTAGACGATGAGTGTACGCACCGACGGATTGCCCCGCAGCAGCGAAGCGCCCAGCGGCGTCACCACCACGTCCACGGGCCCCCGCTCGGCCAGCGTCGCGAGCAGCGGCGTGGTCAGGACGGTGTCGCCGAGGAAGGACGTCTGGATGACGAGAGCGGGCACGATTGCAAACTAGCGACTACGGGGAGGGCGTGCGAACAACGGAAACGCAAAAGGCATACCACGGATTACACGGATGCGGGACGGATGGACACGGATCCTGCTCGTCAGGGTCCCCCAACGCTGTATCCGTGTTCTTCCCTCACGCATCCGTGTAATCCGTGGTATGCAGTTGCCGTTCGCCCTCCGGATCACCGCAATCAGCGAGCGCCGAAAACGGCGATTGGCGACCAGCCGCATCCTCCGCAGCCAATCGCCAATCAAAATCGCAAATCGTAATCCGCCATCCCAATCCGAGCTCCCAATCCTCAATCGCCGTTCAGTCGACCTGCAGCACGGCGAGGAAAGCCTCCTGCGGAATCTCGACGCTGCCGACGCTCTTCATGCGCTTCTTGCCCTCTTTCTGCTTCTCGAGGAGCTTGCGCTTGCGGCTGATGTCGCCGCCGTAGCACTTGGCGAGCACGTCCTTGCGGAGCGGCTTCACCGTGGTGCGCGCAATGATGCGCTGGCCAATGGCGGCCTGAATCGCCACCTCGAACAACTGGCGCGGAATCAGCTCCTTGAGCTTCACCGCGATCTTGTGCCCCCAGTCGTACGCCTTGTCGGTGTGGATGATCACCGAGAACGCGTCCACCGGGTCGCCGTTGATGAGCATCTCGAGCTTCACGAGGTCGCTCGCGCGGTACTCGAGCATCTCGTAGTCGAGCGACGCATAGCCCCGCGAGATCGACTTGAGCCGGTCGAAGAAGTCGAGGATGATCTCGGCGAGCGGAAACTCCCACGCGATTTCCACGCGCGTCGTGTCCACGTAGTGCATGCCCTTGTATACGCCGCGCCGGTCGGTGCCGAGCGTCATGATGGGGCCGATGTAGTCGGCGGGCGCCATGATGCGGGCGCGCACGAACGGCTCCTCGACGCGGTCAATGATCGCGGCGCTCGGCATCAGCGCCGGATTCTCCACCAGCACTTCCTCTCCGTCCGTCTTGAAGACGTGGTACTCCACGCTCGGCACGGTGGTGACGAGCTCGAGGTTGAACTCGCGCTCCAGCCGCTCCCGCACGATCTCCATGTGCAGAAGCCCGAGGAAGCCGCAGCGGAAGCCGAAGCCCAGTGCCGTGGAGGTTTCGGGGAGGTAATGCAGGGAGGCGTCGTTGAGCTGCAGCTTCTCCAGCGCGTCGCGCAGGTCCTCGTACTGCTGGGTGTCGGTGGGATACACGCCAGCGAAGACGAACGACTTCACCGCCTGATAGCCGGGGAGCGGCACCGTGGCGTGGCGATCGGCGTCAAACACCGTGTCGCCGGCGCGCGTCTCCTTCACCGAGCGCACGCTGGCCACCACGTAGCCGACCTCGCCCGCTGACAGCGCGCCGGTGGGGACCTGGCGGAGCTGGTTGTAGCCCACCTCGTCCACATCGTAGACGCCGTCATTCGTGCCGAAGGTGATGCGCATCCCTTTCTTCAGGGTGCCGTCCACCACGCGGACGCTCGGGATGGCACCGCGGTACTTGTCGTAGTACGAGTCATACACGAGCGCGCGCAGCGGGGCCGTTGGGTCGCCCTTGGGCGGCGGCACCTTCGCGACGACCTCCTCGAGCAGCTCGGGAACGCCGATCCCTTCCTTGGCGCTGACGAGGAGGATGTCCTCGGGCTTGCAGCCGAGCAGGCCGACCACCTCGTCGCGCCGCTTCTCCGGCTCGGCGCCGGGGAGGTCGATCTTGTTCAGGATCGGGATGATCTCGAGCCCCGCTTCCATGGCGAGGAAGAGGTTCGAGAGCGTCTGCGCCTGGATCCCCTGGGACGCGTCCACGACGAGGATCGCCCCTTCGCACGCGGCGAGCGAGCGCGACACTTCGTAGGTGAAGTCCACGTGCCCGGGCGTGTCAATCAGGTTGAGCTCGTACGTGACGCCGTCCTTGGCGTCGTAGCTCATGCGCACGGCGTTCAGCTTGATCGTGATGCCGCGCTCGCGCTCGAGGTCCAGCGTATCGAGCACCTGGGCCTTCATTTCGCGCTTCTGGAGCATGCCCGTGGCCTCGATCAGGCGGTCGGCGAGCGTCGACTTGCCGTGATCGATGTGGGCGACGATGCAGAAGTTGCGGATGCGGCTCTGGTCCACGACGGTGCGGTTCGGGTTAGCCTTGAAAGTTAGCCAGAGGGAGGGCCCGATCCAAGGTGAACGGGCCTGGTTTTGCGTGGCTAGCGGGCCTTTTTCACCACGGAGCGCACGGAGCAAACGGAGGGCCACGGAGTACGGCAACTTCTTGAAGGAACAGCGAGCGCCACGCAAACCCTGCGTTGCGCGATGTCTTTAACCCCAGTTATTGCCGTACTCCGTGGCCCTCCGGTTCTTCCTCCGTGTCCTCCGTGGTGAAAAAGTCATCCGATCCACGCAGATGCCCGCGTTTTGGTGCGCCACCGCGTACTATTACATCGGTTCATGACAGGTCCCACCAACGCGCAGCGCCCAGAACTCCTCGACCCCGCCCAGCTGAATGCGCTCGGCGGGCTGGAGATTCGTGCGCGTTGGATCGTCGAGGGCTTCCTGACCGGCCTGCACCGGTCGCGCAAGAAAGGCTTTTCGGTGGAGTTTGCCGAACACCGCCCGTACATGCCCGGCGACGACCTGCGGTACATGGACTGGAAGATGGCCGCCCGCGCCGACAAGTGGCTGATCAAGCTCTTCGAGGAGGAGACCAACCTCCGGGCCACCATCGTCCTCGATGTCTCCAAGTCCATGCACTGGTCGGGCTCGCCGGTGCGCCTGACGAAGCTCGCCTACGCCGAAACGCTCGTGGCTGCGGTTGCCCTCCTGTTGATCAAGCAACGCGACGCCGTAGGGCTCATCCGATTTGATGACGAGGTGCGCACGGTCCTGCCGCCGCGGTCGCGCGACCTGCACTTCCGCCGCATCCTCGCGGCGCTCTCCGAACCGGGGGCGGGGACGGGAAGCGATGCCCCGGGGGCGCTCATGCGCGCCGCGCGACTTGTGCCGCGTCCCGGCATGGTCATCGTCGTCTCCGACCTGCTTCTCGACGTGGACGAGACTATCAAGGCGGTGCAGGTGCTCCGCGGCGCTGGGCACCAGGTCACGGTGCTCCACCTCCTCGACCCGGCGGAGCACGATCTGTCCGTGCAGGGCGCAGAACTTGTCTTCGTGGACACGGAGACGGGCCGCGAGGTCGAGGCGTCCGTGGGCGACGTGCGCGCCGCCTATCGCGCCACGGTGGACGAGGCGATCGGTGAGTGGCGGTCGCGACTCGCCGGCGCGGGCGCCTCCTACGAGCCGATCTTCACCAATGCGCCATTCGTGGTGCCGGTGCGGCGCGCCTTCCTCTCGCGCCGCCGCCTCCCATGAGCCTGCTCGCGCCCCTCGCGCTCCTGCTCGGCCTCGCCGCCGCGGTGCCGCTCTGGCTGCACCTGCGCCGACGCAAGGTCGATATGCGACTCGACTTTCCCGCCGTGCGGTACCTGCTGCGCGCCGAACAGGAGCACGCGCGGGAGCTCAAGGCGCGCAACGCGCTGCTGATGTTCCTGCGCGTGGCCATCGTGCTGCTCATCGCGCTCGCCGCCGCGCGCCCCCTCGCGCAACTCGGCGGCTCGGGGCACGGGCCGACGGCGATGGCCGTGGTGCTGGACAACTCGATGAGCACCGGGGCGGTGGTGGACGGCCGCTCCGTGCTCGCCGGACTGCAGGAGGTTGCGCGCGAGGTGCTGAGCCAGGCGCGTCCGAGCGACCGGCTCTGGCTCGTGACGGCCGATGGCGCGGTCACGGGTGGTTCGGCGTCAACGCTCAGCGGGGCCGTGGATCGCGCCGCGCCGCTCGCGGGCGCCGGCGACATGGCCGCCGCCGTGCGCGCGGCAGCCGCCGTCGCCAGTGGCGCGGGACTCCCCACGGCACGCGTGGTCGTCGTCACCGACGGTCAGGCGAGTGCCTGGCCCGCGCGGTTGCGGGCGCCGTCTGCGCCCGTCGTGGTCTACGCCCCGGCCACGCCGCCGCCGGCGAACCGCGCGGTGACGAATGTCGTCTCCGATCCGCCGCACTGGGCGCCACGCGGCGTGCTGCGCGCCACGGTGCTCACGCGTGAGCCCACCTCGTGGCGTGCAGCGCTTGGCTCCACCACGCTCGCGCGCGGTACCGTCGCCGGCGGCGGCACCATCGAGACTGGCGCCGCTCCCGCCGTGCGTGGCTGGACCGCGGGCGTCGTGGAGTTGCCGCCGGACGAGTTGCGCGCCGATGACGTGCGGCCCTTCGCGCTGCACGTCGGCGCCGCGCCCGCCGCGCGCGTCGATGCGAGCGCTGGATCGTTCGTGCGCACGGCGCTCGCGGCGCTCGCCGGCGACGGCCGCGTGCGGGAAGGACCCGGCGTCACCATCACGAGCGCCGAAAATGCCGGTGCGCTCCCCGCGCTCCTTGCCGCCCCCGCGGATCCGGCGCGGGTGGCGCTCGCCAATCGCGCGCTGGAGCGTGCACGCATTCCGTGGCGCGTTGGCGATCGCCGCGCCGGTCCCGTGCAGTTGCGTGGCGATGGACTCGACGGGGCCACCGTCCAGCGATTCTACGCGTTGCAGCACGTCGGAACCGCGCCAGCCGACACGCTGGTGCGCGCCGGTGCCGAGCCGGTGATTGTCGCCGGCGAAGGATGGGTGCTCGCCGCCTTCGCCTTCGACCCGGCCGACACCGACTTGCCGCTGCGTGCGTCGTTCCTGCCGTGGCTCGATCGCACCATCGCGCGGCGCCTGGCCGCCGATGCGGGTCCCGTGCTCGACGCTGCGCCCTCGACGTGGGTCGCGCGCCCGTCCTGGGCGACCGGCCTCGAAGGACACGACGGCGCCGTGGAGCCGCTGCAGGGCGCGCGATTCCGCGCGAGCGCCGCCGCCGGTGTCTACTTCCTCCGTCGCGGTGCCGAGCGCGCCGGTGCCGTCGTCGTCGCGGCGGAGAGCGCGGAGTCGGTGCTCGACCGCGTGCGCGCCAAGGCCATCGCGGCGCGCTTCGCTGGGCGCGATGCAGAAGGCGTGGACGACGTCGCGCGTCTCACCACCCGCGCCTGGTCCGGCGACTCGCCGCGTCCCATCCTCGCCGGGCTGCTGCTGGGCGCGCTGATCCTGCTCGCCGCCGAGACCTGGCTCTCGCGTCGCGACGACGCGGACGCGGCCTGAGCATGGCACTCCCGCTGCTCCTCGATCGCTTCACGGCGCTGCCGCAGTTTCAGGTGCTGCGCACCCGCGCGCCGCGCGCCGGAGAGACCCTCTCCGTCGCCGGGTTGGCGGGATCGAGCGATGCGCTGCTGGTGGCCGCGCTCGCCATCGAGTCGCCCAACCGTCTGCACGTCGTCATCGCCGATCAGGTGCCTGAGGCCGAACGCTGGCTCGCCGATCTCGAGGCGATCGTCGGCGAGGGACTCGTGGCGCTGTATCCGTCTCGTGAAGGTTTCGGTGAAGTGGAGCCGCACGCCGAGGTGGCGGGCGAACGCGTCGAAACGCTGGAACGGTTGAGCCGCGGGCAGGTGCGCATTCTCGTCACCACGGTACGCGCCGTGCAGGAACGCACGCGCCTACCGTATGCGCTGGCCAAGGCGCGGCTGGAACTGGCGCGCGGCGCCACATGGCGGCTCGAGGAACTCGCCGAGCATCTCGCGCGCATCGGTTTCGAGCGCGCGGAGATGGTGGAGGACGTGGCGCAGTTCTCGGTGCGTGGCGGCATCGTGGACGTGTACGGCTTCGGTATGTCGGCCCCCGTGCGCCTCGAGTTCTGGGGCGACGAGCTTGTTGAGATGCGCGAGTTCGATCTGTCGAGCCAACGCACCACGCGGGCGGTGGAGAAGGTCGTGGTGTTGCCGTTCGAAGCGGGGCGCGCCGGAGTGAAGGCGGTGAAGCACGAGGCGCCCGCCGACCAGGCGACCGAGGACGCGACGCCCGCCGACGAGGTCGAAGAGGGACCGCGCACCACGCTCGTTGAACTCTGGCCGCCCGACTCGCTCGTGATCGTCCCCGAAGGGCTGCACGTGGAGCCCGAACTGCGGCGCACGTGGGCCGAGGCGGCGCACCATCTCGACCTCGCGCGGCGCCGCGGCGAGGCCGCAGCCGCGCGAGACGACCTCCTGCAGCCACCCGAGGTCGCCGAGAGCGGCCTGCGCCGTTACGCGGCCATCGCCATCGTGCCAGCCCTGATTGGCGACGAGGGCGTGCTCTTCCCGCTGCGGCCGCCGGAGCCGATCGAGCGCGACATGGCGCGCCTGCGCGCCGTCGTGGCCGACGGCACGCCGACCGTGATTCTCTGCGACAACTCCGGCCAGGCCGAACGCCTCGAGGAACTGCTTTCGGCCACCGGGCGCGAGGCGCTGCCGGCGCTGTCCATTGGTGTGCTCGGCGGCGGATTCGTCATTCCGCCGCGCGCGCATCCAGACGGCCTGCGCGTCCTCACCGACCACGAAATCTTCCGGCGCGACCGGCGCATCCGTCGCGCACGGCGCTACGCCGCGGGCACCGCGCTCGAACTTGTCGGTGCGCTCAAGCCTGGCGACTTCGTGGTGCACCTGGAGCACGGCGTCGGCATCTACCGCGGCATGGAGACCATCTTCGTCGGCGAGAGCACCGTCGAGGTGGTCGTCATCGAGTACGAAGGGGGCGACCGGCTCAACGTCCCGCTCTATCGCATCGATCAGGTGGAGCGCTTCCGCCATGCCACCGATCTCTCCGACGACGCGCCGCCGCCGCGGCTCCATCGGCTGGGCGGCAAGAAGTGGGCGCAGCAGCGCGACCGGACGCGCGCCGCCATTCGCGAGATGACGCAGGAACTGCTCGAGCTCTACGCGCGGCGTCACATCGCGCACCGGCTGCCCCACCATCCGGACGGTGCCTGGCAGAAGCAGCTCGAAAGCTCGTTTCTCTTCGAGGACACCCCCGACCAGCTCCGCGCCACGCAGGACGTCAAGCGGGACATGGAGGCGACGCGCCCCATGGACCGCCTGCTTGTGGGCGACGTCGGCTACGGCAAGACGGAGATCGCGGTGCGCGCTGCCTTCAAGGCCGTGCAGAGCGGACGCCAGGTCGCCGTGCTGGTGCCGACGACGATCCTGGCCGAGCAGCACGCGCGCACCTTCGGCGAACGACTTGCCGATTTTCCCGTCAAGATTGCCGTGCTCTCCCGTTTTCAGACGGCCAAGCAGCAGAAGGCGGAGCTTGCCGAACTGAAGGCGGGCACCGTGGACATCGTCATCGGCACGCACCGCCTGCTTTCGCCGGACGTCGAGTTCCGCCAGCTGGGCCTCATCATCGTGGACGAGGAGCACCGCTTCGGCGTGAAGCACAAGGAACGGCTCAAGCAGCTCAAGCTCGAGACCGACGTGCTGACGCTCACCGCCACGCCGATTCCGCGCACGCTGCACCAGGCGCTTGCCGGCCTGCGCGACCTCACGCTCATGCAGACGGCGCCGCGCGACCGCTCACCCGTGCTCACCTTCCTCGAGCCGTGGGACGACGGCCTGCTGGAGGAGGGGATCGCGCGCGAGCTCGACCGCGGCGGGCAGGTCTTCATGGTGCACAACCGCATCGAGACCATCGAGGCGGTGGCCGACCACCTGCGGCGCCTCATCCCGCGCGCCCGCGTGGCGGTGGGGCACGGGCAGATGCGCGAGCGCGACCTTGAGCAGGTGATGGCGCGCTTCGTGCGCGGCGAGGTGGACGTGCTCGTGAGCACGATGATCGTGGAAAGCGGCCTCGATGTGCCCAACGCCAACACGATGTTCGTGAGCCGCGCCGACCGGTTCGGCCTCGCCCAACTCTACCAGCTGCGCGGGCGCGTCGGCCGGTCGCATCGCCGTGCCTACTGCTACCTGCTGGTGCCGGACACGCAGGTGGACCTCGACGCCGAGCGCCGCCTCAAGGTGCTCGAGCACCACACCGAACTGGGCGCCGGCTACCATGTGGCGCTCAAGGACCTCGAATTGCGCGGGGCCGGCAACCTGCTGGGCCCCGAACAGTCGGGGTTCGTGCACGCCGTCGGGTTCGACCTGTACCTGCGCATGCTCGAGGAGACGGTCCAGCGGGTCCAGCGCGGGGCGAACGCCCCGCCCCCCCCGCCGGCCGACGTCTCCATGGACGTCCCCTGCTTCCTTCCGGACGACTTCATCGCCTCGGCCGACGCCAAGCTCGACCTGTACCGGCGTCTGGCCAGCGCCCCGTCGGTGGAAGCCATGGATGCGCTCCGCGAAGAGGTTCGGGACCGGTTTGGGGCCCTGCCGGCGGCCGCCGAGGCGTACGTGGCGTCGGCGATGCTCCGCCTGGCTGGTGGCCGGCTGGGAATCGAGGGCATCCTGGTGCGCGGCGAAGAGGCCCGTGTTAACTTTCGGGCCGATGCGCTGCCGCGCATGAAGCCCCTGGCCACCGCCTTCCGGGACGTCCAGTTCCAGGTCGATGTCCGGCGAGTGCAGCCCTTGTCGTTGAAGCTGACGCGCTTGGGTGTTGCCTCGATGCTCGAGGGGCTCGTGCGCGCGCTGCGAACAATTACGTTCGAGCCGAAGTAACACATCACTTACGGGACTGCCTGCCTCCGGCGCCTTCGCTGGTCGGCCGGGCAACGCCCGCCTTCCCATCTCTCGATGAAGCGCAACGTCATCCTCGCCACCACCCTGGTCGCCACCCTTGGCATCGCCGCCTGCGACGGCTTCAAGGAGGCGCTGACCGCCCATGTTGACGTGGTGGCGCGCGCCGGCTCGCAGGAGCTTTCCGTCACCCGCCTCGCCGACCTGCTCGGCAACGCAAAGGTCCCGCTGCGCAAGGACGTCGCCAACGCCGTGGCCGACGTCTGGATCTCGTACCAGCTCCTTGGCTACGCGGCCGCGCATGAAGACTCCCTGCACGATGCCAAGGTGGCCGATGATGCCATGTGGTCGGCGGTGGCGCAGGAAAAGTCGAAGGCGTTCTACGACCGTATCTCCAAGGACTGGAGCAAGGTCGACTCCGCCTCGCTCCCGGCGAAGTACGCGGCCGGCGAGATGTACGCGGCGCGCCACATCCTGCTCATGTCACCGCGCGAGGGGATGACCCAGAAGTCGCGAGACTCGGTGCGCGCCGAACTGGAGAAGATTCGCCGCACCGTAACCGCGGCCAACTTTGCCGACGTCGCGAAGGCGAAGTCGCAGGACGGCTCCAAGGCCAACGGCGGCTCGCTTGGCGTCTTCCCGCCGGGGGCGATGGTGCCGGAGTTCGAGAATGCGGTGAAGTCGCTCAAGCCGGGCGAGGTCTCCGGCATCGTGGAGTCGCAGTTTGGCTTCCACCTGATCAAGCGCCAGTCGTACGACGAAGTCGCCAAGGAGTTTGCGCAGGCCTACGGCCAAATCGCCACGCAGAAGGCCGAGAGCGTGTACATGGCCGCGATGGAGAAGGGGGCCGGGGTCGAAGTGAAGTCCGGTGCGTCCAAGACGGTCAAGGAAGTGGCGCAGGACATGGATTCGCACCGCGAAGACAAGGCGACGCTCGTGACGTGGAAGGGCGGCAGCCTCACCGCCGCCCGCCTCGTGCAGTGGCTGGGTGCGATGCCGCCGCAGGCCCGCATCCGCGAGCAGCTGGCGCAGGCTCCCGACACGGCCATTCCGTACTTCCTCAAGCAGATCGCCCGCAACGAACTCATCCTGCGCGCCGCGGACAGCGCCAAGACCGTCCCCGATTCCGCCGCCATGGCGACCATCCGCGGTGCGTTCTACGGGCAGGTGGCCGGCGCCATGTCGGAGCTCAAGGTTTCGCCGTTCTTCCTCAAGGATTCGGCCAAGACCACGGCGGAGCGCGAGCGCCTCGCGGCGTCGCGCATTGACGCGTACTTCGACCTGCTGCTCAAGGAGCAGGCGCAGTTCGTGAACATCCCGGAGCCGGTGTCCGCGGCGCTGCGCAAGAAGTACGAGTCGCGCGTGGTGGCGGCGGGCATTGAACGCGCCCTCGAGCGCGCCACCAAGATCCGTCAGGTGGCCGACTCCACGCGGGCCGCGCAGCAGCCGGCGTCTGCGGTGCCGATGCCGGGTGCCGCTCCGGCTGCGCCCACTCCCTCCGCGCAGCCGGCGGAACCCGCCAAGAAGCCGTAAGTGAACGTCCGCATTTTCTCCCGCGTGGCGCTGCTCTGCGGCGCCGTCACCCTGCCGGCCTTCGGGCAGCAGGGCGCCGGCGCTGCGCCGCGCGAGCTGCCAGTGGACCGCGTCATCGCGGTGGTCGGCTCCAAGCCCATCATGTGGAGCGAGGTGCAGGAGCTGATCAACTTCCAGCGCCAGCAGGGGGCACAGATCCCCGAGGATTCGGTGAAGTTCATCGCGTTCGCGCGCGGTGTCATCAGCGACCTCGTGGACCAGGAAGTGCTCATCGCCACCGCGAAGAGTTACAAGATCGAGGTGACCGACGCGGAGGTCCTGCAGCAGGTCGAGGGCGAGATGAAGCGCATCCGCGACCAGTTCAAGACGGAACAGGAATATCGCGATGCTCTGAAAGCCGAGGGCTTCGGCACGGTGGACGAGTTGCGCCGCATCCGCGTGGAGCGGTCCAAGCGCGACCTGTTCCAGCAGCGGGCCATCGACTCGCTCAAGGCGAAGGGGCGCATGCCGTCCGTCGCGATCAGCGAGGCGGAGATCGCCGAGGCGTTTGAGGCGGCGAAGGACCGCCTGCCGCGCCGTCCGGCGACCGTGACCTTCCGTCAGATCATCATCAGTCCCCGGCCGAGCCCCGGCAGCAAGAAGGCGACCCTGGCCAAGATGGATTCGCTGCGCGCCGAGATCGCCAAGGGGACCGACTTCGAAGTGGTGGCCAAGCGCGAATCGCAGGACCCGTCGTCGAAGGATCTGGGCGGGGACCTCGGCTGGGCGCGCCGCGGCATGATGGTACCCGCCTTCGACCAGATGATGTTTGTGCTCAACCCGAACGTCGTCAGCCCCACGGTGGAGACGGTCTTCGGCGCGCACATCATCCGGGTGGACCGCATTCGCCCCGCCGAGGTAAAGGCGCGGCACATCCTGCTTCGCTGGAATATGGATTCCACCGACGTGGCGCGCGCCCGGGCTGAGGCGGATACCACGCTCGCCGCGTGGGAGAAGGGGGCGTCATACGATTCGCTCGTCACCAAGCACCATGACGACGCCGAGTTGCGTCTCATGGCCGACCCGGTGCCGCGCGATTCGCTGCCGCCAGCATATCGCGAGGCGCTCGCGGACAAGAAGGCCGGCGATTTTGCCGGTCCGTTCCTGATTCCGAATCCGCAGAACGGCCTCAGCAAGGTCGTCGTCCTGCAACTGACGTCCGCCGAACCTGGCGGCGACCTGAAGATTTCGGATGTGCGCGAGCGCATCCGCGCGCAGCTTGCGCAGGAGAAGACGGCGCGCCGCATTCTCGACCAGCTGCGCAAGGAACTGTACGTCTCCATCCGCATGTGACGACGCCGCGCCTTGCCATCACGCTGGGCGACCCGCGCGGCATCGGCGCGGAGATCGTGCGCAAGGCGCTCGCCGACCCCCGGGTGGCGGGCGCTTGCCGTTGGGTGGTGGTCGGTCCCTCGGGCCTCGAGTGCGCGGCCACTGATATCGTCGGCGAATGGCACCCACGGCAGAGCGACGCCAACGCCGGGCGGCTCGCCGGCAAGGCCATCACGCGCGCCGTGGCGCTGTGCCAGGCCGGTGAGGCCGATGCGATGGTCACGGCGCCCATCGACAAGCACGCGCTGTTGGCCGGGGGCTATGACTACCCGGGCCACACCGAGATGCTGGCCGAGCTGACTGGGCGCGACGTCGCCATGATGCTGGCCAGCGACCGCCTGCGCGTGGTGCTCGCCACCACGCATGTGGCGCTGCGCGACGTGCCCACTCTGCTCACCGGCGACATCATCGCCCGCGTCGCCCGGGTCACGCGGGCTGGCCTCCGCGACGCGTTCGGCATTGCCGAACCGCGCATTGCACTCTGCGCGCTCAACCCGCACGCCGGCGACGGTGGGCGATTCGGGCAGGAGGATGACACCGTGCTGGCTCCCGCCGCGCGCGCGAGCGGCCTGCTCGGTCCGTTCCCGGCCGATACAGTGTTTGTGCGCGCGATGCGCGGCGAATTCGACGCGGTCATCGCGCCCTACCACGACGTTGGGATGACCGCCATCAAGGTCGCGTCCTTCGGGTCGGCGGTGAACGTCACGCTCGGGTTGCCGTTCCCGCGCACGTCGCCCGACCACGGCACTGCGCTCGACATCGCGGGGCAAGGGAAGGCGGATCCGTCCTCGATGATCTCGGCGATCTTACTCGCGGCACGGCTAACGCATCGGTAGGCTGGCCGCGTCGCCGCTGCGCTGGCCTTTTTCACCATGGAGTGCAGGTGTAGCTGGCCCTTTTCACCACGGAGCTCACGGAGAACTGCCCGAGGGCCACGGAGTACTACAACTTCTTGAGGGAACTGCGAACGCCACGCTGATTTCAGCGTGGCGCGATGTCATTGCCCCCTGATGTTGCCGTACTCCGTGGCCCTCGGGCAGTTCTCCGTGAGCTCCGTGGTGAAGAAGTCCAGCGGACCGCGCCGAAG
Source organism: Gemmatimonadaceae bacterium (assembly GCA_041661925.1). Classification (GTDB taxonomy): domain Bacteria; phylum Gemmatimonadota; class Gemmatimonadetes; order Gemmatimonadales; family Gemmatimonadaceae; genus PNKL01. The sequence continues at coordinate 42,601 of JBAZTM010000004.1, forward strand.
CCAGCTACTCGCGCGTCATCTCCAGGATCGCGATCCGCCGCCCGTCCATTTCGCGCACGGTCCACGTGGCCCCGCCGCCGCTCACGCGGTCGCCCACCTGGGGCAGGCGACCCAGCAGGCCGAACACGAACCCGGCCACCGTCGTAAAATCCTCTTCCGGGATCTGCAGCTCGTACTGCTCGTTGACGTCGCCGATCTCGGCTTGTCCGGGCACCAGCGTCTCACCCGCGATCGTCCCGTGCGTCGTCGCCGCGCCTTCGTCGTGCTCGTCGAGGATCTCGCCCACCAGCTCCTCGAGCAGGTCCTCCATGGTCACGAGCCCCGCGGTGCCGCCGTATTCGTCGAGCACGATGGCCATGTGTTCCTTCAGCCGCTGGAAGTCGGCCAGAACTTCCTCCACCTCGCGCGAACCCGGCACCGCGTGCACGTCGCGCATCACGCTCGCCATGGAAAAGGTCGCCGGGCGATGGCGCAGCACCGGCAGCAGGTCCTTGGCGTGCACCATCCCCACCACGTTGTCGAGCGACTCCTCAAAGACGGGATAGCGCGAAAAGCCGGCCTCTTCCACGATGGCCAGCGCCTCGTCCAGCGTCGAGTCGGCGTCGATGGCCACGATCGCCGTACGCGGCGTCATCACCTCGCGCGCGTTCTTCTCGGAGAACTCGAACACCGCGCCAATGAGGTCGGCGTCCTGCTGTTCGATCTCGCCCTCACGCTGGCTCTGCTCGACGATGACCTTGAGCTCCTCGGGGGAGTGCACGCTGTCGTGGGTCGAATCCAGCCGCACGCCGAACGGGCGCAGCACGGCGGCGGCCGACGCGTTCAGCAGCCAGGTGAACGGCATCACGACCCATGCAAAGGCGAGCAGCGGCGGGGCCAGCCACTTGGCCCACGTCTCCGGATGCTGGAGCGCCGCGGCACGCGGCGTGAGCTCGCCGAAGACCACATGCAGGTAGGTCACGGCCATCAGTGCCACGGCGGCGCCGAGCGTGACGCGCAGGCCGGCCTCGATGGCAAACGGCAGGGCGGCAAACCAAAGCTCGAAGACGTGCCCGATGGACTCTTCGGCCACCCAGCCAAGGCCGAGGGAGGTGGCCGTGATGCCCAACTGGCTGGCCGAGAGCACACGCGCCAGATTGTCGGTGGCGCGCAGCGCGAAGCGGGCAATCGGGTCGCCGGCGCGGACCATGGCCTGCAGCCGCGTGCGGCGGGCGCGCACCAGCGCGAACTCCACCGCGACGAAGAAACCGTTTACCAGCAGCAGCAGGACGATGAGGCCAATGCGCGAGAGCACGGGTCAAACGTACCGAGGGCGCAGCGATCGACGCCAGCGCCGGGGCGCCTGTTGAGCGCCTCCGTCGCCAAGACGGACTGCGCCCAGCTGGCCAACGGCCGCCCGGGCGGGGCGCCGCACGCGCACGATCACGGGGGCGGCGCGTCGCATCATCACGCCCCCGGCACCGCCGGACTGAAGGCGGCCCTCTGGCTCACGCTGGCCTTCTTCTTCGCCGAGGTCGTGGGCGGCTGGCTGGCCAATTCGCTGGCCTTGCTCGCCGACGCCGGCCACATGCTCACCGACGTCGGCGCGCTCGGGCTGTCGCTCTTCGTAGCCTGGTTCAGCCGCCAGCCGGGGACCCCGAGCAAGACCTTCGGATACCTGCGCTGGGAGATCCTCGCCGCCTTCCTCAACGGCTCGGTGCTTCTGCTCGTGAGCGTCGGCATCGTCTGGGAAGCGGTGGGTCGCCTGCGCCATCCGGAACCGCTGCAGAGCGGACTCATGCTGGTCGTGGCCACGGGCGGCCTCGTCGTAAACATCATCGCCGCGCGCCTGCTGCACGCGGGCGCCTCCGGCTCCCTGAACGTGCGCGGGGCGTACCTGCACGTCCTCGGCGACCTGCTCGGTTCAGTGGCGGCCATTCTCGCCGGCCTCGCGGTGCGTTACAAGGGCTGGACCGTGGCCGATCCAGTGGCGTCCATCGTCATGACGCTCTTCATCATGCGCGGCGCCTGGGCCCTGGTGCGCGAATCGGTGGATGTCCTGCTCGAGGCCGTCCCGCCGCACATCTCGCTGGAAGCCGTGCGCACCGCCATCGCCGCCGTCCCCGGCGTGAGTTCGGTGCACGACCTCCACGTCTGGACGGTCACGAGCGGCATGGTGGCCATGAGCGTGCACGTGGTGGCCCCCGACGCGGAACACCACCAGGAGGCGCTCGAGCAGATCCACGCCGCCATGGCGCGGTTCGGCATCGGCCACGTGACGGTGCAGATTGAAGGGCAGGAACTGGCGGACTGCATCCCGAATCGCTAATCCGTATCACGAATCCCCATCGCGAATCCAAATCGCGAATCCCAATCCGAGCTCCCAATCCCCAATCGTCCCCTCAAATGGCTCAGCTAGACAAACTCCTCTCCGTGATGATCCAAAAGAGCGCCGAGGCGCTCTACCTGGACGAGGACCAGCCCTCGACGCTGAAGCTCGAGGGAAACGACACGGCGCTGACCAAGCCGCTTAATGGCGCGCAGGTGGTGGGACTGCTCAAGGAAATCGCGCCGCCGCACGCCGCGCAAAGTCTCGACCAGAAGGCGCCGGTCAAGTTCCAGTACACCAACGCCGAGGGCGTCTTTCTCGTCCGCGCCATGCTGCAGGCCAATAAGTGGCACTGTCAGCTGACGGTGGACGACAAGGGCGAGTTCGAGCGGCGTACGGGGATGTTCCGCGCCGTGGACCTCGAGACGGGTGCGGTCAGCACCACCGCGACGGCCGCGCCGGTGACCGATGCGGCGGCGCTCAGCGACCCGGCCAAGGCGAAGGTCGAGATGGAGCGCCTGCTGCGCACGCTGGTGGACGTCTCCGGGTCCGACCTGCACTTGCGCGTCGGCGAGCCGCCGATCATTCGCAAGAGCGGCGAAATGACGCGCATCGAAGGGGTCACGATGACGCCCGACGGGCTCGAGGCCCTGCTCTGGTCCATCATGCCCGACCGCAACAAGAAGGAATTCACCGAGCACAACGACACCGACTTCGCGCACGAGATCACCGGCGTCGCCCGCTTCCGCGCCAACGTGCTGAAGGACCGCAAGGGTATCGCCGCCGTCTTCCGCGTGATCCCGAGCAACATCGTCACCGCCGACCAGCTCGGCGTCACCCCCGAAGTGCAGAAGCTCTGCTACCTCACCAAGGGACTGGTGCTCGTCACTGGGCCCACCGGCTCGGGCAAGTCGACCACGCTCTGCGCGCTCGTGGACCTCGTGAACCGGTCGCGCTCGGACCACGTCATCACCATTGAGGACCCTATCGAGTTCGTGCACGAGAACAAGAGCTGCATCGTCACGCAGCGACAGGTGGGAGTGCACACCGACTCGTTCAAGAGCGCGCTGCGCGCGGCGCTCCGCGAGGATCCGGACATCATCCTGGTGGGCGAGCTGCGCGACCTGGAAACGGTAGCCATCGCCATCGAGACGGCGGAGACGGGGCACCTCGTGTTCGGCACGCTGCACACGACGACGGCGGCCAGCACCATTGACCGCCTCATCGACCAGTTCCCGGCGGACCGTCAGGAGCAGGTGCGCACCATGCTCTCCGAGTCGCTCAAGGGCGTGGTGTCGCAGGTGCTCTGCAAGAAGATCGGCGGCGGACGCGTGGCCGCGCGCGAGATCCTGCTCGTCACCTCGGCCATCTCCAACCTCATCCGCGAAGGCAAGACCTTCCAGATTCCGAGCATCATGCAGACGTCCAAGCGCATCGGCATGGTGACCATGAACGACACGCTCCTCGAACTCGTCGACTCCAAGCAGATCGAACCCAAGGAAGCGTGGATGAGGTCGGTGGACAAGCCGTCGTTCGTGGCGTCGCTCAAGGCGAAGGGATGGGACGTCTCGTTCGCCGAATCGGAGATGCAGCAGCAACAGGCGGCCGCGGGGCAGGGCACGCCGGCGGGCGGCACCAAGCCGGGGATGGGAGCAGGGCGTCGCTAGCGGCGAGCCCGTGCCGGGGCGCCGCCAACGTGGTGCAGGCGACGGGCGCCGTATCGGCGCCCGTCAGCCCGACACGGCCTTGTCTTCGAGCACGGCGCCGAACTCGCCGACGAGGCACGACGGGCACAGGATCGGCGAGAATTCCACATCGCCGCGCGCGGCCACATACGCCTCGAGCTGCTGCCAGGCGTCGCGGGCGTCGCGCACCTTGTGGCACTGCGGGCAGATGGGGACGACGCCGCGCAGCGCACGCAGTTCAGTCACCGTCTGCTGCAGATGATCGCGGGCGCGCACCAGCGCGCGCCACGCGACCTCCTCCTCGGCCTCCACCGCCTTGCGCCGCGTCGTGAGCAGCACGCCGAGCACGTTGGCCAGCGCAAAGCAGACCACGTGCGAAACGAACTCCGGTCCGGTCACGCCCGTGTGCCAGAAGGCGACCAGCCCAAGGCTGGCAAAAGTCATTGTCAGCGCGGGCACGACCTGGAAGAGCGTGCGCATCGGCATGGCGACGTAGTACCCGACGACGCAGAGCAGTTCAAAGCGCGTGACGACGAGCGTGTCGGCCCCGCGTCCGAAGTGCGTGCCGATGGAAATCACCACCCCGGCCAATTGGGCCGCGAACAGCAGCCGCTCAAAGGCGACGCGGGTGGTGGTGCGCCCGATCTGGTACCAGACCAGGCCGAGTGCCACCAGCATGAGCGCGCGCACCGACCACATGACCGCCAGCAGCCGCAGGTTGTCGCCGGCAATGACGGCGTCGTTGATGCCGAACGCCGCGAGCGGGAGCGCGAGCGCGGCCAGCACCTGCCGCGCCTGCTCGAGATCGCGCTCGAACCGGCGCCGCTCGAGTGCGTCAGGACTCGGCGAGGGATCCGCGAGCGTGGAGGTCCGCTGGATCCCGCGGGCTGGCGTGGGGCGCGGCATGGTCATTTACAAGGGCGGGACCGCGGCGGGGGCGGTTAACCCGCGACGGCTTTGTCCTCGAGCACGGCGCCAAACTCGCCGACGAGACACGACGGGCAGAGGATCGACGAGAACTCCACGTCGCCGCGCGCGGCCACATACGCCTCGAGCTGCTGCCAGGCGTTGCGGGCGTCGCGCACCTTGTGGCAGTTGGGGCAGATGGGGACGATGCCGCGCAGCGAGCGCAGCTCGGCCACCGTCTGTTGCAGGTGATCGCGGGCCCGCACCAGGGCACGCCACGCCGCGGCCTCGGCGGCGGCGGTGGCCTGCTTGTGTTGGGCCACCAGCAGGCCAAGCGCGTTTGCCAGGGCGAAGCACACGAGGTGCGACACCAACTCGGGGCCCGACACGCCGGTGTGCCAGAACAGCACCATGGCGGTGCTCGCCACCGACAGCGTCACCGCCGGCACCGCCTGCAGGCGCGTGCGGCCGGGAATCATGAGGTAGTAGACCACGACGCTGACCAACTCGAAGCGCGTGATGAAGAGCGTCTCGGGCCCGCGTCCGAAGTGCGACGCGATGGCGAGTGCCACGCCGATGAGCTGCGCCGAAAAAAGCGTCCGCTCGAACCGCTGCCGGCTCGGCGCCTCGCGCAGCGAGTACCAGAGCGCGCCAAGCGCCAGGAGTGTTGCCCCGCGAACGGACCAGAGGATGGCTAGGCGGACGCCCGACTTCGCCACCATGAAGTCGATGATGCCGAATGCGGCAATCGGGAGGGCTAGTACCGCGACGACCGTCAGCGCCTGGGCCCGGTCGCGCTCGAACCGATGCCATTCCAGCGCCTCCGGCGTCATCGCCGTTGCGCTCGGAAATGGCAGCTCGCCGGCGAACGAGGCTGCGGGGGTGGATGCGGTCATCGGGGGGCAGGGAGGGCGGAATCAGTTCCGGTATCGCGTCCGAACGCAATAATATGGTTGGCCAATGCCGAGTATGCCACGCGCCGCACAGCGCGTCAATTTTGACTCGGCAGACGACCGAAATCGCTCGCTGAATCGCTGCCGTGAAGCGCCGCGCGTCAGCGCATCGGCGGATCACCCGCCTGCGGGGAGGGGTCGGGTACCATTTCCAGTGCCTGGTCGGTCAACCCCGGATAGTGAGTCTCGGCGCACTGCGGGCATATGCCGTGAGAGAACCGCGCCTCGGAGCGGGCGCGCACGTACCCTTCCAGCTGTTCCCACGCGCCTGCCTCAGTTCGCACCTGATGACAGTACGCACAAATCGGGATGATGCCCTGGAGCATCGTGACCTCGAGCAACGCCGCCTGCAACTCCGTCCGGGTCGCGATCTCGCGCTTCAACGCGACAAACGTTCGTCGGCGCCAGCGGTGATGCTCATGGGAAAGAAAGACCCCGACCACGTTGGCGCATGCATAGGCGAGGGAGACATCAAGCAGGCTGAACCAGACGTCCGTCGACTTGTACGCCCACAGCACGAGCAGGTCACCGACCGATAGCACCGCGCCGAGCGCCGCCTGCCTCGTGAACGCGAGGGGCGTCGCGGCGTAGGCCATGACAACGAGAAAGACGTCCCACCACACAAACCCCGTCCACTGCGGCGGCAGTAGTGCGTTCTCGGTGACGAGCCCAGCAAACCAGATGCCAATCCACCCGGTGAGGATCGCGTCGTAGGTTCGAGGCGCGGCGACGCGACGGACGAAGACCAGGGCAGCGACCGCAGCGGCCAGGATGATTGCCCGGAGGGCAAGGATCAGCTGGATCCGCTGCGGGTCACCGATGAGCGACAAGGCGCTCGGAAGGGTGACGATGAGGAATGCGATGGCCACGACAGCCAGCCTGCTCGTCACTCGCTTGTCCCACGCGAGTCCATCCGCCCTGAACTCCGCCTCGAGGTCGGGAGGGTCAAGCGTGGTTCGGAGGACTGTGAGCGTGAGCGCTCCTTGGACCCGTAAGCCCGCTTGCAACGACGGGCCTAAACGCATTCCATTGACAGCGTGCGAATCATACCTCGCGTCGCGTCCCGGTAACAGGTCTTTGGCCGCGGCAGCCCGCTGCCAGCGCACGCCGGCGTCGGCAGGACGAGATCCGCGATGGAATGGCAATGCCTGTTGCGCCGAGGGGTGGTGAAAGGGGGGCGCTTTTGGGGCCCGACCTGTGAATTCCAGCACCAATTCGACTATCTTATAAGGCTATGGAAATCCGCAACATCGCCATCATCGCCCACGTCGACCACGGCAAGACCACGCTGGTGGACAAGATGCTCCGCCAGGCCGGGGCATTTCGTGAGAACCAGGTCGTCGCCGAACGGGTGATGGACTCGAACCCGCTCGAGCGCGAGCGGGGCATCACGATCCTCGCCAAGAACACGTCCATCCACTGGAAGGACACCAAGGTCAACGTCGTCGACACCCCCGGGCACGCCGATTTCGGCGGCGAGGTGGAGCGCATCCTGCGCATGGTGGACGGCGTGCTGCTCGTGGTAGACGCCTTCGACGGCCCCATGCCGCAGACGCGCTTCGTGCTGCGCAAGGCGCTCGCGCTCGGCCGGCGGGTGATCGTCTGCATCAATAAGATCGACCGCCCCGGCGCCGACCCCATGCGCGTGCACGAAGAGGTGCTCGACCTGCTCATCGAGCTCGAGGCCAATGAGCACCAGCTCGACGCGCCCTTTGTGTACGCCTCGGCGCGCGAGGGGACGTCCACGATGGACATGGACGTGCCGGCGGTGAACCTGACGCCGCTCTTCGAGACGATCGTCAAGCACGTGCCGCCGCCGCCGCATGACGCGGCGGGGCCGTTCCAGATGCTCATCTCAACGATCGACTACAGCAACTACCTCGGGCGCATGGCCATCGGGCGCATCGAGCGCGGCACGGTGCACGTGGGCGACACCGTGCACCTGCTATCGGTGGACCACGAGAAGAAACCGCTGGTGGGGCGCGTGACCAAGCTGTACGGCTTCGAGGGGCTCGAGCGGGTGGAACTGCCGCAGGCCTCGGCGGGCGAGATTGTCTGCCTGGCCGGCCTCGAGGGCGTGGAGATCGGGCTGACGATCACCGACGTCGAACACCCCGAGCGCCTCGAGGGGATCGCGGTGGAGGAGCCGACCATCTCGGTGGACTTCCTGGTCAACAATTCGCCGTTCGCCGGACGCGACGGCAAGTTCGTGACCTCGCGCCAGATCAAGGAGCGGCTGGAGAAGGAGCTCGAGCGCAACGTGGCGCTGCGGGTGGAGGACACCGACGCCACCGACACGTGGACGGTGAGCGGGCGCGGCGAGCTGCACCTGTCGATCCTCATGGAGACCATGCGGCGCGAGGGGTACGAGTTCCAGGTGTCGCGACCGCGGGTGATCACGCACCTCGGTCCCAACGGCGAGCGGCTGGAGCCGTACGAGGAACTGGCCATTGACGTCCCTGACGAGTTCATGGGGACGGTCATCGAGAAGCTGGGGCCCCGCAAGGCCGAGATGCTCGAGATGAAGAATCCCGGGCAGGGGATGGTGCGCCTGCTCTACAAGATCCCGGCGCGCGGGCTGTTCGGGTACCGGAGCGAGTTCCTGACGGACACGCGGGGCACCGGCATCATCCACCACCGCTTCCTGGAGTACGGGGCGTGGGCGGGGACGCTCGAGGGGCGCAGCCGCGGGGTGCTGGTGTCCATGGAGCACGGGGTGATCGTTGCGTTCGCCCTGGGCAACCTGCAGGACCGGTCCACGCTGTTTGTGGCGCCCGGCGACGAAGTCTACGAGGGAATGGTGGTGGGCGAGAATTCGCGCCCCGGCGACATGGACGTCAATCCGACCAAGGAAAAGAAGCTGACGAACATGCGGTCCAAGTCGGCAGACGACGCCATTTCGCTGGAGCCGCCGAGGGTGTTGACGCTGGAAGGTGCGCTGGAGTATATCGAAGACGACGAGTTGATCGAGATAACCCCGAAGTCGATTCGTCTGCGCAAGCGGAGCCTTCTCGCGACGGACCGCAAGCGCAGTTCGCGAGAGGCGAAGCGCGAGCGCGCCTCGATCTAACCCACCCCAGGCAGCACACGGAGCTCAGCACCATGTCGGGCATGTTGGCGTCGTCGGAAGTCGGAGATCCTCTCGACGCAGACGGTATGACCCTCGGATTGCAGGCCGCGGCCTCCGAGGACGACGAGGAACTTTTCGACCCGGACCTCGACGAAGACGATGAATTCGACGACGAGGATGAGGACGACGAGGACGCGGACGACGACGCGGAGGACGACGAGGTGGATGAGGACGACATCGAAGACGACGACCTCGATCTCGACGACGAGGGCATTCTCGACGACGACGAACTCGATGACGAACTCGACGACGACCTGATCGATCTCGACGACGAGTACGACAACCTCGAGGATGATGAGGAGCCGAAGGGGGGCGCCTTCGACGGTTAGCGTCGGGGTGGGGTGCAGGGTGGGGTGCGGGGTGCACGGTAGGGTGCAAGGGCACAGGCACGGTAGGGTGCAGGGGAGGGGAAGTCCGTGTCCCGTCTTCGGTTGCGTACCCGTTGACCCAACCTCTTTGACTGGCGATATTTACAGGTTCTGGGCCATTAGCTCAGGTGGTTAGAGCGCACGCCTGATAAGCGTGAGGTCCGAGGTTCAACTCCTCGATGGCCCATATGGAAGTGGTTCGATAGGTTGCACTTACGAAGTCGCTCACGGCGTGGTCCGCTCTGCGGGTCGCGCCGTGGCTACTTTTGGCGACTTTCAGGCCCCTCTGCATACGTCTCATCAGCATCATTCCTCGGTCTCTCCACGGATGCGAGCCACTACGTCCCGAGCCTCTTCCCGGAACGGTGTCGCCTCCTCGTCGGCATAGATCGCATCAGGCATCTGGGTCGTCGCCCACCCGCCCAGTTCCTTCAGCGCTTCGCGGCTGATCTTCCCCATCTTGCCCTGGTCCACCGTGATGCGGCGCAGTCCGGTCCACCCGCGCCCCTCTTCATGCGTGATGCCGGCGAGGAACTCATTCGCCTGGAAGAACTCCTGCAGCGTGCGCGCATCGATCGGCGCACGGCTGGCGTGCTTGGCGTTGGCATACAGCCGCCCGCGCCCGTCGCGGGGCAGCGCGCCGCCGGGGAAGACGGGGTAGTCGATCCCGAGCGCCTGGTACTGCGCCTCGAGCGTTTCGAGGTAGCCGCCGCGCGCCGTCGCCTTGGTGAACGCGGCGCGCTGGCCGCGGGTGAGCAGCCGCACAGCGCCCTTCTTGCCCTTCCGCGTCGCGCGCTTGAGATCCAGCATGTCGGCAGCCGGCACGTCGGGCCCGTGGATCGTGAGCCACGAACGGTACGCACGGCGTACCTGGCCGAGGCGGAGCCCTGAGCCCAGTTCAAGCAAGAGCTCCCATCGCGGATCCACGTCGCGACACGTGCGCAGCAGGGCGCGCATCTCCTCGAGCGTGAACCGTGGACGGTGGATCGTGACCTCGCCCACGTCCTCGCGCACTTCGTCGCGCCAGTGCTTCCACGGCAGCCAGGCGACGGGCGGGATCTCGCCTTCCTCGCGCAGCCAGCCGGCGAGGGTGAGCACGCGCAGCACCACGATCTCGGTGACGCGGTGGCCACTGTCGCCCTGGGCGCGGTACTTCTTGAGCGTCTTCCGCCAGAGCTCGCGGAAGTCCGCCTTCTTGAGCGACACGAAGGTGCGCTCGACGCCCCACACCGACGCGGCCTGGTTGAGGGCGCGGCGCATGTCCTTCTGGTGCTGGCCCGACTTTGCCCACCGCCCGCGCTCCGGGTGAAAGGCCATCGTGATGCCACTACCCAGGGTGAGCGCGCGCGTGCGGGCTGGTGTGTCGGCGGCTCCGAGCAACTGGCGGTAGCGTGCCTTTGCGCGGTCCTTGGCGTCGTTCACCTTCTCGGTGATCAAGCGCCCGCGGGCGTCGCGCACCGCGAAGCCGAGCGAGCGCGACGTGTAGACGCGCTCGCCGGCCGCGTTCTCGATCCGCCAGCGCACGTAGACGACTCCCTTCCGGGCGAGGTCTTCGTAGACCTCCACCTGGTCGGGGTGTTCGCCGACGACGTGCGTCCAGCCGGTGGGCATCATGGCCTAGAGCTTTCCGTCCAGGGCGATCGCCGCGTTGGCGGTCATGGCGGCCTCGCGGATCTTCCGCACCGCGGCCGTCTGGTCCGCCGACTCCGGGGTGTTCGCGATCACGACCTCGGCGAACTGACGGGCCGCGGCGCGAATCGCCTCGTACTGGAACAGCTGGGCGCCCACCGGCGGGTGATAGCGGAAGATGTGGTTCAGGTCGAACATGCAATTCACCTTTAGGGTGATAGGGTGATAGGAGGCGCTCAGCTCGCGCGCTTGGTGAACGTCGGGGCGGGCTCGCCGCGACGGATGAGGTAGTCGCGCCCATCGCGGCGCGCGGTGATCTGGCCGAGCGCGCACCAGCGGCGCACCGTCTGGACTGAGCGCCCATGGATGCGGGCGTACTCGGTGGTGCTCACTTCCTGCATGGAGGCGTCGTCCAGCGAGTGGAGCAGCTGCCGGGCGCAGGCCTCGAGCGTGTCGGCCACGGGGTCCACCTTCGAATACGAGCGCCGGTGTTCGGCCTCGGTGGTCCAGTGGTGGGCGCACGTGCTCGCGCGCTGCAGCACGGCGGTGTCGGCTGGTGGGGTGGGGGCGGTCATGCGATCCTCCGTTGCATCTCGTCTAGTGCCGCCTCGGCCAGCATCAGCTCTGCACGCGCACTCGGCCGGCACACGGTCTCCTCGATCACCCGCACGGCCGTGACGCCGCGAGCCAGCAGCTGCTCCTCGTCCTCGGCAGACAACGCAGCACGTCGCGCGGCCGACAGCCAGACCGGACCGGCGGGCGGCCAGATGCGCCCCTCGAGGATGTCCTCGATGAGATCCCCGTGGCGCAGCACGTTCTCACCGCCGCCCGTCCGCCGGAGCACGTAGCACCGGCCCTCGGGGAGCCAGACGTCCGCCATGTAGTGGATGGCGTGCTCGTCCTGCAGGCTCGCCTCTTCATCCACGGGCTCGATGGGCATGGGCCAGGGGGCGCCGATTGGTTCGCTCACGCGACCTTCTTTGGGAAGAGGTCGGTCTGCGCGCGCTCGCCCTGGCGGTACTTGCCAGCCTCAACCTCGAGCGCATCGAGCATGCCGATGGCGTAGCGCGGGAGCTGCGGGCCACCCTCGTAGCTGGCCAGCTCGCTGAGGAACGGGGTGTTGATCACGATCGGGCTGGCGGCCTGCGCCACCTTCTTGAGCCCGGTCACCACGATGCCGCGCCCCTGATCGTTCTCGGAGATCGCGACGGACTGGATGGTGAGGTTGCGGTTCCACCCGGAGTCGAGCTCGGCGATGTCGAGCAGGTACGTGGCGAACGCCGCCAGCGCGACGACGAACTCCGGGCGCGGCGGGTCGCCGCAGTTGAGCTCGTGCGTGATGACGGTGCGCGGCAGATCGTCCTTCCATGCCAGCGAGACGTCGCCCTTGCTGTACTTGATCTTCGTGAAGGCCATCGGCTTGCTCGTACTCTCGTGAAGGGTTATCGTGGGGCGCGGTGTCGAGCGATCGGTGCCGCCCTCGGAATCAGGGCCCCATCGGCGTGCCAACGGCCGGTGGGGCTTCCGTTTCCAGTCGAAGCACGCGACCGTTGGCGCTGCCGATGGATGCGGCCATCCCTGTCATGGCGGAGGGCGAGACGGAGGCGTCAACGACGACGTTTGAAAAGTCCTCCGCCTCGACCGCCGTCACGCCCACGATCTCGGCGATCGCCTGCAGGTTCGCGAGCTGCGTGGACTCGGCGCGCAGCTGCGCGCTCAGCTCACTGATGCGCCGGCGCGAACGGGCGATGTCGCCGGCGACGTTCGCGCGCGCGGTGCGGATCGTGTCGGACATGGGCGCGATAGGAGCGGTCACGCGTGGCCCCGGCGGAGGCGGTGAAAGCGCAGGGACGACAGCACTGCGAATAGATTGCGTGACACGATCGCTTGACGCCGCATCTTCTCCGCCGCGCGTTCGAGTAGTTCAATCGGCGCCTGGCCGTTCAGCGCAACCTCGAGCATCGCCACGTGGAGCTCTGGCACGTCCGCGTCGGCCACGGCTTCGGTCTCAGCCTGAATCGCCTCGCGCAGCGAGGGCAGGGACGAGCCGCCACCATGCGCGCAGATTGCCGCGCGCACGTCCTCGGCGAAGTTCTCGCGCAGCGTCTCGTCGGGCACGCGGGCGAGGATGGCCGTGAGGCGCTCGAGCGTCCGGTACTGGTAACGCTCTTCAGTCCGGCTGAGGTCATCGAGGAGCTGGCGCTCGGGCGGCGTCAGATCCTTCGCGAGACGCGCGACCCTCACCGCGTTGCGCACCGACTGCCCGAACGGGCCGACGGAAGGGGCCGGTGCAGGTGCCAGCTGCTGGCCGTGGGACTGGTACATGTGAAGTTCCTCGGGGATCAGGTTCACTGCATGCCAGCAACAACTCGTGCACCACCAGCTCAGGCCGCGCTCGCCTTCGCGCCGAGAATGGCATCCGCCTTCTCGCGCATCGCGGCGACGATGAAGCCGTTGCGGGTCAGCTTCACGGAGCGCGCGGCCTTGGCGGCGCGGCGCAGGGTGATCAGCGGCACGCGCACGGCGGAGACGATGTCCTTTGGTTTGGCTTTCGGTCGGCGCATTGGTAGATTCGCGGCGAGAGTTTGTTCTACGTTCTACGTGTCAGACAACTTGTGACCACTTGCCACCATTTGTCAAGTCCCCGGTGAACGCTGACCATAAGCTCCTTCGTCGAGTCGTCGAAGCCCTGCGAGCACAGGGGGTGGATTTCGAGGCGGCTGTGCCGCTCACCGGGATGTCCCGGGAGTGGAACAGGGCCGTGCTCGCTGAGGAGTGGCCGGCGAAGCTCAACCGGCCGACTCGCGTCAAGCTCGAGGCTTTCCTCGATGGGCGTCCGACGGAGGCCGATAGCCCGCACGTCAGGCGAGTGAAAGCGATTCTCGATGGTGCCGAGTCTGACGTGGCCCCGCCCGCTCCGGCGTTCGTGGAGCACGTGCTGTTCACGGCGGGCCGCATCGCCGAGCTGGCGAACCAGATCGCCCACGCGGCCGAGAAGCAGCTCGCCGCTTCAGAGGATCTGGGGCGTCGGTCGCAGGTGGAACTGGGGGCCCGGGCACCGACGGCGCATCATCCGCCAGCCAAGTCGCCAGGCAAGTCAGGCCGAAACGCTACCCCTCGAGACGGAGCCTGACGGGATCCTCGGTGTCGAGCTCGCGCTCGAGCTGGGTCAGGATGGCACCGTACTCGGCTTCCGTTCGGACACGGCGCTGACTGAGGAGCTTGTGCTGGTGCGTCACAGCCACGAGCAGGACGGCGCCGCTGGCGTCGTAGTAGGGCGCCTCGTACACACCGCGACGCAGCGGGTGCTGCAGCTGGATCGCGGGAGCGCGCTGAGACATCGGCGGATCCTCCTGGGGGGACGGATCGGTGAGCGGAGCAGTAAGGGAAATTGGAGAGCCTATGAGGGTATCGGACTGCGTCACAGACGCGTCACACGAGAGACGGCTGAGGGGTCGTGATCGTCATTCTAGTGACTTGGTGTGACAATCCTGACTGGCGCGTGGATTCGGGCCAGGGCATCGTTAGAGGGACCTCGGCGGGAGAAAGTTGCAGATGCGTGCTTGGTTTTTGGTCGTTTCGCTAGCCGCCGTCGCGTGCGGAGGCGGAGAGAAGTCGACAGGAGTCTCGGCGCTCCCGGCGCCGGCCGCTGCAGGGCTCTACTCGGTCCGGATGGTAGTGCCGAGTCGCTACGACTCCGGCATCGATCGGTGCGTCTACGTTGATGGGCTGCCGGGGTGCCGCACCGACACCATGGCCGTCGTCGTGGTCGCCGGGACCGTTCGCATCGAAACTCCGGTCCTGCGAGATCGCGCCTACGGAGAGGATCAGTGGTTGGCGACGGTTGTCCCCGCGCTGACCGCCACGATGTACGGTGGCTCTCCTGACGCGGCACGACAGTGCTCCGCGATGCCCTGGTCGTGTTGGTCCGGACTAGTGCACGGCGACGTCACTGATCGCAGCACATGGCAACCGACTGCCGCGGTGACGCGCGGAGACGCCGGCGGTGGTTTCGGCTGGCAGTTCTCCGGCTTGGTCCCGGGGTGGAAGCCGACGGCCGCCCCCTTGCTATTTAGCTCCCAGAAGGCCGTCGCTGGCGTCTTCTACGACTCGTCTGGCGGCGGCGTGAACGAAGTCAAGCGGATTGGAACTGATGTCCGATATCTCGCTGTTCTCGAGCGATGAGCTGCTGACCGGTGAGCAGGGCCACGTGCGCCGGCACAATGAGCGGCCGCTGAGCGAGGCGGAGAAGGCGCTGGTCGCGATTGCGGACGCGCGGGAGCTGCGGTTGCATCGGAGGCTACGGGCGTTCGCGTGGTGGGTGTTCATCCTGCCGGCTTGGCTGTGGCTGCTGGGCGTGGTCACGGCAGTCTTGGGCCGTTTCCTCCTATCGTGAGTGTACCAATGGAGATCGTGAACAAGGGTTGCATCGATGGCGTGGACTGGCACCTGGTGCGAATGGACGAGAGTGGTATCTCGATGTCGGGCCCAGCGGCGCTGTACTACATGGAGCTTAAGCGACCGGGCTATGCCTGGACGGCGCGGCGCCCGTTCGACGATACCGCAGTGCTCGAGGGCGAGTGGGACCAGACGGTGGAGCGTGAGGCGAGGATCCGGATTCGGCAGTTGCTGGCAGAGACACCAACCATTTGAACAGACGGGAGACATAGTGCCAAATCTCGCGATCAAGACGGCCATCGTCACACTCGGGAATCAGGACAAACCGATTCAAGGAGACTTCATCCTGACCACCGCTCCGCTCGGCGTCGAACTGGGGCAGCCGTTTCTCGTGGAGACGGCGTCGGGTACGATCTATCCAATGGCTTCCGTGAAGGTGATGAAGCGCTAACTCAGGGGAAGACTTAGATGGAACTCAAGTACGCCCACATCGCCGACTATGCCGGCGATGGCGCCAATGGGAAGACGATCGTGGTCGGGATCTTCGATACGATCAACGTCGGCCAGGCCGTCCCACAAATCGTGACGCCGCCCATGTGTGTGGCGGTCGTGATCGAGGCCGACGTGAGCGAGGGCTCGACGCACGCACTCAAGATGCAGTTCGTCAACGAAGACGGCGTCCCCGTGGTGCCACAGATCGAAGGCACGGTGGCCTTCTTTCCTGGCGGTCCCACGCGTCCCATGCAGGCAAAGTTGTTCCTGCAGTTCGCTCCGTTCCCTCTACCCAAGACCGGCGATTACAGTTTTGATATCTTCGTCGACCAGCGACGCATCGGAACCCTGCCGCTCTACGTGGTGCGGGTGCCCTGACGATGGCCGCTTGGGAGGAGCTGCTCGGCGCCATGAAGGCGAGCGCCAAGCTCACTGGATTCAGCTATGAGGAGGCCGCGAAGGTGCTTACGGGCCTTGGCTTTAGCCTGCCGGGTGGCGGTGGCGGCTCGCATCGAACGTGGCGTCGACGCTTGCCGAATGGAACACTGGTGACGATACTCTTGGTACAGAAGGGGCATGGTGACATCAACCCTCTGTACCTGCGAAAGATGCTTCGCATCCTGCGAGTCAACGGACTCATCGAGGATTAGCACGGACATGACCGACCCCCTGAACGCCCTGAAGCTGGAGCTGTTGCTGCGCCTCCCATGGACCATTCGCGTCGAACGGGATGAGCATGGAGGCGAGAGCCTGACCGTTGCGGAGCTGCCTGCCGTCATTGCGATTGGCGACACGCCGAAAGAAATGGTCGAGGATCTCTGGGAGGCGATGCGCAGCGTGCTCAGCGCGTACCTCGAGGAGCAGGTGCGGCCGCCACTCCCGGCGAGTGTTGATCGCCTGCCGTGGGAACACAACCCACCGTCACGTGAGTTCGTCGACGCCAGCCACTCGCGGGTCTCGGTCACGCTGTCCATGGCGAGTTACGGACCGGCCACCGTATTCGACCTACAGCCTGCCTGACGATCGGGTAACTAGCGGTACGTTGCGACCAGGGCCCGGCACTCGCCGGGCCCTCTCTCATTTCAGCAGCGGAGTAAGCCAGGCATCACACGCCCGACACTGCCCGTCCCGCTTCGAATGCTCCGGCATCCACTCCCGGCACACCGGGCACCGCTCGAGCAGGATCACCGGCGGGATGCGCGGCCCGGACGACGGCCGCTTGTCGGTCATGAGGTCGCGGAACGCGGACTCGCTGAGGCGCTCGAGGAGCGAGCTGCGCGTGCCGCGGCGGGCCATGTCAGGCCTCCACGGCTTCAACCGTCCAGAAATCCCAGGCGTGCGCGCGCACGAACGCGAACGGCATCCGGCACCGCCCGCTCTTGCCCCAGTCCACACCCCAACTGTTGTCGGCGATGAGGTAGCCGTCCTGGTCCCGTGGGCCGAGCAACTGATCGAGCAGCTTGCCGAACACGCCGCCGCGTGGCTTGCCGGCACTGGTGATCTCGTACCCGGTAAAGCACATGCAGTGGCCGCCCAGCACGGGTTCCTTCGACGGGGGCATGACCACCGTGCCGGTGCGCGGGGTGTCGCCCGTCTGGAAGCTGCTGTACACCCAGAACCCGAACACCACGGGCCGCCCGGCGGCGATGCTCGCGCAGATCTGTTCGACACTGCCGAGCCTGGTGTACCGCACGAGTTGGTGCCGTTCCGCGTCCACATACGCCTCGGCGCTGGGCTGCACGTCCCACTGGGTGAGGTCGTAGGGCCAGAGCCGCTCGTCGGGCACACCGTACTGCGCCATGGCCTTGATGCAGGAGCGAATCGTCGCGCCGGCGTCGTGGTTGACCGTGCCGTCGAGCGCTCGGCCGAAGTAGTAGATCGCGAGGCGCGACGGGCGCCGCG
The DNA here is from genome assembly GCA_041661925.1 of Gemmatimonadaceae bacterium. Classification (GTDB taxonomy): domain Bacteria; phylum Gemmatimonadota; class Gemmatimonadetes; order Gemmatimonadales; family Gemmatimonadaceae; genus PNKL01. The sequence goes on from JBAZTM010000004.1 coordinate 60,372, forward strand.
GTGCAAAGCCCTGGCGCCGGCGCTCGATCTCGTGCGCACGTCCACCGCCGTGCCCCGTGCAACTGCCGAGCGATTCCTGATTCCAGATCTCGGGAACGATCCCCTGTTCCCAGAGATCCACTCGCGGCGGCAACACGCGCAGCGCCGGCGGCGGCGCGGACACGCGATAGTCGCGCGCATCCGGCGCATCCGGCATGAGGTTGAACACGGGGCGATCAGGCATGGGCATCAGACGGTCCTCGGCGCCTCACACACGGCGCGGCAGAGATCGAACGCGCGCTGCGTCCAGCCGGCGCCATAGAGCTTCCACTTGGGCAGGCCGGCGTTGAAGAGCAGACGCCTGCGCAGGATCCGCAGCGCCACGCCCACCGGGTCGTTCGCGCGGTGTGCGGCCGCGATCGTCAGGGGCCCCAGCTCGCCATCGACTTTCACGCCGGGGACGGAGAGCTGTAGCCAGCGCACGGGCGCGCCGCCGTTGACCGCAGTGTCGAACATGACCAGCGCGATGGGGAAGGGGAGCGCATCGCCGTGCACGGCGCTCCAGTAGTCGCGGTGGTAGATCGCGATCGCATCGTCGCGCGTGAGGCTCTTGATGTCCAGCGACGGGTACTGTGCGGCGCTGATGCCGAAGTTCGTCCCCTTGAGCTCACCATGACCCGAGGCGCCGCCGGTCCAGTTGCCGTTGTCGGATGGGTCGGCGGAATAGCCGCCTTCCGTCGCGAGCGTGAATTCCACGGCGCGACGGAAGGCGTCAGAGAACGGCGAGCCAGTCATGGTGTCAGGCCGGCAGCTTGCCGGCGCGCTTCAGGGCGGCCGTGCGAATGCCCGAGTGCGTGATGTGCGACGTCACCCACGTCATGATGAACTGGACCGCGAAGCCGATCATGCCCGTGGCACAGCTGGCCTTGATGAGCACGGTCGGGTCATTGAGGCAACTCTGCACGTCGGCCGGGATCCCGATCCCTTGCTGTGTCGTGAGGTACGTCACGACCAGTGCGATGAAGGCGTTGGCGGCCTGGTTGAGCCAGGCGGGCCAGCGGTCCATGGCCGGGATGATGTTCTTCTTGAAGATCTGGTAGATGGCCGCCTGCAGCGCGCCAGCGATCGGCCCAGCGAGCAGGCTGAGCAGCGGGCCGAACAGGAAAGCGGGGATGGCGACGAGCGCGAGCAGGAAGAGCGAAGGGGACAGCATGACGTCCTCCGGGGAGGGATGGCCGCGCGGGCTTACTGGGCGCGCGCGGTGAGAGACTTCATCGCCGAGCGCTGGGCGATTCGTCGCGCGTGGGCAGGTCGCGGCAGGCGCCGGCGTAATTGGCGTCGCGACGCGTCGTGGCCAGGCACTGCAGGCGCATGATGGTCAGCTGCCCGGCGTTGAGCGTCGTGTAGTTCGCCTCGAGCGTGGCGGTGCGGCGCTCGAGGCTGTCGAGCGAGGCCTCGACATTGACCATCACCTCACTCGGCTTCTGCACGCGCCAGCCCGAGGCGAGCAGCACCGAGATCACAATCGCGCCCAGCGTGGTGATGACCTCGAGCCCGCGCCAGAGGCGGCGCCCCTGCGCCCGCACCGTCTCGCTGGTCACGACACCACCGCCGGTCACGACACCACCTCCGCGACCTGCGTCACCACGTACCGCCCATCCGCGAACACACCGTCGAACGCCGACTCGGCGCAGTACAGGCGCGGGTAGACCTGCTGGCCCGCATACGCTGCCAGGCGTGCCGTCATCGAGGCGCCGGGGATGAAGCCGTAGTAGCGCCCATTGCCCAAGTCCGTGAGCGTGATGGACACGTCCGCGTGGATGGCGGCGCCGCTCTTGGTGGCGCTGAACCAGAACGACAGCGTCTCGCCCACGAGTGCGGCGGGTGCGCGCGTGATCTGGCTGAGCGCCGAGAGGTCGAGATCGACTTCCCAGTCGGTGCCCAGCGGCACGGGGATCGTGTTGCGCGCCTCACCCACGGGGACCGAGCCGCCAAAGGGTGATCTTGATGCGCTCGCGCGCAGTGCGCAGTGTCACGCGCAGCGCGGCCCAGTTCCACACGCCGGGCCAGATACCCGAGGCCGTGTAGTGACTGGCGATCGGTTCCGTGCCGATGGGCTCGAAGCCTGGCATGCGCTACTCCTCGGGCTCGTCAGCGACGGCGAAGAACTCCGGCGCGAGATCGGCGACGATAGCGCCCAGGCCTGCGGCGTTCGAGTCACCGTCGATGGTGTCGCGGCCGTTGCCGGCGTTGATCATGCCCTTCATGGCCTTCGGCAGGTCGGCCTCGGTGAGCTTCGTCTTCGGGGGCTTGATGTCGCAGACCTCCTCGAGCAGGGCGTCGAGCTTGCCTTGCAGCTCCATCGGGCGCACCAGCTTCTCCTCGCCGGCGTCGTCCGTGCTCGTGTGCTCCTTGATGATTTCCTTCCGGCGCTTCTCGTAGGCCGCGACCTCCGTCTTGATCAGATCGAGCCGGCGCGCGACGCGCAGGTCGTTCTGGATGCCCGGGAGGCGCCGGTTGGCGAGCTGCGTGAGCGCGCCGTGGATGGCGACGATGCGGCGGAAGGGGAGGATGAGCGCGGACGGCTGTTCCGACATGGGGACGAGTTACTCCGGTAGCGAGGAGAGATCGGCAGGTGGCGATTCCCACTGCACGTCGAACTTCGGGAACATGACCTGCAGTGCCTTGAGCACGTCGTCGTCCGTCCATCCGCTCGATGGCAAGGAGACGGTGGCCTGCGTCGACACGCGCTCAACGGCGCCCGTCAGCGGGTTCTCGGCATCGATCGTCAGCGTGACGCTGACGTTGTCGGTGCCCTCTTTCTGGCCGGGGCCGAAGGTGTAGCTGATGGTGCGACTGGCGGTGGCTTGCATCGGGAGTTGTGGTCGGGGTTAGGACATGATGCCGTTCGCGACGAGCGCGGCACGGATCGAGACGACCATCGCGTGGAGCGCGGCGGCGTTGGCGCCCGAGTCGAAACCGTTGGCACCAGCACCGTAGGCGGCGAGCGCACCGCCGGAGGCATAGGCGGTCTGCGCGGCCTTCGTGTTGCAGCCAAAGCTGCCGACCACGGTGAGCGCGGCGGCGAACGTAGCTGCCTGTGCGGCGTTTATCGTGAGGGCGTCGGTGCCGTTCGTCTTGATGTATGCGCTGGTGCTACTCGCCCCAAAGCGCGGTTGAGTGGAACCCGTACCGCCTGAGTTATCGAAACGAATATCACAACCCGTTCCGGCGGTGTTGTAGGATATGAGCTGAGTGGTGGCCGTGGTCGTGATGCTAACGACGGTGTTGGCCGTCACCGCACCCACCAGCGTGGTCGTCCCCGCGTTATACAACCCGATGTTCGTGGTCGCGGCCCCGCTCTGCGCGGCGATGTAGACGCCGTAGGCGTTGGCGACGCCTGCCGCGCCCATATTGGCGGCGTGAAACCCGTACAGCGCGGTTACAGCAGAGGCAGCGCCGAGACTCGGCGCCGTTGCGCGAAAGACATAGCCCGCTATCACCGTAAACGCGGCGGCAGCAGTGGTGAACTGTCCGAGAAAGTTCGTGCCAGCATTGACCGAGGCACTTGAGAACGTCGCCGCTGATGTGATACCGACCTGTGCCGTGCCCGTCAGGGCAGTAGAACGAACCCACAAACCAATCCCAGCATCACTTGCCCCGCCCACTCCGACATTTCCCGTCAGCGTAGTGACGCCTGCGTGCGTGATCGAGCCGCTCGCTGTCTGCGAAAAGCCAAGTGCCCCGCTGATGTAAATGCCCAGCGTTCCGGCCGAGTACTGCGCAAAGTGGCTTCCACCAGCGTTGTCGAAATACAAGATGCCGCCGACGAGTGCGACATTATCAGCCGTCACGCGAGCATTCGCCGTGACAGCTCCCACCAGCGTTGTCGTGCCCGCGTTGTAGAGCCCGATGTTCAGCGTGGCCGCACCTGACTGCGCGGAGATGTAAACGCCGTAGGCGTTGGTGACGCCAGCGATTCCCTGATTCTTGACGAACACGCCATATTGGGACGTGATAGTGGACCCAGCACCAATCGAAGGTGTTTCCGCAAAAAACACGGCGCCGGTCGTCATCGTGAATGCGGCGGCTGCGGTATAAGTCCGACCGAAAAACTCATAACCTGCGCTGGTCGCGGCAGAAGAGAACGTGCTGGCAGACCAGACGCCGTACTGGGTTGTACCTATGAGTGTCGTCGAAGCAGAATAGAGCGCGGAGTACGTTTGTGCGGCTCCACCAACCCCTACGGTTCCTGTCAGCGCACTCGTCCCCGTCACCGCGAGAGTGCTGGAGAGTGTCACCGCCCCCGCCAGCGTCGTCGTCCCTGCGTTGTAGAGCCCGATGTTTGTGGTGGCGGCCCCGCTCTGCGCGGCGATATAGACGCCGTAGGCGTTGGTAATGCCCGCCCCGCCTTGATTGAAGGCGTAGAAGCCATATACCGTTGTGATGGCTGACCCCGCTCCAAGCGTCGGCGTGGCGGCGGCAAACGTATAGCCAGCCGTCATCGTGTACGCGGCGGCGGCAGTCGCGACGGCTGCCGCGATGCCATAGCCAGCAGACGTAGCCGCTAACGTAAACACCGGATTGGCGGTCAGGCCGCTTTGCGTTGTAGTCGCGAGGGCTGCCGACAGAATCCTCACGCCGACACTAGTCGCGGATGCCCCACCAATCCCCACATTCCCCGTCAGCGTGCTCGTCCCAGTCACCGCGAGGCTGGCCAGCGTGCCAACACTCGTCAGGCTCGACGCCAGCACATTCGCCGCGAGCGTCGCGCCGGTGAGCGTGCCCGCGTCCGCGGTCACCGTGATGTTGGCCGAGCCGTTGAAGCTCACGCCGTTGATGTTCCGCGCGGTCTGCAGCACCGTGGCCGTCGACGCGTTGCCGTTGAGCGCGGCGGTGACGGTGCCCGCGGCGAAGTTGCCACCGGCGTCGCGCAACACGATCCGGCTCACGGTGTTCGCGCTCGTCGGTGCCTCGTTCACCCAGGCGGCGCCACTGTAGCGCAGCACATCGCCGGCCACGGGCGTCGTGATCAACACGTCGCTCAGGTCGGTGAGCGCGAGCAGCTCGGTGGGCAGCGCCCACGAGAGGTTGCCGGCGCCGTCAGTCTTCAGGAACCGGTTCGCGGCCTGCGTCGCCGGGAACGTGTACGCGATGCTGTTGAGCCGGAGCGCGCCAGGCAGTGTCAGCGTGGTGCTGTCGGTATCGAGCGCCAGCATCTTCGAGGCGGGCACGTCCTGGAAGACATCCTTCGTGCCGGCGCTAAACGTCACCGTCGCCGTCGTGCCGAGATGGTTGTTCAGGACCGTGACGCGCGTCAGCGTGCCATCGCCATTGACCAGGCCGACACCGGCTTCCCACTCGCCGAGCGTGCGGTGCGAGATGAGATAGAACGTCGTCGCTGCCGCGCCGAGCGATCCGAGGAACGTGCGATGCCGCGGCGTCGCCGCGCCCACCAGCGTGAGTGCCCCCGCACCGGCGGTGGTGCTGGTCTCGTAGACTCGGTTGGCGAGCGAGGCTTGGGCCATGGACTACTCGGGGCAAACGAAAAAGCCGGCCAGACCCTTTGCAGGGATCTGGCCGGCCTCGAACCGGCGTGTCTGATTGTGGCGAAGAACCTAATGTGCTCGGGCGGCTCGCGCCAGCCGTTGGATTGGTCTGCTATGGCACCGGCGCCGGGTCCGGCCACCGACATCCGAAGTGCGTCGCCCACGGGCCCCACATGCCGCCGGCGTCGAGGCACGCCTGATGGTCGGTGAGCGGATCCTTCGTCGGTTCTGTCGGCGAGCTGTGCCGGCAGCCGGCGAGCACGAGCACCAGCGCCCCGATCAGCACGAGCGATGCGCGGCTCACGGGGCGCTCGCCTTCTGCGTCACCGTCGCCTGGTCCTCGCGCAGATCCTTGAGCCCTTGGCGCAGCTCCTGCAGCACGGCGGTGAGCTTCTCGAGGCGACTTGCGAGGAACTGCGTGCGCTGCAGCGCGTTGTTCAGCGGCACGTGCCACGTCGCGTCAGGCTCGGTCATCACCGCCTGCTGCAGCTCGAGCAGCTCGAGCGACAACTCGGCGGCGTACAGCGGCGCCTGCCGCTGCAGCGCGATCACGTCGGCGTCGAACGCGTCGAGCGCCTTGATCTGGGGCGTCGTGATGGCGGCGATGTAGTCCTGCGTTTCCTTATGCATGTGGGCCTCAGATGTTCTGGTTGATCGAGGTCTTGTCGTATTCCGCTTCCAGGTGACCGAGCAGGATGGAACTCGGCGGGCCGGGGTAGGCGTTCCAGCTCACGTGGACCTGCACCACGTAAGCGCGGCCGTTGGTGTCTTCACTGAGGGACGTGACTTCCACTGCGGTCCATGTGCCGCCGCCGGTCAGCGTCTGCGTCGCGCCCATCTGCACCGACCCGATGCGATAAAACTTGGCCGTGATGACGTCGGCGGCGTCTGCGCAGTACCCGTAGAAGCGCAGCGCGCGTAGCGTGACCCCGTTCGGCACGACAAAGAAGCCGTAGTGATAGCCCGTGGTGCCGGCCGCGACTGGCCCCGCCGCATAGTCTCCGATGCCACGACCAAAGCCGGTCACTTCGGTGGATGGCGAGAAGCCGCACGAGCCGGGCACGCGACTCGTGATGGAGTCCGCGGAGTTGAACCGCGCGACCTGCACCTGCGCGATCACGGAGCCCGAGCCGGAGGCGCTCGTGCCGGACCACGCCTTCACGCTGATGTATGCGCGCTGGCCAAGGGTGAGCGATCCGGCGCCAACATTCACGAACGTGGTCTGCCGGGCATTGACCGTGCCACCGAGCGCGGCATCGGCCGCCGCCGCGCTGACGGTGCTGTAGCCCACCTGAATCGAGGCCGTGTCACTGTCGCCGATGACGGAGACGTTGACGGTGCCATCGCCGAGCACCGCCGCCTCAACCACCGGCTGTATCGGCACGGGCCCCATCGCAAACGTCACCACGTTCTCGAAGAGCGCGACGCCGCCGATTCCGGTGAGCGACGTGCCGATGATCCGCCAGCCGATCTTGCTGGGGATCTTCTCCACCATCGAGACCGTGGCCTCGTAGGTGTTCACGCCAGTGTTGGTCATGGCCGCCCAGCCGGACCAGGCGCCGCGCGCGACCTGCGTGCGGTATTCCCAGCTCGAGATGCGCCCGTTGGGATCCGTCGTGACAAGCTGCACCGTGCCCGTGGTACCGCTTTCGCTGCACTTTTCCTGCACGCGCACGTCGCTGCCTTCGCGCGTGAATCGGTACTGGAACAGGACGCTCTCGGTGCCACCCGCATTGACGGCGGTATAAAGCAGAATGCTGACGAACACGGTCGCGCCAACATTGATCGTGGCCGTGGGCGCCGCCACATCGAGGGCGCGCACATTGTAGTATCCCGCCGCCCGCACCGTGGCCGCTGTCGGATAACCGCCAGCGGAGGCCGCGAACTTGAGCGACGCTGTGTCGCTGTCGGCCGCGATCGACAGAAGCAGGTAGCCGTCATGGTTGAAGGTGCCGGCGCAGCCGACGAGGTCCGCCGCTAGATTGAGGTCGAACTGCTCCTCGCCGGCAGCGAGGTACCGCTCCACGCCCAGCGCGTCGTACCCGGTCACGCGGTACCCGATGCGCGCCCACACGCCGCTCCCCGACGGAATGGTGACGCTCGCGGAGTACGGCACCGATGCATCAGGCGCCCAGGCAGACCAGGCGCCGGGGTCGCTTTTCGTGCGGAACTCCACTAGCGTCACGCGCCCCTGTGGGTCGGTGATCGTCAGCGTCGTCGTGCCGGTCGTGCCGGATTCGGTGTTCGCCACGTCGATGACCGGCGCCACGGGGTCAGGGCGCACCAGCCCAGCCGGGATCCCGCCTGGCGTGCCGCTCTGCGCCGCGGTGTAGCTCGAGTCGCCGAGCCCACCAAGCGAGTGACGGATCCGGTACCAGTAGGTGAGCCCGTCGCTGGGCAGGTCATCGATGTAGATCGAGGTCGTGCCCGGCGCGCGCGCGATCTCGACGTAGGCACCTGGCGAGCCGCCGGAGTCCGGCGCCCGCTCGATGGCGATGTCGATCGTGGTATCGGCGGCCCAGAGCGCGAGCGCGATGCCTATGCGCGCCTGCGCGTCCTCGCGGTTGGCGATGACCGCGAAGCCGGCGGGCCGGGGGCAGCCGTCGAGCGTGCTGTTCGTGGTCAGTGAGCTCGTAGCGAACGCGGAGCGCGTGCCGCTGGCATCCACGTGGCAGACGGCCACCTGATAGGCGATCGTCGGGCCGGAGAGCGACCGGATGAGCGCACGCGTGGAGCCGGCGGCGAGGCGAGCGACCTTGTACGGCGCCCAGTCGGCCGGCGCCAGCGCGCCCTGGTAGACGAAGACTTCCGTGTCGTCTGTGACGCTGCCGTTCGTCCAGCTGAGCGTCGCGGCCGTCTTCTTGATGGCCGACACGGTGAGCGCTGCGGGCGCCGAGAGGGCCGTGAGCGTGACGCTGGTCCACGCGGTCCACGCCGACGGCCGCCGCCCGGCCTGCTCCGTGCGCGCGCGCACCCACACCTTGCTGCCGGCCTCGACGGGCGGGAGCAGCTCCGCGCCCGTGGGGCAGCTGGCGGCCCCATACCGCGCGAACGCCTGGCCGTTGTCCGTCGGGCTCGATCCGCCCGTCGCCCACTCCACCGCCACCTGCAGCACCGCGGCGGCGTTGATCGCGGCCGCATTGGTGACCGTGAACTCGGCCACCGTCGTGGGATCACCGGCGTTGGCGGCGATGCTGATCGTGGCCGCCGGCGCGATGGGCTGCTGCGCGAGCCCGCTGTCCACGAGCTTGAACCGCGGCCCCTCGGGTGCCTCGGTGCGCCGCACGAGCTGCATGATGCGCGCGCCGACGCTGGACTCGCCGATGCGGTAGTTCTTGTTGGGGTAGTGCGGCACCGTGACGTACAGCTCTTCCCCGACCTTGGCGGCCGCCGCGGCCGCGGTCGCGAGGATCTCGACTTCCCCCGCCGGCGCCCCGCGCCCGAACCGATCGAAGATCTCCAATGCCGTGGCGGCGATGAGGCTGGACAGGTCGGGCTCGTTCGACGTGGCCAGGTGCACCATGCCGGGAATGGTGAATTCCACCTGCTTGGTGCCGAACGCCGTCGTGTCGCCGCTCGAGCTCTCCACTCGGCTCGTCGCCTTGAGCACGCCGTCGAACGGGTTGTCGGTGTCGGGCGTCTGGTCTGGCGCCACCGTGTACACCTTATGCTCGATTGAGATGGACGTCACGACCGTGGCTTCGTCGAGATCGAACACTATCGTGTCGCCGGATCGGAGATCCGCCGTCGCCACGGTCAACGCCGGCGTCGCGGCGTCCTTGAGCCGCGTGGTGAAGAGCTCGAGCGCGCCGGCGGCGTTGGTGCGCGCCGATACGCCGAACGGGCCGAAGACGGCGTGCTCAATGAACTCGGTGAGCAGTTGCGACTCGGTGATCCGGAGTGCCAGCCGCACGTCCACACCGATGCGCGCCTTCACCGCCGTCGCCGCAGCCGCGTCGTAGGCGATGCCGGCCTCGGTCCAGAGCGACGTCACCAGGTCGATGGGGTGCGTATCGATGTAGAGCGGGCTGCCATCGGACACAACGTCGGTGTAGCAGCTCACCCGGAGCACGGCGTTCACCGCCGGTGCGGCCCCGCCGAGCGTCGTGTCCCACTGGAACGTCAGGTGGTAGCCCGTGGACGGCATCGGCATGTCGGAGACGATCTGCACGCCGCCGTGCACCATCGCGTTCGGCACCGGCACGTGCGCGCCGGCGTTGGCCACGCCGTTCACGCTCACCTTGAGACGCAGGTCCGGATACGACCATTTCGCCGTCATGCCGTCGAGCTTTCGCCAGGAGGCGTAGTTCATCGTGAGATCGTCGATCTTGGCCACGCGCGAGTCCTTGGCCTGCGCCTTGGCCTCGATCACCTTGCGCGTCGTCGAGCCCGTGGGTCCCGCGTATCCCTCGACAAACGCGCACTGCACCTGTCGGCCCGAGACCGCGACCACGCGGAACGTCCACCCGCCGAAGTCCTTGACGCCGAGGAAGCCGCCGATCACCGGGCCGCCGAAGATCGTGCCGCGGCCGCCGTAGCTGGGGGACCCGTTGACGAACACGCGCTTGGTGCGCGCGATGCGCCGGCTGTCGCCGATGGCGAACTCGTACTCGATGGCGCTGATGAGCCGGATGGCGTTCAGGTAGCCGGCGGAGAGCATGGTCCACGCGCCGCCGTTCTGCCGGTACTCGACATAGCAGCGGCGCGAGAGCAGCTGCTGGCGATAGGTGGCATCCTCGAGCTGGTTGGTGACCAGCCGGATGGTGCCCGTGCCGTCGGTGCCGGTGCTGGGGTCCACCACCCGGACGGTGTAGCTCCCTTCGCGCAGGGAACCGGTGATCGGATCCACTTCCTGCCCGTCGCCGCTCGGCGCTTCTGTGATGTACGGATTCGTGCCGCCGGCCACGGACGTGAGCGTGAGCGCGTCGGCCGTGCCGTCCGGATCTAGGGCGGTGGACGCGTTGCGGATTCGGAGCTGGTATTCGAGCAGCACGGCGTCAGTACTCGCAGAGCATGTCGCTGGCGGCGCCCAGATTGATCAGCGCGAGCGACACGGTATAGGAGAGCTGTTGCGGATCGGACATCGCGATGCCGACGTCGGCGCCCTCCGCGAGACCGCACGTGGCGTACACGCGCGCGCTCGAGTCGCCGGTGGTGACGCTGCACGTGCCGCCGTTCTCGAGGTGGCGCTTGAGGCGCAGCGCGACGCCGAGCGACGTATTCGGCAATTCACGAATCTCGAAAGACGCGCCGTAGTCGGTGCGGAACGCGAACATCGAGCGCGCGCCGGTGGCGAGGCTCGTGGCCGACGCGCCCACCTTGCGGGTGAACGGCGTCCAGTTGGCGAACCGGCTGCCGACACCCGACGCGATCGCGGTCAGCCCGTTGTCGAGGGTGGCCGCGGCGCCATCGTTGAAAGCGATCGAGGCCATGGGCTAGCTCCTCCGGTCGGACTTCTTGATGAGCTCCTGGATGGCGCGCTGCGCCGTGGGGTCGTTCGGTCCGATGATCGTGATGTTCATCGCCTGGCGCGGCGTCATGCCGGCGGCGAGCGTGGTGGAGTTCTCGCCCCAGAGCAGACGCGTGACCGACTCGCCGCTCGCGTTGCTGGCGACGGACGACACGGAGGACGAGGCGGCGCTCGATCCGTAGTTGAACTGCTTCGCACTGCCGCCCAGCGCGTTTGCGGCCACGAGAAGCGCGCCCGCGATCGCCATCGCCGCCCACGGGTTCATGCTCGCGAGGGCCTTTTGGAACGCCGCGAAGAGCTTGGCCAGTCCCAGCGCCTTCATGGCGAGGTCCGCGAAGAGCGCCCCGAGCTGCTGCTGAATGACCTTGCCGAGCGCCTTGAACGAGTTGGTGATGCCGCCGCCAGAGAAGAGCGTCTCGAATGCCGCCCGCAGTCCGTCACTCAGGCTCTGTGAAATCGTCTCCGCGATCACCTGTCCGACCGTGGCGAACTGTGACTTGATCGCGTCGATGTGGTCGGTGACCCAATAGCCGACCTGCGCGATCGTTTCCTTCATCTCCTTGTCGAGCTGCTCCTGCGAGGGGAGCAGTGAGGAGAGGATGGGGCTGCTGGGCGTGGCGCCTTCCAGCTTCGCAAACATCGCCTTGTCCGCGTCGGTGAGCATGGTCGGGGCGATCTTCCCGCTGAAACCGTAGCCGTTATTGAGCATCGCGCGCTCATACGCGGCCTGGGACGCCTTCTTGTCGGCGCCAGTACTCGCGCCGATCGTGATCGGCGAACGCGGCCCACGCGGCGCGTTCAGCGGCGACTGCATCATCGTGATCGTCTGCTGGTACTGCGTCAGCAGCTGCTGGACGGTGATCTCCTTGCCGTCGAGCGGGGAGATCACCTTCTGGCTGTAGAAGTTCTTGAGGGCACCCGGCGCGCCGAGGTCGAAGGGGTTGGCACCGCGCTGACGAAGCGCCGATTCCTTGCGGCTCCACTCGCCGGCGCCACCCTCGAACTGCATCGTGGTGGGATTGAGGGTCCCCTTCCACAGCTTGCCGGCCTGCGCCTGGATGCTGTTGAAGTCAGCGGCCGCGCCCATCTCGCTGAGCCCGCGCAGGAACTGCTTCTGCGTCTCGGCCTGCTCGTCGCGCGCGCGCTTGAACATCGAGACGATACCCAGCGTGAGCAGCGCGATAGCCGAGGCGATGGGCCCGATGGGCGAGAACATGACCGCCATCTCGCCACCGACGATCGCGATCTTCTTGAGGCCCCCCCCCGCCAGCTCGCCCGTCCGGCCAATGTCGGCCATGGACGTGGCGATCTGGCGGCCGGCGATGCTCCACTTGCGCTGCGCACTCTCGGCGGCGCCCTCGAGTCCCGCACGCGTGCTCGCGCGCACGCGATCGCTCGCCTCCGTGGCCGAGCGTTGCACGGCGCGGGTGGCGGCCTGGACTTCGGGCACGCCCTGCGCTTCAAAGCGGACGCCGACGGCGCGGACGGGGGCGGTCATCGTTACGACTCCATGGCCGGTGCGGGTGCCAACGCGAGCACGTCATCTAGCACGCCCTCGCGCTCCATACGCGCTATCATCCGTCGCGCCCGCACCCTCGCCTCGGCGGCGGAGATCTGCGGCCGCGTGCCGTCGAGGCGCGAGAGGAGGTCGCGACGCCGGCGCTCGAGCTGCTTCGGGTCATGGAACGCCGCCGCCGACAGGTCCGCCGCGCGCAGCCCTTCGGCTTCACGCACGAGGCCCGCCTGACGCTCGACCTCCTGCAGCTGCCCGAACGTCCACGCAGTCTCGGCGAACGGCGCGCGCGCGACGGTCATGGACGGCTGCCCGAACGCGCGCGCGACCTGCACGATCATGAACCCGACGGGGTCGACGAGCTCGGCGCCGGCGTGCCCGTCGCCGCCGGCGCGTCGGATTCCCCCAGGGCGTCCAGCACGCGCTGGGCGGCGCCGCACGCGATCTCGACCACCGTGCGCGCCTGCGCGAGCGTGAAGGCGCGGACCTCGGCTTCCTCGAGCATCGGCAGACAGCGCCAGGCGACGTCCCAGAAGAGGGATGGCTCGCCCGTCTGCGCGAGCTGCATCAGCTGCATGCCGACGCCGTCGATCTGCCGGATCTCGACCTCGCGGCCGTCCGACAGCTTGAGCGAGGGGCAGCGCTCCTCGAGCGCTGCCAGCGGGATGATCTTGGTCACGGATGGCCTCTGGATCAGGTGGGCAACGTGCTGCGCAGCTCGATCTTGTACGGAGCCGTGGAACACACGGCGGGGGCGGTGACGTCAAGCCGCGCTTCGATGGTGATCGCGATCTCGGCTTCGTTGTTGTCGGCGCCCTTCACCGAGTACTGCGTGACCAGCGCGCACGGGAACAGCACGGTGGCATACAACGGCGCCGCGCCGGTGCTGCCGCCGCGTTCGAACACCAGGCGAACATTCGTCAGGTAGTCGCCGGTGACCAGCAGCGTGCCGGCGACCTTGGGCGTGATGGTCGCCACCGGCGTCGCCGCGTCGTTCACGGAGCCGGGCTCGAACTGCGGCAGCTCCTCGGTGCCGAACTCGAGCATGTTGCCCGAGATCTTGGCGTCGTAGCCGGTGATGCGATCGAGGAGCTTGACGGGCGACCGCTTGCCGTCGAAGTCGATGTTCCGGTACTGCTTGCCCGGATCGAAGGACAGGCCGCCGCGACTGACGCCGACGATGGCCGCGCCGACGTAGAGCACGCCCGAGTCCAGGAGGACGTCGGCAGGCAGATCGGTAGAGTAACCGGTGATGGGCATGGGGTGGCCCTCCGTCAGGGCGTGTAGTGAGGCAGCGTTTCGCGCGCTGTCCAGGTGGTCAGGAGCGAGCCCGCGAGGATCACGTCCTCAATGGGCGTGAAGAGGCGGGCGTACTGGTTTTCGACGAGGGTCTCGAGGCGCACGCCGTAGAGGGTGCGGAGCGCTACGAAGTCAGGCTGCGCGAGGATGTTGAGCACCCCACGCGCGGCGCGGAGCGTGAGGATCGCGTCCGTCACGCCGACTTCCGTCTCTGTCTCGCGCGTGAGGTAGTGCAGGCCGACGGTGATCTGGTTGGCGGTCTGCGACGGCGCGTCGCGCGTCGGGCGGCCCTTGCTCTGCCAGCCGATCGGGCCACCTAGCACGACCACGAGCCCGGGCAACGCCGTGCCTTCGGGCGGCTCCTCGGCCAGCTCGAGGCGTGAGACCCAGCCGACGCGCGTCTCGTCGTACACCTGCACGTTGGGCGGACGCCGATGATCGCCGCGCGGGATCGAGTCCAGCACGGCGTTGACGCCGATTGTGCTGTCGGCGAGCGCGTTGGCGATGAGCTGCACGGCGGCGAGATGCATCAGAGCGTTCCTCGCGCGACGTCGGCGAGCACGATCTCGCGCGCGCCCAGGTCGTCTTCGCGGCCGATCTTCCGCACCGCATACGTGGTGCAGTCCGACCGCGGATGGAGCGCGTTCCAGAGGGCGCGCAGCGGGCTCACGTCGAGCCGATCCTCCACGCGCAGCGTCGTGACGTCAGCGGCCTTCACCGTCAGCGTGGTCACCCACACCATGACGCCGAAGCCGTTGCCGTCGTCCTGCTGCCGTTCCTCGCGCGCGAGTAGCCCGCGGATGGTGCGATCGCTGACGTACACGTCGCGCCCCAGCGGGCTGTTGAGCATGCCCGTGAGATGGGTGTCGAAGGCGCTGGTGGCCATCTACCGGCGGCCTCGATGGTGGCGGCCCGAGGGGATCTTCGGGTCGCGGGTGTCTATCGCCACCTCGGTGGTGGCGACAGTGCCGGACGTGGGCAGAGACGCCTCGGCCGATGGCACGGGCGTGGCCCGGCCATCGGCGAGGAGCACCTGCGCAACGCGCGGCGGAACCTCGTGGATCTCTCCCTTGCGGGAGCCGCACTGCAGGAGGAGTCGCATCGTGGCGAAGGGCGGGGGACGGTAGCACCGTGCTACCGTCCCGCGCCGGTCACTCAGTCAACGATCGCCGACGGCGGCGTGGCCTGCGCATAGCGCGGGACCAGGTACGCCATCGCCTGCGTGATGTTCGCGACGTTTGACGCGCCGGTGAGAACCGTGATGCAGTCGAAGCCACCGGCGACGTCGAGCGTCTCCGGATCGATTTCGAACACCACGATCTTGTTCTTGACGCCGGCGTCCGTGGTGTAATCCACCGCGGCGGTGCGAGCCACCAGCGTGTCGGAGGCCGCCGTGTCGAGATCCGACCAGATCCGGACGGCGTTGGCGAGCACCTTCACGGCGGTGCCGGCAACGGCCGTCGCCTGCTTGGGGGTCAGCGCGATGGTGGCCGCGTTGCCCTGCGTGATGTGCACGACGATGAACGCCTTGATGTAGTTCTTGAGCGAGATGTAGTCGGACGTGCGGCCGCCGGCGTCCGCCGCCGGTGCCAGCAGTTCGACGATCTTCATGTTCTCAGAGAGCGAGAAGGGGAACATGGTGTGTAGTCCTATCGTTGAGAGTCGTGAAACAACCCAGAAGTGCGTGAGCGAAGCGGCTGGCGGGGGCGTCAGGTGACGCCCCCGCCTACCGATTAGGCGCGGGTCTCGAGTGCGACGAGCGAGCTGATCGTGTTGCCGCCGTTCTTCGGCGTCAGCGCGGCGTTCCACGCGGGCTGGCCGGCGATGCGCCAGGTCGCGCGTAGCACCTGCTCGCCGTTCAGGAAGCGCACGTGCAGCGAGCTCGCGACCTGCGGGCCGCCCGACTTCTCGGCCACGATGTACTGCGACAGGTCGACGAACAGGATGTCGCCGAGCGTGCCCATCGCGGCGTTGTACTCCACCGGGATGACCGGCCGGCCCATCAGCAGCCCGTAGGGGCTGTTGTTCAGGCCGCCCTGCGGCAGGAACACCGGCTGCTGGCCGATGGTCATGAGCGGCAGCTGCTGCATCACCGAGGGGTCGATGAGCCACACCGCGTTCTGGATCGAACTCGGGTGCATGCGGCTGTACATCGCCGTGATGTTGCCGGCGACGACCGTCGTGGCCGCCTGCGCCGCGACCTTCGTCTGCGTGACCAGCGCGCCGCTCGCCATGATGCCGAGGGGCTGGCCGGCGCCGAGTCCGTTGACGATCGCGTCCTCGGCCAGGAAGATGAGCTCCTCGACCAGCGAGGTCTCGGCGATGTTGGCGAACGCCACCGAGTCTTCCATGAGCTCATCGGTCGCGTACAGCAACGCGATGATCTTGTTCAGGCCGATGTTCATCTGGCGGAACTTCGGCTTCTTGGCGGTGGCCGTGTCGGCCTCGGCCGCCCAGTAGCCCTGCACGCCGCCCCAGCGGCTGCCCGTGGCGCGCGACGTCTCGTCGACCGCGTTGATCACGAGCGCGTTGGAGTTCGGGCCGAGCGGCACGCGGCGCACGCGCTTGATGATCTCGCCGCCCTGGAACAGGCGGGCGATCACCTCGGGCATGAACTGCGGGGCGAGCAGGAACCCGCCGTCGGACATCGAGCCTTCCGACGCACCGGTCGCCGCACGGATGAGGCGCGGATCGTTCTGGCCGCGTTCGGCACGCACCACCGCGCGGAAGAACTCCGCCTTGCTCTCCCAGGGGGCGTCGCCCGCCCGGTCATGCCCGACGGTCACAACCGTCGCGGGACGGCCGGCGCCGGCGGCGCGCTTCTGCGCGACCAGGGCGCGACCGGCGGCGCCGGCCTCGGTACCCTCGTCGATGAGGCGCTGCACTTCGGCCCCCTCGAGGTCCAGCTCACTCGCGATGCTGCGAATCGTGCTGCAGCGTTCCCGCTCGGCCTCGACGGCCTGACGGATCTGCTCGTTGGACGGCGCCGCCGCGGGGGCGGGGGCCGCGTCTGCACGTGCTTCCGGCATGTGGTCCTCCTGTTCCTCGCCCTTGCGGGGCGCCTGGCGTTCGATGGCGAGCGGGAACGCGGCCAGGTCCGTGTCCCGTCCCACGCCGACGGACACATCCGCCGGCACTGCCACGCTGGAGCCCTCGAACAGGGTCCAGTTCGTCACGCGATACGTGTCGTTTTGGTTCTCGTCGGTCTCGGTGAGCTTCATGGCGTTGATGCGGTAGCCGATGCTCACGTAGGGCCGCACCCCCGAGCGCATGTCGGCTTCGATCCAGATGGCATCGGGGTGCGCGCCAAAGCGCAGAAGCCCGCGGATGCAGCCGTCCTCATCCACCGTGACGTCCTCGAGCACGCCGACCTGCCGCTCGGTGTCGTGATCGGCGCAGAACGCGAGGCCGCGTTCGCAGTAGCCGAGATCGATCTCACCGCGTTCATGTCCGAGGATCTCCGTGCCCCACCACCGCTCGTAGGGGGCCTCGGACGACAGGCAGATCGGGAGCCGGGTGTCGCCGTCAGCGCGCGTGGCGAAGCGCGACGAGTCGAGCGCGACCGCCACCTGTCGCCGCTGAATCGGAAGCGTTCGGAGATCCGGCGGAGCCGCTCGGGGTGGTGCCGTTGTCGGTGCCGTCATACGTACCTGCCGCGATAGGAGTGTTCTGAGGTTCGGGGAGCGACACACCGAGTTCGGCGGCGAGATCTTGCTCGTCCTTCCACTCGGTGAGGATTTCTTCGAAGTCATCGCCGCGTTCTGCGGCCAGGCGTGTGCGCGTGGTCAGACGGAGCGCGAGCTCGCGCTCACTGGCCTGCACGTCCTTGAGCGGATCAACCCAGCGCCAGCCGCGCGGCTGCCAGCGATGCGCGGCGAAGGCGGCGGCCGGTCCACGCAGCGGGATAGCGCCCATGGCGCGCGCGATCGGCAGCCACTGCGAGAACACGGGCTCGTGCAGCTCGCCCGTGTACCACGTCTGCAGCATTTCCCACGCGTCGCGCTCGGTGTTCTTGCCTTCGCGCAGCGAGCTGTAGTTCGCCTGCGACACGTCGCCCGAGAGGGTCATCGCCGAGACGTTGACACCGGCCGCGATAAAGTGGAGCATCGCGTTCATGAACGCCTGCACCTGCGACGTCGGGTGCGTGGGATCCCAGTTCGCGAACGTCTCGCCCGGTCCCAGGCGATCGATGATGCCCGGCGCGGCCTCGAGGTAGGGCGCTTCCTGCTCCTCTTCCTCGATGGCGTCCGGATCCGGCCCGCTCGCACCTTCGCCAGCGTTCTGCAGGATGAAGCCCATCTTCGCTGAAGCCGTGCGGGCCGCGATCACTTCGGCGTCCACGTAGCCGCCCAGGTGCTGCAGCCCCTTCATGGCGGGCGCCATCCATGGGATGCCGCGCAGCTGGCCGATGCGCCACGGCACGAACAGGTGGTGCAGCACGTCGGCGCCGTAGCGCTTGCGCTCGAGCGACACACCGGACTCGTTGTCCTGCGGATGCCGTGACCAGAGGTGGTAGGCCACCGGCGCCTGCGTGGCCCGGTCCAGCTCGATGCCCATCCGGATCGGGTTGCCGTTCGGGCCCGCAGCGGCGTTGTAGCTCTCGTCGAGGAGATCCGCGTCGATGAGCTGCAGCGCGTAGCCGAACGGGTTGTCGGCATAGGGCACTTCGTACACGAGCGCCTCGCCGTCCACGGCGATGGTCGCAAGGACCAGTCGCTCGACGTCGTTCCAGCTCAGGCGCTTGTCCACGGTGCACGTGCCGCGGTGGCCCCATGTCTGCCAGGCCGTCTGCACGTAGAAGTTCGCAACGCGATCGCGCTTGCCGTCGCGCCCAAGGTTGGTGGGCTGTAGGCGGATGCCCTTGGGGCCCACCACATTGGTGGTCAGCGCGTTGACGAACCGGCGCGCGTGCGGGTTGTTCCGGGCCAGCGCGCGCGACCGGCCGCGGAGCGTGCGCAATTCATAGCGCAGCTCCTGCACGGCGGAGAGGATGTAGCCGTTCCAGTCGGCGAACAGGCGGCTCTGCTCGGCGGCCGCAAAGGACGCTTCGCGGCGCATGCCGGCGCGGACGAGGCGGCGCAGGGTGCTACCCATTGCCGAACCTCACGCGCAGCGGCTGGCCGCGGCGGCCGGTGCGCTTGACGTAGATCTCATTGCGCAGCGACGTGCGCAGCTTCCAGAGCTCCTCGAGCGTGAACGTCTTCACGCTCTTGCCGGCGATCGAGTACTCGAGCATGTCGGCGCTGGCCTTGCCCATCAGCACGGCCTGCACGATCTCAAGCATCTGCTCGCACCAGAGGCGGCGAGCCGCACCCTTCTGCTCGACCGCACCGCCCTCGACCACGAGCACCTGGCGGCTCGGCAGCGGGTGCCGCGCGCCGGCGAGGGTCGCGTAGCCGCTCAGCGTGTAGCTGCCCGGCGGGACGGTGGTCTCACCGTAGGGCAGGGAGACTTCGTAGCCGGTGCCGGTGTTGGTGACCGCTATTTCCTTGGTGGTCGCGCCGACGAGCCGGTAGGTGATCACCCATCCATCGCTCGGCGGAAAGTCCGCGAAGGATGGATTCCACTGCCACGTCGTACCGCTGACGAGGAGAGTGGGCTCGGTGGTCGGGATCGTTGGGGCCACGCTGCTCCTGAAAACGCGAAAAAGCCGGTGCGGCGACCCTTTGGTCGCCACACCGGCCTTGAACCGGTTCGTCGAGTTGTCTGCGCGGATTGCGCGCGGCGAGAAACTAAGAGATCAGGCGCAATGGCGCAATCGGTTGGATTGGGCGCGCGGTCAGTAGTTGTGCACGAACCCCGATCGCCGGACCTTCCGCCGCTTCGCGCGCTTCTCCGGTTCCTCGCTCGACTCCGCCGCCGGCGCGTCCGCGGCCGCCGCCTTCAGCTCCTCGCCCTTTTTGCGCAGCGACTCCGCCCGCCGGCCGAGCGTCTCGCGCACGGTCTCGTTGAAGTGCAGCAACCCGGCGAGCGCGTAGCAGTACATGTCCAGCGGTTCGTTGCGCACGCCCGGCTTCTTGATGTACTGCCGCACCACCTTCCCCTTGTCGTAGCTCTTCTTGACTTCCTCGGCGGTGAGGCCGGCGATCCACTCGTCGGTGGTGTCGAGGGGTAGGTGCATGAAGCCGGGGCCCGCGATCTCGGTGGCCATGTACGCGAACGCGATGTCCTTGAGTGAATCCGTGCCAAGGATGATCACCTTCGCCTTAGCCTTGGACTTCCGCAGCGGCATGCGCACGGGGGCGATGCCGGCGCCGCCCATGCCCTTCACCGGCCAGCACGGCACGCCGAACTTCCGCCGGCAGAACCGATAGACGGCGTCGGTGTGATGGCCGCCCGAGTCGATCATCGCCACCGACGCGTGGATGACCGCACCATGCTCGTGCTGCCATGGCCGCTGGATCACCAGCTGCACGCGGTCCCACGTGGCGCGCATCGCCGGGTCGCCCCAGACGACTTCGTGCCGGAGCTTCCAGTGCTCCTCGCCCTCGCCCCATCCCCAGGTATCCACCTCGACGCGATCGCCTTGGACGTCGGCGCCGATGGTGATGAGCCCGACCCCACCCGGCGCCTCGGCGGGATACGTCTCGCGCCGCGCCTTCAGGCTGTCCGGGTTCGCACCGATCGCTTCGTCGTTCCATGTCTCGGCGAGGTACGTGTTCACGAACACCTTGAGTTTCTTCGGTCGGCCCTGCGCCTCGAGCCAGGCGGCCGCGAATTCACTCCACCGCAGGAAGGGCGAGTAGAGCGCGTTGATGTGGAAGCCAACGCGGCGCCGGCCGGGGAAGGTGGGCACCCACCGCCCGAGCGCGAGCATCCGGATCTTGTCGCGTTCCTCGATGACGGCACCACATCCAGCGTGCGGCTGCGCTTGCCCTGCGCCCTCGGTCGCCGTCGAGCCGCCGACGAGCGCGAGCGGGCGGCCGTCAGGATCCAGCGGCTGGCTGCACACGTAGTGCGCGGACTCCGGCTTGCCCGCGTCCCACTGCAGGTACCGCCGCCGGAGGATGAGCAGCTGCCCACAGTGCGGGCAGGGCACCTGGTAGTGTCGCTGGTCGGAGAGCTCGAATAGATGCTCGATGCGCGACACGCCCTTGATCGTCGGCGTGGACGGCACGAACACCTTCCGGTTCCAGAACGTATCGAGCCGGCGCTCAGCCAGCGTCAGCGGGTCACCCTCCTCGCCGGCCTCGAGCGGATACCGGTCTACCTCATCCGCGAAGAGAATGCGCTTGGGGCGCGACGCCAGGCTCGACGGTGAATTCGCGCCCACGATGTCCACCTGCCCGCCGCCGAACTCCTTGTGCAGGATCGTGTCGCCCTTGTCACGGCGGTTGGTCTTCACGATAAGCTTCCGCAGCTCCGGCGACTCCGCGAGCATCGGGTCAAGGCGATCGATAGACCAGGCGCGCGCCATGTCGAGCGTGGGCTGCAGCACGAGGATCGGCGACGGATCCTGATGCATGTAGTAGCCGACGAAGTTGGTGCCCGTCTCGGTGGCGGCGATCTGCGAGCCCTTCATCCAGCAGACGTGTTGCACCTTCGGATCACAGAGCGTGTCCATGATCTCGCGCAGGTACGGCACGCGCGACGTGCGCCAGCGCCCGGGCTCTGCGCTCGCCTTCCGGCTGAGCACGCGATAGCGGTCCGCCCACTGCGACAGCGTGAGACGCGGTGGTGGGCGCAGCGCGTTCGCGCGCCAGTACCGTTCGCGTTCGAGCGCCACCTGCGCGCCCTGCAGGTGCCCCAGTGCGATCGCGATCATGCAGCCGCCGGCTCTTCCTCGAGGTTCATCGGCACGTCGTCGCCGGCGGCCAGTTCCTCGAGCGCTTCATGCACCAGCCGTTCGGCCACGGCGAGCAGCTCCTCGCGCGGCTTGAGCTCGCCCTCGCCAGCGAGCTTGCCGGGCAGGTTGAGCAGGCGCGATCGCACGCGCGAGAACGCCGCCGACATCACGGCGTCGAACTGCGTCACGGTCATAGTCTCACCACGGCGCGCAGCGAGGTCCAGCTCGGCGAGCTCGGCCTGTGCCATCTCGCGACGATCGCGCGCGTTGGCCACGTTGTCGCCGGTGGGCGGGCGCCCGCGCGCCTTCTCGCGCCGGATGTACCAGTGCAGCGCTTCCGGCCAGCGCCAGCCGTGCGTGTCATACGGCGCGCCCTCTTCGCGCGTCATGTACGACGCCGCGTTCTTGCTGACGCCGACGCGAGTGGCGAACTCGAGACCGGTGACGCGGGATCCGTCTGGCGGCGGCGTCTTCACGCGCGGCTTGGCAGGTGCCTTCACCTGGGCGCGGTGCTTCGCCGTGGGCCGTGCGCGCGCCGCTCGTGATTTCGCCTTCATGTACGGTCCTACAGAGTGGACACGTCAGGCTGGCGTGCCCAAGTCCCACATTCTCTGAGAGCCAGCATATGCCCGATGACGGTGGTCGTCGACACCCGCAGGGGTGTCCTCTGGGGAGGACCCGCCACGATGGCACGCTGTCTCGATTCACGACAGCGCGTCATCGCGCCGTCCTCATCGCTTCCGCGAAGCCGTTGCGCAGGTTGATCAGCATGCGCTGCTCGGCGATGCGCTGCGCCGTCTCAAAGAAGAAATGGCGCGGCGCGACGGTGCGCGGGGTGCGGATGCGGAAGAGCAGGATCGTGTCGAGCTTGCCCGGGCCCACGCGCTGGCGCACCTGGCCGGCGCCGTCTCGATGGCGCACCACGAACGTGCGACGCTTGCCCTTGAGCCCGCTCTGCTGCATGCGCGCCTTCTTGCCTCTGCCCACCTTCACGTACTGCATGCCGCCGGCGATGTCGCGTCGCTCCTGCAGCCCGAGCATCGTGGGGTAGAGCTCACGCGGCATCTCGGTGCGGCCATTGGCGCCACGGTTGGGGATGGCGATCGAGCCCTTGGGAAACACCTTGATGCGTGAGCCACCGATGGCGAACGAGCTGCGGCGCAGGAAGCCGCTCTCGTAGGCTGGCAGAAACGATCGCTTGGTGTAGTCCTGGCGATCCCCACTGTCCCCCACGGTTACCAGCGCCGAGAGCTTGGCCTTGGTGGCACGGTCCCGTCGCCGGAACCACACTTGGTTGAAGAGCCACTGGCTCGAGCGGCCGGATCGCACGGTGAACACCGAGAGGATGCGATTCTTGATGCCTCGCTGGGCGTCCGCCGCCGTGGCGTTGAGCGCCAGCATGGTGGCGTAGGGCAGCTGCCGACGTTCGAAGTCGGTCATGAACGCCTGGAACGCGCGCACGTCGAGCGTGACGGTCAGGTTCATCGAGCACCTCCCAAGCGATGCGCATCCGGATCCGGCGTCCACGACAGCCCGAGGAATCGGGCCGCCTCGGCGGGTGTCATGCGGTTCGACTCGACGTGTTGCGCTTCGACGTGCGTGACCTCGACGACGTACCGTAAGCCATCCGACACAGCAAACAGTAGCACGATGCTCCCGCACTCAGGAGACCTTGGGCCGTCGCTGCGCCACGTGCAGCGCACGGCCGTGAGGGTGGGAGCCCAAAACAACTTCTTGATCGGATGCCCCTCGGGACAGCGAAGCTTGTCTTCATCGTGGAAGACAGCCGTGCGGCGATCGCTCCGCAACGGGGCCGCCATCAGCGCGCCGTCCGCAGCTTACGTGCGCGCTTCCAAAGCTCGAGCACGGTGGTGCGCAGGGCCGCACGATGCCGGCGCCAGGCGACGAGCAGGGCCGAGCCTACCACGAGCGCCAAGGTGAACGGCCAGACGAGCGAGCTGGCGATGTAGAAGACTGCAGGCGCCAGCCGTCCTCGAGAGTCCGCCAGGTGGTCGTAGGTCACCTGAGCGCCCCAGATGGCGAGGGCGATGATGCCGTAGATAGTCCAGTTCACGACTGCTCCGCCCAAAAGATCGCCTTCTCAGCTCTTAGGTGGGCGTTGTCTTCGCGCGCCCGATCGCGCTCTTCCTGCGCGGTGGCGAGCTGCACCCGAAGCTCCTGCATTTGCAGCGTGTCCTGCATGATGGTGTCGAGGAAGCCCTGTGCGTCACACTTCGCGCGGTCACGGTCGAACTCGGCGGAGCCGAGGGCGGCGGTCAGGCGTCCACACGCGAGGCGGTACACGTCGCAGCGGGTTAGCAAGCAGCCATCGCCGTACACGACGGTATGCTCATCCGCGTCACGCTTGCATTCAGGGCAGATCACATCCGCCGTAACCGTCTGCGGGGTGTCAGGCACGGGGTCCGGTAGGTTGCGGATGTCTAGCGCCCGCTGCATCTCGCTGCGCTTGTCAGCTATTACGGCTGGCGTGCCGTCAGGCGGGTAGGACTGGCCGTAAGAGGACGGGTGGCGCTGATTGGTGTCAGCCATTGGTCTCTCCGTGCGTTGGGACATCAAAGAAGCCGAGTTGACCGCGCAGGGGCATGAACGGCAGTGGCGTGGGGTCTTCGAACACGAAGCCGTAGGGTCCGAAGAACCATCTCGACGCCAGTGATGTGACGCACGCCGCGAGGCGCGCACGCCCGACGATGCCACCGCGCTCCAGGGCCTCGAGTGGCGGCAATGGGATCTCGGGGAACGTCTCGCGTACCCACTCGTAGCCCTCGGCGTCTACCTTCTTGCCTGCGTGGATCAGCCTCTCTCCACGCTCGTTCGTCGGCCACGACCGGTTCTCCACCCCGTCCTTGTAGCCGTTCACGATCAGCCAGGCCCACGGCTGTTGGATCGACAGGGCTCTCATTCCGGCACCTTCGTCGCGCATCCACGCGCACGCTCAGGCGGCACGTCCACCGGCAAGCGCGGGGCCGTGGCGACGATCCCATTGTTCAGCGCAGCGACGTACTCAACGGCGGCTATGATCGTGTCCACGTCCTCGATGAATCCCTGCGCGTGCGGGATGGTGCCGTTGATGTGCGCCCTCTGCTCGTCTGTCAGGAACGGTGCGTCCTCAGCGGTCACCTCGCCGTCATCGCCGGACGGCTCGCAGATCACGAGGAACGCGGGCTCGGTCTCTGACTTGGGCGAGTGATTCAGCCATGCGCAGAGGCGGTCACCATCATCGCACAGCCCCATAGTCGCATCACGGAGTAGCCACCGCAGCGCACTCGACTCCGGATGGCGAAACACCATCTTCAACTGATCGCCCTCTATCGCTTCGATCTTGACCATCAGCGGCGCCGACCATTCACCAAGCCGAGCGAGCAGCTCCTCGGCCACGAGGACGCGTCGTGCAGGGGAGGGGGCCGGAAGGGGCGGCTTCGGACACGGCCCGCTGTAGCCGTGGAAGTAGAACATCTCCTCACCAGCGGGCATGGGTTCTCCGCACACCTGGCAGACGGCAGGATGCTCGGTTGAGTCAGTCATTGGCAACCTCGTAGTTCTTCGTAGGAGCGCAGAATGGCGATCACGTCTCCGGAAGCCATCGCCGCATCAGCGCGCGCGAGTGTATCGCGAAGCATCAGGGCACCGAAGGCACCAACAGGGCCGAGCTTGTCATACTCGATGAGCAGTTCGCGAACACGCTCTTGCTCGCGCGGGAACGCCTCGCCAACGCTGAGGGCAGGGCGGGTGGGTGAGTCAGCCATTGCGCGGCCTCCGATGCTGGTTCGCATTCGGGCAGTCCACGAAATGCGAGATCCCGCTGCCCTCAGCGGTCTGGGTCGGTGCGAAGGCTCCGGCGTACTCGAGCGAGACGGGCATCCGCCGGTCCTGCGCCGTGATGATCCAGTAGACCACCTGGTCGCACGAACGGCAGCGCGCCTCGCGTGTGCCGGCGGGAATGGCAAAGAACTTCAGGACGCCGGCGGTCATGACAGATGCTCCCGCCGAAACTCACCACGCGCGACGCGCGCTGCCATGTCCTTGGCGCGATCGATCAGGCGCGCCGCCCCGTGAGGGGCGGGCGGCGCGCATGGGACAAGGACGCCGGCGGCGGCGAACAGGTCCGGACCTTCTACTCTACTCTCCTCTACTCTACTATCTGGCACTTGCTTAGCACTTGCTAGCATTTGCTTCCCGAGACCGCCGAGTCGGCCAGCCGCGGCGCGCTTCGCCCGCATCGCATCTTGTTCGGTGCGTTGATCTTCCACGAAGTCGGACGTAAGTAGCGCACCGTCAGTATTCTCGACAGCGCGGAAGATCATTTTGATTTGCTCCCACTCTCGAACGAACATCGTGAGTTTGGCGCGCGAAATCTCCGCCATTTCCTCGAGATCGTTCACGACATGCCCGTTCTTCCAGCAGTGATCGAGCAGCCGGCGGGCGATCCCTTCAGCCGCCGGCGAGAACTTCTGCACGTGCCGATCGGACAGCCACCGGTCCACGTACCAGTTGTAGTAGGGCAGGGGCTCGTTCGGGTTGCGCTTGCGGCTCATGACTTCACCACCCGGTAGATCGCGCCGCGCTTCCGGCCTGGTGGCAGGGTCTTGGTGATCAGCTTTTCCGAGCGCAGCTGCGCGAGCATCTGGTGCACGAGATGCGGGTGGATCCCGGCCCCGGCGCCGATCGCCGCAGCGGAGGCATGCTCGACGGTCGCGAGGTACCCGAGGACACTGGCGCGCGTCTGGCCGTTATGGCGCCGCTGTCCATCCGGGGCCGGCGTCCACTTGCCGCGTGGGGCCGGAGCCGCCTGCGCGGGCGTGAGCCCGACGTGCGCCCCCTCGTGCGCGTTGGCGCAGCGGTTGGGGCACGTCAGCTCGAGGTCGTTCTGACAACAGGGACAGCGCAACGGCTGCAGCTGCGCCGTTGGCGTGTGGCCATCACCGTGCGTGGGGCGCTGTCTCACTTGCCCGCCTTCTGCTTCGGCTTCGCGGCCTTCGCCGGCTTCGCCTTGGCCTTGGGGGCAGCTGGTGCCTTGAGCGCCTCGATGGCCGTCGCGTCGCGCACGATCTTCTCGACGTTGACGCCGACCGACTTCGCCTGGGCGAAGATCTCATCATACGCCCACTGATCGGTGCTCTCGTGCCGCAGAACATCTTCGGCGAGCAGCATGCGCAGCAAGCGCGCGGCCGACGTCGGGACCTTCAACTTCTTGCGCCGCTGGTAATCGATGTAGATCTCGCCGTCGCCGAGCACCTCCCACATGAGTGCGACGAGCTTGTTCTCGGCCAGGTCCTCGATGGCCGCGCAGGTGGCCTTCACCAGCAGCGGCGTCACCCGCGCGCGCAGCGCGGCGGCGGCCTTCGCCTTCTCCGCTTCCTTGGCCTGCGTCTGCTTCTGACGCTCGAGCGCAGCCTTCGCGGTCTCGTCGCCGACGTCCGCCTTCGCCTGCAGCTTGGCCTTCTGCTTCTCGGCCCTGACCTCTGCCGGCCAGTGGATCTCGCACTTCTTCTTCGCTACACAGACGGGGAAGGCGTCCCCACGGCCACGGCCGGCGGAGACGACGCCGAGCACCGAGTGCATGCAGGTCTTCGACTGCTCCGTGCCATCGGCACGCTTCCACGCGTTCTCGCCGTAGGTGCGCACGCCGTTGGCGTCGCGCGCATCGTCGGCCACCCGGTAGTCGTGCGTGATGTACACGACCTTCTGCTTGTTCTGCTCCGCAAAGAGGACGGCGGCCGCTGTCTCCGGGAACAGATCCGGCACGACGTCCGCGTGCGTGTCGAACCGCACATGATCGTTGATCCAGCTCTGGAACTCGCCGAGGCTCACCGGCTTCGTATGGGCCCACGGATCTTTGCTGTCGTCGAGCGAATCGTCGTCGAACAGGCTGTCATCGGGATAGAAGAGCCCCGCGATGCGACCGTTGCCGCCGCGCGCGTCCGGATCGATGGCGCGCTCCTGGTCTTCGCGCGAGAGCCGCGCCAGCAGGACCGCATGCGACAGCGGGAACCGGCCGTCGAGGAACAGGTCCTGCGCCTTCGGGATGAGCTTGAGCAGGCGCAGCCGGTCGTACACGTACTGGTGTGACCGCCCGCAGCGCTCGGCGATCTTCGCGATGTCGTAGCCGATGCTCTTCTCCATCAGCTGCTTGAATCCCTGCGCCTCCTCGAGCGGGTGCAGGTTGTCGCGCTGCAGGTTATCGACGGTCATGATCTCCATGAACTCGGCGTCGGTCATCGTGCGCACGAGACAGGGAACCGTGAGGAGGCCGAGCTGCCGGGCCGCCCGGTAGCGACGCGCGCCGCCGGCGAGCTCGTAGCCCGTGCCGTTCCAGCGCGCCTGAAGCGGCGTGAGGATGCCGACCTTACTGATGCTGTCGGCGAGCTCCTTGAGGGCCGCCGCGTCGAAGTGCTTGCGGGGGTTGAGGGGCGATTCGTGCAGGTCTGCGATCGGGACCTGCATGAGCGTGCTGTCGAGCGGGGTCATCGCGCGCCTCCCACCAACCGGGCCGCGGGCTTGGGCCCCTCGGGTTCCCCGAGCGGGATAAAGCCGGATCCACTCACACCCGCGTACCCGCTGGCGTCTGTGACGACCTTGATGAACGCGACCTCGGTCTTCGCGGATTCGACGATGACCTTGGCAACGTCCGCGATCGCCTGGGCGCGCTCGATCTCCATCGGCTTGTCCGGATCCTGCAGCGCTTCGATCGTGGCGAAAAGATGATTACGCAGATCTTCTATCTTGTTCTTCACGGGTTCTCCGGTTGATGCGTCGCTTGAGGGCGCCGAGCAGCTGGATCGTCGCCGGCAGCGGCGCGGGTAGGTTGTGGACGGTGTTGCGCTTCATGAGCTCGCCGCGGGTTATGCACTCGAGATTCTCGAGGCGGATGTCGCGTCGGTCTTTGTTGCGGAAGGCGAGCGCATGCCCCGCGGGCAGTGGCCCGTGCTCGGTCTCCCAGAGGAGCACGTGTTCCGGCTTCCAGTTCCGGGTCCACGTGACATTCCGGATGTCCGAGATCTTGCGGTACACGTAGCCGTTGACGAGGCGCGTGCTGCCCACGGGCATCCAGCGGCTTGCGTTGCCTTTCTTGAATTGCGTCTCTTGCATGCGGCCGCGGCCCACGCTGTAGCCGGGGCGACGCAGCCCCTTGTTCGCG
Source organism: Gemmatimonadaceae bacterium (assembly GCA_041661925.1). GTDB lineage: Bacteria > Gemmatimonadota > Gemmatimonadetes > Gemmatimonadales > Gemmatimonadaceae > PNKL01. The sequence continues at coordinate 89,124 of JBAZTM010000004.1, forward strand.
GGTACGTGCCCCTTCGGAAAGCGGAAGTGGATGCCTGGATTGTCCGCGCGCCGCAGGCGGCAGGCGTCAGGGCTCGCGAGGTACTTGGCGCTCTTTCTCAAGCCGAGCTTGCCGGCGTGACCGTAGGTGGCGGCAACCGAACGCCCCAGCTGCGCTGCGACCTTCACGGTCGATAGGTGCGGATAGAGGCGGCGCAGCGCGGCGTCGTCCTTCCGGAGCCAGAGCCGCTTGCCGGCGCGGAAGCGTGGGCGCGCGGCTGTCATTGCTGCTTCTCCTTGGTAGGGCGTGAATGCGCACGCGCACGGCGCGTGGCGGGGTTGTAGTCGGCGACGTGCTGCGGGCGAACCCAGACGCTCGAGACGTTTGCATGGGACTTCTCAAGCACGGCCTGCGCCCAAGAGGGTGGCCGTTCGCGATCGACCGCGGCGAGGCTCATGCCCGTGCCGAGCCCGCCGAACGCGTCGAGCGCTTCCTTGCCGTTGTTCGCGAGCCAGCCCTTCTGGCCCATGGCGAGGCGGACTTCCCAGACGGCCACGCTGCCCTGCGCGTCGAGGATCGCGTTGGCCACACGGCGCGCGACCTCGAGCAGGGCCATGCCATCGCGCGAGAACGCGGCGAGGTTGGCGTACTCTGCCGGCGTGGTGCAGAGCCTGAAGTGGTGCCAGGCTGGTGGCTCGGGTGCCTTCGCCGGCGCGGCGTGCGTCTGCGCGAAGAGCCCGAAGTCGTAGACCGTGGTCTCGCGACGCTGCTGCGCGCGCACGAGCTCGACCTCATCGTCGGGGATGGGGCTGGGGCGGGCGGTCACGTGCACCGCCCTGTTGAAGTAGTGCCACCCGGGACCGCGAGGGCCTGGCTGTGGATGGGGAGCAGTCCCTTACGAGCGCAGTGGACGCCTGGAGAGCCTGCGTGTTGCGCCCCGGTCTCCCGGGCGGCGATGCGTTGCGCGCGCGTCATGCGGATCGCCGGCGGCGTGGGCCGCGGATGGCGTTCAGACGGCGCAGTTTCTGTTCACGGGTTTCATCGGGCGGCGAGTAGTCGCCGAGCAATCGGGCGCGCTCCGCGGCGGACATCAGGTTCCAGGAGCACTTCGCGACGGCATCGAGACGGCCCACGGCGAGCCGGCCACCTTCGATCGCTGCGGCCTTCACCTGCGCCTCGGCGGCTGCGCGATCACTCGCCTTGACGGTGAATGGCAGGATCACGCCCGGCAGCTGCACGCGATGGCCGCCCTTGTCAGGCGTGGACATCACGCGGTGAATCACCAGCCAGGTGGGCGTCATGCGAGGCTCCACCGGCGATTGAAGCGCGTGACGAGCCCGCGCACGCGCATGGACTCGAGCACGCGGGTCAGCTCCTTGGACCCGGCGCGCAGATCGGACGCCATGGCGGTGGCGGTCAGGGCGGTGGAGCGCCGCAGGAGAGCGAGCGCACCGGCCTCGAGCTCGGCGTGGCGACCGGCGAAGAACTCGGCGGTGGTCATGAGCGCTTCCCCCGCCAGAACACACGGAGGATCACGCGCGCGCCGATGAAGAGGCCAGCCAGCGTGCCCCAGACAATGGCCGCGTCGCGATCGCCGCGATCAATGGCACCGGCGCACCCGAGTAGGCAGGCACCGGCGAAGCCGCCGAGTGCGTAGCTCAGGTTGTCGCCGTCGCGCACGAAGAGCAGCTCGCGATGGTGCAGGGCGTTCTCCGCCTCGAGCACGCGGTTGCGCTTCTCGATGGTGCGGAGCAGGGCCTCACGCTCGATCGCATCTGCGCGGTAGGCGTCGAGCACGGCGTGCATGGTGCCAGGGCGGGGGTCGTTCATTGGCCCCCCCCCACAACGTGCGACGAAGGCTTGCTCACCGTCGCTTGGTCGACAGTGAGGGCCTCAGACATTTCGTCGCCCTGGTGGATCGGTCGCCGCGCCGTCTGGCGCCGGTGGTCGGACGCGCAGGTCGCGAGTGATGTTCACATAACAGCCCTCGCACGCGCGCCACTTACCGTTGGTCAGGACCCCCGGCTGCTGGAGGTCACAGAAGTCACAGCGTGATCGCCTCGACGTGCATCGGATCGCGGGAGATGCCCTCATTGTCCCGTCCTCAGCCGGCGCTCGGCCTTCCGCTCGCGCTTCACCACGGCCCGGCCGATCGCCATGAAGTCGGCGGTCGAGTGGGGTCTCTTCTTGCGCAGCGGCGGCGAGACCTTGCGGTAGTTCTGGGGGAAGGGCTTCGCGGCGGGGTCGTAGTAGAACCGCGGACTCTCGGCGGACACAACCGACGCGCCGGCGATCGCCATGGCCGCCATCGCGGAGAGCGCTGGATTTACGCGGTTCATACAGCCCGCCCGCGCTCACCACACGTGAGCGCTGCCGACGGGTACGACCTACGCGAACCGGTCAGGATGGCCGAAAGTGGTGCGAGCGCTTGGCTAACTTTGGCAACCTTCTGACAGGTAGCAGCGCTCACCGCGCCGTTCGTCGGCGCTCGGCTACAACTATTAAGAAGACGTCCTACGGCGCTCACCTTGGCGAGAGTGCCAAGTGCCTGATAAGCGTGAGGTCCGAGGTTCAACTCCTCGATGGCCCATTGGAAGCAAGATCCAGCCCCGCAACGGTTTACTGCCGTTGCGGGGTTTGGCGTTTCACTGCCGATTCTGGCGTGGTGTCGTTTCATGGTGTCGATTCGATTCAGCCAATCTCGGCGCATGGGAGGGCCGGGCGCTGTTCAAGTGCCTTCCGCATCGTGTCTTCATCGGACTGCTGATAGCACATCAACACGGTCTGCGGGTTCTTCCAGCCTCCCAGATGGCACAGGTCCTTCATGGGCGTCGTGTGCCGCAGCTCGCTGGCGAACAGTCGGCGGAGACTGTGCCAGCCACGCCCTTTCACTGGCTTGAGGCCTGCCAACGTCTCTGCCCGCTGCCACCAGTCCCGGGCTAGCAACCGCGGCAGTGGCTTTGACTGATCGGCAGGGGCAGTGAAGACCCACGCCTCTCCTATTGTGCGGCGCGCGCGCTGGGCGGCCTTCAGGCGGTCCACCAGCTCAGGCGCGAGTGGTGTGACGTGGTCGTAGGCGATCTTATCGTTCTCGGCGCGCCAGCGTACGCGTCGGGCCTCGAGGTCGAGGTCAGACCACCTTAGCTGACTGACCGCGCCGATCCGATGGCCCGTCAGGTACGCCGTGACGAGAAGCAGTCCAAACTGGGGGCTGACCTGGTCGGCGACGGCCGACATCGTCGCTAGGTCCTTCGGGCTGAGCATCGGCCGGTTTGGGCTCTGCTCGCGCGGTACATCGAGACCCGCAAACGGGTTTCGCGCGAGCACGGGCTCGCCTGACGGTGACCGCAAGCGGGTTGCCCAGTTGAGCACGGCTAGGACGAGGCGGAGGTCCTGCTCGACAATGCGATCGCGCACCGGTCGTATGGCCCGCTGCTTGATCTTCCGTGCCCCCTTCGGCCTCGTCGTTACGGGCACCAGCCTGCCGGCACGTCGCTCCCGAATGAAACTGTCCCAGTCGCGGCGGTCCAGCGTGAGGACGCGGCGGCCCTTCCCCACGTGTCGAAGGACCATTTCCAGTGTGCGCCGGTCGTGGCCCTGCGTAGTCTTCGCCTTCGTCGGCGTCACCTCTCGTTCGTAGCTGTCAAACAGCGCGCCGACGGTGAGCTCGGGCTCGGTGGCCGGCGTGGCGGTGCGAAGTCGCGCCGCCAGCGTCTCGGCCGCAGCCTTTGCGGCGTCAGTGTCCCGATGACCCAGCGCGACGCGGCGCCGGATGCCGACGCCACTCACGGCGTCGATCTCGGTGAACTCCAGAAACAGGAGCCCCGTCTGGTTGTGAGCGAACGCACGGACTTTGTTAAGTCCCCGCTCGCCAGCGCTGAAGCTCCACAACTTCTTACGCTTGGGCATTGCCCCTCCCTGGTGCTGAGTGGGCAACCTCCCTCGCGATCTGCATTCTCACGTTCGCACCAGGCGAATTCGCCGTCAAGCCTCCGGGCTTTCGTGGCAACTCCGAGAGCTTCACACGCGGGGCGTTCCTGCGGCCGTAGTTGTTGAGCTGCCCTGCGCGCACCAACGTTCCTAGGTGGTCGGCGCTGTACCCGCAGTGCCTTGCGGCCTCGGTAAGACTCAGCAAGTCCTCATCCCGCGCGGCCACCGTGCGAAGCTCTTCGAGTAGCGAATCGATGAAGCGAACAGGGTCAACGGCCACGGCCCCAAGGCGCTCCAGGCTCTCGCGCTTGGCGAGCAGCGAGACGCGGAATCTTGAGAGCGCGTCTGACACGGCCTAGCCCTGCACCCGCACGCCGTGAGCTTCTCCCGGGCACGGCGATGGTGGTTCCAAACGACGGCCAGGCTTGAACTGTGGGTCGTCGACGATGTCTTTCCAGCGCCGCCAGTTTGCTGGCCTCAATTCGGCGGCGTCGGGGATCGCACTGGCGAGCGGCGATTGCGAACGAACTTCAGTGGTCTCGTTCTTAACACCGTTCGGGTGTCTGTATTGCAGTACCCCCTGCATCGCGGGGACACTACCCGGGTATTCAGATTGAGGGAGGGGTGGTATCCCGTTTGCAGTACCCCCCACGGTTTGCTCGACGGATGGAGGCTGCAGCGACTCCGCTCGGCTTTCCTGTGCGGTCGACGGACAGTAGTCGAGAACCGTGTACAGATGGCTCGTTGGGTCTCCCTTGGCGTCGTGTCGGCCTCTCCGAACTCGCACGGCGCCCGCGGCCTCGAGCTTCTTAAGCGAGGCGCGCACAGTGTTCTCCCCGAGCTTCGCGTGCTTCGCGATCGAGGCAATCGAGGGAAAGCACTCTCCGGACTTGCTGTTCACCCAGAGGCACAGAACGCACAGGACGAGACGCTCGTTCGCGGACAGCGGAGCGTCTGCTGCCAACCATAGTGCGGGAACGAGTACTCTGCGCGGAGGCATTGGCCTACGTCAGCCTCGCGTTCGGGGACCGCTTGCTGTGCGAGCAGCGACGTGATCTCGAGCACGCCTGATCGAATGGAGCGAGACCCGCCAGCGTCCGTCGGCTCCCTGTTCGCCGTCGAGGACACCACGGAATACCAATCGTGCCGCGCGTTCTCGACTGATCCCAAGTCGCTGGGCGGCGAGCGCAAGAGAAACCTTCACATTGCTTCTCGAGTGCATCTGTGCTCCCCCAAAAAAGAAAAGCGGCCCGATCCCCGGTTATCGGGATCGGGCCGCGTGGCCTCACACGCACAATACTATCTGTGATCAGTCCGGCGCGCAATAGGACTATTGCCACGGCAGACTCCGGCGGCGCCTGCGCGATTGAACTGTCTACTCCTGAGTCTGGCAGGGTCGTTGCGGTCGGCTACTAGTTGATCAGCAAAACTTCGACTGGTGTAAAGGACTTCGGGCGCGTCAATTCAAGGGCGTCCCGCCGTCTCGAAGCTCTCCCGATCTCTTCTCGCCGCCAGTCGTCCGCCAACCCGCGCCTCGATGCCGCCAACCGCGTTTCTCTCGTATTCCCACGACTCCGCAGATCACAAGGCCTGGGTACTCAGGCTCGCAACGGATCTGCGAGCGAGCGGCGTGGATGCGAGGCTTGACCGATGGCATCTTCGTCCGGGGGAGGAAGCCGGGCCGTTCATGTCACGGGCCGTTGCGGACTCAGCGAAAATCGTGGTTGTGTGCTCGGAGACGTACGTGCAGAAGTCGGAAGCTCGCGTCGGCGGCGCCGGCTATGAGAGCGTGATGGTTACCGCTGAGCTAGTCGCCGATCAGGGCACGTCTAAGTTCATCCCCGTTTTGCGTTCCAACGAGCCCGGGAGTATTCCCTCCTTTCTTGCAGGTCGGATCTACGTTGATTTTCGAGTGGAGGAGGCGTACGAGGAGTCTCTCACAGTCCTCCTTCGCGCCATTCACGACCTACCCGCAATCGATCCGCCCCCCGTGGGCCAAGCCATTTTCGCTCCTCCGGGCGCTGAACCGACCCCTGCGGCGACAATAACTGGTAAGGCAGTCGAAGCCAGCACTTCCGTCGAGGAACTCGAGGTGTTGTTGCAGGCTCCGCATCGCCGAATACAACTGAGCAAACTGCTCTGGGGTGCTGTCGAGGCGGCACGCGCGAGACTACTGGAGGGCGGTCTCTATTCGTATGACACGCAGCCGACGACCGAATCAGTCGCTGCGAAAGCCGAGCTCGTCGAGTCCGCGATGGGAGATCTTGCTCCCCTGCTGTCAACTATGGGCGCTTGGGCATCGCGCGAGCAGATTCCTGCGGCGGCTCAGATTGTTGCGCATCTCCTCGACCTGCCGGAGCCAACAGGGGCTTTCTACGAAGCCAACCAGCAGTTAGCAAGGTATCCCGCGTTGCTCGCACTTTATGCTGCGGGATTGGGTGGGCTATCACAGGATCGCCCCGATAACTTGCGGTCGGTACTGCTTATCGGCGTTCCCTCCCTCAGGCGACGAGAGCGGGATAGTCCGTTTGTCGAGGCACTTCACGAGGGTGCTCCGTTCGCGCAGGAGTTTTGGCGTCGCTTGCCGGACATGGATCGTCGATATACACCTCTGTCCGATCGAGCACTTGGGTTCTTCATCGCGACATTGCCAGGCATCGTATCGACGGGATCCAAAGCGGAGCGGCTCTTCGACCGTCTTGAGTGCACGGTCTCGCTTGCGTACATCGATGCGACGCCTGGTCACAACGAAAGAGGGTGGGCGCCTCTAGGATCGTACATGTGGCGAGACCCAGGGATTGTCGATCGCTTGCAGGAGGACCTTGCGCGTCTCGGCGCGGACTGGCCTCTCATTCGAGCCGGCTACTTTTCAGGGTCTGTCGAACAAGCGACCGCCGCTCTCGACCGACTGAGAAAGCACGTTGTAATGGTGCGTCAGCAACGAGGGGTCTTCTAAGCTCACAAGCTGGCTCTTCCAGCGATGAACGGGGGTCTAGCTCCTTGGCCAAAGAGCCTCTTGCCGGCGAGTGTCGCCTTTGCGGTCAGTTTGGTCCGCTCAGCCGCGAGCACATACCGCCCAAGAGCTCGCTCGGGTCAAGTGGCTATGCCGTTACTGTCCAGAGTGGCGACGAGTACTTCGACAGACGGCCCGGCCGCATCTACCAACGGGGTTTTCATGCGCCCGTGTTGTGCGAGCAGTGCAACAGCCTAACTGGCGCTTGGTACGGTGGTGAGTTCGCTCGATGGTCGCATTGGGGGCGAAGTCTCATTGAGTCCATGCGCCGTGAGCCGCAGCCACTCGTTTCTGCATTCAGGGGCTATCCACTTCGAATCGCGAAGCAAGTCGTAACGACGATGATCGCGGCATCCTCAGGTGATCTACTCACCCGCCGACCCGATCTGCAGTCGTTCGTCTTGAATCGCGAGGAGGTCGCGAAGCCTGGTCAGATGCGATTGACGGGGTACTTATGCCCGTCCAGAAACGGTCGAACGACCGGCGTTGCTGTTGCGATGAAGACCGGGGCGGAACCACACGTGCTAATCGAGTTTGCGCTCCAACCCTTCGGCTATGTTCTCACGCTTGCGGGCGAACCGTACGATCCTCGGCCAGTCGATATCGGCTGGTTTACGACGTGCGGTTACAGTGAGGAGCGGATTATCGACCTTCCGGAGATTCCCGTTCTGCCGACACACGAGCCGTTCCCAGGCGACTATCGAACCAAGGACGAGATTCGACGTGATGCGCTAGAGTGCATGTTACGAGAGGACGGCCACGCAGATCCGGTCGCTGAGGCACAACGGATACTTGCCGATGGCGGAGGCCCGACGTTCTTTGCCGCTCACGGTGAGGAATGGTGAGTGACGGAAACGGGCCGTGTGAGGGAGTCAGCGATCCTGGTAGACGCTGCCTCACGGTCCTCGCGTTGCACCCCCGTCACTGTCGCGACCTCCGAATTGACGAGCCGTCACTCTCCAGTCCGCCAGTTCGGAGCAGCCCGTTGACGAGGGATCGTGCCTGTTCGTCGATCGCTCGGCCTGTGCGGCGGAAGCCGAGCCAGCGGGCGAACCCTCGAATGGCGTCCTCGCGCTCAACCCAAGCATAGCCAGCGAGCGAGGCAAGGAACTGCTCTTTGAGAAACTCCCGGTCGTAGGCTTCGATCGATCGCGCCGACAGGAAGAGCTGGCCTCCTCGAGTTTCCACAATCCGGCGTCGAGAAGCAGCCAGAAGGGCGCCCTCCAAAGTCTCGCGGATCTTCGGTCCGAGTCGCTCGAACCCAAGTTCGGTGCAGAGTTGCCGTAGAATAGCCTCTCGATCCAGTCCATCTCGCGATTCGGGCGCGGAGAACACCTCCCGAATTCGAGCCATGACATTCTGGCGTGCTACGTCATCGATCGAGTCATACGACCGCTCTGGCGCTTCAGCGACCTTGGCAGGCGAGAATAGATCGCCACTGTATTCGCCTGCCGCCTCCGTAATGGGAGCGCGCTCGTCTCTCATTGTCGACGAGTCCTCCGACCGCCCCGACGGGAAAGTCAGACCGTTGTCGGTAACCGCTGATGCTGCCGGCGATTCTGACCGAAACGCCCCCGGCCAGCCGCCGTGTTGCTCGATGACCACGTCTATCTCGGCCATCAGTCGGATCGTCTCAGTTAAAGCGACGACGATCCTCTGGTAGTGGGCGATGTCATCTTTCGAAAGCGTGCGACCCTTGCGGTCCTTTAGCCACTTTTCGCACACCTGATAGCCGCCGACGTGGAACTCCCAAACCTCACGCGACACACCCGCGAACCCGATCGTGCCGACTGCCGTTGACAGGCCTCCACTAGTAGCGGGGGCGTCAAGCCAGACGGAATCGTCACACCACCCTACGCGCTCGACGACCGGTGCGCGCGAGTCGCCGCGCATGCGCAGCGCCAACGGCTTTCCTTCCGTTTCCATCAGATGCAGTCGCACTAGCTTGCCGCCCAAGCTGACGAGGCGCTGGAACAGGTCAGGATTGCTACTTACGGGTACCCGAGGGAAGTCACTGCGCAGTAACTCTTCATATTTCCTCCGAAACCCGGAGCAATGGAACACACCATACATGTAATCGAACACATTTGCCGGCGTCACCAATGGCGCCGCAGCCGGCGGCAGCGCCAAGCGCATCTTGTCGATTGCGCGCTTGCTGATATTGGGTCGCGGCTCCGTCGGTACAAGCGCCAACTCATCGAGCGGCGGCTGCAATTCCAATGGGAATAGATAGTTGATATCGTAGGCACCGCATGTCTTGTGGCCACACACATCACGGGTCACGAACGCGCCCCACTGGTCCTTCGTCTGTCGAGTGCAAATCAAACCAACATTCTCACCCGCTATCATGTGTCGCATCACTCGCTCACGACGATGCACGGCCACGTTGGGATTGAAGACTGTCCATCTCCAGTCGAATGGGCGATAGAGTATGCGAATGACCTGCATGCGCCACTGACCGTCCCTCAGTTCGCGTTTGGCGCGCGCATAGTTCCACTGATCCTGGCTGCAGAGTGTGAATAGCTTCCGGGCCTCAGCTTCAGTGCGTGTTGCCAGAAACCGCTCTACCTTCTCGACTGCCTCTTCCCGTGTCCACGAGATAGCAAACTCGTCGTGGGTCGTGACAATGCCCGGCGCTGGATCTCCGTTTTCTGCCATGATCCAGTCAAGCGGGAGCATCGCCGCGTATTCGGCCGCCAACGCCATATCCTGCTTTCGGAAGAGATACAGCTCAGGCGCCGGTGAAATCGCGCTGAGCCCAGCGGTCGCGATATCCCTCTGAAGGAGCCACGAGTACTTCTGCTCTCTGGTTCCGAGCAAGTCTCCGTGCGCGACCGCCGCATCATGCGTGCCTCGGCACGCAAGCATCACCGCCACACCCTGCTGAATCTCAAATACATTCTTATCCGGGGTGCCATCGGCAAGCGTCTCCTTCTTCTTTGAATTGCCGTGCAGGTCAAGTACTGCGATCCGTTCGAACGACTTCATCAGATGCCGACGCATTCCTTTAAACGTCGCGTTATCCAAGTAACTGTGATTTGTGATATATCCGAGTGTTCCTATTGGCACTTCCGCGAGAAGATGTTCCGCCAGGCGGATGAACTTCACGTAGTCGTCCTGTAGCCACTTTGCCTGCCCTGGCTTCTGAAGATCCGCGAAACCGCGTTTGTAGTCGTACACCTTGTCAACGATCCAATCGATCTGGTTGTTAACGCTATGGCCAGCGTAGGGCGGGTTACCTAGCACGACAGTGAACCGCTGCGTCCGTTTGATCTCATCCACTGCGTTAGCTTCATGAGCTAGCGCAGGCAAGAGGCTGGTGCCGATCTGCCCGCTACTTGCCGGCGCGAGTGCATTGGTCAAGTAGATGCGCGCCCGCTCTTCACTTTCAAAACGATAGCCGGTCTCGTACAGCTTTAGCCCAACCTTTAGATGGGCGATGGCGTAGGGTGCCATCAGCAACTCATATGCATGAAGACGCGGCAGCAAGTCCCTTGGTACGTACTCGTTCCATCTCACGGCAATCGCCGCTTTGTCCATTCCCTGTCTCGCCCATTTGCCAATCATTGTCTCGTGTACGAGATCGATAACCTCGACGAGGAACGTCCCGGTTCCCGTTGCTGGATCCAGGATCTGAACCACGGCTTGCTCAGGTAACACGCCTTTCGGGATCTTCAGCGTTCCATGCCGCTCCGCGAACTCGCGCCATGTTGTGGTATCAGCAAGACCGTCCTCAAGTCCAAATTCACTGCGTAACAACTTGTCCACCGAGCGCACAATGAACGAGACAACTGGTCGCGGTGTGTAGAAGATGCCTCGCTGCATCCGCTCCTTTGCATCATACTCCCTTAGGAACGACTCGTAGAAGTGGATCACCGGATCTTCCTGCGGGTTCTTGTCGCCGAAATCGCGAACGACGGCTTCCATATTGGTCTTGTCGTCGTCGAGCAACTGCACGACCTCACTAACACCCAGCTCGTCGAAGTCGATGCCCGGCCCGCCTGCCTTGCCGCGCCGCCCACCGACACTGAGAAAGATCTCCATCAGTTCGCGCAGGAAGGGGTTGGTGCGCATGTGCGCGGCAAAATCGTCAGCCGTCTTCTTGGTGGGGTCGGCGATGCGCGCCGAGAGCAGGCCGTAGGCGATGGTCTGCGCGTACATGTCGGCGAAACCGTCGGCGTCAAGGTCGTGGACCAGCGCCGTCTGGAACGCCATCATCAGCCGAGTGAGCGGTCCTTTCTCAGTCTCAATCGCGAGCGAGGTCTTTATACGGTCGCGGATGTTGCGGGCCAACTCGGCCAGCCGGATCGAGAGTTCCTTCGAGGTGGTAACAACCTCGCGATGGCCCAGGGTAAAGGCGGCCCGCCACTGCGCGCGCCAAGCTTCGGCGTTGGTATCGTCGTCGGGCCAGGCGAGATGCTCGGTCAACTCCTGCGCGACGGCGTCCAGGTGCAACGCCGTATCGCGGTTGTCCCAGCCGAGCACCTTAAGGGTGGGTAGATCTCGGCCGTCCTGCGGCTTCGCAAAATGCGCGAAGCTAATCTGCCGCTCGGCACCCTCACCGTAGTTGGAGACGAAGAGGAGGTCGTCCGCCGCCCATGCGGTGCGCTCGGCGCTATTTGCGGAGGGGCGCTTCTTAAGCGCCACTTGACTCAGGATGCGGCGCAGCGCCACCACGGGAAGCTTTTTGGGTTCGAACTTGACGAAGAACACTCCCCAGGGTTGGCGGGTCGAGAGCGGCTTCAGGCGCTTGATCTCGGAAATCTTGGCCGAGGTTCTCGGGTCGATGCCGAGCTCGTCGGCAGTGAAGTCGTAGAACAGATCGTCCACATTCACGAACGAATCCTGCTCAATCGGCCAGCCCATCTGGTCTCGCAGGTACGCGATGAGCTGGGGCAATGTCTTGATATTCGCCAGCACGGCACGATGGTCGGTCGGCATCTCCTCAGGCCTCGCTCAGTTCCATCCAGCACTTGAGCGTCGGCTCGACGCCAACGGGCGCGTTGACGCGCTTCAAATAGGAGTTCTTCACATGCTTCAAGATCTTCCCACGGAGCTCGATAAGCGTCGGTTGCTCCGTTGAGCATCGGCGGGGCGTTTGAGGCTTGGTCCGGATGCTTGCCACGATGTCGCCCGGCTCCTCGAGAATGGCGTCACGATCTAAGTCGAACAGGTACCAGCGCGTCGTGCCGGCCTCCTCAGTGAACGCTTCCTTCTGTTTGTCCAGCGCAGGAAGCGCGTAACAGAAGAACACGCCGCGAACTCCCTTGCTCACGCGCTCGCGTCCACTGAAGGCCGCGCCCGGCAGGCGCTTGAGTCGCTCCTCCAGTGCGGGATCCGCCTGAATCAGCGCCTGGTACTCGAGGTGCAGGTCTTCCACGGCGGTCTTGGTACCCTCATAGGCGTGATTGAACTCCCTGAGTGCGTCGAAGTCATCGTCAGGTGTCAGAAGTTTCTTGCCCTCTATCCCAAGCGTCTTCGAGATCAGCAGCGTCTTCTGTGTGACCTTGGCATACAGCGTGAGGATCTGATTGAGCTCGTCGGGCGGCAAGAAGTTCCAGAACATCACCGTGCCTCTATCACCGGCCAGACCTGGATGATCCGCCTTGATTCGCTCCTCGACTTCAAGGCTCATGCGTCTATCCACACGGCCGATCCGTTGCATCAATCGGACAGGGTTCCAATGGATGTCGTAGTTGATCATCCGCGTCGCGTCCTGAAGATTAAGGCCTTCAGAGAGCACGTCGGTTGCAACCAACACCCGAATCTCCTTCTTCCCCTCCGCCTTCAGCGCACTCGAGCTTGAGCGGTTGTAATAGGGCGAGAAGCGCTTGATAACATCGGCACGTTTCTTCTTGCTGGTACTATCGAGCTCCTCAAGGCCATCGATCCCCGCCTCGCCAAGGTACTTTGCGATGTACTGAGCCGTGTCGGCGAACTCAGAGAAGATCAGCACCTTTCGCCCGACATTCTCCTTTGTCTTAAGCAGACGAATCAGCTTCTGTAGCTTGTCGTCGTGATTGGGTTCGAATTTCCTGGTCTCGGCGAGGAAGCGAACGATCTGGTCGAGGTCAAGGTAGGTCTCGTCTAAAATCACATCGACCTTGTACTGCTCGGGGTCAAGCTTCTCTACCTTTTGGAGCAACTCCGGCGATACCAGGTCGTCATCTGCATCTTCTGCGTCCTCTCCGTCAAGAGACAGCGTCAACTCCTGCGCGTAGAGCAAGACATCCTCGTTTTGCCGCTTCCAGCGGCTGAAACGCTTCCGCTCCTGTTCAGTGTCGCTGTGCACCTCGACGAATGCGAGGAGTTTGTCGAGCAGCCGATGGCATGATTGCTGAAATGCCCAAACGGAACTCTCGAACCGTTTCAGGAAGTTTACGCGAATGAGCCCAACTACCTGCCGCTGCCGGTTGTCTTCAGCGCCATCCGTGGAGCCATCCGGCCGCCTGAGGTAGTACAAGGGATAGTAGATAGCCAAGCTGAAGAGCGGGTGCTTGCGAGAGAACCCCAACTCCACGTCATCCAGCAACTTCGCATAAGTCTTACGAATCGAGTACTCGGCTACCCTTGGCGGCTTTCGATCCGGAAAAGCTGCAGCGGCGCCAGTCTCTCGCATTTGGCTTTCTCGTGCATAGGCGCGGCTTCTTTGTACAACAAGCCCTTGGAAGGTCGGGCTCGCCGAGAGAAGCTCCTGCGCCTCAACCACGACCTCACTTTCGGCAACATGACGGTCGTCAAACTCCCTGCTGAGTTCCTTCTCGATGGTTGTGAAATGAGCGCGCAGGTTGTTTATGCCGAGCGTCTGGGCGAAATAGGCATCATCCCCGCGGGAGAACAGCTCCATCATGTGCCGGAAATCGGAGATGCGGTTGTTGATCGGCGTCGCCGTGAAGAGGAAGAGCGACTTGGGTCGCACGGCACCGTCGAGCAAGCGGAACAGCTTGCGATAGCGCGACTCTTCTTTCCCTGTCTCACCGGCCCAGCCAGGATTCCGGAAGTGGTGCGCTTCATCGACGATAACAACGTCGGCCAACTCAGCCATGCGGCGAAAGCGCTCCGGGAAGTCCCCCTTGCGGCCGAGATCTGTGTGACTGAACACGGCGAGGTTGCTGAAATCCGCGTTGCCCCCGATGCCGCCAATGTGCGGGAGCCACTCCTTGAGGTGCGGCTCCCAAACTCCCTCCTTCGTTGCCTTCGGCGCAAACAGCAAAACGCGCTTGTTCTCGTGCAGGATGAGACGTTCAATGAGCATCAAGCCGACGAATGTCTTGCCAAGGCCGACGCCATCGCACAGGAATGCCCCACCGTGTTGCCTCGCGATCTTCATCAGCGCCCAATACGCTTCTTTCTGATAGCGATCCAACTTGTTGAACATCTTCGATTGGGTCGCATCCCACTCGCCGGCCGTAAGCTCGTGGCCGCGGAAGAACTCCTGCAGCGCCTTCGCGTAAATGTCGAACGGCGTATGAAGATGTGTGTGGCGTGAGATCGTCTCGATGACCGCGTCGGTTACAGCACTCGCTTCGATCCAGTGAGCCTCAAACCACTCCTGGAGCTGCGCTACTTCGCGTGCGCTTTGAATCTGCACGTTAAGCTCGATATTCGAGGTCAGTCCAGGTCTGGTGAAGTTGCTCGAGCCAACCAGTGCCTGTGACCCGACAACTTCCAGTGTCGCGTGCGTGATGTACGCCTTGGCGTGGAACTTGTCCTTGTCGTACACACGACACTCAATCTGCCCAGAGCGCATCGCGTCGAGGACCGCCGGGACGCCATTGAGGAACGGATTGGCACTCTTGTCTGCTTCAATGCTACGGTCGAGCGTTTCAACCGCACGTTGGCGCACCGCCTCGAGCAGCGCCTTACGCGTGCGGTATGTCATCTCCGCGCCCATGAGAATCCGGAGCTTCTCCAAGGCCTGCCACTTGCCGTCGAGGGCGAGGAGAGCTCCAATCTCAAAGAAGCCGGTCGCGATGTCGAAGGACTTCGCTATGGACGACCACTCCTCCAAGTACCGCAGGCCCGTCCAACCTGAGATGCTGTTATCGACGATGAAAAGGTCGCGACCCTTCGATTCTGCCGTCACGGTTTGTGCGCTCGCTTCCGATGAGGTTTTGGGGACAGAGCCATGGATGGCTTCAGCGCCACCAAACATGGCGCGCGGCGGTAAGGGCCACCATATGGGCCCGTGCGCATCGCGGCGGGATACCGCAGCTCTTCGCGTGACTGCGCTTGCAGTTGCGGCGGAGCTGCTCCATTCGTATGCTCGTCCTGTGCGCCAAACACTCTTCTTCCGTCCTTAGCGATGTTCGCAGACGCAACGCAACGAGCTTCTCACTTTACACGTCCAGTAGTCATCTCTACCCGCGGCATGGATGGGCGGTGCAGCACTATGATCGGAGCCTACGTCGTGATCAACGACGAAGGCTGGATTGCGACTGCATGGCACATCGTTGAGCAATTCGAGATGCTGACAGCGGCCAAGAAAGCCTGTACAGAATACACTGCGCAAAAGACGGCGATCGAGTTGGACAAGACCCTCACGCATAAGCAGGCCAAGGCGAAGCTCAAGCAACTTGCGAAGCCAGCGGATAACTGGTGTACGCACTTCTCGTTCTGGTGGTCCTTGGACAGCGCGGTCCTTGAGAGCGTCACCGGCATCAAGGAATGTGACTTGGCCGTCGGTCGCCTCGTCCCATGGGACAAAACGTGGATTGATGAGTATCCTGTGCTGAAAGACCCGTCCAAGACCGTGAGGCCGGGAACGTCAGTCGCTCGGCTGGGGTATCCCTTTCACGGCATCACTCCGACATTCGATAACGGGCAGTTCAGCCTTCCCGCTGGATCGGTACCTCCTCCGCTGTTCCCCATTGATGGGATTGTGACGAGGAACTTGATGGTCGGCGAGGCGCCAGAGAGATTCAAACTTGGATTCGTGGAAACCTCCAGCCCCGGGCTCAGAGGCCAGTCAGGCGGACCAATCTACGATCAGCAGGGCACGATCTACGGTATTCAAAGCAGGACCCTGCACCTCCCGCTAGGATTCAACCCAGTAGCGCCCGATCAGAAGACTACCGAACATCAGTTTCTGAACGTCGGACACGGTGCGCATGTGGAATCCCTCGTCGGGTTGCTTAACAAGCTGGGTGTCAAACATCAGTTGGCACCTTACTGAGTGCACTGACTCCGAGGTTCAAATGCCACAACAACCGGTCAACCCGCTGGTCACGATTGAGAAGATTCAGGGCAACGCCAAGACGATTCCCCAAGTTGCAGACACGCAGGCGCGAGGGGTTTTCGCACTTGCGAACATGACGCAGAGCACAAGCGATTCAGGCACCAAAGACCCGTCCCTAGTCCGAGGACAGGGAAAGATCACGCTCTAAGTCTGCTTTCAGCGAGCGCCCTGTGGGGTCGGCCTCCTCGCCGACCCCTTCGCTATACCTAGTCCCCACCGAACGCGGCCACACCTCGATGGCCTCTTCAGATAGGGCGAAGCCCCACAGCAGGTCCGCTATGGGGCTTTGTCGTGGCGCCCGTACTCTGGGCGGTCAGGTCGCCGCCGTGCTATACAAGGGCCAAGTCTTGGCGGCCTTGTGGCGCCCATCCTTTTTCACGGTTGTTCTGCATCGCGACGGCAGCGAGTATCTCTGGTGCGGGCGTGTCGTTCAGATCACGTAGCAGATCGTCTACTGCATAACTGTCACTTGGCTCATGCGTCACCACAATGAGCCGCAGCAGTCGATCCGCTACCGCTCCCATCGGTTGTGCTCCAGTCTCCCAGCGAGAGACGGTTTCCCGGGCGACGCCCATCATCTGTGCGAAGTCGTTCCCCGACAGACCGACATGCTTCCTCAGGAAGCGAATCTCGATCGGCGCCAGCATGCGCTGCTGCAGCACCATCTGATGAGCGAGGGCGCGATGCAACTGCGCGACGCGGGGAATGGCAACCGTCTCACGTCCACATGCGGCGCATCGAATCACCTCGACGCCGTGGAGTTCAACGTGTGGTAGGCCCCCGATATCGTATCGGCGGACGGCGTTCCGTTCCGCGGTCGCCGGAGCTCCGCAATCAGCACATTTCATCGTTCATTCCTCCACGCCGTTATTACTCGTAGTCGCGTTTCTGACAAGAACACGATCACGATGCACATTCGCGGTGTCGATATTCGGTACCGCCACTCCCCCTTCTCGAGTTCCGGAGGCTGGTAGACTCCCGCCCTAATGAGATTGAGACAGTCCGTCGTCTCTAGCTCGTCCTTTTTCATCTCGTCAAGCGAGTGGCCGGAAAACTCCACGGTCCCGTTTTCGGCGATGTCTCGCGCGAGGGCCTTGGAATTCGGTGGCTTGAGCGGGGCAAGAGCTGGATCGTCAGCCATGTCGTGATAAATTATCAATCAGTGACGTAATGTCAAGACGCAATCAAACAAATAATTGTGGAAGACGATCGTCGAGGGTCCTGTTTCTGGCGCGTCCGATCGCGTGACCGCTGAGCTGCGCCTAAGGTGTTCAAGGTCAAGCTCCAATGTCACCATACCCGCCTGGCGCAGAGCGGATTCCTCCGAACTGGTGTCCATGGTGTCCGCGCGCTCGCGCAGGATGTCCTGACACTGAGCCCTCTGGGCACATTGTACCGCGAAGCTGAGCAGGATGTTCGTCCAGCGTGAACGAGGTGAACATCCGCGCACGAACTAAGCGCGAAAGCGGGGTCCTGAACAGCCTGAGCTTTGAGGTTCAACACCTCGATCGCGCATCGGGACGGCGTCTCGTAGCTCCGCCAGCAGTTCGAGCCGACGTGGCCGTGTCCAAGGTACGTCGGGATTGGAGGTTCCATTGTCGCTCGGATCGCTAGAATCTCACGCCTTCGTATACTGGGCGACCTACGCGCTGCCACCACGGCCGCATGCCATAGAACACCAGAAGGCCTCTCTGAGCAAACCCACCCCGATCTGGATGTAGCGACCTCAGCATCTCAACCGCGAAGAACATGTCAATCCAATCGTCGTCGGTCGCACGCTGTGCAAGTTCACCCGTCCAATACGCGATGTCGGGTGCGTCAGCCGAGTAAAGGCTCATGGCCCAGCGGAACTTCGTGGAGTCGCGCGCCGCCTCGAGCGCGAAACGCGCTGGAAGGTCTAAGCCGAGGCCGATCACAAAACGCTCACAACCCCAACGAGTAGTCGCATACGTGGCGCCGATGGCCGCGATCTGCGTGGCGCGCCGGTAGCTGCCGGGAAAGCTCTCAATAGCGTGGTGATCGAGGGACATCAACGAGTCAACCACCTGCGATACGGTAGCCTCACGACTGGCCCTGCCACGCAAAAGGCGGAGCGCGTGCTCGCGTAGACGGGTGCGTCCATAGAGAAACGCGAACGTGTGAAGCGGATTCATTGGAGGTGACACACACGCTTCGAAGGCAGCGGCCGTGGGCACATCCCGTGCAAGTCCGCCACACTGTCGAAGCGCGTGAATCAACTCGTGATGGACGACCGCGGTGGGAAGCGCCTCCGGAGATCTGAAGACGATATCACCAGAACAGCCCTTGCCACGAGGTACGAATCTGGCGGAGGCCTCCAGACTAGCATGCGGCGGCGCCGCAGGGCCGACACTTAACACGGTCGCGGTGGCGGCGAAAGAGAGCAATCCGATGCCGAAGTGCGTGCGGTACAGGTGCATGGAATCCGTCTCGTACTGGTCGACCGCGTGTGGTAGAACGGTCGTGTGTTAGATAGGAGCAGAAGGAGTTTGCGAACGAAACCTGAAGAGCCTATCCTACGTGCGAGGGGATCTACGACCTTCGACCAAGAGCAATGCTATGATCAACGTAATCCGACTTCTGATTGTACTGGCATTGCCGTTCATCGCGAGTCTCATCGCAGCGAACATAGCGGCGGCGAATGGCGACTTCCTGCTGGGCTCGCTTTTGAGTGCGACCCCGAAGGTGACCGTCTGGCGAAGCATGATCGTCGCGTTCGGCAGTAGCAGCGGCATCTTCGCGGGCCTTCTACATATTGCGTTCTACGAAGGATCGGGGCGACCCCTAACTTGGGGGGCGTTACGCGACGCCTTCGGGAACGCCAATGTCGTCACCGCGGCAATTATCGCGACGATAGCGTTTCTCTCAAGTTTCGATATCGCTGAGTCGGCGCCTAGGGCTCGTCTGGCCTTTCTCTGGTCCTTCGAAAATTCGTTCTTCTGGATGGCTGGACTTTCGCACCTGCCAAGAATGAGGAAGGGGGCCGCCAGGAAGAAGACATCCGGACTATCGTAGCGATTCTGCCGACAGGCTGCACTCACATTCTAGCTGTTGAGCCTCTTGCCCGCGTCAATTCGGAGCGCGCTCGTCGCGCGAGAGCACGAATCGATGCCGTGCGCTGATTGAATTTCTTCGAGTGGCCGCCGCAGTGTGACTTTCGTAATCGATATAGCCGTGGTGTGTTCCGGTTGCACAAGATTCGGCACGTGACTAGTAGCTGCGCTCCCTGGGATCAGAGCTAGCTTCTGCACCTACCAGGCCACTGGAATGCGCGCGGGACAGGATGCTCTGCGCCTTTCTTCGCGAGACTATACGGATGGGCCTCCGTACGCATGGTGCAGTCGCTCCCGCGTAGAATGTCCCTCCGAGGTTCGACTGAGGGTCCCCCCGCCATTCCCGCCAAAGTGAGCTAGACAATCGGGCCCCAATTGGTCGACCTTAGCGTCGACTTGGAGGCCCTATGAAGAAGGCCCGTTTCACGACCGAGCAGATCATCGCGATC
>JBAZTM010000005.1:0-38843 GCA_041661925.1 Gemmatimonadaceae bacterium
GGGTCGCCGCCGGCGGCGACTTCGTAGAAGTGCGTCCCGAAGAAGCGGTCGAACTGCAGGAAGAAGAGCGCCGCCGTGATCACCGGGAAGGCGAGGATCACGAGGAACTGCACCACGAACGACATCCACGTGAACATCGGCATGCGCATGAGCGTCATGCCGGGGGCGCGCATGTTGATGATCGTCGTGATGAAGTTGAAGGCCGCGGCCAGCGACGAGATGCCGAGGATCTGCAGGCCGATGACCCAGAAATCCATGTTGTAGCCGCTGCTGAACGTCGGGCCGGAGAGCGGCGCGTAGCCGAACCAGCCGCCGTTTGGCGCGAGGCCCCAGAAGATCGGCAGCGTGATGAACAGGCCGCCAAGCGCATACACCCAGTACGAGAAGGCGTTGAGGCGCGGGAAGGCCACGTCGCGCGCGCCGATCTGCAGCGGGATGAGGTAGTTGAAGAAGGCGGCCGAGAGCGGCATCACGACGAGGAAGACCATCGTGGTGCCGTGCATCGTGAAGAGCTGGTTGTAGAACTCAGCCGAGACGATGCTGAGGTTCGGCTTGGCCAGCTGGGTGCGGATCAGGGTCGCCTCGAGGCCGCCCACCAGCAGGTAGAACAGGGCGGTGTAGAGGTAGAGGATGCCGATCCGCTTGTGGTCGACGGTGGTCAGCCAGCTCCAGAGGCCGGACTGCTCCGATGAGTGCGACGCGTCGTGCGCGTGCATCGGAGTGGCGGCGGATAATGCCATGGGTGCGGTTCTCCGGGGCTACTTGAGGGAAAGCAGGTAGGCGACGATGTCGGCGATCTGCCGGTCATCCAGCCCGGCGGCCGCGGGGACGATCTGCTTGATGAGCGCGTTGTACTCGCCGGCGCCGAAGGTCGGCATCGTCGCGCCCGGCTTCATCGCCGGCGCGTTCTTGATCCAGAGCGCCAGCGACTTGGCGTCGGTGCGGTACAGCCCGGCGCCGAAGGTGTGGCGCGTGCCGATGTGCGTCAGGTTCGGTCCCTTCGCCTGGTCATCGTTGACGTAGTTCGTCTCGCCCTTGATGACATGGCAGGTGAGGCAGGGGGCCTTGCCGAGGTTGGCCGGGTTGGTGAGCAGGGCGCGTCCCGCCTTGGGATCGCCGGCGGCCAGCAGCGTCTCGTCGAACTTGGTGGCCGGCATCGGCGTCTGCGGCCAAGCGTAGGCGGCGATCTTCTCGGCCGGGAAGGTCCAAATGCCTGTGGAGGGGGCAGAGGCAGCGTTTGGTGCAGCGGAAGGGACGGGGAGGAGCGACGCGGATTTCACCGGCGTCGCCTTCACCGCGGCCTGCGCCGCCGAATCCGCTGCGGCCGCGGCGGCCGATCCCAGCGCCACCGTCTTCTGGTGCGCCGCCCACTTCTCGAAGTCCGCGGTCGTGACCGTGAACGTGCGGAACTTCATGTTGGCGTGGCTCGAGCCGCAGTATTCCACGCAGGCGCCGTTGAACGCCGTGGGCTCCATCGTCGCCTTGGGCGTGTACCAGATATGGTTGACCTTGTTGGCGATCAGGTCGCGCTTGCCGCCCAGCTGCGGCACCCAGAACGAGTGCAGGACGTCGCGCGTGCGCAGCGAGAAGTTCACTGTCTTGCCGATCGGCAGGTACAGCTCGTTGGCGGTTGTGATGCCGTACTGGGGATAGCGGAACTCCCACCACCACTGGTGCCCGATGACTTCCACCTGCAGCGCCTCGGCGGGGGCCGTGCGCTGATTCTGGAAGATCGTCCGCACCGTCGGCACGGCGAGGAAGACCAGGATGAGCGCGGGGATGGCGGTCCACGTGATCTCGAGCGCCGCGTTGCCATGGATCTGGCGCGGGGCCGGACCTCCCTCGCGACGGCGGAACTTGAAGATCGTGTAGACCAGCAGCACCTCGACGACCACGAAAACGATCGTGCCGAGGAGCAGCATGCGGTCCCAGAGGAAGACTGCCCCTTCGTTGAGCTCGGTGTTCCTGCTGAACGTGGAGTTCGGGTACTCTCCACCGCACGCAGCGAGCGCCAGCAGGGCAACAGCAAGTGCGGCGGCCGGCGCGAACCGGCGCAGATGCAACTTGGGCATCAGCGGTGATGTTTGGGGGTGAGGGGCCGATGCCCGGCAGACACGGGCATCGATGTGCGGAAAAACCGCCGAAACTTACCTGATCACGTCAGGCGGTTCAAGCACACCTGAGTGAGGTAAATACCTACACCGCGCCGCCGGTCTGGCACGATAGAAGGGCCGGAATTGGGGCTTCGACTCGTCGCCACCACAGTCCACGCGCGACGCGCAGACGGTGCGCCGTTACTCTGGGGCGAGCTTGATCTCCTCGGCGTGGTCCACCTTCACCTTCTTCTGGGCGAAGTCGATGAGCTGGCGAATATTGGCGACCGCCTCGCGATACGAGCGCAACTTCACCTGGTCGCCACCGCCGCGTCCACCAATGAGCAGCATCGTAGAGACTTGGTCGGCGATCATGCCGAACTGCCCCTTGAGTTGCCCCACGAGCGGCGCGGCCATGCGCTTGAGCTGCATCGGGAAGACGCCCATGGGCTTGCCGTTCTTCATCTCCATGGCGGTTCGCTCGACCATGCTGTGAATCTGGGCCATGGACATGAGCGCCTCCTCCAGCGTCTTCATCTTCTGCGCGCCTGCGCCGTTGAGTTTTGTGCTGGCCATGGGAGTACCACCGAATGAGACAGAGTACGACAGAATACGACGGAGTGCGACGGAGTGCGACAGTTGAATATTACCACGGCGCGGAGGGCGGCGGGTCCGGCGAACCTCCGCAAGGCTGACGCCGGACATGTTGTGCTGCCGTACTCCGCCGCATTCCGTCGTATTCTGTCGTACTTCGCCCCTACACCATTCGTGCCGGATCGAGTGCCTCGTCCAGCTGCGCCCGCGTCATCAGCTTGCGCTCGAGTACGAGCTCCTTCAGTCCGCGCCCCGTCTTCAGCGCCTCGGCCGCTACGGCGGTGGCGTTTTCGTAGCCGATGATGGGCACCAGGGCGGTGACCACCCCCACGGAGCGCTCCATGAAATAGTCGAGCCGCTCGGGATTGGCCGTGATGCCCTCGATGCAGCGGGTGCTCAGCATATGCACCGCCGCCGTCATGATGCGGATGTTGTACAACAGCCGGAACGCGATGATGGGCTCGAAGACGTTGAGCTGCAGCTGGCCCCCCTCGGCGGCCATCGTCACCGTCATGTCACCGCCCACGACGTCGAAGCAGACCTGGTTCACCGCCTCGGGAATCACCGGGTTCACCTTGCCCGGCATGATGCTCGATCCGGGCTGCATCGGTGGCAGGTTGATCTCGCCAAATCCGGTGCGCGGGCCCGATGAGAGCAAACGGAGGTCGTTGCAGACCTTGCTCAGCTTCACGGCGCAGCGCTTGAGCACGCCGGAGAGTTGCACGAAGGCGCCGGTGTCCGACGTCGCCTCCACCAGGTCGGGGGCGGTGATCAATGTCAGCCCGGTGACACCGCTCAGGTGCTGGCGGACCGCCTCGGGATAGCCGGCGGGCGCGTTGATGCGCGTGCCGATGGCCGTGGCGCCCATGTTGATCTCGCGGATCAGCGCCTGCGCCTCGCCCAGCCGGTCAATGTCCTCGGCGATGGTGTGGCCGAACGCGGAGAACTCCTGGCCCAGCGTCATCGGGACGGCGTCCTGCAGCTGCGTGCGTCCCATCTTGACCAGCTTTCGGAACTCCTCCCCCTTGGCGAGGAACGCCGCAACAAGCTCGCCCATCACCTCGCGCAGACCGTTGATGCTGGTGTGCAGCGCGAGCTTCACTGCCGTGGGGTAGACGTCGTTCGTGCTCTGCGACCGGTTGACGTGGTTGTTCGGGTGGCAATGGTCGTAGTCCCCGCGCGCGTGGCCCAACAGCTCGAGCGCGCGATTGGCGATGACCTCGTTGGCATTCATGTTGGTCGACGTGCCCGCGCCGCCCTGGATCATGTCGACGAGAAAGTGCTCGTGATGACGGCCGTGCTGCACCTCGCGCGCGGCGCGGACGATGGCGTCAGTAACCGTGGGCTCGAGCAGGCCGAGGTCGCGATTGGCGAGGGCTGCCGCCTCCTTGACCTGGGCGAGCGCGATGATGAGCGCGGAGAACTCCCGCAGCGGAATGCCGGTGATGGGGAAGTTTTCGAGCGCGCGCAGCGTTTGGACGCCGTAGAGGGCCGCGGACGGCACGTCGCGGTTGCCCAGCAGGTCGTGCTCCGACCGCGTGGAACCGCCAAAGAAGCCCGTGGCGCGTCCGTGCCCGACGAGCGTGGCGCTGGCCACGTTGAGCCGGTGGGCGATGGACCGCGCCGCTTGAGAGAGCAGCGCGGCGTGCAGCTGCGGCGCGTCCTTGAGCAGCGGGGCGAGAGCCTGCTGGCGGAACAGCACCACTTCGGTGTTCTCGAGCGCCAGGCCGGTGGTGCCGTGATGGGTGTCGTCGAGCAGGATCCCCTCACCGACCACCTCGCCCGCCCCCAGCGTGGCGAGGCGCGTGACGATGCCGCCCTGCGACTTGTCGATGGCGACGGCGCCCGAGAGGATAACGGCGAAGAACGAGCGGGGGTCGCCCTCGGCGAACAGCGTCTCGCCCTCCGCGAACGATGCCCTGGTGCCGGCCGCCGCGAGCTGCCTTAGCAGGGGGTCGGCGATGCTGGAGAGGAAGGGGATGGACTTCAGCTGGGTATGGATTGGCATGGGAGATTGCGGATTGGGAGCTCGGATTTGGATTGCGATTTGGATTGGCGATCGCGATACCGATACCTGAATTCTGTATGCCGGACGGGCCGCCCGACAGGAGACTGGAGAGCCGAGCCATCGCGATCCTCATCGTAAATCCGAATCGTAAATCCCGATCGCGGATCCCTATCCGAGCTCCCAATCCCCAATCAAGTTTATCGCACCTTCTTCCCTCGCCCGACCATGCTAGATCGCCGCGCCTTCCTCGAAAAGTCCGCCCTTCTCTCCGCCCTTGGCTTCGTGCCGCGCGCCCTCTCGGCGGAGGATCTTGAACGCGACGTGTTCCGGCCCGCCGAGAGCACCACGCCCGGATTCCGCGGCCGGCCCTGCGTGGTGTCGAGCGCCAATGGCATCAAGGGAGTGAAGCTCGCCTACGACCGCATCGTCGGCGGCACCGACACCCTCGATGCGATCATCGCCGGGGTGAACCTCGTGGAGCTCGACCCGAACGATCAGTCCGTCGGGCTCGGCGGTCTGCCCAACGAGGAGGGCGTGGTGCAGCTCGACGCGAGCTGCATGCACGGGCCGACGCGTCGCGCGGGAGCGGTGGGATGCCTCGAGGAGATCGCGACGCCGTCACTCGTGGCCAAGGCCGTGATGGACTACACGACCCACGTGCTGCTGGTAGGTCAGGGCGCCAAGAAGTTCGCGACGGCGATGGGCTTCAAGACGCAGAACCTGCTGACCGAGAAGAGCCGCCAGGACTGGCTTCGCTGGAAGTCACGCCTGAACAAGAACGACAACTGGCTGGACCATGACGACGACGTGAAGATCAACTGGACGCACGGCACCATCAACATGAATGCGGTGAACACCGCCGGTGACGTGAGTTCCGTGACCACGACGAGCGGGCTGGCGTGGAAGCTCGATGGGCGCCTGGGCGACTCGCCCATTCACGGGGCGGGGCAGTACACGGATAACGCCGTCGGCGCGGCCGGCAGCACGGGCCTCGGCGAGATCAACATCAAGACGTGCGGCGGATTCCTCACGGTGGAGTTCATGCGCAACGGTGCCACGCCTGAGCAGGCGGCGCTCAAGACGCTGGAACGCATGGTGCACATGACCGAGCCACGCCTGCTGGACGACAGGGGGCGGCCGCGTTACGACATCCAGGTGTACGCGTTGGCGAAGGACGGGCGCTTCGGCGGCGCCGGGATGTACGAAGGCGCTTCGTTCGCCGTCTGCGACGAGAACGGGCCGCGCCTCGAGAAGTGCGCGTACCTCTTCAAGACCGCGGACCGGGCGCGCTGAGATGCGCCATCTGCGCGACGAACTGAGCACGATTGGCCGGCGTGTCCTGACGCCGGTGGCGGTGCTGTTCGTCACGTACCTGGTGGGCATCGCGGGCTACAAGCTGATTGGCGGCCGCGACGCCTCGTGGATGGATGCGCTCTACATGACCACGATCACCCTGACGACGACGGGGTATCGCGAAGTCATCGACATCACGACGCATCCGGGGGCGATGGGCTTTACCATCGTGCTGCTGCTCTTCGGCGCGACGGCGGTGGTGGTGACGGGGTCCATGATCACGGCCTACGTGGTGGAAGGCGACCTGACGGCGGGATTTCGGAGGCGGCGGATGCAGCGGCTGATTGACGCGATGCGCGCGCACACCATCGTGTGCGGCGCGGGACAGACGGGCACGGCGGTCGTGAGCGAACTGGTGGCGACCGAACGCGCGGTGGTCGCCATCGAGAGCAGCGCGGAGCGCGCGGCGGTGTTCGAGCGCCAATTTCCGCGCGTTCCGGTTCTGGTGGGCGACTGCACCGACGACGAAGTGCTGACACAGGCGGGCATCGACCGGGCTTCCGGCGTGGTGGTCTGCACGGACGACGACAAAGTGGCGCTGGTGACGACGGTGCTGGCGCGGCAGATGGCCCCGAAGGCACGCCTGGTGGCCCGGGCGGCCGACGAGCGCGCCGCCGCGCGCCTCCGCCAGAGCGGCGCCGACGCGGCAGTTTCGCCCGGCCGGATCGGTGGCATGCGCATGGCCAGCGAGTTGCTGCGGCCCAGCGTGGTGACCTTCCTCGACCAGATGCTGCGCGATGAGAACCGGAACCTGCGCATCGAGGAGGTGCGCGTGGAGCAGGGGAGCGCGCTGGACGGACATCACGTGGACTCGCTGCGGCTGCACGAATACGGAACCGGCCTGCTGCTGTTGGCGTTGCGCTCGCGCGATGGCGGCTACGTGTTCAATCCGCCGGCCGCGACGGCGGTGAACGGCGGCTGCCACCTGATCGTGATGGGGGATCCGACCTCGGTGAGCCACCTGCAGACGGCGGGGGCCGCGACGGCGTAGGGCGCGCGCCGGCGCTGCTGCCACTGCGGGCGCCGCCCGCTCTACCGATGTTGCCGGTTCCGCCGGCGCCTGCGGACGAGACGCCGCGCTTGGTCCCCCGTTCCGGCGGGGCTAGATTCCGCTGATCCCCTGTGGCCCGATGCGTCTTGCGGGCCGTCTCGGGGCGTCCCGTCCCACCCCCACAACACCGCGATGACCGTTCCGCATCCGCCGGCCGGCGCTGAAGAGCCCGTCGGCTACGACCCGACCGCCGTGGAGTCCAAGTGGCGCGCCCGCTGGGCCGAGCGTGGCACGAACGCCACCGACCTCAACGGCGCGCGCCCGTTCTACCAGCTGATGATGTTCCCCTACCCGTCAGCGGAAGGGCTGCACATCGGCAACCTGTACGCGTTCACGGGGAATGACATCCACGGGCGGTTCCAGCGGCTGCAGGGGCACACGGTGTTCGAGCCCCTGGGATACGATGCGTTCGGCATTCACTCGGAGAACTTCGCGCTCAAGATGGGCGTGCATCCGATGGAGCTGATCCCGCGCAACGTCGCGAACTTCCGTCGGCAACTCGACCGCGCCGGGCTCATGGTGGACTGGCGCCGCGCGGTGGATACCACGGACCCTGCGTACTACAAGTGGACGCAGTGGGTCTTCCTGAAGCTCTACGAGCGCGGACTGGCCTACAAGAAGAACGCGGCGGTCAACTGGTGCCCGTCGTGCAAGACCGTGCTCGCCAACGAGCAGGTGGTCAGCGGCGCGTGCGAGCGCTGCGGAACCGTGGTGGAGCAGCGCGCACTGGAGCAGTGGTTCTTCCGCATCACCGCGTACGCGGATCGCCTGCTCAAGAACCTCGACTGGATCGACTGGTCCGACAGCACTCGCACGGCGCAGCGCAATTGGCTGGGCCGGAGCGAAGGCGCCGAGCTGCGCTTCCGCGTGCTCGATCCGCTCACTGACGCCGGCAGCGCCGGCGTGATGGTGTCGCAGGAGATCACGAGCGGCTCGACCGTAATCCCGGTCTTCACGACGCGCCCCGACACGATCTTCGGCGCGACATACCTGGTGCTGGCGCCGGAGCATCCGGCGGTGGAACAGGTGACAACGCCCGACCAGCGCGCCGCGGTGGAGGCGTATCGCGAAGCGGCACGCAAGCAGGACCTCGTGAGTCGCCAGGTGAGCAAGGAGAAGAGCGGCGTCTTCACGGGCGCATACGCGGTGAATCCGGCCAATGGCGACATGATCCCCGTCTGGACGGCGGATTACGTGCTGATGGGCTACGGCACCGGCGCCATCATGGCGGTGCCGGGGCACGACGAGCGCGACTTCGAGTTCGCGCAGAAGTTCAAGCTGCCGATCGTCCGCGTGGTGGCTGGCCCCGAAGACAATGCACATTCGCCCCTGGACGTCGCGTACACGGACGACGCCGACGGCCGCCTGGTGAACAGCGACCGATTCGACGGATTGCCGGTGGCGCAGGCGAAGCAGCAGGTGACGGCGTGGCTCACCGAGCGCGGCGCGGCCAAGCCGGTGACGACGTTCCGCCTGCGCGACTGGTGCGTGTCGCGCCAGCGCTACTGGGGACCGCCGATCCCCGTCATCTACTGCGACGCATGCGGCACCGTGCCTGTGCCGGAGAAGGACCTGCCGGTCGTGCTGCCGAACGTGCCCGACTACAAGCCGGATGATTCGGGCGTGTCGCCGCTCGCGCGCCACGAGGCGTTCTACCACGTGCCGTGCCCGACCTGCGGCAAGCGCGCGCGCCGCGAGACCGACGTCAGCGACACGTTCCTCGACAGCGCCTGGTACTTCCTGCGCTACCCGAGCGTGCCCAACGACGCGGTGCCGTTCGACGCCGCGATCACGAAGCGCTGGCTGCCCGTGTCGACCTACATCGGCGGCAACGAGCACGCCGTGCTGCACCTGCTGTATGCCCGCTTCATCAACATGGTGATGTTCGACGCGGGGCTGGTGCCGACGGAGGAGCCGTTCGTGAAGTTCCGCGCGCACGGCATGATCATTCGCGACGGGTCCAAGATGTCAAAGTCGCGCGGCAACGTGGTGAATCCCGACGCCTATATGGATCAGTGGGGCGCCGACACGCTGCGCACCTACCTCATGTTCATCGGGCCGTTCGAGGAAGGGGGCGACTTCCGCGACCAATCGATCAGCGGCGTACGGCGCTTTCTCGACCGCCTGTGGGCGAGCGTGCGCGACGCGAAGAGCGACGGGGTGCCCGACGGCGAGGTGATGCGCAAGCTGCACCAGACCATCAAGAAGGTGGGGAGCGACATCCCCGCGCTGAGCTACAATACGGCCATCGCCGCGATGATGGAGTACATGAACGCGCTTCGCCGCGGCGAACGCGTGCCGCACGTGGCCGAGGTGACGCCATTGGTGCCGCTGGTGGCGTCGTTCGCGCCGCATATCGCCGAGGAGCTCTGGGAGATGCTGGGCGGCGCCGGCAGCGTGTTCGACGCCGGGTGGCCGGCGGTGGACGAGGCGCTGGCGCGCGAGGATGCGCTGGAGCTGGTGGTGCAGGTGAACGGCAAGACGCGCGGCAAGGTGAGCGTGCCGCGCGACGTCACGCAGGACACCGCGTTCGCTGCGGTGCAGGGCGACGCCGCGCTGGCGAAGTTCCTGACCGGCGCGCCGAAGAAGGTGATCTTCGTGCCGGGAAGGCTCATCAACATCGTCGTGTAGACGTTGATGGTAGAAGCCAGATGGCGGATGGCGGACGAATGAACGGCCGACAGCGCGCGTAATGCCCGCCGTCGGCCGTTGTTTATCGCCATCTACCGTCAGCCATCTGCCATCCGCCATCTGCCATCACGCGCGCCTGCCCAGATCTATCCGCGCGCCAAGTGCACCGGCGCGCCGTCGGGATCGCTGGGGTCGAAGCACGCGTCGCACATGCGGTTGAGCGCGCGGAATCGCAGGAGCCTCACTTCGCTCGACAGGAACCCGTCCTTCACCGGTTCCTCGTGCATCAGGTCGGTCGTCAGGTACTTCTTGTTGTCATCGCAGAGCACCGTCACCACCGTCGCGTCGCCGCCCATTTCCTCCTGCACGCGCAGCGCCGCGAGCAGGTTGCATCCGCTCGAAATGCCGACGCCGATGCCGAGCTCAGAGGCGAGGCGCTGCGCCATGATGATGGAGTCGCCGTCGTCGATGGCCACCACGGTGTCGAGTTCGTCAAGCTTCACGATGGCCGGGATGAACTCGTCGCTGATCCCCTGAATGCGGTGCTTGCCGACCTTGTAGCCGGTGCTCATTGTGGGCGAGTTGGCGGGCTCCACCGGCACGAGCCGGACGTCCGGATTGCGTCCGCGAAGAAAGCGGCCGGTGCCCATGATCGTGCCCCCGGTGCCGACGCCGGCGACAAAGGCATCCGGCAGGACCCCGCGCGCGCGAATCTGCGCCCAGATCTCCGGTCCCGTGCTGGCCTCGTGGGCGGCGGAGTTCTCCTCGTTCGCGAACTGGCGCGGGAGGAAGGCGCCCGGCGTCACGGCGGCCAGCTCTTCCGAGAGCTTGATGGAGCCGAGGAACCCGCCCTGCTCGTGTGAAACGAGCCGCACGTCGGCGCCGAACGACCGGATGAGCCGCTTGCGCTCCTCGCTCATCCAGTCGGGCATGAAGATCGTCACCGGATGACCCAGCGCGCGGCCGATGGCGGCAAAGGCGATGCCCGTATTGCCGCTGGTGGCCTCGATGATCATGCCGCCGGGATGCAGCGCGCCGGTCTCGTAGCCGCGTCGCAGGATGTGGAACGCCATCCGGTCCTTGATGGACCCCGTGAAGTTCAGGTGCTCCGCCTTCGCATAGATGCGCCGCGTCCGGCCGCGGAACTCGCAGTCGATGGCGTAGAGCGGCGTATTGCCAATGAGATTGCGCAGCCCTTTGACGCGGTCGATCGCCGGTTGGATGGGGTGAACCTGAACGGGCACGAGTGACTCCGGGAGAACGGACAGGGCGACGAACGGCGGCTCAAGGAAACTCGGGGTCCCTGCGGGTCGGCGCAGTCAGAGAAAGTCGCCGCCACTGTAGGATAATCCACGGTAGGTCGCGATCAGGCCGTCTGGACCCATGGCGGGCAGTCCTGCGGATCGACCGGCTGGCGCGGCGCCGGACCGCCCCCGAGACCGCCGGCAACCCTTGGCCCCGCCACGGTGACAATTGGGGTGAACCCCCGAGAGACCCCGATCCACACCGAGGCCCCAATGCGCCGCATCCTGACTCTTCTTGGTACCATCATGCTCGCCGCGCCGCTCGCCGCGCAGCAGACACGCGTTTACACGAGCGAAGCTCCCCATATCTCCATCGCCAGCGGCAGCCGGGCGATGATCGGCATCTCCACGTCCTCCGGCAGCAGGCGCGACACGCTGGGCGTGCTCATCTCGTCGATTACCGAAGGCGGGCCCGCCGAGAAGGCCGGGTTGAGTGAAGGTGACCGCATCCAGGCCATCAACGGCGTCTCGCTCCGCGTGAGTCGCGAGGATGCGGGCGACGACGAGATGGGCGGCATCATGCAGCGTCGCCTGACGCGCGAGTTGGGCAAGGCGAAGGCCGGCGACGAGGTGACGCTGCAGGTCTGGCACGATGGCGCCAGCCGGTCGTACAAGGTCAAGACCGTGGCCGCCGACGACCTGAACCCGCGTGTGCAGGCCAAGATCCGTGCCGAAGAGCGCGCTGTCATCGGCATCGGATTCGGGCTGACCGGGAGCAAGCGCGACACGGCAGGCGTCTTCGTGAACTCAGTGACCGAGGATGGCCCGGCGGAGAAAGCCGGCATCGTGGAAGGCGACCGCATCGCCTCCATCAACGGGGTGTCGCTGAAGCTGTCGAAGGATGACCTCGAGGACTCCTGGGTCGCGAGTTCGCGCATCAACCGCTTGAGTCGTGAGGTGGCGAAGGCCAAGGCCGGGGACGTCGTGGAATTGACGGTTGTCTCGGGCGGGAGGGCGCGCGCGGTGAAGGTGACGACGGCCAAGGCGTCGTCGCTGAAGGGCGCCAACGATCGAGGGTTCACCTTCTTCCGCTCGCCCGATGCGGCCATGGTCCCCATGGCCCCCATGGCCCCCATGCCGCCGATGACGCGGGCCGTTCCGGTGCCGCCGAAGTCCCCGGCGGCGCCGCGCTCGCCGATGATTCGCTTCTATAATGATGGCGACGACGCGGAAGTGATCCTGCACATCGACCAGGCGCGCAAGGAGATCGAGCGCGTACTGAAGGTCGAGATGCCGAAGGTGCGGATCGAGACGCAGAAGGCGATAGAACAGGCGCGCAGAGAACTACAGGAAGTTCGGATCAAGCAGCTGCGGACGGTTAGGATGTAAGAGAGAAACAACAGAGAAGAAACAGAGAAGAAACAGAGAGACAACAGAGGGATCGATGGTGGAGCCACCTTCTGTTGTTTCTCTGTTGTCTTTCTGTTGTCTCTCTGTTGTATTTCTGATTCTATGCGCATCCTCCCCGTCCTGCTCTCGTGCACGCTGCTCGGCTGCATGTCGCTCGACACGGCGACCATCGCGCCGCTGCCGCCCGGCGGACGGCACGTGCTTTTCATTGGTAACAGTCTCACATACGTCCACGACCTGCCCGGCATTGTCGAGCGGCTCGGTGCGTTGACGGGTGATACGATCCGGACGGCGACGCTCGCGAAGCCCAACTACGCGCTGCACGACCACCTCACCGATGGCGGGGCGAAATCCGCCATCCAGCGCGAGCGCTGGGATGTGGTCGTGATGCAGCAGGGATCGTCGGCGCTCACCGAGGGACGGACGTGGCTCTATGCCGGTGTGGACAGTCTGGCGCCCTATATCCGCGCCGCGGGCGGCACGCCGGCGTTGTATGAGGTCTGGCCCAGCGCGGACCGCGCCTTCGACGTGCCCAAGGTGCGCGAGTCGTATCTCACGGCGGCGCAGCGGGTGAACGGACACTTCTATCCCGCGGGGACGGCCTGGCAGGAAGCGTGGCGGCGCGACTCCACGCTGGTGCTGTACGAGCCCGACGGGCTGCATCCCAGCACATCAGGAAGCTTCCTCGCCGCGCTCGTCATGTACGAGCAGCTGACCGGCAAGGACGCCCGCACGCTTCCCGCCGTGGCCTACGCGGACGGCGGACCGCTGACGCTGTCAGCGCCGACGATTCGCCTGCTGCAGGAAGCCGCGCACGCGGCGAACGCGCGAGGGATGGCGCCGTAGCGAGAGAAACAACAGAGAAACAACAGAGAAACAACAGAGAATCAACAGAGAAACAACAGAGAAGCAACAGAGAAAGAACAGAGAGACAACAGAGGCTGGCCCTACCATCGAGCCCCTCTGTTGTCTCTCTGTTGATTCTCTGTTGTTTGTCTGTTGTCTCTCTGCTTCTAAAACGCGGGCCCAAGCAGAACTGCGTTCATAACTACTCGATCTAAGCTCCGCCACCACCCTCTGAAGAGCGGGTCATTGGCGAACATCACGAGGTGGCCGCCGCCGACGCGCTCCTGCACGATGAGCGCCGTCCCCTTGAGCAGGCGCTCGGTGTTGTCGGGGAAGGTGAAGCCGGCGCGCTTGAGCGGCCCCGTCACCGGGAAGACGGCGACGTTGGAGCCGTCCTTGGAGAGCTTGATGAAGGCGTCGCCGTCCACGAGCACCGTCATGCGCTGCTTCTCAACGCCCAGGGTCAGCCAGTGCGTCATGTCGAAGACGGCGTCGAAGTGCGCGCCGGGCACCGGCGCCGGAACGTTGGGGTTGGCGGACGGACTCTTGATGGCCAGCAGCGAGTCGGTGGCCGCGGCCGGCGCTTCATCCGACTTCTTCCCCTTGCCGGTGTCGTCGGCCGCCAAAATGCGGGCCGTCGTCAGGCCGACATCTTCGCGCGCCGCCCACGACGACGCGCGGCCCATCGTGATGAGCGTGCCGCCCCGCTCCATCCACGTCTTGAGGCCGGCCCCCTTGCCCAGCGAGCCAACGCCGCCGTCCGGGATGATGATCACGTTGTAGGCCGACATGTCGCCGTTGAGCGACGCGAGCGACACAGGCGTGAACTTGATGCCGTAACGCTGTTCGAGACTCCACCACGTCGCCCCGTACGCGCCGAGCCCGATGCCCTGGTCGGTGGCGACGGCGATGCGCGGCTCCTGTACGGCGACGGTGCTGCCAGACCCGGTACCGAACTGCGCCGTTTCGGGGAAGGCGGTGTTCACGCCGGTCACCTCGACGCCGGCGGACGTGGCGATGGCGTTGATGCGCGCTTCCAGCGTGCCGTCATTACGCGAGACGCGCGCCACCCACGTGCCGCGCGGCCAGTCCACCTTGCCTGTCTGGATGGGCTCGGTGGCGATGGCCAGCCGGTATCCCTCCTGCAACAGCTGCCCGGCGAGGCGCGACGCGCCCGCGCGGTCATTGCGCCACAGGAAGGCCGACTTGGCGCCGGCCCCCTCGACGATTCCACCGCGCACGGTGAAGGGGATCTGCTCGCCGTTGATGCGCGGCGAATCCTTGGAGAGCGCGAGCTTCTCGCCGGTCACCGATGCCGCGTCCTCGGTCCACCACGACTCCACGCCGAAGGCCACGGGAAGCGCCCACGCCGTGATGTCGTAGAACTCGTAGCCCTCGCCGCCGGCGTTCTTGCCGCGGTTCAGGTTGCGGCGGAAGTAGTCGAGCTGCGTCTTGGCGAAGACCGGATCGAGCGCTGGGTCGGGCTCGAGCACCGCCTTGGCGAGGCGGCCCTGCGGCTGCGCCATGTCCACCACAAACGAGCCCGCCGGGAAGGTGCGCGCTCCCACCGCGTCGTCGCTGTAGGCGTGCGCCTTGGCGCTGGTCATCGGCTGGGTCAGGCGCTGCACCTCGACGCCGGCGCGCAACAGCGCCGCGGCGAGCTCACCGGCTCGGCCGGGGTCGTTGCCAGGCGCGAAGACCACGCGCTTGATCGCCTGCGTCTTGCCGTCGGCCACGGCGCCCTGACGGAACGCCAGGTAGTCCTTCACGCGCTCCTTGGCCCGCGCGGCCGTGGTTTCGAACGTGGCGATGGAAGCCGTGTAGTGCTTGGCGATGCCGTCGCGCAGCGAAAGCAGCGTACCGTCCTCGCGCCGCTTGAGCAGGGCGGGGCCGCCGTCGGTCTCGTACGTGGCGCCCGTGGCGCCGGTGAGCGACGGCCACGTGTCGTAGTAGCCGGGGTAGTACAGGTCGAACTGGTCGCGCACGTAGTACAGCCAGCCGAACGCATCGAAGGCGTGCGCGTTGCCGGCGCCGATGGCCTCGTTCCACTTGTTGGGCCAGCCGCTGATGTTCGTGTTGATGGGACGCGACGCCGGCGCCATGTAGTACTGCGCCGTGTAGCCGTGCAGGTCAGCCGTCACCATCGGATGCCAGCGCAGCATCCCGCCCACGATGTTCCGCACTTCCTGCTGCGTGGTGGCGATCAGGTCGCGGTTCATGTCGAACCGGTAGTGGTTGTAGCGTCCGCTGATGGTCCACGGCTGGCCGCGCTGCTGCTCGAGGGCCGTGCGCTCTGGGCTGCCGACGGCGATGGAGTTGGACCAGACCGAGAAACGCTCGTGGCCATCCGGATTCGACGACGGGTTGATGATGACGATCGCGTCCTTCATCAGCGCGAGCGTCCTGGCATCCTCGGTGGCCGCAAAGTGGTAAAGCAGGGCCATCGATGCCTCGAAGCCCGGCACCTCGTCGCCATGCACCGAGCCGCTGAACCAGACCACGGCTGGCGTGCGTGCCGCCACGGCGTCGAGTTCAGCGGCGCTGGCGCCGCGCGGGTCGGCGATGCGGTCGAGGTCGGCGCGAATCTGGTCGAGTCGCGCGATGTTCTCGGGCGACGACACGATGTAGATGCGCATCGTGCGCTTCTCGCTCGTGCGGCCGATCTCCTCCACACGCACGCGGTCCTTGGCGGCGTCGGCGATGGCGAGGAGCACCCGCTCCTGCGACGCGTACTGCGTGTGCCACGTGCCAATGCCGTAGCCGAGCATGTCGTCGGGCTTCGGGACGGTGGTGCGGTACGGTCCCTTGGCGTAGAACGAGAACCTGGCGTCGTCGCGCAGGGAATCGGCGCTCGTGCGCTGGGCGGCGAGCGGCACGGCGGCGAAGAGTACGAGGGCGAATGCGAGCAATCGGCGCATGGCAGAGCGGGCTGGGGAAGGAAGTGCCAGAAATTGCATCGAGAACCGGAGGGCGGCTAGTAAGAACAGAGAGACAACAGAGAGACAACAGAGAGACAACAGAGAAACAACAGAGAGGCAACAGAAAAGGCCCAGCATGCGGCGCCGGACCCGTCTGTTGTCTCTCTGTTGTTTCTCTGTTGTTTGTCTGTTGTTTCTCTAGAACTCGATCTGTGTTCCCAGCTCCACCACCCGGTTTGGCGGTAGCTGGAAGAACGCTGCAGCCGAGAGTGCGTTGCGCGCCATGAAGGCGAACAACTTCTTGCGCCAGACGCTCATCGTCATGCCGCCTTCCTTCCACGCCCGCTGGCGCGGAATCAACTGCTCGCGCCCGAGATAGTAACTGGTTTCCATGGGCTTGGCCTTCAGGCCGTGCTGCCGAAGCAGTCCCAGCACTTCCGTGATGTTCGGCGACTCCATGAAGCCGTAGACCGCCGAAGCCCGCACGAAGCCGTGCTCGAGCCGCTCCAGTGAGACGCGGTCATCGTCGCGTACTTCGGGCACTTCGGCCGTGGTAATGGAGAGCAGGATGACCTGTTCGTGCAGCACCTTGTTGTGCTTCAGGTGATGGAGCAGCACCACCGGGGCGCCGGCCGCTTCCGAGGTCATGAAGACCGCGGTCCCCGGCACGCGCAAGATCTTCCCGGACGACAAGCTCTTCAGGAACGCGTCGAGCGGCATGGTGATCTCCTGCAGCCGTTCGCGCAGGATCGCCCGTCCGCGCTTCCACGTGGTCATCAGGGTGAAGAGCACGATCGCCATGAGGACCGGCACCCAGCCGCCATGCTCGATCTTGATGGCGTTGGCGCCGAGGAAGCTCAAGTCGATGACGAGGAAGAGCAGCGTCAGCACCGCGACGCGCCACAGGGGCCAGTGCCAGCGGCGTGATGCAATCACGAAGAAGAGGAGTGTCGTAACGGTCATCGTCCCCGTCACGGCGATGCCATACGCGGCGCCGAGCGCGCTGGACGACCCGAAGAAGAGCACCACCAGCACCGTGCCGACGCCGAGTGCCACATTCACCTCGGGCACGAAGATCTGACCAAATTCCTTGGCCGACGTGTGCACGATGGACATGCGCGGGCTGTAGCCCAGCTGGATGCACTGCTGCGTCAGCGAGAACGCGCCCGAGATCAGCGCCTGCGAGGCGATGATGGTCGCGGCCGTGGCGAGCGCAACCAACGGCAAGAGCAGGAAGGCCGGCGCCAGGTTGTAGAACGGGTTCGCCGCAGCCGCGGGGTCGCCGAGGATCAGCGCACCCTGTCCGAAGTAGTTGAGCAACAGGGCCGGGAAGACCATCCAGAACCAAGCCGTGCGAATGGGCCGCTTGCCGAAGTGGCCCATGTCCGCGTACAGCGCCTCGGCGCCGGTGACCGCCAGCACCACGGCACCGAGCACGATCATCGCGTGCAGGTCGTGGTGGGCGAAGAACCGCACCGCCCAAATCGGGTTGATGGCGGAGAGGATGTTGACGTTACGGACGACCTGCGCCAGTCCGAGTCCGGCGATGGCCAGGAACCACATCGCCATGATCGGCCCAAACGCCGAACCCACGCGCGTGGTGCCGTGGCGCTGGACCGCAAACAGGCCCACGATGATCACGACGGTGATCGGCACGACCAGCGGCTGGAGGTCCTGGTTCTGCACCGTCAAGCCTTCAATGGCGGACAGGACGGAGATGGCGGGCGTGATCACGCCGTCACCGTACAGCAGGGCGGCGCCGAACAGGCCGAGGCTGATGAGCACCACGCGGCCCC
This sequence comes from Gemmatimonadaceae bacterium, assembly GCA_041661925.1. GTDB lineage: Bacteria > Gemmatimonadota > Gemmatimonadetes > Gemmatimonadales > Gemmatimonadaceae > PNKL01. Next base: position 17,945 of record JBAZTM010000005.1, read on the forward strand.
GCCGATGCTCCGTGTCCTTCTTGAGAATGAGCGCGAGCATGGCGACAATTCCGCCTTCGCCCCGATTGTCCGCGCGCATGATGAAGACGATGTACTTGAAGCTGACCACGAGGATCAGCGACCAGATGATCAGCGACAGGACGCCGTAGACATTCTCCGGTGTGGGCGTCAGTCCATACTCGGGCTTGAAGCACTCCTTTAGCGCGTACAACGGGCTCGTGCCGATGTCGCCAAACACGACGCCGAGTGCCGTCAGCGTCAGAAACGCGAACCGCTTACCGGTTGGACGCTCTTCGACGTGGTGCCGCTCGTGATGCGGCACCGGGTGTTGGCTCGTCACGCCGTTCGGTGCCGCGCCGGGCTGGCCGGGCGCCCCGGAGGGATCCGCGGACGGTGTGGGGCTGGGAGTATCAGCCGGCATATTGATTCGGGGCGCCGCCCCTGGAAGTACTTGAGGTCAGGGGCGGACTGCCGTTGCCCCATGCAAAACGGGCCGCGCACGATGCGCGACCCGTTGTAACATATGGCCCTGTCTCGTGGCGTCCAGCCACCAATCCCCTATTTGCGCGTGGCGAGGGCGTTGATGGACGCCGCCGCCTCCTCGAGCGCCTTGGCGACGCCGCGCAGGAACTCATGGTCGTCGAGGCGGTGCGAGGCCTGTGAATAGGTGGCACGCGCCAGCCGCCCAAACGCTCGGTTCATTTCCTGCATGGCATCGCTGGTCAGCCCGGCGCCCGTGCGTGCGATGCGCGAGAAGATGTCATCCACCGCGCTTCGGTTCTGGGTCAGATGCTGCCGCCCCGCCTCCGTGATCTCGTATACCCGCTTGCCGCCCTCGTCGGGCGTGGCGTGCGCAAGGCCCATCTCCTCAAGGAGCGTCAGCGTGGGATACACCGTGCCGGCACTGGGCTGGTACATGCCACCCGACTTCTCCTCGATGGCCTTGATGATGTCGTAGCCGTGGCGGGGGCGCTCCTCGAGCAGCGAAAGGATGACGAGCCTCAGGTCCCCATGGCCGAAGAAACGGCCGCCGCGGAAGGGCCCTCCGCGCAGGTGTCCCGCCATCTTCGACATGAACCCCGACAGATCCGGATCGAATCCACCCCATCCGCGACCCGCTCCACGTCCGCCACGCCCTCTTTCCTCGTTTCCCATGTCTCCCCCTGCCGCCAGCCCGCGCGACGTCCAACATAAGTGATCGTTTCGATAGTACTAAGATATAGCTAAGATATATCGAAATGCAAGCCCTGCCACCCATCTATATGGATGCCGCAGCAGAATCCGGACGGCATTATCTGCGTATGGAAATGCACCGGCGGGTTGCTCGCGTGGGACCGCGAACAGATCGCCGGTGTGGTGTTGTCTGACCACCAGGCGTGCACCAATTATCAGGAAGGAGACTTCGGAGCCCCCGTGTTCGACTTGTTGCAGCATCCTCCACGCAGCCCGGAGCCCCTGTCGCTAGGGGCAGGCGTGAGCATCGCCGCGCACGCGGCGCTGGTGCTCTCGCTGACGGTCGGTGCGGGCCAGGCGATGCTGCATCCGTCGGTGACGACGAACGAGTCCATCATCTCGACGGCGCTCAAGTACTTGCTGCCACCGGACCGTCCGGGGCGACCCGCGGCTGAAACTCAGGCGACGTGGTCGTCGGCGGCCATGGCGGCGTTGCCGCCGGGAAATCCCGAGACGTATTCGCCGCAGGTCCAGCCAGCCGGTACGCCAACCCCAGACGTAGAAGACAGCGCCGCACCCGAACCGCTGGCCGCGGCCGCGGCCGCTCAGAATGCGTTCACGCTGCTGGATGTCGACACCGCCGCGGTGCGCGATCCGTCGAGCGCCGTGCCCGTCTACCCGAGCCTGCTTGAGAAGCAGGGGATTGAGGGGACGGCAGTGGTGCGCTTTGTCGTGGACACGAACGGGCGCGCCGACCTCGGCACGTTCCGTCTCGTTGAGACCAATCATCCCCTGTTCGGCGCTGCAGTGCGAGACGCGCTGCCGGGCATGAAGTTCCATCCGGCCACCGTCGGGCCGAACAAGGTGCGTCAGATGGTCGAGCTCCCGTTCGGCTTCCAGATCATCCGGCGGCCTGCGACGAGTACGTCGCGCAAGCCTGAGATCTGACTTCAGCCACGAAGGTTGAAGAGCGCGAAGGGGCGCGAAGGGACGGTATTCAAGTGAAAGCGCGCCGCGAGAGATTCTCGCGGCGCGCTTTGTCCTTTCAGGTTTTCCTTCGCGCCCCTTCGTGCCCGTCGCTGCTTCGTGGTTGCAGCGTCACTCGTACCTGAGCGCCACGATCGGATCCATCGTGGCCGCGCGCCGCGCGGGATAGACGCCAAAGACCACGCCGACGCCCGCCGAGAAGCCGAAGGCCAGCGCGACCGCCGTGGAGCCGACCTCGGTCGTCCATCCCATCAGCTTCGTGAAGGCCGCGGCGCCGCCGGTTCCCACGAGGATGCCGATCGCGCCGCCCACCAGGCAAAGCACCACCGCCTCCACGAGGAACTGGAACATGATGTTCATCCGCGTGGCGCCCAGGGCCTTGCGGATGCCGATCTCGCGCGTGCGCTCCGTCACCGACACAAGCATGATGTTCATGATGCCGATGCCGCCGACGATCAGCGACACGGTGGCGATGCCGGCGAGGAGCAGCGAGAAGACCGCGGTGGTCTCGCCGAGCGTGTTCAGGAAGTCGGCCTGCGAACGGATGTTGAAGTCATCTTCCTTGCCGGCGCGAATGCGATGCTCGAGGCGCAGGATCTTCTGGATCTCCGCCATCGTCTCGGGAATGTCGTCTTCCGACGGCGACAGCACGGAGATGGAGCGCACGCGATTCTGCCCGAGCACCCGGTACCGCGCGGTCGTGATGGGGATCAGGACCTGGTCATCCGGATTATTGAATGGCGAGGCCTGCCCCTTCGACTTGAAGACGCCGATGATGGTGAACTGGATGCCGCGGATGCGCACGGTCTCGCCGATGATTCCCTCGGGCGTCTGCAGGCCGAGGTTCTCCACCACGGTCGGCCCCACAATGCCCACGCGCTGGCGTCCGTTGTCCTCGGCGGTCGTGAAGAACCGGCCGGCGGCCAGTTCGTACTTGCGCACTTCCGGGAAGTTCGACGTGACGCCGACGATCTGCGTGTTGGTGTTCTTGTTGAGGTACTGCACCTGCAGGTTGCCCGACATCTCGGGCTGCACCGCCAGAATCTTGGTGCCGTTATTCTCGAGCGCCTTGGCGTCCTCGAGCGTCAGGCGGGCGCTGCCGAATCCGGTGCGCACGCCGCCCTGCCCGAACGCCTGCCCCGGGCTGACCGTGAGGAGCGTCGTGCCAAGCGCCGAGATGCGGTCGTTCACCGCCTTCTGCGCACCGCGGCCGAGTGCGACCACGGCGATGACGGCGGCGACGCCGATCACGATGCCGAGCATGGTGAGCAGGGAGCGCAGCTTGTTGGCCCGCAGCGCACCCAGCGCGACCATGATGGTTTCACCAAAGAGCATGACCTAGTTCCTCGGACGCGCCGGCGTAGCGGCGGGCGCGGGACCACCGCCACCGCCCGGGCCACCACGTCCACCGCCGCCGGCCGTGGCGCCGCCGAGCGGATTGCCGCCACCCATCATCTGCCGTGCGCGGTCCTGCGCCTGCTGGCGCTGGGCCTGCATGGCGGCCGCTGAGAGCAGCGCTACGTTCTCGCCTTCCTTGAGACCGTCAAGCACTTCGGTGTAGTCGAAGTTGGCCACGCCGAGGCGCACCATGCGCGGCTCCCACGTGGAGTCGGCCTTCTGGACGAAGACGAGCCCGGTGCGGGAGCGGGCGCGCATGCCCGGCAGCTGCGGCACTTCCACCGCGCGCGCGGCCTGATCGCCCCGCGCTCCCTGCGCGCTCGCACCCTGCGAGCCGGTGGCCGATGGGCCACCGGAGCGGGCGCCGCCGGCGGCGCCCATCGCGCCGCCACCGTTGCCGCTTTCACGGCGCCGGCAGGCGCCGGCGATGCGGGCGTCCACGCCGAGCTTGGTGTAGAGTTCTCCGCTCTGCGTGAACAGCGCGCGGCGATCAGCGTCGGGGTTGCGCATTTGCGCGAACAGCGCGTCGAGTTGCTTGGCGACGGCCGGCTGCTTCTTGAGCGCGTCGCTCACCTTTTTGCAGTCGGCGTCCGTGACTTCCACCCGCTGGAAGCCGCCACCCTGACCGCCGCCCTGCCCGAAGCCCTGCGGCAGGAGATCCACCTCGCCGTTGCTGGTCTGCGAACGGCCGCCCGGGCCACGCGTGGCGCCCGCCGCGCCGCCGGTGCGGCCACTCGCGCCACCGCGCATCGCGCCCATGTTGGCACGCAGCTGCGCCGCGACGCTGTCGGGGTTGAGCTTGAGCAGCGGAGCAATCTGCTGCACCTCGCGCATGCTGCGTACCGCGTCATTCGGAATGGACAGCACGTCGGTGCGGCGATCGACGAGCACCGAGGCCTCGCCGTTCATACCGGGCTTCAGCAAGCCTTCTTCATTGGAAAGCGAAATGAGCACAGGAAACATCGTGACGTTCTGCTGCACGACGGCCTGCGGCTCGACCTTCTCGACCTTCCCACGGAAGGGGCGATCCGGGAAGGCGTCCACCGTGACCGTGGCTTCCTGTCCGGCGGCGATCTGTCCGATGTCGGTTTCGTTGACGAGCGCGCGTGCCCGCACCCGCTGGAGGTTGGCCATCTTGAGGATGGTGGATCCACCGCCCACCGACGACGTGCCGGCCTGGATGACCTGGCCCAGCGACACCGTCTTCTCGATGACCGTGCCCTCGACGGGCGCGCGCACCGTGGCGTCCTCGAGCCGCGTCTGCGCCAGGTCTAGCGAGGTGCGAGCACGCACGAAGCTGGCCGTCGAGTTGGCGAAGTCCAGGTTGGCGGTCTCGTTTTCCTGCGCGGTGATGATGCGCTGGCCGAACAGATCGTCCGAGCGCTTCTTCTGCGCGGTCGACGTCGTGAGCTTGGCCTGCGCCGCGTCGTAGTCGGCCTGCGCCTGGTTGGCGGCGTTGGTCAGGTCACGCGTGTCGATCTGGACGATGAGGTCGCCCGGCTTCACGTACGAGCCGACCTCGACGGTCATCTTGGTGATCTGGCCCGACGCGGTCTTGGACTTGACCTCGACGATGTTGATGGGCTCGATGATCGCGGTAGCCGTGGCGTCGACGATGATGTCGCGGCGCGTGACCGGCGCGGTCTGGATTGCTACCAACTTCTCGGCCTTCTTGCCGCAGGCGGCGAAGGTCAGGAGTGCGGCAAGGGCGAAGAGGAATCGACGGTTCACGAGGTGCTCCAAGAGGGGCGTCGGTCGGTGTCTGGTCACTTGAGGTCGCGGCCAACCAGGGCTTCGACTTGCGCCTTGGCGATGCGGGCGTCGTAGCGGGCCTGGATGAGCGAGGCGCGGGCCTGGTCGAGCGTGGTCTGCGAGGTGAGCAGGTCGAGCAGCACGGAGGCGCCGAGGTTGTAGCGCTGCTGCTGCACGCGGAGGTCTTCCTCGGCGGCGGCGACACTGGACAGCTGGATGGCGACCCGCTCCTCGGCGGTGCGGAACGCGCCGAGGAACTGCACCAGCGACTGCTGCTGGGCGAGCTTGGCGTCACGCAGCGAGGCGACGGCGTTGTCCTCGGCCACGTTGGTGCGCATCACGTTCTCTTCGCGACTCAGGTTGTTGAAGAGCGGGAAGTTCAGCGAGAAGCGCAGGCTGTTCTGCTTGGGGATGCGACCGCTTCCCCAGTCAAACGTGTCTGAGGTGTTGTTGCCGCTCAGGCTGTATGACGAGGAGATGGTCGGCATGTACGGCGTCTTGGCCGCCTTCTTCGACGCGCGGGCGGCGACGAGCGCCGCTTCGGCCTGCCGAACCGACGGGCCGTCGAGCGCCATGGCCGTCAACTGCGCGGAGTCGAGCACGATGCGTCCCATCTCGGCCGTGTCGGCCGGCATGGCGGTCACGACGTCGGAGGCGCCCACAAGGCGCGACAGGCCGGCGTGGGCGACACGCAGGTTGTTCTGTGCGGTCAGCATGGCGAGGCGCGCGTTGCCCACCTGGATGGCGCTGCGCAGCGAGTCGCTCTTGGTGGCCGCACCGGCGCGCACCTTGGCCGTCGATGACTTGAGCTGTTCCGTCGCCTGTTCGAGCTGCCGCCGGGCGGCGGCTTCGCTTTCGCGGGCGGCGAGCACGGCGAAGTACTGCTGCTTCACCTGGAGCGCGATGTTGTAGCGCTGCGAGGTTTCGCTGGCATCGGCCGCATCCACGTTGGCCTCGGCCGCGCGGAGGTTGTACCAGCGCCGGCCGCCGTCAAACAGCTCGAGATTGGCGGAGAGGCCGCGCGAGAACGACCATGGGGAACCCTTGTACGGTACCAGCTGTCCCTGAAAGAACGTCTCGCCGCCCTGGCGCGAGCCGGAGCTTGAGACGGAGAGTGACGGGATATACTGGGCGTAGGCCGTGCGCACCGCGGCGGCGCTGGTGCGCAGAGCGTTGCGCGCCGACACGGCGGCGGGGGCGTTACGTTGGGCCTGATGCACCGCCTCGTCGAGCGCGATGGGACGTGCGCCGTCGCCGCCCGGCTGCTGGGCGGCGAGGATGATCGGTGCGGCAAGGAACAGCGTGAAAAGACGTCTCATGACCTATTATTTCTCCTGCGTGCGGGCTTTCTGATCCCGCTGCATCTGTTCATACACGCGAAGCTGTTCCGGCGTGAGCAGGGCCGAGATACGGCCCCGCGCGTCGGCCCGAACAGAGTCCAATTGCGGCCGTATCGGGACTACCAGCAGCGACTCGGCCCGGAAGCGCGCGTCGAGAATGCTGTCCACGGCAGCCCGCTGGACGCCGGTCAGCTTGAGGTCGTTGGCAAAGCGCTCGCGCATCACGCGCACGGAGGCCCGCGTGGCGATGGCCGGGCGGTACATGCGGTCGGCGGCGACGCCGATGGCGACGCCTGCCACGGCCGCTGCGAGATAGAACGCCAGGGCCAATCCTTTGGTTCGCGTCATCGGAATGCCGGAAGGGGAGCGGTGCCCGGGGGCTACCGCCCGTTGATGTAATTGAGGGTCGCCTGCCGCTCGGTCTGCGCGTCGCGAATGGCGATGGTCGGGCCGCCTGCGGGGGTCCCGAGCACCGAGTCGTAGGCCATCTGGCGCTGCTCGGCGCGGGAGCGCAGGAACAGCGAGCCCGCGACGATAAGCGCGAACCCGGCGGCGATGAGGCCGACGCGCACCCACTGCGTGGGCACGGTCCACCATGAATCGAGCGAGTCGCCGCCGGCAATGCGGTCCATGATGCGCTGCTCGAGAGCGCTCCAGTAGCCGACTGATTCCGGGGCGGCGTAGAGCGTGCGCAGGGCGTGGGTCAGTTCTGCATCGCCGTCGTCGGCGAGATGAAGGCGCGGGGTGTCATTGATGGTCATTGGGGACTCCGAAGCTGTTCGAGCAGGCGTCGCAGCGCCGACCGTGCGTAGTGCAGGTCGGAGCGCGCCGTCCCCTCGGGAATGCCGAGTAGTTTGCCGATCTCTGAATGCTTGAACCCCTCGACGTCGTGCAGCACGATCACGGCGCGCTGGCGCTCGGGCAGGCGTGAGAGCGCATCGCGCAGCCGCATGCGCAGCTCGTCGCTTTCCGCAGGATCGCGGAATGGCGAGGCGATGGTCTCGGGGAGTTCATCGGCGTCACGGACCTTGCGGCGCCGCGTGATGTCGAGCGACGCGTTGGCCACGATGCGGTGCAGCCACGCGCCGAACGCCTGGTCGGGGAGAAAACGGTGCAAGGCGCGATAGGCGTGCAGGAACGCGTCCTGCACGGCGTCCTCCGCGTCCTCGTGAGTGGTCACGATGGCGCGCGCCACGGCGTAGGCCCGCCGCTGGTGGCGGCGAACCAGTTCGGAGAAGGCCTCGAGCTCGCCGCGCTGCGCGGAAAGTACGAGGGCCTTCTCGTCGTCGGGGCGGTCAGGCGTCGTCACGTATCGGCGGATTCTGCCGGGCAACGTCACGGACACCGGACGCAGGGCAATTGCGGTCATCGCGTCTCGTCACAAGGTGCATTCCATAGACGTTTGACAGGGATAGAACGTTGAAGGGGAGGGGGAGGGGTGCAGGGGTTTGGTAGAGAGGGAGGAGTGGAGTTTGGGGGAGGGGGGGGAGGAGGCCAACGCTGAGTGGGTGCCGACCACCTCTCTCATCCTCAGCACTCCACTCCTCTCTCTCCACCAAGCCCCTGTACTCCTCCTCCATCCGCATCTTACTCCCCCGCCAAACCAAGGGCGGTTGCATTGCCTTTCAGCGCCTCCACAACAAACGCGATATGCTCCCCGAGCTCGACACCGAGCTCGTTGGCGCCGACCGTGATATCCTCGCGCGAGACGCCGCGGGCGAAGGCCTTGTCCTTCATCTTCTTCTTTACTGACGATGCCTCGAGGTCGAGGATGCTCTTGCTTGGCCGCACGTATGTCGCCGCCGTGATGAGGCCGCACAGTTCGTCCACCGCGAACAGCGCCTTGGCCATCTGCGACTCGCGGGGCGTGTTGGTGTACTCGGCGTGCCCCATGATGGCGGCGCAGATCTCCTCGGAGACGCCCAGGCCGCGGAGGTGCCGCACGCCATGCGACGGGTGCTCCTCGGTGGCCGAATGCGTGTCGTTGGGGAAGCGCTCGTAGTCGAAGTCGTGCAGCAGGCCGGCGAGGGCCCAGGCCTCTTCATCTGCGCCGAACTTGCGCGCGTATGCGCGCATGGCCGTCTCGACGGCGAGCATGTGCTTGCGGAGCGATTCACTCTGGGTCCATTCGCAGACGAGAGACCAAGCGGCGGTGCGGTCGACAGTCATGACACGGGAAGGGTGCAGGGTACAGGGTGTGGTGCGGGGGGCGGGGGCGTGAGAAACCAAATTACTCCCGCCGCCGCTCTGGCGTGGCCATTATGCGTGCGGCGAGCCCAAGGGACCGCCGGCTCTCGTTCAGTTATGTCGGCGGAATCCGCCGGCCGCTTCCTGCGCCGCCGCCTGTGCCGGCTCCCGATCCAACACCTGCGCCAGCAGCGGCCCCGGCTGCGCCGTCGGGGCGCCGGGCACCCTGAGCGCCACCGGGGCGGAGCGTGGGGTTCTTGACCGACTCGGGCACCTCGGCCCACTGCTCGGGGGTCAGCGCCTTCTGTATGGACTGCGTGGCGTGCACGTAATTGTTGCGCGCTTCCTGAAGCAGGGGCTGGAGCTTGGGGAACAGCGTTTGCATGTCACCACCGCTCTTGGCCTCCGCCTGCATCTGCGCCTCGAGCCGCTTGGTCAGCTCCGCCGATTTCGCATCCAGTGAATCGCCGATGGCCTTGAGACTCTTTACCTGGGCAGGCGTCAGCTTGAGCTCGGACCGGATATCCATCAGCGGCGCGATGGGATTTGGCGCGAGGCGGCGCACCATCGTTCGCACGTCCAGTCCCGGCCGGTTGTTGGCGCCGGCGCGCAGTGCCCCCTCGGGGAGCTGGCGCTGACGGTCCACACCGACCTGCATGCGCGCCGTGAGCGCAATCTGGAACGGATTCCGCAGTGCCGACCGCGACAGCGCGTTGCTGCCGAAGCGCTCGTTCACGACATAGCGAAACGCGCCGGCCGACGGATCGAAACCGCGGACGTACAGCAGCGTGCCATCGACAAATGTCGGCTGTCCCCAGCCGCGCAGCTTGTCGGTGCCATGCAGCAACTGATCGAGTCCGGCGAGCGGATTCACGAGCCCCACCTGGAGCTGTAGTCGGCGTCCAATCGTCGGACCGAGCTGCGGGCGGAAGTTGAGCTGCATGTCGAGCGACGTGTACCACGGCGAGCGACAGCTGTTGCGGCCGGCGACGGTGCCCATCTGCGACATCAGGCAGTCACGCGCTGCGCCGGGGACCACGTTCAGGAGCCGCTGCATGCCCGCGGCCAGCGCGGTGTCGCCGGCCGCGGCGGGGTCGAAGATGAAAGCGCGATCGTTGCGCGAGCCGTCACCATTGATGTCACCGCCGACGCGCGGCGTGTACGGCTGCCCTGACTGCACGCGGAGGATGGCGGTGACGTCCACCCATGGACGCGCGAGCCACGTCAATGAACCGTTGATGCCGTGGCGGCGCTCGAGGTCGCTGGTGGTGACGCGCAGGATGTTGGGATCACCGTTGGTGGTCGCCGACGAGAAGCCGCCCTGCGCACTGCCGCCCGAGAAGCTCGACTGGTCCGTGGAACGCGTGAACGTATAGGACACGTTCCAGATGAGCTGGCGGAACGAGTTGCCGTTGAGCGATGTGGTGACCTGCGTGGTGTGCGACGCGAGAGGCGACGCGACATTGAAGACGAATCCATACTCGGGATACACGCGAGAAGCGGCGAGCGTGGTAACGCCCGAGAACGGAATGATGGTGGACGCCGGCACGTACACCGGGCGGTTCCCCTCGCGGACGAGGCTGAACCGCGGCGTGGGCGACAGGTTGAGGTCCGTCACGCCATACAGGCTGGTGCCGAGCGAATAAGACGCATCAATGCTCGCGTTGTAGCGCTGCTTGAAGCGCTTCGACAAACCGAGCGATCCGCGAATGGAGCGCGGCGTCGAAAAGTCGGGATCAAAGGCCGTGACGTTGGGGCGCGTGCGGCTCAGCGGCACGCTGGGACCGGACCCGTCGGAGCACGTCGTGGGAATTGTCGAGAAGTCGTGCAGGTACGACGTCCAGTCGGGAATCGGCACCGCGCTGCCGACGCAAACGAGCTGCGTCTCGGCGCCGGGAAGCCCGGTGGCATCAATGGCCGAGGAGAAGAGCTGCGTGGGGGCACGGCCGCGGAACTCGCCGATGCCACCGCGCACGATCCACGGTTGCGGGATCTGCGGCGTGGGTGCGTTGCCGACGATGCCGCCGAGCATGCCGGCGAGACCACCCATGCCGCCGCCCCGTCCGCCGCCACCGGCCGCGCCAGGAGCACCGCCGCCACCGGGTGCGCCACGTGCTCCGCCGGCCGCGGCGCCGCCTGCGCCACCCGCTCCGCTCCCTTGGCCGGGTCGGTTGCCGCGGCGGCCCGTGTCGGGAGGCAGCCCCAGCGTGAGCGTGAAGCCGATGCGCGGGCTGATGCGCACGTCGGAGGGAATGCGGTCGGTGCGCAGTCCGAACTTCGCGTCGATGTCGGCGTTGTACTGCGGCTGCCCGTCGATGGCACTACCCTCACCGCGCAGGCCATACGTCAATTGGAAGGCGCGGTTCGGCCGCCAGATGTCACCGAGATAGACGGCCGCCGTGACGGCGCCGCCGGTGCGCTGCGCCGGAGCGAACGACCGGCTGAACTGGCTCGGCCGATTGGCGTCGAAGTCCGCGAGCGACAGGAACTGGAAGTTGCCGGAGCGATTGGCGCCCGCCGTGGTGCGGAACCCGGAACGATTGATGAGTCCGCCGAGCTTCCACCGGTGCTTCCCGCCGCCCGAGAGCCACGACAACTCGTTGGTGAGTTCGAGCTGATTGGAGGCGTTGTCGTTGGGGAGCGCGCTGTTGCCGCCAAAGTCGAGGCCAGCGAGCGCGGTCTGTCCATTGGACAAGGTGCTTCCGACGAGCACGCGTCCCTCGGGCAGGCGCAGGTACGGGTTGGCGCCGCGCGTCTCGAGCGCGTACGACCCCTTGAACTCGTTCAGGAACTGGCCGACGACCGACGACACGGCGACAAGGCCGCCAGCACCGCTCCCCTTCTGCTCACCGGCATGCGTCGGCACGCTCTGCGCGGAACTGCGGAATCCGTCAAGCAGGTTGCCGGAGATGTTGGCGCGCACCGAGAGCGAATGCGCCTCGGTGAGCTGCTGATCCACGCGCAGGATGCCCGTGAGGTTGTCGTTGACGCGGTCATCCGGCACCAGCGAGTTTCGCAGCGGCAGGCCGTAGCGCGTGAGGAGCGAGAGGAAACGCGCCGCCGAGTCGGGTTGCACGTTGAGCGCCTCGAGCGTCTGCGTGCCGGCGCCGAGCAGTGACTGCAGCGCGTCAAGGCGGCGCCGCACCTGGAAACTGGCGAACCAGAAGGTGCGGTCGCGTGCAATCGGCCCGCCGAGCCCGCCGCTCAACTGGTGCTGCGTGTATCCGCCGCTGAACGACGTGGCCTCGTCGCCCGTGGCGAACTCGAGTTCGGGATCGCGCAGGGCATACGCAAACGAGCCGGCCAGGTCGTTCGTGCCGCCGCGCGATGTAGACGCAACCAGGCCGCCCGTGAACTGCCCGCGGGCCACGTCGTACGTGCTCGTGATCACGCGCGTGCTGCGCACCGCCTCGGCGGGCACGGTGCCGCCGAACGACAGGCCATCGAGGGTCACGAGGTTCTGGTCGGCGCGCTGGCCGGCCACCGAGAAGCCGGCTGACGTCGAGTCGCTGCCGGCGAGCCCCACCACGCCCGCGGAGAGCGCGGCAATCGAGTTGGGGTCGGACGCGTCGATCGGCAGGCGGAGGAGCTGTTCGCCCGTGAGCGCGCGTTCGGTGCTGCCCGGCGTCGGCTGGTTCTCGTTGGAGCGCGGCGTCTGGCGGGCGCTCACCACCACGGTGCCGAGACTCGCCACGGTGGGCGAGAGTCGGAAGTCGGCGACGAGCCGGTCTTCATCGGCGTACCGAATCAGGGTCACCGTTGCCGGCGAAAGGCCGATGGCGCGCGCCGTCACGGAATACTGCCCGCCGCCGTCGGGGAAGAGCAGCGTGTACTGCCCCTTCTCGTTCGTGGTGCGAATGCGGGTCGTGCCCAGCTCGATGGACATCACCTCCACGCGCGCGTTCGCAACGGGGCGGTTCTCCGCGTTGCGAACGGTGCCGGTGATGATGTCCGTGGTGCTGCCGACCTGCGCTGCCGCAAGCTGCGGCATCAGGAGCAGGAATAGCGCGGCGAGGATGCGACGGGGGCGCATGACGTGCAGTCGCGCTACGGCCGACCCATAGGGCTGCCGCCCCTGCTGCCCGGCGTCCCGCGCGGCGGCACGCCATTTGGATAGCGCTTCTTCATCTCGGCCTCTCGCCGGGCATGCGCCGAGTCGAGCAGGGCGCGCTGCGCCGGGGTGAGGATGCTGTCGACGGCGCGACGCGTCTGCGCCATCAGCGAGTCGACCGCCGGCTGCGTGGAACTGCGAATCTCGCGGAACCCGCGCATCTGGTTCTCGATGAGCGTGTCGATGCGAACGGCCTGTTCCTCGGAGAGCTTGAGTTCGGCGCCGAGCATGGCACTCGGGCGACGCGGCTGGCGCCGTTCGCCGCTGCGCGGCGGTCCGCTGCGCCACTCGCCGCTGCGCGGACGCAGCACCACGCGATCGAGTGCCACGCCGCCGATGACGCCGGCGAGCGCGACGATGACGAGCACGCCGACCGCGAGGAGCCGTGTTGAGCGTGCAGGAGGGGCGAGGGGCGTGTCGTCCGCCGACTCGGTCCGGGTCGTGTCGTTCATCGATCCACCACCATCGCAATGAGATATTCCGTCGAATCGGGGCCGACCAGCGCGTCGGTGACGGCGGCATGCGAGCCGCCGGCCACGGCGCCCCGCAGGTCGCTGGCCGACATGGTCGCCTGTGCCGCGTACTCGGCCTCGGTGCGCAGCGAGCGATTGAGAAAGACCGCGGCAATCAGCGCCGCCGCGATGCCGATAGGCACGGCGGCACGGCCGTAGCGCGCCACCCAGCCGTACCACGGCGTGTCGACGCGGCGCATGCGGCGCCGGCGCGCCATGACGCTGATGCGTTCGCGCAGCCGATGCTCGCGCAGCAGGGCGCCGAGCGCCGGGTCGCGGGCCGGGTCACTGGACAGGAACTCGTCCGTCGGGTCGAACAGCTGGTCGGTCATGAATCCCCCTCGTCACGCAACGGTGCCAGCGCGACGCGCAGGCTCTTCTTGGCTTGGTGCAGGTGCCATCGCACGTTCTCGGGCGTCAGGCCGAGGTGTTCGGCAATCTCGAGGCCCTTCCATCCTTCCACTTCGAACAGCATCACGATCTCGCGCTGGCGGGGCGTGAGCGCCGACAAGGCTGCGTCGAACCGCTCCCGCACCTCGGTGCGTTCCATCTCTTCATCCGGCAAGGCGTCGCTGGAGGCGGCGTCAAACGGTTCGGGTTCGGTCTGCCGCACCTTCCTGGCGCGCAGCTGGTTGATGCCCTGATTGCGCAGCAGCGTGAAGAACCACGGCCCGAACGACCGATTGGGATCGAGGAGCGGGAGGCGGTCGAGGGCGCGCAGGAACGCGTCCTGCACGAGATCTTCCGCATCGCTTCGGTCGCCCAACAGTCGTTCAGCGGCGACGAGAGCGCCCGGGAGATGGCGCCGAACGAGCGCGTCAAACGCCGCCGGATCGCCGCGCCGTGCGCGGGCGACCAACGCCGCTTCGTCTGCGTCGGTGACCGGCTCGCGGGTGGGCTCTCGCATCCACTCCATCAAACACGCGACCGGGCGCGACCGTTAGGCGCGCCCGGCTGGTGAAGGGTGATGGCCGGAAGTGCCTCAGGCACCGCGTGGACGCCCTCCGCGTGGCATGCCGCCGCCCGGCATGCCGCCGCCTGGCAACTTGCCGCCAAAGTCTTCCGCGTCCTCCTTCCAGAATTCCTCGGCCTTCGTCTTCTGCTCGGCCGTGAGGACCTTGAGCGTTTCCTGTCGCGACCACTCGTCGCCCTCGCGCATCGCGCGCATGAGGCCCATCGAGGTGGTGCGCGCGGTGGCCAGCCGCTCCTGGTCCACCGGCGACATGCCGGTGATCTCCGCGGTGCCCCGTCCGCCGCCCGCCGCGCCAAAGGCGCCGCCGCCCGCCGAGCGCATTGCGACGCGCACGGAGTCCCACATGCGGTAGAAGTCGGCGTTCTTGTCGTGCAGCTGTTTGGCGATCTCCTTGAGCGCGGTGACCTGGCTGTCGGAGAGGGCGAGCTTCTTCTTCCGGTCGAGCACCACACCAACGGGGCTGTGGTCCTCGAGGTCCGATGATCTCGGAAGGGCGAAGCCGCGGCCACCGACATTGCCGGCGCGCTCGCCCCTGATGTTGGCGCCGCCGCGCTGCGCGCCGGCGACAGCCGGTGCAGTGACGATGAGAAGCGCAATCAACACACGGCCGTATCTCACGAAATCCCCCCTCACAGGTATGGTTCTTGGGGCGCACTACAACTATGCGCCGCAATCATTAAACGTGCGAGGGGTGCGAGTTGTTGGTGCCGTGTTCGCGGCCGGCTACCGTCTGCGGCGGAGGCGTCGCAGCTGTGACCGGAGTTCGGCGAGATCCGGCGGATGAATGGCGCCGATCTCGTCGAGCGTCGTCCGGTAGCCGGCTGACGCGGTGCCGCACACGAGCAGCGCCACCCGTCTCGGCATCGCGCGCCGCAGCCGCCGGAACTCGTCGCCGACGGCTGGGTCGACGGCTGGGCGTTCGACGCTGAGCGCGACGGCGCGTGCTCGCGTGAGTACGGCAGCCCGCGCGATGTGCTCCGCCGGCAGGCCAGCGCCCAGGTACGTGACCCGCCACCCCTCGACGGCGGCCGAGAGCGCGGCGACGAGCGCGGTGAATTCGTGGACCTCGCCGACGGGTGTCGCGATTACGACGCCCGCCCTCGCGGCAGGCGAGCCGGCCTCTTCGATGGCGCCCTCGAGCGTCCGGCGGAGCACGGCGCGAGCAAGATGTCCCTGGACGGGTGCCAGCGTGCCCGGGTGCCAGCCGGTGCCGACATGGTCGAGCAGCGACGGCACGAGCGAGTCGAGATACTCCGCCGCGTGCAGCGCGATGGCGGCGTGCCGGAGCGTGGCGGCGAGCGCCGGTGCGTCGAGGCGGCGGATGGCGCGCAGGCAGTGGTCGAGGTAGTCGGTCGCGGTGTGCGGCGCGCTGCGCGCTGCGCGCGCCGACGGTCGCAGCGCGCGGCCCCCCGGCGCCGAGCCCGCCGCCGCGTCCTGCTGAACGAGTGCGGCGAGCGCTTTCGCGTCCAGCGGCGCCACCTGTCCGATGCTGCGTCCCGCCAGCGTGGCCTGGTACAGCAGCAGGAGCCGCTCGATGTCCCGGTCGGAGTAGAGCCGATGGCCGCTCGGCGAGCGTGACGGCGACACCACCTGGTGGCGCCGCTCCCACGCCCGCAGGAGGTCCACACTGAGGCCGGTGCGGCGGGTGACGACCCGCATGGGATGCCGGGATTCGGTGGGGCTCCAGCGTCGGGACATGCAGGGAACGTGGCCGGGCTAGCCGGGCGGTGTCAATGCGTTGTCCGGGACACGGCAGGGCGTCAGTGGGGCGTCAATTGATGGATGTACAGCTATTGTCCAGTACGAGAGATGGACAACTTTCTTCCCTATCCATGGCGCACGCAATAGCTTGGAACGCGGGAATCCCGGCGAGCGTCTCCCGCAGCCCGTGCAGCGCCTCGCCCGACTCTTACGAATTGGAGAGTGTCATGCGTCGCACGACCGTCCTGAGCGTCACGCTGCTGGCCGCCGCACTCACGCTGGCGTGCGGCGAACCGACGTCGCCGCTCGACATCGTTGGCACGTACACGCTCCAGTCGGTCAACGGCCTGCCGCTGCCGTTTACGCTGCAACAGTATGGCGCGACGAAGATCGAGGTGCTCGACGACATGCTCTTCCTCGCGTCGTCGTCGAGCTACTCCGCGGTGGGTCATAAGCAGATCACATCCAATGGCTTCGTCACCCTGTCTGCCCCCGTGGACGCCGGCACGTTCTCGCGGCGGGGAGACGTCATCGCGATGGAGAGCCTCCTGGTGGGCCACTGGGAGGGCACCATCCAGAGGCGCTCGCTCACGCTGGTGCAACAGGGCTACACGCTCGTGTACACGCGGTAGCGAGCGCGGCCGCGCGAGACGCCTTTCGTCTCGCCGGTGATGAGGGCATGTTCGGGGTTGGTCCCCAACTCCCCAGCCCACGTCGCCGATGAGACCCGTCCGCGCGCTGTTCGCCCGATTTGTTCCGATCGCGTTCACCCCGATCGCGTTCGCCACCCTCGCGCTCCTCGTGACCGCCGCGCCGCTCTCCGCGCAGGCCACCGACGCCGCGTTCATCAAGGCGAACTACGCCAAGCACATCTTCAAGATCCCGATGCGGGATGGCGTGAAGCTCCACACCATCGTGTACGTCCCGCGGGACGCCGCTGCCGACCGCACCTACCCGATGGTCATGGAGCGCACCTGCTACTCGATCGCCCCATACGGCGCGACCGAGTATCCGGGGCAGCTCGGACCCAACCGGTTCATGATGCGCGACAAGTACATCATGGTCTACCAGGACGTGCGCGGGCGCTTCATGAGCGAAGGGAAGTGGACGAACGTCCGGCCGATCATCGACAACGCGCAGGGACCGGCGCAGGTGGACGAAGCCACCGACACTTACGACACTATCGAGTGGCTGCTCAAGAACGTGCCGCACAACAATGGCCGCGTGGGGCAGTGGGGCATCTCGTACCCGGGCTTCTTCACTACCGCGGGAATCCTGTCGCGGCATCCGGCGCTCAAGGCTGCGTCGCCGCAGGCGCCGGTGACGGATTTCTACTTCGAGGATTTCCACCACAACGGCGCGCTGACACAGGGCTACTTCTATACGTATCCGGTCTTCGGGTACGACTCACCCACGGGGCCGACATCGCAGCCGTGGTTCTTCAGCAAGATGGTGCAGGAAGGGCTCCCTGCCGACTATGACTTCCAGCTGCGACTCGGCGCGCTGAAGCACACGACCGAGCGCTACTACAAGGACAACTATTTCTGGCAGGAGCTCGTCGCGCACCCGAACTACGACGACCACTGGAAGGCCCGCGCCATCGCGCCACACCTGAGTGACGTGAAGACGGCGGTGATGACCGTGGGCGGATGGTATGACGCGGAAGACCTGTACGGACCGCTCAAGGTCTACAAGACCATCGAACAGAAGAACCCCGGCATCTACAACACGCTCGTGATGGGCCCCTTCCGCCATGGCGGGTGGGCAGCGCAGAACGTGGTGCACACGCTGCACGGCGACATCTGGTTCGGCGATTCGCTCGAGACGAGATTTCAGCGCGACATCGAGGCACCGTTCTTCCAGCATTTCCTCAAGGGCTTGGGCGATGGCGCCACGGGACTGCCCGAGGCGTACATGTTCGACACGGGCAAGAAGGAGTGGGTGCGCTTTGCCAAGTGGCCCGCCGACCATGCGCAGTGGACGGCGCTCACGTTTCAGGCGGGCGGCAAGTTGGCGCTCGACGCCGCGCCCGACACCGGGAGCGACGCGTACGTAAGCGATCCCGCCAAACCGGTGCCGGGGCGGTGTGCGGGGCCGAGCATCGAGGGATTCACCATGTACCAGTACATGAGTGACGACCAGCGCTGCTTCAGCACGCGCCCCGATGTGCTCACGTACGAGACCGAACCGCTGGCGGCGGACGTGACGCTCGGCGGCGAGATCAAGATCACGCTGAAGGTGGCGACGTCAGGGACGGATGCCGACTTCGTGGTGAAGCTCGTGGACGTCTATCCGGCGACCGAGAAGGACCACGCCCACATGCCGCACAAGAACATCCATCTGGCGGGCTACCAGCAGATGGTGCGCAGCGAGATCATGCGCGCGCGCTGGCGCGAGGGATTTGAGACGCCCAAGCCCATGGTGGCAGGGCAGGTGACGGAGGTGCCGTTCGTGCTGCAGGACGTGCTGCACACGTTCAAGCAGGGGCACCGGATCATGATCCAGGTGCAGAGCTCGATGTTCCCGGTGTTCGACCGCAACCCGCAGCAGTTCGTGCCGAACATCTTCCGCGCCGACGACAAGGATTTCGTCAAGGCGACGCAGACGATTTACCGAAACAGCAGTGTACGGGTGCAGGTGTTGGGGGCGGAACTCAGGCCGTAGGGCGTCGCTCTTACCGCGCCTGACACGACGGCGCAGATTCTCGGAGTCATCCTCGCCCGGGACTCCCATGTCACGTCGTTCCTACGCCTTCGTCGCCGCGGTCCTCTTCTCGACTGCGGCGCTTTCGCTTTCCGCGCAAACCGCCGCCACTCGGCGCACCGCGACACTCGCCTCGCCCGCGACACCAGCCGCCGCGGCGGCGTCGGCGTCGGAGCCGTGGAGCAACCTGCACTGGCGCAACATCGGCCCCGAGGGAAACCGCTTCTCGGCCGCGGCCGGCATTCCCGGCGACCCGCTGACCTACTACGTGGGCGCCGCGTCGGGCGGCGTGTGGAAGACCACGGACGGCGGCACGAACTGGCGTTCGCTCTTCGACGACCAGATCGTGCAGTCCATCGGCTCGATTGCTGTGGCGCGCTCCGACAAGAACGTGATCTGGGTCGGCACCGGCGAAGGGAAGATCCGCAGCCACATCTCCGTGGGGCAGGGCGTGTACAAGTCCACCGACGCCGGCGAGACCTGGACACTCACGGGGCTCGAGAAGACGGCGCGCATTCCGCGCATCGTCGTGCATCCGCAGGATCCCAACACCGTGCTCGCCTGCGCACTCGGCCATGCCTATGGCCCGCAGCAGGAGCGCGGCGTGTATCGCACCACCGACGGCGGCGCCACGTGGACGCGCGTGCTGTTCGTGGACGAGAACACCGGCTGCTCGGACATTGCGATGGATCCGTCCAACCCACGCGTGCTCTTCGCTGGGATGTGGCAACTCGAGATCCATACGTATGGACGCACGAGCGGCGGCCCCGGAAGCGGGCTGTTCGTGTCTCGTGACGGCGGCACCACGTGGACGCGGCTCAAGGGGAACGGCCTGCCCACCAAGCCGGTGGGGAAGGTGGCGGTGGCGATCGCCAACTCGAACGCGCAGCGCGTCTACGCGATGATCGAGACGGGCGACGGCATTCCGTGGAACGGCGAGCCCACCGAGAGCGGCCAGCTGTGGCGTTCTGATGATGGCGGGCGGCAGTGGTCGCTCATCAGCCGAGACCGGAACGTGATGGGACGCGCGCACTACTACTCGCGCATGGCCGTGGCGACCGACGATGAGGACGAGACGTACTTCCTGACGGCGTCGTTCTCCAAGTCGATTGATGGCGGCCGCACGGTCGAAGTCGTTCGGCGCGGACAGGCGCCAGGGGGTGATCACCACGACATCTGGATAGATCCAACCAATGCCAACCGGATGATCGTCGCGCACGACCAGGGTCTCTCCATTTCGCAGACCCGCGGCCGCACGTGGTACCGCCAGCGGCTCACCAACGCGCAGATGTACCACGTGACGACGGACAACATGATCCCGTACAACGTGTTCGGAAACAAACAGGACGAGCCGACTTATCGCGGTCCAAGCAATAGCCGACTCGGCGGCGGCCGCATCGTGCGCGGCCAGTGGCACGCAGTGGGCGGCGGCGAGAGCGGCTGGGCGACACCCGACCCGACCGACCCCAACATCATCTGGTCCACCGCCTCGGGGTCGGGGATGGTGGGCGGCATCGTGGTGCGCTTCGAGGAGAACCGACGGCAGTTCCGCAGCGTCGAGATCTGGCCGAAGCAGTCGAACGGCCCGGCGGCCGGCGTGAAGTACCGGTTCGTGTGGGACTCACCGCTGCAGATATCGCCTTGGGACCACAACACCATCTATGTGGGGAGCCAGCACATTCACCGCACGCGCGATGGCGGGCAGAGCTGGCAGGTCATCAGCCCTGACCTGACGCTCAACGACCGCAGTCGCATGGGGAGCTCGGGCGGACTCACGGGCGACAACATCGGCGTGGAGTATGCGGGTGTGGTGTACTCGATCGCCGAGTCGGCGAAGGAGCGCGGGCTCATCTGGGCTGGCACGAATGACGGACTCCTGCACGTGTCGCGCGATACCGGCGCGACGTGGACGAACGTGACGGCGAACATTCCCAACCTGCCCGTGTGGGGATCGGTGCGGAGCATTGCGCCGTCCAAGTACGACGCGGCGACGGCGTACATCGCGGTGGACTTCCACCAGATGAACAGCCGAGACCCGTTCGTCTACAAGACCACGGACTAC
>JBAZTM010000005.1:38853-99306 GCA_041661925.1 Gemmatimonadaceae bacterium
CACCAACGGCCTGCCGCGCGACAACCTGAGCTACGCCAAGATCATCATCGAAGATCCGGTTCGCCGCGGCCTGCTGTACCTGGGCACGGAGAACGCCATCTACGTTTCGTTCGACGCGGGCGAGCGGTGGCAGCCGTTGCAGGCCGACCTGCCGCATTCGCCGGTGTCGGGCATCGTGGTGCAGGAGCACTTCAATGACCTGGTGATCAGCACGTACGGCCGCGGCTTCTTCATTCTCGACGACATCGGGCCGCTGCAGCAGCTCACGCCCGAGGTGACCAACTCGGCCGCGCACCTGTTTGCGCTGCGCGCGGCGTACCGGTTCCGCACGATCACCAACCCGTCGTCGTCGTATGACGACCCGACGACGGGCGAGGATCCTGAGTATGGCGCGAGCATCAACTACTGGCTGAAGGCGCCGGCGGCGCAGGCGCCGGTGATCACGATTCTCGACGCGCAGGGGCGCACGGTGCGCACGCTGCGCGGCACGAACCGCGCCGGAATCAATCGCGTGACGTGGGATCTGCGTGACGAGCCCGGCGCCGAGACGCGGCTGTACACCAGTCCGCGCTACGCTCCGCACATCGCGGTGGGGCCGGAAGGGCGCGTGGCGCCGGGGACTGGACGGTTGTCCGTTCTCGTGGCGCCGGGGAGTTACACGGTCAAGTTCCATATCGGCGGTGCGGAGCAGTCACGCCTGCTCGAGGTGCGCAAGGATCCCAACACGGCGGGGAGCGCGGCGGAGATCGCCGAGCAGATTCGCCTGCTCGAGGCGATCCGCGCCGACATGAACAGCGGGTCGGCGGCGGTGATGCGCGCCGAGCGCGTGCGGGTGCAGCTCGGGGGGCTGCGCCGCGCGGCGACGGACCCGGAGGTGCGGCGGCTCGCCGAGGCGCTGGAGACGAAGCTCGCGGACGCCGAGATGCCGCTGGTGGATTTGCGGCAGACAGGGACCGGCCAGGACGGCGTGCGCTTTGCGGCCGCGTTGCTCGCGAATCTCAACTATCTCGCCAACGGCCTGGCCGGCGGCGATTTCAGGCCGACGAACCAGCAGGTGGAGGTGCAGGCGCTGCTGAAGGAGCTGGTGCGCACGAACGTCGGCGCGATTGACGCGCTGCTCGCCAACGACCTTGCGGCGCTGAATTCGATGCTGAAGGCCAAGAACGTGCCGAACGTGATTGGGGGCGGGGCGGCGGTGGTGCCGTAATCGGGAGTCTGATGGCCGACACGCCGCTCGACGAAGACCGACTGCGGGAGCTGGTCGGCGACGCGCCACGCGCGGATGCCGGCGGCGACGCGGTGTACGACGTCGCCGTCGCCGGGCGCTCGCCGAAGCGCGTGGAGGCGCTCGCCGCGGCGGCGGTGGCCGCCATCGAGGCGGAGCGCCGTCCGCGTCGCAAGTACAGCGGCGATGAACGGCCGCCTGACGTCGTCATCCGGCGCCGGCGCACGTCGTACGTGGTGCTCGCGATGGCGTGCGCGGGGGCCGTGTTCGCCTGGTCGCGCGTGTTGCACCGGCCGCCTCCGGTGCCGAGCGATCCCGTGGAGCTGGTGGCCGTGCTTTCGCCTGCCGCCGCTGCCGGCCCGGCGGTCACACCGGAGTGGAGCCTGGTGCGCGGCGTCTCCGACTCGCTCAGCGAACGCGGCCGCGCCGTGCGCATCGGTGCGCTCTTGGTGGAGTTCGAGCGGGCCTGGGTGCGCAACGACTTGTCGGCGCAGGCACCCGGCGACGCCATCGCGGCGCTGCTTGCGAACGAACCCGATGGCGCGGAAGTCGGCGCGCTCTTCGCGGGCGGCCCCACCGAGGCGCGACTGCCGACGGCGCGGCACGCGCTGACACCGCACGTGCGCGCGGCGCCGATGGGTGTTGGCGGCTGGCTGCAGGCCGCGCGCGTCGCGGCCGCCGCGGGCGACGCCGGGTTCTTTGCGGGCACGCGATCCCGGGAATCACTGGCGTTGCTGCTCGACATGCCGGGAGTCACGCCCGACGTGCAAGCGGCTCGCGACCGGCTCGACAAGCTGTTGCGCCGTCGTGGCCGACCGGACTTTGCGGCGGCCGCCGACGCGTTGGAGCTGCTGCAGCGCGAGCTGGCGAACTAGGGAGCAGGCGTCGCGAAGCGCCACGCGCTGCGCGGATTTCTCTTTGCGTAGAACTGCTGGCGGCCGAGTACCTCCGTGAGTGACACCAGGGCCAGGGTCGCCCACCAGCCGGCCGGCGTGAACCGCGTTGTCAGCAGCGCGACGATGGCCGCGGCGCGCAACAGTTGGACGGTGCGCACCAGGTGGGCGGCGCGCAACCGCTGGGCGGTGCGCACCACCTGTCCGGCGCGCGGCTCGCTCGCCCCGAGCAATGCTTGCAGCGCGATCAATCCGATCGCCCAAACTGCCCACTCCGGCCCCGCGGCGACCGAGGCGCCATGCATCACGCCTCCGAGCAGCAGCGTGGTGACGAAGAAGGACGCCGTCGTCGCGCGATGGTTCCATTCCGGCACGGTGCGCAGTCTGTACACCTGCGCCATGCTGATGATCAGCGCCAGGCCGATCACACTCGCGATCCAGATGCCGCGCCCGCCCGTGGCCAGCACCCCGACGAGCGCGCCCGCAAACAGCGCGGCGAACAGCACCTCTCGGCTCAGCCACGACGTGCGCAGGTTGGCGAGGGCGCGCCAGGCGTGGCGCGGCTGGCCCAGGTGCAGGAACGACGCCATCAGCGCCGCGAGCATGATGACGGTGATGACCAGCAGTGGCGAGACGTTGAAGGGCTCGCGCACACCTCGGAGCCCGTTCGTGCCGAGCGCTCGGAACCAGGTCGAACCCACCGCTCGGAACCAGGTCGCACCGCCCGAGTGGAACCAGGTCGCGCCGACCGCAAGTTGCGCCAACAGCGTGAAGGCAACGAGCGAGTGCTCGGCGCCGGCGGGCGCGCTCACTTCCTCGGCGTTGCCCAGCGCGCCGGGGCGTTGCGCCGCCTGATGCGGCTTGACGATTAGCGCGGGCCGCGTGAGCGATGTAACGGGGAGCGGACTCACGTTGGGGGATGATTCCTCCCCTTCGCG
This sequence comes from Gemmatimonadaceae bacterium, assembly GCA_041661925.1. Taxonomy (GTDB): domain Bacteria; phylum Gemmatimonadota; class Gemmatimonadetes; order Gemmatimonadales; family Gemmatimonadaceae; genus PNKL01. The sequence continues at coordinate 41,910 of JBAZTM010000005.1, forward strand.
CATCTCCAGCACGCGCATCTCCAGCACGCGCATGGGGCAGGCCGCGACACAGGCCGGGGGCTTTCCCGCGGCGAGATTGTCCGCGCAGAAGTCACACTTGGTCATCTGGCCGCGGGCGCGATCGTACTGCGGCGCGTCGTATGGACAGGCCCAACCGCAGTACTGACAGCCCATGCATTTATCGTGATCAACGACGACGATGCCATCGGCGCGCTTGTGCATCGCCTGCGTGGGACAGACCTCCGCGCAGATGGGTTGCTCGCAGTGATGGCACGAAAGCGACAGATGGTACGCGAAGACGTCCGACGTCCATGTGTCGCCGGCGCGCGTCCAGCCGCCGCCCGTCACCTCGTACACGCGCCGCCAGAGCACGCCAACGGGCAGGTCGTGCTTGTCCTTGCACGCGGCCTGGCAGGCTTTGCATCCCGAGCATGCCGAAGCGTCGAGGTAGAAGGCGGGTTGGGTCATCCGCGGTCCGTGACCTTCTCCACCGTCTTCACCGACGCCACCTGCGCAATCTTCTCCACCTGCGCCATCACCGTGTGCTGCGCGGTGCCGAAGGCGAGCGGCGTCCAGCGTTCGGAGGTCAGCACGTTCACGCTGCCCGCCTGGTCCACGCCCGCCTCATCCGGCGACCACCACGCACCCTGCGGCAGGTCAACCACGCCGGGGAGGATCCGATTCGTCAGGCGGCACGGCACGATTGTTGCGCCCCGCTCGTTGTAGACCTTCACGCGGTCGCCATCGGCGATGCCACGTGCCGCGGCATCCACCGGATTCATGAAGAGGCGCTGCGGGAACGCCTCGGCCAGCCAGTCGTTGTTGTCGTGCGTCGAGTGCACGCGGTGCAGCGTGTGATGGCCCATCACCTGGAGCGGATACTGCGCGGCCTCGGGCCCGAACGGACTCTCCCACTCCTGCACGTACTTCGGCACGGCGGGAATCTCGTCCGGGCGATTCAGGGCATGCAGTCGTTGCGAGAAGATCTCGATCTTGCCGGACGGCGTGTCGAGCGGATGCGCCTCAGGGTCGGCGCGGAACGCCTCAAACGCGACGGCCGGTTTCGTCACAGGCTTTGCGTACACACCGAGATTCAAGCGCTCAAAGTCGTCGAGCGATGGCAGGTCGGGGAAACGTGTAGCGCGATACCGATCGAGGCACCACTCCACCCACTCGCGCTCATCACGCCCCTCCGTATACGCCTCGCCGATGCCGAGTCGCTCGGCGAGTTGCGCGCAGATGCGATAGTCGCTCTTCGTCTGCCCCAGCGGCTCGACGAGCTGGGGCATCAGGATGACCTCGTCGCCGTACTTCCATCCGTCTTCCACGCCCCACGTCTCGAATTGCGTGCAGGCCGGCAGGATGACGTCGGCGAAGCGGGCGCTCGGTGTCAGGAACTGATCCTGCACGACGATGAACTCCACGCGGCTTTCATCTTGCAGGATGCGCGCGCTGCGATTGACGTTGGCGTGCTGGTTGATGAGCACGTTGCTGGCGACAGCGTAGATCAACTTGATGTCGTTGTCGAGGCGATCGGCCCCGATGATGCCATCGTCGGAGGTCATCGAGGCGCCGCGCAGGACCGCCTCGGTCCACAGGAAGACGGGAATGGCTGCCGCGACTGGATTCTCTCCCACGGGGAAGACGTTCCAGAACGGCGCGTCGGGCACCTGATTGGCGAGGCCGCTGGCGCAGCCGCCGGCGATGCCGACATTGCCAGTGATGGCGGCGAGCACGCAGCCGGCGCGCACGACCTGTTCGCCGTATGCGCGGCGTTGCATGCCGTAGCCCTGATACAGCACGGCCGGCTTGGCCGTGGCGTATTCGCGGGCGATGCGCGCGATGATCTCGCGCGGCACGGTGGTGATGGGCTCCGCCCATTCGGGCGACTTGGCGATGCCGTCGCGGACGCCGAGTACGTAGTCGGTGTAGCTCTCGGCGTCGTCGCACTCCGACGGCATCTGGGTGCGATCGAAGCCGACGCAGTGCGTTCGGATGAAGTCGTCGTCCACCAGGTGCTCGGTGATCATCACGTACGCCATGGCCGTCATCATCGCCGCGTCGGTGCCCGGGCGGATCGGAATCCATTCATCGGCGAGGGAGGAGGCGCTCAGCGTGTGGCGCGGATCGATGCAGACGACGCGCGCGCCGTTCTCGCGCGCGAGTTTCACGAAGTAGTCGCTGTTGGTGCCGTCGCGCATCTCGGCGGGATTCCAGCCCCACATCAGGATGTACTTGCTGTTGAGCCAATCCTGCCGCTGGTTGCCCGTCTGCAAGGTGCCGTAGACGTACGGCGTGGCCGTGTTGATGGCGGCCCAGCTGTAACTGTTGTGAATGCCCAGGCAGCCGCCGAAGAGGTTCATCAGTCGGCGGGCCGTCTGCGAACCGTTGAGCTGGTTGTAGCTGCCCGTGCCGTAGGGGACGAAGAGCGCGCTGTTGCCGTAGGTGGCTGTGACGCGCTGCATCTCGCGGGCGACGAGATCGAGCGCTTCATCCCAGGTGATGGGCGCGAACTTCCCTTCGCCGCGCTTGCCGATGCGCTTGAGTGGATGGGTCAGCCGGTCGGGATGGTATTGCCGCCGCAGGTAGGCGCGGCCGCGCACGCAGGCGCGCAGCTGCGGAGCCGCGATCGTGTCCGGGCGATCATCGGTGTCGAGCCGAGTGATGCGGCCGTTGTGGAGGTGGGCGATGAGGAGGCAGCGACCGCCGCAGTTATGCGCGGGACAGCCCACGCGGACCAGCCGTTCGGTCGCGTGGGGATCGGGGGCGTGCGGGGCTCGCGGATGCATCTCCTGTATTGACGCGAAAAGGGGGGCGTGGGGCAAGTGTGGAGAAGCACTTGACGCGGCACGTGCGATCTAGCGGTGCGTCACTTCCAGGCGCGATGCGCTGATTCTGGCGGCAACGATTCGATGATGAGTTTGGCGGTCGACGGGCGCATTCTGGTCTTCCGCAGTGATATCGAGCGGGGGCCCCGTATATGCCGGCGGTCCAGCCGAAGTTGCTTGACCAGGTGAAAGGCCGCATGCGGGCGCGACATCTTAGCCCGCGTACTGTGCAGTCATATCTGGGCTGGATCGTCCGCTACATCAGATATCACGGCACTCGGCATCCCCGCGAGCTTGGGGAACGGGAGATCGTGGCGTACCTGACGTATCTCGCGGACGAGCGGCGGCTGTCGCGGCCGACGCAGATGCAGGCATTGAGCGCGCTGATCCTGTTGTATCGCGAGGTACTGGAGGTGCCCGTGGGGGATCTGCGGCGTGTGTTGCGGAGCACGTCGCCGGCGCGGTTACCCGCGGTGTTGACGCGGGGGGAGGTGCGTGCGCTGCTCGCCCAGTTGGAGGGGACGAACCGGCTGATTGCGCTGCTGTTGTACGGGGCCGGGCTACGACTGCTCGAGTGTCTGACGCTTCGCGTGAAGGACCTGGACCTTGAGCGCGGCGAGATTCGTGTGCGGCGGGGGAAGGGAGGGAAGGACCGGGTGACGATGATCCCGGCCTTGGCGCGGCCGTTGCTGGCGCGGCATCTCGAGCGCGTGCGGGCGTTGCATGCGCGCGACCTGGCGGCGGGGGCAGGACGGGTGGCGATGCCCGCCGCATTCGACCGCAAGGCGCCCAGTTGGGCGACCGATGTGGCGTGGCAGTGGGTCTTTCCCGCGTCACGGCGGTATCGAGACGCGGCAGGCGGTGAGGAGAGCCGGCATCACGTGCACGAGAGCGCGGTGCAGCGCGCGGTACAGGCGGCGGTGCGCGCGGCCGGGATGACGAAGCGCGCGTCGTGCCACACGCTGCGCCACTCGTTCGCTACGCATCTATTAGAGGACGGTTACGACATCCGGACGCTGCAGGAGCTGCTCGGCCACACGGACGTCAGCACGACGATGGTGTACACGCACGTGCTGAATCGCGGGGATTGGGGGTGCGGAGTCCTGTGGACCGCCTGCTGGGCGGATAGTGGATATTACGGCGTTGCTTGCGGCGTACTCGGAACAGGGCGTAGGATATCTGGCAGGTGAATAGGGAGTTAGGTGCGCAGCGACCTCGTCACTATTGGGCGCAGATGTCAGTTACATTAGCTGACGCTGTGTAGGTGCGAGGAGCGAGAACGGTGCGTCGGCCGAGGCGCTGCTCGGGGACTCTAAACCCTCGGGCGCGCAGGGGTTCGAGTCCCCCTCGTTCCGTTTGTCGTTTCTCTCGACGCGATAGCTGGCACCTAACTAAGCGTTGGTGCCGACGGCGCATTAAGGGAAGCGGCCGCGGGCGACAGGCCACGGCACACCAATCTCGCTGGCGTGCCCGCCCGCGGCCGCATCTATTTGAAGCGCCGCAGCACAACGCCAGTCGTTATGCCGACGTGCATACCGAAGCACGCTCTTAGCAGTGCATGAGACCGGCGGTCGGCTCAATGGGAGCGTCCAACCATGAACGTACCGCCATCTATGAGTGGACGACCGCCTGCGTTAGTCGTCGCGTTCAGGCTGAACTGTCCTCGCCCGACCGCCGACATACGAGTGCTCGGCGATGACACTCGTCGCATTACGCTGATGTACGGGACGCCGACTGTGCAGGTCAGTCAACTTGTCCCGACCTATGTCGACGGGGTGGTCGCAGGACTGCTTGCAGTCGAGCAGGTTCAGGCGCCTGAGGGTACCTATCTCATGATCGAGGTGCCACTCACTATTGCACCCGGCACGATGCCTTACGACGCTCGTACGGTCGCGTCAGTGCAAGCGAGTGCCATGGCATCGGCCATAGAAGCAGCTCAGCCGCGCCTCATCGCAGAGAAGAGTCTAGAGGAGGTGGTGTACCCGCCTGGCCAGTACGGTAGCGGCAATGAAGGCCCCATGGTGTTCACGGGCGTACCGCCCGTCAGTCCAGAGGCACTTGCACCCCTCATCGTGCAGACGGTAGCACGCTTGGACGCGCTGGACGATGATGCAAGCCGCAAGTTCGCGCTGTCATCTCGCTGGTTCTGGAAGGGCTTTGAGACCCTCAACCAAGTGGATCGCTTTCTGTCCTGGTACATAGCGCTGGAGATATTCCCGGCCGAGGGCACAAGTGATGTGCCAGGGCGCGTGCGAGACTTCATTCAGGGCACGTTCTATCCTGAGGTTCCTCCAGCGCAGGTGAAGGAGCGCTTGGACCTCGGGCGCCTGACAGGTCTCCGAAACAACATCGTACACGACGGCATACGAACGCTCGGCTCCGGCAGCGTCAGCGATACGAGAGGCCTGATGCTCAAACTGGACGGCGTGCTCCGCGCCGTGCTTCGGTTCCAAGCCGGCCAACCTTATGACGGGTCGCTGGATAAATGGGTGCTTTGACGCGAGTCACACGAAAGGTCGCGCGGCATAACAAGCCGTTGCTGCTGACGAACGCAGGTGTCATTGGTAGCGGCCGCTGCGCGGCCGCATTCTATTAGAGCGTTCGCAGCAGAACGCCGAGTCGTTAGGTGGAGGCTCAAGAATGATCGTCACATTGTTGCTGCTGCAACTCGCGTCAGCGGCTTGGCCGATCGCAGAGGCACCACAGCAGAATACTCGTGCCAGAGTGGCGCTGTTACTGTCTGACAGCGACACGAGCGCGAGGCGATGGATGTCCATCAGCCTACTCGACTCGCTATTGCCAGGACATCTGGCCAAGCGGCGACTCCAGTACATCTCGCGCCACGATGTCCTTTCTGTCACAGATCAAGACGCAGGACCACCGTTGACGTGGACGGACGAGGATGCGTTGGCCTTGGGCGCGCTCTTCCGCGCGACGTTTATGGTTGAACTACGGGTATCACACACGCCAGCCCGCGAGGACGTGTGCGCGCGCGTGCTGCGCGTGCACGAGCGAACAACGGTCGACTCGGTCTGCGTGCAGAACACTGGGTCGATGAGGCGCGCCGTCTCGCAGTTGGCACCCGACCTCGGCCGCCGCCTGAATCGACTCAGTCGCGTACCCGCTGCACCTAAGCGCCCCCACCTAACCCGCGTTGGTGCCGACGGCGCGGCAGGGAAGCGGCCGCGGGCGGCAACCGTCGGGACACGAATCCGAGTTGTGCGCGCGCCCGCGGCCGCATCTATTTGAAGCGCCGCAGCACAACGCCCGTCGTTAGACCGATTGAAATGCCATCATACCGCACTTCGACACTCATCGTACTCTGGCTTGGCGCGGTCGTGACCGCAGGCTGCGGCACTTCCGACCGCGCGGGCGTGTTGACGCCTGTAGCACCGCCGTTGCGACGCGTCGACATCCTCCCGGCCACCGCGACAATGATGCCAGGGGACACCCTGCGATTCCGCGTGGTCGCCTCACCGGCCGTCCTACCGGACGTCTGGTCCTGGACTTCGTCCGACACCACGGCAATACGCGTAGATGGTGCGGGTGTGACCCGGTCTCTTGTGCGTACCACGGGCGTCGCAGTGTGTGCGGCGGCCGTGGTGGATCCGGGTATCAAAGGCTGCGCGACGATCATGAGTCCTGCCGCGAAATGAGCAATGCCAACGGTCTAACAAGCCGTTGCTGCTGACGAACGCGTTGTCTTTGGTAGCGGCCGCTCCGCGGCCGCATTCTATTAGAGCGTTCGCAGCAGAACGCCGAGTCGTTAGGTGGGCGCTACGAAGCTGGAGGAGCATGCCGGAGACCAGTGACTTCCTGCGCGCAGCGCAGGCGAATGTCATCGTGCACTCACACCGCGCGATGCGGGTTTCTGTGATAACCGGATTGGTCACGGCGGCGGTTGCCATCATGGTCGTCGCATTCAACCCGCACGCGTGGTGGCTCGCGGCTGTATTCGGAGCGAGCCTCGTACTCAACGCACATACGGTTACGAAGGCCAGGTACGTGCTGGCTTTTGCGGACGCGAGCGCGATACGTTGGTGGATGAGGCCTGTGGCCTACGCGTATGGTGTAGGTGGCGCGGGCGCGCTTGCGTGGGCGCTGTGGCAGTTTGCCCTGTCGGTTGGCGCCACCTAACAGGCCGTTTAGGTGGTCCGAGTGACACTCATGAACGCACACGCGACACAAGAGCCGACGACGCAGCTCGCGCGCCGAGAGCAGCGCGAGAGGGCGATTGACCGCGCGGCCCTCAGCTTGTGCGTCCCCGGACTCGGCCAAGCGGCACAGCGTCGATATGCGGACGCGGCCCTGCAGTTTGGGACCGTGGCGGCGTACGTGATTGGCGTCTTCAGTCTCGGTGGCGGGCGATCGATGTTGCTGGCGCTTCTCTGGAATGCTTGGTCCGTCGTCGATGCGTTCCGGCATGAAGCCGACTAAGCAGCCACGTCGGCCACCTAACAAGCCGTTGCTGCTGACGAACGCAGGTGTCTTTGGTAGCGGCCGCTCCGCGGCCGCGTTCTATTAGAGCGTTCGCAGCAGAACGCCGAGTCGTTAGACATACAATGAGGCAGATGCACTCGCGCCCATACTCGCTTCTCAGCATGGCCATGGCCTTCTCGGTTGCAGGCGTTCTCGCAGCGCAGACGCCACGTCCTACCGCGCTGGATGCGACCGTGGGTGTCAGCTATGGTAGCGGCGGTAGTTTCGCCGGGCGAATGGGCGCTGAAGGCGCCTTGACGCTGGTCCCGAGACATCGTGGCTCGCCGGTTCTGGGAGTCACGATTGGCGGCGTGAACTCGCTGCCGTACGTCGAGGAGAAGTGCACCGTTGTCGAATACGACTCCGGTTCGGGTCCGCGATGCGGGCCACGCTTTCCTACCCTGACGTACGTTGGGCTGCTGGGCGGCCTCGAACAGGTGCGCGCGGCGGGTGGCCTGCGTCTCCTAGCTGGCCCGGCCGTGTTCAATGGCCGGCGTAGAACGGCGCTCGGGGGCCATGGCCAGATTACCGCGACGCGCAGTTGGACCCGTTGGGCGACAGTGCTGACGGTACGCGGAGGAGTGTTCCCTCGCGAGCGAGGTCAAACACTGCGAATCTTCTCTGCAGGCGTCGGCGTGCGACTGCAGTAGGCCTCGGCTTTGCTGTGTGATGTCTAACAAGCCGTTGCTGCTGACGAACGCAGGGGTCTTCGGTAGCGGCCGCTGCGCGGCCGCGTTCTATTAGAGCGTTCGCAGCAGAACGCCGAGTCGTTAGGCATCAAACCGTCATCTTCTCCAATGAACACCCGCGCCGTCATGGCGACCGTACTCGTGTGCGCTTTCCGACCCCTCGCGGCGCAACATGCCAACGCACCCAGCGCGGTCGCGACCGTGGCACAACTCTACAAGGAGTTCGCGTGGGAGGCGGTTGTCTCGACACCCGACTCGGAATGGCGACGAGCCGTCGGGCTTGTCGATCAACCGCGCACGGTGCTTCGCCGGTATTTCGACGACCGTCTCGCCGGACTATGGCTCGCTGACCGGACCTGCGTGAGGCGTACGCATGGGGAGTGCCATCTGAGCTTCATGCCCATGTGGGACTCGCAGGATCCGACCGCGACCGGACTGCGCGTCCTCGCAACAAAGGACTCGAGCGTTGTGACGGTCCGGTTTTGGCGTCCTGGTGATCGCGAATCTGTCGAACTCACTTACAGACTCACGATGACGGCAGATGGGTGGCGCATCAGCGACATTTCCAGTGGCTCCAGGTGGTCGCTCGTGGCGCTCCTGTCCGGAAGGAACTGAGTACCTTGAGGCGCGATCTCGGCGCGCCTGATGCCTAACAAGCCGTTGCTGCTGACGAACGCAGGTCTTTGGTAGCGGCCGCTCCGCGGCCGCGTTCTATTAGAGCGTTCGCAGCAGAACGCCGAGTCGTTAGCACGCGAACAGACGTTCGAGAACAGGAGAGTACGCATCTCACGCCAGTGGACGCGGTATGTGATGGTCGCGCTGTTGATGTGTCCGACGAGCGCCATCGGAGCACAGGCAGGCATCGCTGCGGATGTGGCGGTGGGAACCGGCAGTGGCTCGGGGCAGCCGAATGCGCACGGCGGGGCCTTGTTGGATGTGGCCGTAAGCGTGTACCGCTTGTCGCCGTTGTTGAGACCATTTATCACCATCGCACGCACCACCGAGGGTCTTGGTCCGCGCGGCGACGGTTGTTGGCTGGTGCCATCAGGCGCGTGCCTTGGCCCGTTGACCTTTCGTTCTGTCAGCGCGTTGGTGGGAGCGGACCTGCTGGGGCAGGGTCTGTCCGCGGGTGCTGCCGTCGGGCCAACCGTCTACGTCTCGAACGAACAGGTTACGGCTGCGGGGCTCCAGGTACGCTTCCAACTCGTCACGCCGAGCAAGACACCAGCAGCCTTCGTCGTGAGCGGACGGTATTCATGGCTTCCGAACTACCGGAACAGTACGTACCAAGCGACTGCGGTCACCCTCGGGCTGCGGCTACGTTCTCGCTCGCGCTTCTAGGTACGCGACGTCGCAATGCGGCGTGCTAACCCGCGTTGGTGCCGACAACGCTATTCAAGGGAGCGGCCGCGGGCGGCGATCGCGGGCGCGCGGATCTGGCTGGTGCCCGCGCCCGCGGCCGCGTCTATTTGAAGCGTTGCAGCACAACGCCGTTCGTTAGGTGGATGCCGGCGCACGGCAAGCGGCTCCATTGAGAGGACACGTGGAACACGGTCGCCCGTTGGACGTAGTCGCCGCCCTATATGGGCTCTTGTCCGGCCCTCGTGCGTGCGAGCGCGATTGGCCTGCGGTGCGGGCGCTCTTTCTTCCGGACGCTCTCCTTCATAGCGAGTTAGTTCTGCCGGATGGCGTGATCACGTCGCGCGCCTGGACAGTCGACGAGTTCGTTAGTGAGGCCGCTGAAGCGTACGCGAACGAGGACGGCTTCTGGGAACGAGAAGTGGCGCGACGGATGGAAGAGTACGGTGACATCGCGCACGTATGGAGTACCTACGAAGCGCACGTCGGCGGTCCGGACGGACCGCCTGCCATACGCGGCATCAACAGCATCCAGTTGTTGCGGCGCCACGAGCGTTGGTGGATTGCCGGCGTTCTCTTCCAAATCGATCGCGCACCAATGACGCCCATTCCGGCCAAGTATCTGTCCTCGTGACTGAGAACAGGCGACCCCACCTAACTAACGGTTGCAGCCGACAGCCGCTCTGTTGTGGGCGCGCTGCGCGCGCTCTATTTGATGCGGCTGCAGCTGAACCGAAAACGTTAGGCACACAGAGGCCAGCCAAGTCCATGCCGAAGAGATACGTACTGCCCGGCTTCTTGGATGGCGTCGTGACGCCCGCCCACTACGAGGGGTGGCTGCGCAAGAAGGCTAGTGCTCACGTACGGCGTGATCGTGGGCGCGGTAACGCGTCCGCCACCGGCGAAGCCTACCGTCTTGCAATCCACGATGCGGTTATGAAGAGTTGCGGCTGCGATGCATACACGGGTGAGCAGCTTGACTGGACGCTGATCGGTTCCTACGACAACGAGCAGTCTGAGGCGAATGGCCGCCAATACAAGCATTCCCTGGCTTTGTTGCCGACCGTAGACCACGTCGGAGACGGCGGCGGCGCGCCAGACTTTCGGATCTGCGGATGGCGTACAAATGATGCAAAGCACGACCTGTCCCTAGAGTCATTCTTGGCGCTTTGCCAACGCGTGCTCGAGCATCATGGATACTCGGTCAAGGCCGGTGCCTAACCAGCCGTTGCTGCTGGCGAACGCGGGTGTATTTGGTAGCGGCCGCTGCGCGACCGCATTCTATTAGAGCGATCGTAGCAGAACGCCGAGTCGTAAGGCGCCCCTCGCACGCATCGAAGTTGAATGTCTAGAAGCGGTGCAGCACAACGCCAGTCGTTAGGCGCCCCTCGCACGCATCGAGGTTGAATGTCCAGTCCCATCCGCGGCGTCCACGCCCTCTACGATCCTACGCTAGCCAAGGCGGACGTGGAGCGGCTCTTCGGGGAGCAGCTGCGGGTGGGAGCCGAGATTGTCGCGGAATGCTCGAACCTCCTCCTCCGCGCGTTTCAGTCCTCCGAGGCGCGACTTGTGGACATCGTCGCTCTCGGGCATTTCTACAGAGCGCTCGTGGTGGCCGCCGACGGCTGCCTTATCTGCCTTCAGTCGGGCGCGGCAGAGCAGGCGCTGCTGCATACCCGCAAGGCATTCGAGGCGGGCCTTCAGCTGCAGTGGCTCCTGCGGAGCGATAGCGACTCTCGGGCAAGACGCTTCTACACCTGGCATCTGCGTGAAGAACGTTCGTGGTACCTGCGTGCGATCCCGGGCAGCGTTGAGCACGAGGAGCACAAGAAGGCATGGGAAGCCCAAGGTGACGCCGGTCCGCCGCTCGATCCAATTGAGAATCAGAGTTTGGTGGACGAGATCAATAACGTCCTAGCCAAAGAGGATTACAGAGAGGCAAACGCGCTGTTTGACGCCGCGCGCGAAGCGAAGAGCAATAAGGGTCGGCGTCCAACGGATCCCTTGTGGTTCAGCGTTGGTGACGGCGCGCAGCCCACACTGGCCGCCCTCGCCACCTCAATCGGGCGGAGGACAGACTACCGTACGACGTATCGCTACCTGTCGTATGCAACACACTCAAGCAGCCTTGCTTCTAGCGCTCGCATTCGCGATGCGGTCATCCGCATCGAACATGTGAGGATTCCTCGCCACTTCTCGACAGCGTTCATCTTCGCGTTTGCCGAGTGGTTACATAGGAGTTTGGAGATTTGCGAGATGTACCGTCCTGGCGAAGGAGTGGCGTTCGCGACGCGCCTCCGCGACCAGTGGTTCAAGCATATCAAGGCGTGGTACAACGTTGAAATGGGAGAGAGCAGCTAGGCCGCGTTCATTATCCGCGGGCGTCTAACAAGCCGTTGCTGCCGACGAACGCAGGTCTTTGGTAGCGGCCCCGCTACGCGGCCGCGTTCTATTAGAGCGTTCGCAGCAGAACGCCGAGTCGTTAGGGCGACTTCGTAGTAGCCTCGGAGGAGTTCATGAGGAGAGTGCATCTCGTACTGCGTGTATCCGTCGCCCTCGCGAGCCTCACACCGGCAGGTCGGGCGCAGGAGGTGCTGATCACGCCACAGGCTCGGGTTGAAGTAATCGGACTCAAGCGGTGGACGGTGCCGATGATCCAAGATTCGCTGGCTCGCTATTCTCCACAGGACTCGCTCACTTCGCATGCCTGCGCCGCCATCTTGCGGCTCAAGCTGGGATTCCCTGATGCGGCCGCCAGCTACTTCGGTCGGGACTCATCGGGGAGGGAGCGAATCGTCGTCGCGATCGTGGAGCCGCAAGACTCGGCGCTCGTACGGTACCGCGCTCCGGCGCCCGACTCCGCGCCCGACATAGCCGAGTACGCCGCCGCGCTAAAGGTATTCCGAAGCCACAATCACGAGTTTCAAGCCCTGATCCAGGATTCGACTTTTCTCGTCGCGCGATCGGACGCCCCTGCGACGGATGCGCGGCGGGTGCTGCTGGAACCCGTGCGACAGATGCTTGTGGGTGAGCGCACCGCGAGCGGTCATCGAAGAGCAATCAAAGTGTTGACCCAAGATCGAAATCCGTACAATCGCGTCATGGCGCTTCTAGTCCTGAGCGGCTTTACCCGTGACGACCTCACGTGGTGGACGTTGGCCGACGAGCTTCGATATCCCAACGGCATGGCGGGGGCGACTGCCTCGCAGATCCTCACGACGTTGGCCCGGTACACGCCGAGAACGGTCGATTGGACGCCGGCGCTCGACGGACTTCAGGCGATCATGGCCGGGACCAACCTGTTTGCGCAGGTGCAGTTGCTCGAGGTATTGACGCGAACCAAGGTGGCGCCTTATCTCGCTGGACCACTGCTGCAAGCGGGCGCGCCGTTGCTGCTGGCGCGCCTGCGCGCCAGCCGGGAGGCGGGGCACGACGTCACACGGGGGTTTCTGGAGCAGGTGAGTGGAAAACACTATGGGGATGATCTGGACGCGTGGATGACGTGGGTGGCATCTGCGCGCGATACCCCGAGGTGATGCGCCCTAACCCGCGTTGGTGCTGACGGCGTTGGTAGGGAAGCGGCCGCGGGCGGCGGAGTCGCGCGCACCAAGCGGGCTGGCGGCCCACCGCCCGCGGCCGCATTTATGGAAAGCGCCGCAGCACAACGCCGAGTCGTTAGGCACCTCATGACACTTGCCCGTACAATCACGCTCATTGCCCTCTCGTCCTCGGCCGCATTTGGCCAGGAGCGAGCCCTCGAAAGGACCCTACGATGTGACAGTACCCGGCCGAGTGACTCGCAGGCGGTCGGCAAGGGATCGCCCATTTCCTCGTTAGCCGGCAAGTATCGCCTCCTCGCGATAGACACAGCCAATGTCAGATTCCCAAGCGGACGAGGTGCCGCACTAGAGCTCGAACGTCCCGACAGCTCGTATACTCAGAGAGAGAGCGCGCGCGACGCCTCCTACTCGCGTCCGCTGGGACTGTCTGTGCTCGTTGGAGTTGAGTACCGCGACGGACAGCGGCGGTGGCGGGATGGGGTGAAAGTGCGTGGAGCGACGCTGATCATCGGGTGCCCCGACTTCGACTGCGCTGACGGCGTGTCAACGTACTACTTCATCGACTGGTATTCACCTGGCGCCTTTGGCGGCCATTGGGCGCGGCCGGAGACGGGGTTTGCTGTGCCGATCGACCGAATCACACGAAAGAGGCTGCCGGATGGCGCGGGGTACTATTGCGCGATACGCGACACCAATCAGTGAGTTGCCTAACCCGCGTTGGTGCCGACGGCGCAACTAGGGAAGCGGCCGCGGGCGGGCGACCCCGGAGTACGATTCTGGCTGGCGTGCCCGCCCGCGGCCGCATCTATTAGAAGCGCCGCAGCGCAACGCTAGTCGTTAGGGCGACGTGAACGACACACGTACCGAGGGCGGCGATGCGTCAGCGCTTTCGTTTCCGATATGTCATGCCTATCGCGCTCGCAGGGGCTGCCGCGAGCGCTTGCGGCAGAGCGCCGACGACATCGGAGCCGAAGATGTTTGACATCAGGCTCACGACGAGTCGCAGTACCATTCGCTCGGGCGAGTCATTGGCCGTGCGTGTCGTGGCGCGCAATGTGACTGACTCGGCGGTGTTCACCGGGCAACCGCTGGCCACTTGCTCGCTCGCGTATAGCGTCACTGGGCCTGGAGCGGTGAACTACCGTTCGGCCTCGGTGCTCTGCGACTCGACGCTCGTGCCGCTGCCGTCGACCGGCTGGCCGGGGTTGCGCGTCGCGCCGGGGGATTCTATTGCGGTCGTAGCGACGTGGGATGGTCGCACGTATGTCTCGACGTCTTCGCAAGTACTCGGAGACGTCAGGGCCGCGCCGCCGGGACGATACGAGTTTGCGGGTGTAGTCATCATTGCGCATCGGTGGTCGATTACTGGTCCCCCGACCACAGTCGTTGTCAGTGCGCCCTAACCAGCCGTTGCTGCCGACGAACGCAGGGGTCTTTGGTAGCAGCCGCTGCGCGGCCGCATTCTATTAGAGCGTTCGCAGCAGAACGCCGAGTCGTTAGGCTGCGTCCGAGCATAGCTTTCAGTCGACAGGAGTCGATTGGACTCCGCCGCAGGGCCACGGTGCTCGCCTGGCTTTGTGAGTTGTCATTCAGTTGTTGGGGGGAGAAATGACTCGACTGCTATTGTTCGCCGCGGCGGGGGTGCTCGCGTTCGGCACGCGCCAGGCGGACTTGTACGCCCAATCCTCGCGTGAAGCGCGGGTCGCAATCACGCTAGGCGCGTCTTCAGGTGACTTTGGCGCCGTTGGCGCAAACGTGTACGCGTTTGGGGCGACGATGCGTCTCTGGAGCGCGGGGCACTTCACTGGACGCATCAGTAGTGCCTACGCGCGTCCATGGAGCGGTGGAGGTTGGGTCTGCGTAGAGGATCCCTGCGACATGCGCCGCGTTCGCGATGAGTGGCGCATCGGCACCGACGTCCGGGGTGTCCTGGGCGCCAGCGCCCTGTTCGCGCATGTTGGTGTTGGGGTATCCTGGTCTCGAGTACTGGGTGTGGTCTCTAGCAACTGGGCGGACTGGGACAAAGGTGACCGTCGGACGCCGGTGGGGTTGGGGCAGATCGGCCTCGGAATTCGTTCGAGGCGCGCGCAGCACTCACGCTGGCTGGAAGCGGGTGTCGAGCGGCAAGCGACAGCGTCGAATGAAATGGTGTATGTGCGCGCTGGCTTCGGCATTCTGTAAGTCGGTCTCGAGACGGGTGTCGACGTCAGCCTAACACACGTTGGTGCCGACGGCGCTATCAAAGGGCGCGGCCGCGGGCGGCTTGCTCTGGCCTGCCGTGCTGGCTGGCGTGCGCGCCCGCGGCCGCATCTATTAGAAGCGCCGCAGCACAGCGCCAGTCGTTAGACGGGCGAACTTCGCATGGGAGCTACTCAGATGCACATCCCTGCTACTCGGTCGGGGGCCGCTGGTATGATGCTGGCCTTCGTGCGGTTGGTCCCGATCCTGTTTGTGCTAGGCACCCTTCAGCTCGCCGCGTGCCGGGATTCCATCACCTCCGTGGGCTGCTGCAAGATCTGCGCCGTCGGGAAGAAGCCTTGTGGCGACGAATGCATCTTGGCAGTGCAGACCTGCAACTCTCCACGTGGCTGCGCATGCGCCGGGTGACGCCGCCGTCTAACCAAGGCGTTGCTGCTGGCGTGGCTGGATTCCGCATCAAGGTGGCTTGCCCTCGGCGCCTTGATTCGGCAGCATCAAGGATGCTCGCCCGCCAGCAGCCACGCAGCGGAACGCCGATCTGTTAGGCGGATCGAAGGAGTGTCATTCCCATGCTACCAGACAGGCCTCAGCGCAGGGTGCCGCATCGCCGAACCTGGCGCGAGGCCATCGTGCAGGCCGATGCGAAGGAGAGTCTCCGCAGTGCGATCGCTATCCGCGGAGCTGGCGCTGGGGCCACGCTCGGGGGGATCTTCCTCCTTCTCCGAACCCGCACCTGGAGCGGCACAGATTCCGGCATTCGCGTGGAGATTGGCGGGCTGCCCTCCTTTAGTCTTCCGTTGCTCGCAATCGTCGGGATCTGTCTCATTCCTGCTGGACTGATGATCTACCTGATTGGTCAACGGATCCTCACTCGGCGAATCGAGCGCATCAGCGCAAACCCCACAACGGCGGTCGTGCTCGACGCGCCCGTCGATCCGGAGTAGCGCTTGGCGCTGTTTGTTCGCCCGCCTAACCCAGCGTTGGTGCCGACGGCGCACTTAGGGAAGCGGCCGCGGGCGGCAAGGATTGCTTGCGCACCCGAGTTGTGGGAGCGCCCGCGACCGCATCTATTAGAAGCGCCGCAGCACAACGCCAGTCGTTAGCTGGAGGCAATCAATTCCATGTGGCGTAGCATCGCCCTGTTCTTGGCATTGCAGGCTGGGCTTGCCGAGAATGCGTCGGCACAGTCGCCGTCTCGGTTGTTGGTGGTGCCGGCATTTGTTTGTGGGAACGAGCCGAGTTGGGCTGCCGCGCAACAGCTGCTTGAACGGGTGTGGCATGCGATCGACACAAGCGCCTATCGTCGAATCGAGCTGAATGACGTGCGGATGGTTGAGGAGGTAGGCCCCTGCGGAGGCGCGAGGGATTCCTTGGCGATCGCCGATGGCGACATGCTCGCCCTGGGCCAGTTGTTTAGAGCGTCAGTGCTATTGTCCGTCCGTGTTCTCCATCCGGCGTCCGGGTGGTTTGTAGAAGTTGGTACCTTCTTGCCGCAGCAACGGGAGACTCGTCGTCACTTCGACGCAACCTCAAAGCGCTCCTACGGGGAGGCTCTCGATGAGGTGGTGCCCCGAGTGCTCGAGTATCTTCGGGCGCGCGGCGTACCCGGCTTCCAGTCGCGCCCCAGCTAACAGGCCGTTGCTGCTGACGAACGCAGGTCTTCGGTAGCGGCCGCTCCGCGGCCGCATTCTATTAGAGCGTTCGCAGCAGAACGCCGAGTCGTTAGGCACTCCGAGGAAAGATCATGTCACCGGAAACTGCGAGTGCCCATCGCTGGCACAACCCGTTCGTGCAGTTCCTTCTGACCCACGTGACAGCGCGCACGTTCGGTTGGGTCGCCGGTATTCGGTACAATTTCCTCTCGGATCCCTTCGACGCGCTGAGGCTGGCAGTCGATGTCGCGCTCTGGATGTTCTGCTGGTTCGCAGTCGGTGCAGTGCTAAGTCGAGTGGGCCGAGTGACTCAGCCTGCGGGATCCTAACTCACGGTTGCAGCCGACAGCCGCTCTGTTGTGGGCGCGCTGCGCGCGCTCTATTTCATGCGGCTGCAGCTGAACCGTAAACGTTAGGGGGGCAACGGACAAATGCGACGTATGAGCGCGCTGGCTCTTGTCGTCCTTCTCGCCGGGCCCAGTGGTGCGCAATCACCAGAGGTCCGCGTGGTTGTACGTGCCTCCGCACTGAATCGCGAGACCCGCGTTCGAGTGCAGTCCAGCTATTCGCCCGTGCCCCAAGCGGTGAGCAAGGCCACTGCTCGCGCGTTAAGAGACGCGGGTCTCACCGTGGTGACGTCACAGCGGCGACAGCCACCTGAGGCGCTCCTCCTCGTCACGGCGCGGTGCCGCCGCACCGGGCTCGGCCCGTGGCGGTGTACAGAGTACGCAGCCCGGATCGTGGATGGCGAGACGTCCGAGGTACTCGCGACGGCCACGCTCAACCCAGTGGCGCCGCGCGCCACGCCTCTGTCCGCAATAGAGAAGTCCGTCCGCGCTGGCATCGCGGCTGCCGCAGGCACTCGCTAAGTGATTGCCCCCTAACAAGCCGTTGCTGCTGACGAACGCATGTCGTTGGTAGCGGCCGCTGCGCGGCCGCATTCTATTAGAGCGTTCGCAGCAGAACGCCGAGTCGTTATGCGGCGCACAGGTTCCGGAGCCGCGGCCACGTCTTACTTGGGAGATTACCGATGAGATGGAATGGGCTCTTCGGCGGTGCGATGCTTGTTGCAGTCGGAGCATGTTCACCCGGTAGGTCCGAGACTGCTCCAATCGACACTGCTTCCCTAAAGGCACACTATGCCAAGTGGAATCAGCTTGTCGCGGCTGGCGACGTCGCATCCGCCGCGGAATTGCTGGCTCCGGACATCTGGGCCAGCGTGGATCATGCACCACCAATCGTTGGACGGGACGCAGCGGTCGCCGCGATGAAGACGTGGCCAAAGGTCGAACAGAGCGCGGACATCGAGGAGGTGGGTGGCGGAGGTGACCTCGTCTATACTCGCGCCAGGTACACAGAGCACGTCACCGGACCCGATGGAAAGGTCGTAACAGATCATGTGATGTGCCTGGATATTCTGCAGAAGACCCCCACCGGCTGGCAGTTCAAGCGGTACTCATGTCACTCGATTGAACCGGTGCCCGCTGGTGGGAAGTAGCGGATTGTCCCGCCCGCATAACAAGTGGCTGCAGCAGACGCCGCATACTCTGTCGGTTGGCCGCCGCGGGCTGCGCCCGCGGCGGCTCTGTTGGAATGCGGCGCAGCTGAGCCACGGTCGTTAGGCCGCCACACAGTTCATCATCACTTCAGTAGATCGCCAAATGCGCCGTCTCACGACACCGGTTCTCCTCGCGTTATGCGGCCTTGCGCTTTCCTGTGGACGTGGCACCGAGCCTCAGGGCTGCGACGTCTGTACCACATCAGCCGTCGTCTACGGCACCGTGCGATCGGCCGCGGGGGTAGCAGTATCCGGCGCGCGCATCACCGTGGAAGCGAGCATGCCAAGCTGCAGCGCAAGCAGCATGGGTGGGCTCCGCAACGCGACTACGACGGATAGTCAGGGCTACTATCGGGGGATCGTCATTTCGCCGATCGGTCCGACCGCGGTGTGTTTGATTACTACTGCCGCACCGCCCGCCGGTTCAACTTACGTGGCAGCGAGCGATACGGGCCATGTAGTGCGCCTTCAGCCGGACTACCCTCCCGGGCAGATGCGGGATAGCGTCCGAGTGGATCTAGTGCTCCTGTCGGGTATCTAGTCGTGGCACTGCGTGCACGGCCTAACAAGCTGTTGCTGCTGACGAACGCAGGTCTTTGGTAGCGGCCGCTGCGCGGCCGCATTCTATTAGAGCGTTCGCAGCAGAACGCCGAGTCGTTAGGCACACCTCACTCGCTGACATCATGTCTGATTCCGCAGAACAGGAAGGTCCGCCGCTCATGCTCGGTGGAGTGCAGGTTGAGACCGAGGAAGTGCGCTCTCGCAGACGTAAGCCAACGCCTCCCGCGGTCGTGGTTACGGACTTCGAGGTCCCCTTCGGTAGCCTCGTCAGATTTACAATGAAGTTGGCCTTCGCAGCGATCCCTGCCTTGCTCGTTCTCGCGGTGGTCGCCGGCGTCGTTGGCGAAATGCTCCGAGCGCTGTTTCGCTAGGGTGCCTAACAAGCCGTTGCTGCTGACGAACGCAGGTGTCTTTGGTAGCGGCCGCTCCGCGGCCGCATTCTATTAGAGCGTTCGCAGCAGAACGCCGAGTCGTTAGGCACTCGCACGGAGTATCACGATCTGATCCCGCTCGCAGCCGAAAAGGTCCTCGCTGATGGCATCGCTGCGCTTCGATGGGCGGCGGCTCGCACGCGTGCGCGCGTCGATGCGGAATCCGAGACTGGGTCACTGTGGCTTCTCGTTCGCGATCTCGAGGGACTAGCGGATCGCCTCGGGGCGATAGATGCCGCGGGCTGGCGCCGCGGAGACGCATCGTTCTTCGTTACCGGCCAAGACTTGGCTGTGTTGGCCGAGTGGCGCGCCCCTGACGATGGCGAGTCGCCGTATCGAACCGTGGCAGAAGACCTCGATCATCGCGAGCGGGCGAAAGCGCTTGAGTCTCTCCGGGAGTTCTTGGAGTGGTACATCGACGACTGCTTGGATCATCCTCCTGGCCAAAGCCAAGTCGATAGCGGTGCCTAACAGGCCGTTGCTGCTGCCGAACGCGGGTGTTGGTAGCGGCCGCTGCGCGGCCGCATTCTATTAGAGCGTTCGCAGCAGAACGCCGAGTCGTTAGGTAGGAGCCATGAGTTGATCGCGAAGGCTAGGTACCTTGCTTTGATTCTCGCTGGCGCGGGCCTTTTGACGGACTGCCACCGTGTTGCGAGCGTTCCGTCATTGGAACCACGTCTGAGTGAGGTCACGTGCCATACGCGACAGGCGGGCCTTGGCCGCCTCGACGTTATACGTGCCGCGCGTCCGGATCCGCGGCTCAGCAGCTCGTCCCGCGGGAGCCTAGTCATACGGGTGACCGTTGCAAGCCGCGGGGAAACGCGGGTCCTCCCGCGGGCCTCGGTGGACGTGTTCCAAGGCTCGTTGCAGGCGCCGCGATTCGCTCTCACCGTCCGTACCGACAGCCTCGGCTGGGCCCGCGCAGACTCACTATCCACTGGCGTATTCGAAGTGCGCGTGCTCAAGGTCGGATATGCAGTACTGAGAGATCAACTGCAGCTTCGGGTCGGCTTTGTCGACACCCTGCACGCTCAGCTACGGACCAACGCGGTCTGCCTGGCGCCAGTGACCACCGGCGCTCTACCTAACCTGCGTTGGTACTGACGGCGCTGCTGCGGAAGCGGCCGCGGGCGGCCGCATCCTGCGCACGAACCGGACTGGTGCGCCCGCCCGCGGCCGCATCTATTAGAAGCGCCGCAGCACAACGCCGGTCGTTAGCCCCACAGAAACTGAATCGGAATGTCGCTTCTCAAGACACTCTGCAGCCTCGGTCTTGCACTCACGTTGGCGAGCGCCACCAGTGAGGCGCAGCAGCCAATCGCGCGTAACGTGCACGCGCAGCTGCAGCGTGCGGCCGGCCCGTATCCACTGGACAGCGCCTATGCGCTCGGGCGCGACACGGTGGTGCTCGTTCTGCGCGACAGCACGCTGACGCCCGCCACGGCGGCTGCCGGCAGTTGGATGTTCGGACCACCGCCGACGAAGGCCGAGGAGGACGGATGTCCGCCTGAGAAGGTGCTTGGCCGCCGACTGGCGCGCATCGTCTGGACGGAGCTCGGGACACCTGCGGACCTGCAACTGGTCATCGTACGCGTGCAAGGTCCGCTGACTGGAAGTCCGCTCGGGTCGATGATCCAGGTCACCGAGAACCTCTTCTATCCTCGATTTCAGCTCACCGGGCCTTGGGTTGGTGATCGCCCGGGGGCTAACTAACGGTTGCAGCCGACAGCCGCTCTGTTGTGGGCGCGCTGCGCGCGCTCTATTAGATGCGGCTGCAGCTGAACCGTAGACGTTAGGCGGACTCTATCGAAACCCTGTCAGGGAGACGCACACGAAAGGAGGATCCAGTGGAGAGGACATGTCTGGTCGTTCCGTTTGCAGCGTTGGCGCTCGGCTGCGCGAGCGGCGCTCTCGACCAAGAGCCCGTTGAGACCGCAATCAGAGAGCGCGTCAAACAGTACGAGGCCGCCTACAACGCCGGCGATGCCGACGCGGTTGCCGCGATCTACGCGACTGATGGCACGCACACATACGCACTGGGATTCACCCACCACGGTCGACTCGAGATTGCGCAGGGACTGAAAGAGCAGTTCGCCGGGCCGATGAAGGGAACGCGAATCGCGCTTAGCCCGCTGCGCATCCGCGCGCTTTCGCCCACCATCGCCGTGGAAGAAGCGTCCTTCGCTCTGACGGGACTCAAAGACCCTACCGGCACCGAGCTCCCGCGCATCACCGGCCTCTGCCAGGGAGTGTATCAGAAGGAAGGAGATCAGTGGTTTGCGGCGGCCGTTCAGTGCTTGGTTCCTCCGCCCGCGCCTTGACCGGATAACCCGAAAGCCGCCTAACAAACCGTTGCTGCTGACGAACGCAGATGTCTGTGGTAGCGGCCGCTCCGCGGCCGCATTCTATTGGGAGCGTTCGCAGCAGAACGCCGAGTCGTTATGCGGCCCTCGTCCCATGCCTCGGGAGGGAACGGTGTCCAAAGTCTCCATCTTCCTCACGTGCGTGCTGGCAGTCGCAGCAGCTACGCCGTTGCGCGCGCAACCACAAACAAGTGGTACAATCGATGTCCCCGGCGCGCATCTGCCGTACGTCGTTGTTGGCCGTGGGCTGCCCTGTATCACCTATGGCTCTGAGCTCTACTACCCACGCGTGTTTTCCCAGGTATTTGCCGATGCACTACAATGCGCGCACGTCGCCGAGCGGGGGTTTGTCCCCGGTGCGACTCGCCGCGATGGTGTTCCGTTCGGCGTATCAGAGGCCGTTGCGGACATCGAGTTAGCGCGGCAGCAGCTCAGACTGGAGAGGTTCGTCATGGTCGGCCATTCAATTCATGGCCTGGTCGCACTCGCGTACGCGGCGAAGTATCCCGAGCACGTCACGCATGTTGTCGCGATCGGCGGCTTGCCAAGCCTTCCGACAAACGGCGACAGCGTGCGAGCGTATCGTGCGCGCCAGTTCTCCGCCGGTCGGCGAGCGCAGCACGACAAGAATCGACTCGCGCTGGATTCGCTCACCCGTGCGCATCCCGGCCGCCGCGTTGTTGCCTCGTACGTCGCAAACGGTGCTTTGTACTGGGCGGACTCGACCTTCGACTCAACACCGCTTTGGAGTGGCGTGGCGATCAACGACGCACTTGTCACCGACCTGCAAACGACACCGTTCCAGTGGGACCTATCTGGCGATCCAATCAAGGTACCAGCGTTCGTTGCACTCGGGGTTCACGACTATGTCGTGCCGCCGACTGTATGGAAGGGAGTGCGAACACCCTTTGCTTCGCTCACGATCCGGGTGTTCGATCGTGCGGGCCATACGCCACAATACGAGAATGCAACCGACTTCGACCGTGAAGTCTTGCGCTTTTTTCGCAGTCGACAGTGAGGCCGCATAACAAACGGTTGCAGCCGTCAGCCGATCTGTTGTGTGCGCGCTGCGCGCGCTCTATTTGATGCGGCTGCAGCTGAACCGTAAACGTTAGCGAGACCTAGACGCTCTGTGGCTACCGCCGGTAGACCTCGCGGCGGTTGCCGATCCGGACGACGGTGACGATAAGGTCGGCATCGACGATTCCGTATAGGATGCGGTAGTCGCCCTGGCGGATTCGGTATTTGTCGTCCCCGCTGAGCTTCTCAGCGCCCACGGGGCGCGGGTTGTCGGCGAGTGTTCCGATTCTCGTCACAATGCGATGGCGGTCCTTCGTCGGCACACGCTCAAGTTCCTTGGCGGCCGACCGCGTGAGCAAGATGCTATAGCTTGCCACGTTTCTTCAGATCGCGGACGACGGCCT
The DNA here is from genome assembly GCA_041661925.1 of Gemmatimonadaceae bacterium. Lineage (GTDB taxonomy): Bacteria > Gemmatimonadota > Gemmatimonadetes > Gemmatimonadales > Gemmatimonadaceae > PNKL01. The sequence continues at coordinate 65,013 of JBAZTM010000005.1, forward strand.
CGAAGGTTACGCGTGGCTCCTTCGCGCGGTCATGGAAGGCCGCCAGATCGTCGGCGTCTTCCGCCAAACTGCGACGCACTGCGGCGTTCACGAGTTCCGACACGCTGGCGTCTGTCTCCGCAGACTTGAGCCGGAGGGCCCGATGAATGGGCGCCTCAAAGTAGACGGTGGCACGCTTGGTGGATGGCATAAGCACAATCTGTCACTAAAACGCCATAACGTCAAGGCGTCTCGCTAACCCGCGTTGGTGCCGACGGCGCTGTCGAAGGAAGCGGCCGCGGGCGGACGGCATCGCTGGTGAACGCTGGCTGGCGTGCGCGCCCGCGACCGCATCTATTAGAAGCGCCGCAGCACAACGCCAGTCGTTAGGCACACTGAAGTGGAATCCATGACAAAGAAGAGAACACTCCTCATCTTGTGTGCCGCATTCCTCGTGAGCATGCGGTTGGAGACGCAGGAGACCTTCCGGGACTCTGTTGATGCGGGGATGCTCACTGTCTTGCGCTCGGTGGTCCTCGACTCGCTTCGAGGTGCAGGTGCACGCGGCAGCCAGTTGACAATCGCGTCAGATTCAGCGTCCGCCGTGCTGCTCCGCGCGGCGCGGCTAACGATCAGCGAGGCGCCCACGGACGGCGTGTCCTGCCCCGATGGCACTGCGAGTGACGGCACGGCGATAGCGGACCCCGTCGGGTATCGCGTGCGCGTGCGACTCAGTCGAGCTCCAAAGAGCGAAAGCTGGGTCCTGAACGTCAGTAAGTCCTGTACGTTTAGTTATCGCGGGCGCCAGCGTGGTTTCCGCGAGAGCGGCGGTTGGGAACTGGTCAACTTTCACGGTCGCTGGACTCTCGGGCGCTCGCTCGAGCGCAGCATCACGTAGGCGGTGCCTAACAAGCCGTTGCTGCTGACGAACGCGGATGTCTTTGGTAGCGGCCGCTGCGCGGCCGCATTCTATTCGAGCGTTCGCAGCACAACGCCCTTCGTTAGCCAGACGAGAGGACTCTTCGTGAAACGGTCCGTCGGGCGGTGAGAGTACCGGTGTGAGGAGCGCCGTGACCATCCTTTTCGCCGGCCTGCTTTGGGCGATCGCTTACGGCCTCGCGTGGGCTGTGGCATGGTTCGCGTTCATGCGAGCAGAGTGGTACGGTGCGCTTGCGGTCGGCGATCGCGTGATGCCCTGGGCCGAGATTTGGAGCGTTTGGGCGGTGCTCAATGTGCCTCTCGGCGTGGCGACCGCGGCGTACTTCCGACAGCGCGAACGGCGAATCCCGAAGGCGAACACCCTCGTGCCGGTCGTTCTGGTGCTCTGGGTCCCGATGACGGTGGGCATGACCGCGTGGGCGTGGTACGAGTCGCTCTCGCTCACCATGATCGCCCTCGACTCCGCGGTGAATCTCGTGGGACTCGCCCTCGCGTCGCAACTCGCGCGCTCCGTCGTGCGGGGACGTGCGCCTCCGCCGACAGCGTCCACCGCGAGTTAGGCGCTGTGTAACGCCGCTTGGTGCCGATGGCCGCGCACTCAACTAGGCGAGCGCCCGGAGCACCCGGGGCGATTCGGTGATGGGGGGTGCTTCAACTCAGAACGCACCAACCTTGCTCGTGCCATAGATTCCCCACATGGTACCTTCAAAGACGCCGGCGACAGGGTAGTGACGCAGCCCGCACGACCCGTGCCTCCGCCGGGCGCAGCCCCGCTCTCCGCCGGCGCGCGCCGACTCACCAACGGCGCCACGCTGTTCATCCAACTGTGGCTCGCGGTGGGCCTGGTGCTGTTCCTGCTACGGCGCGATTGGGAGAACGTCTTCCTCACCCTTGCGGTGATCGCACTGACCGTCGTGCCGACCTACGTGCTACGGCGCTCGCGCATTCACGTACCGCCCGAGTTCCAGCTCATCGCCGCCCTGTTCGTCTTCCTCTCGCTGTTCCTCGGTTCGGCGGGCGATTTCTACTCTGAATACTGGTGGTGGGACATCGTCCTGCACACCGGCTCGGGCTTCCTCTTCGGTATCGTCGGCTGGATCGTGATGTTCCTGCTGTTGCAGTCCGACCGGTTGCCGCGCACGACCGGACCCGCGCTTTTGTCCGTCTTCGGCGTCTGTTTCGCCGTCACGCTCGGCGTGGTCTGGGAGATCTTCGAGTTCGCGGTCGACCTCCGATGGCCGCACATCAACATGATGAGCCACGAGACCGGCGTCCGCGACACGATGTCTGACCTCATCCTCGACCTGATCGGCGCCGTGATCGTAGGCGTGATCGGCTACGCCTACACGCGCCGCGGCCGCTTCTCGTTCGCCGTCGACGCGGTGCGACGGTTCATGCACCGGAATCCGCGGCTCTTCCCACGATCGCGGCGTCGAGGGCGGTCCTGAGAAGTGGTCCCGGTTGTTAGGACAGGGCGCTAGGTAGGCACGCGTCGAGGCGTTCGCCTTCATCCGGCGGAGGGAAGATGAAGGTTGCTGGGCTACTCATCGCCGGCGTGCCGCTGCTCTGCGCCGCCGTTCGCGCGACCACAACGGGCACAGACTTCCGTTTCATCTGGCTCGCGCTCGTCTCGACGGCTACGGCCGCGGGCATGCTTGCCCTGGTTCGGCGCGGGAGCCCGTCATCGCGGTCGCTCGTTGTCCACGCGGCGTTCGCCATCCTCGCCGCGACGGGGACCGCGGGGATCACTGCGTTCGCCCTGGGCGCGGGATCCGCGCCCGCGGTGTTCACCGTCGCGCTCGGCTTTGCGACCTGTAGCGGTGTCGGTCTCGCTATGGTTCTCGCGCCCCGCGCAGGCTAACGATGGTTGGTGCAGATGGCCGGGCTTCGGTAGCGGCGCCTGCGGCGCCACATTCTATTTGAACGGCCACAGCACAACCTGACGTTAGACGGCGCAGGCGAACACTTTAGGGGGCTACGATGACCCGGATCAGGCGCACGCAGGCGTTGCAGCTGGGGATCATTCTGGGAGTGCTCGCCGCGCAACTCGACGCGCAAACGACGGTTGTGCGCGCTGCTCGCCTGCTCGACGTAACCACCGGCGAGATTCGCCAACCCGGAGTTATAGTGGTCGAAGGTGGCCAGATTCGCTCGGTGGGAGCCTCGACGCTGCCTCTGGATGCGACAGTCATCGACGTGGCGACGCGACGTTGCTTCCGGGGCTCATCGACTCGCACATCCACTTGCAGGATGAACCCGGGGCGAATTGGGTCACGCAGAGAGCATACGAGACGACGGCGCTCATGACGCTTCGCGCCAGCCGCAATGCTCGGCGCGCGTTGCTCCAGGGATTCACGACGGTGCGCGATATGGGTTCCACCGGATTTGTGGACGTGGCCCTCGCGCGGGCGGTTGCTCAAGGGTGGATTGAAGGACCCACCGTCATTCCGGTCGGGCATTACATCACCATCACTGGCGGCCATTGCGACTTGACGGGGTTTGCGCCCGGCATTCTCGAACGTGGACCTGAAGGGGGCGTTGCCGACGGTCCGGATGAGGTGTTGAAGGCTGTGCGCTACCAGATAAAGCACGGCGCCCAGTGGATCAAAGTGTGCGCCACGGCCGGAGTGTTCTCATTCGAAGGACCCGCCGGCGCTCAACAATACTCTGAAGCAGAGATTCGTGTAGCGGTCGAGGAAGCCGCCCGTCACGGCCTCAGGGTCGCCGTCCATGCGCATGGCACGGATGGCATCATGGCCTCCCTGCGCGCAGGCGTCGCATCGATCGAACACGGTTCCATGCTTACGCCTGAGGCGATTGCCCTCATGAAGGAGCGGGGTGTCTGGCTCGTGCCGCAGGCTTACCTCTTCGACTCGATGGATCCGGCGACGCTTCCGCCCGCTGTGCGTCGCAAGTTCGAGCAAATGGCGCCGCTCGCCAAGCGAAGCCAAGAGCAGGCCATCCGCGCGGGAGTCCGCATAGCCTTTTCCACGGACGGTCCCTTGGAGAAGAACGATCCGTGGCGTGAGTTCGGAGCGCTCGTCGCCCCGGGGATGACACCCGCTCAGGCGCTGCAGAGTGCAACAATCCGGGCCGCGGAGTTTCTCATGCTACCCGACCGCGGGACGCTTGCTCCCGGGCTGCTGGCCGATGTTATTGCGGTGGCTGGCGATCCGACGCGAGACGTCACAGCAATGCGAAAGGTGCGGTTCGTGATGAAGGCAGGCGTTGTCATCGAGCGTCCGGAACACTAACCGTGATTCTGAGTGCCGCCGCAGTAGCAAGAGGATCACAGCACGCCGTCTAACAATCGGTTGCAGTAGTCAGCCGAGCTGTCGTGGGCGCGCTGCGCGCGCTCTATTTGATTCGGCTGCAGCTGAACCGTGGTCGTTAGACCGACTGATCGGAAAGCCGAGCAGAGCTCGCTCCATCAACGAGCTGCGCGACAGAGTTGGGCGCGGGCACTTCGTTCCCGTTCTGGGGAGCGCGCAGTGCGTTTATCTAGCCTCCGGGCGGGCGCACCGCTCGTCATCGAGGATCACGTCTTTTCGGTTTGAACAAGTCGTCCGGTTGTCGGAGGCAAGATGAAGAAACGGGGACTCACAGCAGTTGGTGGACTGGTCCTGGGGATGATCCTGGGGCTCGCCATGGGCCACCTGGTTGTCGGCATGGTGATCGGTTTGCTCTTTGGTGCCGCCGTCGCGGCCGCACGGCGCGGTGCGGCCAGACGCCCTTCAAGCTGACGCTCTACCCCAACGTGCTAATCCCGGACTAGGCTCTTCAGGCCGCTCAGCGACGTCACGCGGTCTAACAAGCCGCTGCAGCCGACGAGCGGCGGACAGATCGAGGTAGAGTGAGCACCGAATTCGCCGCTCGCCCCTGAGCGGCAATTCGTTAGGCGGCGCACGAACAGTGTCAGCAATGCGAATCCATCGACTTCGGCAAGTTCCGCCCGATCGTGACCCGCAGATACGCGAGAAGATTCGGTTGGCTACGAGGGTTCGTCTGTGTTGACTGCCTGAAGGACGCCGAGGTATTGTCTGATGATGAGCCCGCTCGTAGCGAGGGAAGGCGATCTGTCGGAGGGCAAAGCAACGGTGGCGGGACCTCCGGGATTCGCGACATATTCGTCAGTCATGCGTACTGTGAGTGTGGCTCCTACTGTTCTGCTGCTGGCTTCGGTCGCATGCGCGAGCGACGCACAGCGGACGGCATCACCCACCCCGGAATTGGTGCAGAAGCCTGTCACAAGACTGGGTTTAGCGGGGCGACCGGCGATCTCGCGCAGTGGCGCTCTCATCGCCTACGTTCTTCGGGACGATGTCGGCTACAACCTTTTCCTCCGCAATCCTGACGGGACTGAACGAAGGCTCATCACTGCGGAACCGGGGATCATTCTGCGCGGGGCGGCATTCACTCCCAACGGACATGCAGTGGACGCGGTGCGTGTCGAGGCAGACAAGTCTGCAAGTCTGTGGCGTGTTCCCACAGACGGTGGACCAGCACGCAAGATCGTTGACGACGTGGCGAGTGTGCCCACGTGGTCGCCGAGCGGCGACAGCATGGCGTTCATTCGCTCGACAGGGAATCAGCTCGTCATCGCCGATAAGAATGGCGCGGGCGCACGGACCATTCTTACGCGAGCGGCACCCGACCATCTGTTGTCATTTGCCAATTCGGCGCGGGTGATTACCCCGGCGTGGTCGCCGAACGGGCGGAGCGTTGCTGTATTGGCCTCGTCCAAGGGTGTCAGTGCGATAATTGTGGTTGATGTCGGCATGGCCACGGAACGCACGGTTCTGCCGATGAAAGGGCCGAATGCAAGTGGACTGGTGTGGCTGGACTCAGCAACGCTGGTGGGAGCCTTTCAAAGCGAATCGTCTTCGCCACGGCAACTGTGGAAGATTGCTGTGCCGTCCGGAGAGTCTTCCCGAATGTTCGAAGACGCCGATAACTATGACGGTGTGAGCATCAGTGCTGAGGGTACGATGGTCAGCGGGCGGAGCACCGCCAACAGCAGTATCTGGGTTGCCGACGCCGACGGCTCCTCTGCAACAGTACTTGTCGACGGCCTTTCCGAGATTTCACCCGCAGTCGGATGGCGTTCAAATAGCGTGTGGTATGGTGCCGTCGGGAAGACCGCTATCAGTGAAGGACGAGAATCGCCGAACAACCGATCCGTCGCCGAGGTGGATGAGACGGGAACGAATATCATTGTGAAGGCAAAAGACGGAAGCGACCAGAAGCAGATCACACACTTCTCCGACGGGCAGTTCATCGGGGCGTTTCAGTGGTCGCCTGACGGCACACGACTGGCTCTGTCGCGATGGTCTGTCTCGAACGACGTCGTGCTGATTAAGCGCGAGCGGTAACAGGCGACGTCAGGTTCGACGCGGTGGCCAATATTCTCTGGCGGCCGCACGCCTAACTCGCGTTGAAGCTGACGGGCGATCTATTGAAGCTCGCTTCGCTCACAGTGTGTGTGATTCGCCAGATGCTTATCTGAAGTCGTTCGCCGCAGCGAGGTACTCGTCGACAAGTGACAGTCCTGCGGTCCGCCCAACTCGGAGAAGACGCGTCGCCATGGGACTCTTGACCTTCAGCATCAATGTCACCCTCGACGGTTGCGTCGACCACCAGGAAGGAATCGCCGACGACGAGACACACGCTTTCTTCACCCGCCTCATGGACGAGGGAGGGGCGATGCTGTGGGGCCGCGTTACCTACGAGTTGATGGAGAGCTACTGGCCGGCGGTCGCTCGCGGCGACGTGGAGGCGCCACCGGCGATGCGTGAGTGGGCGGTCAAGTTGGAGGCCAAGCCGAAGTTTGTGGTGTCGTCAACGCGCACGGGCTTCCCGTGGACCAACAGCCACCACATCGCCGGCGACTTGCGCACGAGCGTGCAGGAGCTCAAGGACGCGACCCCTGCCGGCGTGCTCCTCGGGAGCGGCAAGCTCGCGACCGAGCTGGACCGGCTGGATCTGATCGATGATTACAAGTTCCTCGTCCACCCCAGGATCGTCGGTCACGGCCCGACCCTGTACGACAGTGGGCTGCGCAGCACGAGACGGCTCGAGCTCGTCTCGGCGACGCCGCTCCGCAACGACGCAGTCGCTATGCACTATCGGCGCGCGCGCGACTAACAACGGCGTGCAGCGGACGGTCCGCTGCGCGGCCCGCCGCTGAACCCGAGCGTTACGCCGACTAGTGATCCGGATTGTTCTTGGCAGCCCTGCAAACAGCGGCGGACGCAGTCTCTTAATAGCAACATAGGGCGGTGTGCTAGCACGTCTTCCTGAGGTGGTCACTCACCAACACAGGAGTGTACGAAATGGCCGTTCAAGGACTGTTCAGCACGCCCGGCGGATGGTTGCTGGCAATCGCGGCGCTCGTCGTCCTCGCACTTATCATCAAGGTGGCCGGAGCGATGGTGCGGATCGTGGTGATTCTCGTGGCGATTGCCGGCATCCTGTGGGTCGTATCGCAAATGGCCGGCCGTTAGCCGCTTTCTATTTGGAGCGTTCGCAGCAGAAGGCCAGTCGCTCGATGCGCGAGTCGCACTTCTGTGTGGCCGTAAGAACACCAAATCCTCTCGAATGTGCGTCCGCACGTAGCCTGTCTTGCCGTCTTGGCTGCCCTCGGTTGTGACGCCTGCGCGCGCGACGATGGCGCGGTCGCGTTTGCAGCGCCAGCCGTCTATGCGCGTTGGTGGGCTCTCACCGAGTCGTGTTCGGGACTGTCAGGGGCACTGAAAGGCGTGGAACGGCGACGCGCGCCAGCGACTGCTCTCCACGCAGCGGAAGGAGCGGGCACCGTGGCCTACTGGAGCAGCAACGACAATAGCATCGTGCTGGCGACCAACGCAGTCACCAACGGCCGCATCGTGCGTCATGAGATGCTCCATGCGCTGAGCCGGTCACGCGGCCACCCGACGTCGCTGTTCCGTGTTCAGTGTGCCGGTGTCGTGCGATGCGATGAGGCATGCAAGGGGGACGCCGACATGCTACCGCAGACAACCGCAGCCATTTGGGTGCCCGTGGACTCCCTGGACATCGCGATCGTGAGCTTTCCAGCGCAGCCATCGCCCAGTGTTGACGATGGCGCCTTTCAGGTCATCGTGAGCGTCACGAATCCTGCGAGTTACGCAGTGGTCGTCCGCTTTCGCACGACTGACCCGGCGATCGCGGTGTCCATATCGCCCGGCGACCTCCGATTGACCGCGGATCACGACATTGGCGATCCGGGCCTGGCGTTATTCGGGCCGGGTGAACGCAAGCAGTACGTGTTCGATCTTCGCGCCGGCGACCCGACGAGCCGCGTCCCCTTCAAGGCCGGCGTATACCAGCTAATGGGGTCCTTCGACGGCCTAATGTCCGCGCCCTTGGCCATTACCATTGGTCCGTAGCTCGAGCTGAACCTGCTCCGCGCGCAGCCAACAGACGTCGGTGCCGACGGCGCTCTCAAAGGAGGCGGCCGCGACGGCGCTCCAATCCGAGTTGTGCACCCGCCCGCGGCCGCGTCTATTAGAGCGTTCGCAGCACAACGCCCGTCGTTAGGCGCGCGTTGTTGAACCTCGATCTGGGGAGGACCATCCGATGGAGCAGTTCCTCGACTGGTGGGGCTACCTTGTGATCGCGGTGCTGCCGGGGGCCGGATTCATGTTCGGCGTCGCTTGGGCCCGCCGCGAGTTTCGGGCCGGGCGCGATCCGATGCTCACGAGCGAATCGTGGTGGCAGCGCCGTCGTCGCCGCCACAAGCTGCTCGTCGAGATCGAGCGCCGAGAGGACGAGATGGCGGCGATGCGGCGCACGCTCCGGTCGCCGGAGCGTGGGAACGGAGTGTCCGCAGAGCCAGAGTATCGCGTGCCCACACCAGTGTGACGGCGCCTCACAAGCCCTTGCTGTGGACGCCGCGGGTGTCTTCGGTCGCGGCCGCTCCCCGGCCGCATTCTATGAGAGCGTTCGCAGCAGAACGCCCGTCGTTAGGCGTGCCGAGGGCGAGTCAGACATGACGCATCGGAGCGCGTTTGTTCGACTTGCTGTCAGTGCCGCCGCAGGACTTGGGGCGGCACTGGTGACGGCGCTCGTCGCCGCGGTGATTGAGCTGTACCTCACGGGACATGGCTACGGTTCTATCAATCGCGAGATCATCACTCTAGCCCCGGCCGGCGTGCACCTGAGTATCGGCGACGTTGGTGTTCTCGCAGCGGGGATAGCGGCCGCACTGGCGACGTGGTATCAGATAGGCCGTGACGCCTAACTGGCCGTTGCTGCTGGCGAACGCGGAGGTCTTTGGCAGCGGCCGCTGTACAGTGAGCGTGGGACCGGTCAATCGAATGCTCGCGACGCCGCCCGATAGCCCCGGCCCGTATGAGCCGGAACTATCGGACGACCGACCGCGCGATCCACGTCTCTCTTACTGTCCCGAGCTCTCACCCAGGGCGACGAGCAGCTCGTCCAACTGATCGAACGTCTCGAACATCGCCTCGGCTGCTCCGGTGCCGGCCGCGTCGAGCGCTTCCTTCGACGGATAGCGCTCGCACAGGACCACCAGCGTCTTGCCGCCCTTCTCCTCGAAGGTCACCGTGGTGACCGACCCGCCCTCGCCGCCTTCTTCATTGGTCCACGCAAGGCGCGAATGCGGCATCACTTCGACATACGTGCCAAAGAACGCGGCCGGCTCGGGACCACCGACGTCGAATTCCAGTCGATACTTGCCTCCGACACAAGCATCCAGCTCGCAGGACAGCAGGGTCATGCCCATCGACTTGGGCACCCACCAACGCCTGAACAGCTCGGCCTTGGTAAATGCCTCGAACACGATGCGCGCCGGGCCGTGGATGGTCCGCGTGACCACCACCTCGCGGTCCGACTTCCGTTCCACCGTGGTGCGGCTCTTCACAGGACCGGGCCTACTTTCGTCTCTTGCGTTCATCGCTCTTCTCCTTTCGTGTCAGTTCCTCGACAACCTTGTCCAATGCGTCGAAGCGTTCATCCCAGCCCTGGCGGTACCGCTCAAGCCACGCCGTCTCTTTCTCCAACCGGCGCGGGCCCAGCCGACACGTCCGCACGCGCCCGATCTTCTTGGTCGTGACGAGCCCCGCCTGCTCCAGAACGCCGACGTGCTTCTTCATGCCCGTGAGCGTCATGCGGAACTGCTCGGCAAGGTCCGTGATCGAGGCGTCGGATCGTCCGAGCTGCTCCAGAACGCCACGCCGCGTGGCGTCTGAGAGCGCGGCGAACGAAGTATCAAGTCGCGTCGTCATATACTGAACCATATGGTTCAGTATCTAATGCAAGCGTTCGCGGCGCGCAAGGGGTGGCCGCGAAGAGCGATGGGGCCTGCGATGCGAAGGGTTTGCCGCCCGATGTCCTGGAGCGCATTATCATCGTTAGCGGCAATGTGACTCGCATGCAGCACACCTGTGGCCTTAGGCGCCCGCCGTGCAGCGCCGGAACAAACGAGCAGGCGATGAGGTAGAGCTACGCGACGGCGCACCGAGGACTTGGCCCCCACCTCGGTACATGCACGATTCGCCAACCTGTTGGCCTTCTGGGGGTAATGCGATATGAGCAACCTGTCCATGCGGTGCGCCGGCTTCCTGTTGGCATTGGGCGGCAACGCCGTCGCACTCGCCGCGCAATCAGGCGCGCCAAGGACGCACACGACCGGCGTTCTCGTGGGAATCGGCGCGGAAGCGAACGTCATCTCGGCGCAGCCAGGAATTGCGGCCTCGACGAACCAGCATGTCCCAGGCACCGGTATCGTGCTGGGGTACGGCGTGACTCCATCGTGGGCGCTCTACCTCAATGCCGGGTGGGGTGACTTTCTGACGTCCCGCGGCAACAAGATGTGGGCGGGATCCGTCGATCTCGGCGCGCGCTATCACTTTCGCCCCCGGGCCGGCGTACTGGTGCCGTTCGTGCAGGCCGGCCTCTCCAACCGTGCGTTCAGCCAGGATGCGCTCCCGTCGTCGTCCACTGCTCAGACCACGGGCTTCTTGAGCTTCCAGTACCTACCGGCGTTCGGCGGCGGCCTCAACACCTATCTCACGCCAAGCCTCGCGTTGTCCGGGTCGGGCATGTGGAGCGCATCGAGGCAGGGACTCACGAGTCCGCGGCTCCATCTCGGGCTGCTCTTGTCGCCGGGGGCGTGGCGTCGCTGATGCGATTGGCGCGATGAGCATGGGCGAGAGTCCCTGGTTGAGCATTCCGCTGGCGGACTACGAAGGGCACATGGAGACTGTCGGTCAAACAGGCGCATTACGACGCCTGTTTGCGGACATATATGCGACCGTGAAACCGGTGCGCCTGGCGGTGCTCGGCTGTACGACTGGAGCCGATTTCGACGAAGTCGACCCTGCCGTTACTCAGCTTGCGCTCGGCGTTGACATCAATGCGGGCTACATAGCGACCGCCGAGCAACGCGCCAGCAGGCTGGGTGTGAACGCGCAGTTCATCTGCGGCGACGTGCTGAACGTAGATCTCCCGCAGCCGTTCGATCTCATTCATGCGGCGCTTCTCGTGGAATACGTGGACACCGCCGCTCTCTTCCGACGAGCGCGTCACTGGCTATCCGGCGAGGGCGTCCTGTCGGTCGTCAGCCAGGAACCCATGCCCGGTGTCGAGGCCGTGAGTGCCACGAAGTACGAGAGCCTCCAGCTCCTCGCAGGTCATATGAGCCTGCAGCCTGCCGTCGAAATCGAACGCATTGGCGTTCAGGAAGGATTTGCGCTGCAGTCACGGCGAGCCCTGGAAGTCTCGAGGGGCAAGTTCTTCATGCATTCGATCTTCGAGGCGACGGAAGCCGCCCAATGCTAGCAGTGCTCGCGGCAGTCACCGTAGCGATGTCGGGATCCTGCGGGACCCCCGACCGCCATCGCGACGTCACGCCACACAACTACGTGTTCTTCCGGCGAGAACATCGACGCATCGCTGATGCCGGCTTTCTCGGCAACCCCAACATCATTGGCGCCCAGCTCACGTTCACGTGGCGCGAACTCGAGCCCGCGCCCGATCAGTATGAGTTCGGTGCCATTCGCGAACGCCTGGCATTTCTCAGGCAGCGCGGCAAGCGCCTGTTCCTCCAGTTGCAGGACGTGTCGTTCGGTGAGACGGTGGTAACCCCCGATTACCTGCGTTCGGACTCCGCATATCACGGGGGCATGGCTCGCAAGTACGAGACCGGCGCCGGCGACAGCGCGCGCTTCGGCGGCTGGGTCGCGCGACGGTGGGACCCGGCGGTGCGCGAGCGATTTGCGCGTCTGCTGACGGCGATCGCCCGTGAGTTCGACGGCGCCATCGAGGGCATTGTCCTGGCCGAGACGTCCGTTGGCTTCGATGATCCCTCGCTGCGACCGTCAGGCTTCACCGCCCAGGCGTATGCCGAGGGCATTCGCGAGACACTCACGGCGGCGCGCGGAGCGTTCAGGCGCTCATGCGTCGTGACCTACGCCAACTTCATGCCGGGCGATTCGCGCCCCGGGTCCGGCCGCGGCTTTCTTCGGGATGTGCATGCACACGCGGCCGCGATTGGTGTCGGTGTCGGCGGGCCGGATGTTCTGCCCAACCGTCCCTTTCAATGGAGCAATAGCCTCTCGCTCATCGAGCAACGACCGCCGGGAGTGATTGCCGCCATGGCCGTCCAGGACGGCAATCTCACCGATCGGAACAGGAGCACGGGACAACGCATCACCGTCGCCGAACTCTACCAGATTGCCGTCACCCGGCTGCGACTCAACTACATCTTCTGGGGAACGGAAGAGCCGTACTTCACGTCGGAGGTCCTGCCGTTCCTCCGCGACCTTCCCGGTGGGTGAGCCGGCTTTGCCCGCCCGTTGCCTATCGCATCAGCAAGGATCCGGCGAGCTTTCGTCTTCCGGTCGCTGGTACGCCTTGGTCCCCCCGGTCGAGCACGCGGCGGAGCGACCGCAACGCGTGATCGCCGTGCACTCCGGACGCGCAATCCAAACGGCAACCACCGCCGAGGAGTATCGATGACATCGGTTCACCGACTCACGATAGCACTGCTGGTCCTCGCGGCGAGCACGAGCGGCGCGCATGCGCAAGCCGCCCCCGCAGACGATCCGTGGCGTCGCGCACCGAGCGGCGAGTCGTCGCTCCGACTTCCGGCGATCGACACCATCCACGTCACGCCAGATACGGTCTGGTTCTGCGACAGCCACACGGATCGGTCCACACCGGGCTACTACTTTGCACGCCGCTCGTCCGAATGGAAGCGCATCGACCGCTCATCCGTCGCCGCATGCCCACCCCGTAGTCGTACGGCGTCCGCAGATACGATTCGAGGCACCGACTACACGATCACTCGTCAGGACTCGACGGAATACGACAATCTGCAGCGCCGCGCACGATTCCCCTTCTTGCGCCTGGTCGATCACCGATACCGGAAAACGACCACGCTGCTCCCGGACCTGTCTCCTTCCTTCGTGCGTTCTTATGCCGAGAGGTACGGTCCCGTCGGGGCGTCCAACTTCGCCTCGATCAGCACCGTGAGTGTCACCGACACCCTCCTCTGGATCGGTCTCACGGGTGACGCCGCGCAGGGTGCGGGGTCCGTTGGAGGCTTGTTCAAGGTGCACCGTCCAACCGGTAGGTTCACGCTGTTCCTCAACCCGCAACTCGAAGCGTCCACCGTCAGCAGCATGGTGACCGTCGGTCGCTGGATGTGGATCGGCACAACACGGCTTCACGAGTCTCTCCGGCTTTCGCTCGCTGGTCTCGTCCGCTACGACGCCCCATCGGGGAATTGGCACTCCTACGATCCGAATAAGTCCCCGCTGCCCGACCGGTTCATTCAGGCGATTGCGACCGACGGCCAGATACTTGCCGTCGCCACCCGCACGAGCGTCGCCGTGGCCAGATTACCGGAAGACATCACGACCCCGATCGCACGCCCCTCGCGCGATGAGGTGCTCATCGGCTGGGAGGTCCAGGGGTTTGAGCCGGCGTTCGAGAACGACTCCCTCGTGTTCGATCTCGTGCCCCAGCAGGCATCGACGCTCGCCGCAGCGGAGCCGCGCATAGCGTTCGCCGTGGAGATGGCACCCAAAGGCCGCGAGCGTCCGCTGGCGGTCGCGCTCTCTCGCGTCCCGGTCGAGTCGTTGAGCGTGTGGCGCCGCAACGCACCGAACTACGAACCACTCGGGACAATGATCGCTGACAGGTCCCTGGTGCCGACATTGCTGGCAACGCGTCCGTGGAGCACGCCGGCGCTGTTCCTGGCCTCGGGCGTTATCGGCGCACTTGGGGCGAATGCGCCGGAGCGGGCGCGCGCCGCGCTCCTCCGCGAGTTCACCGCCCTCGACGATTCCGCGACGAGCGCGAGCACGCGTGACCTGCACCGTGGCGTCCTGGGTCGCGCCCTGACCCGCGTCGGCGATTCCACGGCGATCCGCTGGGCGCGAGGCACACTGAAGCAGGCCAGTATCGATCGCGCCGGCGGAGCATTCACCAACGTCGTGCCGTCGCGTCACGGGGAGCAGCTCGCAGCGGCCGCGTCGATCGTCGCCGCCGGTCGGGATCGGGTCGGTCTCGGCTTGCTGATCAGCGCGGTGCCGGTGGCAGACCGCCGCGAACAGGTCGCCTTCGCCACGGCGTTGGCCAGCTATGACGACCTGGATGCCTGGCGATCACTCGTGGCGTTCGGCAAGGCGAGGTTTCTTCCCCCCGGCATGGTCCTCCACGCGATGACGCCAGCAAAGATGCGCGACTCGAGCATCGCTACTGTCGTGATGCAGTTGATCCATGACGCATTGCGCGACGACGTGCGCAACGCCAACCTCCGCGGGGCGGTGCTCACCGCAGCCGTCAACCTTCGACTCTGTGCACTCGGGCCTGCCCTGGTCGAGATGCTCTACACTCTGCCGCCCGCCTATGGCGACATGGTGGCCGCCCAGACGATCCGCACGTTGGTCAACTTGTATGGCGAGTCGGCCGCTCCGGTGTACGCAGGTCTCTCGCCGTCACTCGAAGCGGTGCAGTGGTGGAAGCAGCGTACCGCCCGATCAGACGCCAGCACCTGCGTGTCAGCCGAAGCCGGCAGGGCCGCGGAAACGAAATGGAACTCGCGACAAGCCGACTGGCAGAAGCTCCGCTAGGCGGACTCCGGAGCCCCGAGTACACGGTCACGGTTCTCGCGCGCTGAGGGCGGTCTGGCAAAGCGCTGGCGCCGACAGCGCACAAGTGACGCGGCCGCAGGCGGCCGACATTGGCGCACCACGCCGATGAGGAGCGCGTGATCACTCGCGCGCAGCCCCGCAGAGTGCCGCCCAAGTAGTGGTCCGGACCGATCGGTCCGGACGATTTCCCGCTTTGACGCCGCCACATTCACGGCCGTTCACCGTCGCGATGCGGTCCGTCGCGATGCCACCCGTCAAAGCGAGGTATTCCATGATCTCCACCCTGAAGGGCATCACCATCGCCGTCGCTGCCTGCATCATCGTCGTCGCGGCGACCGTTCGTCCCGCCGGCGCCCAGCGCGCACCAGACGCGAATCGCTCGATCCAGGCGCAGCCCGGTACGTCGAGCGCACTGGCGGCCGTGCTCACCCGCTCCTGCAAGGACTGCGAGCTGACGCTGCCCGACTTGGCCGCACGCCTCGACACGACGACGCACAAGCTGTCGGAGGTGCTCAACGCGCGGATCGGCCAGACGTTCTACGATTTCGTGAACGCGTATCGCGTGCACGAAGTGCAGCGGCGCATCAGGGCAGGCGAGGCGCGGGCACTGAAGATGCTGGCGCTGGCGATGGACGCGGGCTTCGCGTCGAAGTCCACCTTCAATGATGTGTTCAAGAAGCACACGAACCAGACTCCGTCGCGCTATCGCCAAGCGGTCGGCGGCTGACGCGGAGCTCTGGCTCGGCGTCGATGGCGAGCCCCGAGGCTACCTCAGGCTTCCCCACCTGCCTGGTGCTATGGACTGCGCCCCGCCGTGGCCGCGGCTGGTAGCGTCACTCGCAGTTCGCGAACGGAAGGCCGCAGCGCCGCTCCCGTCATGAAGTCAATACCCGCAGTCCAGATCAGGCCACCCGCAAAGCCTGCTGCCACGGATGATCCTCCGAAGGCCGCACTGGCTGCTCCCCAAAGCCCAGCGAGCGCATCGAGCCACAGGAGCGAACTCAGCCGATCGCGCTTCACGGTGTCAGTCACGACCTGATATCCCGTCTTCTCCAGGCGCAGGGCCACCGGCCGTCTCGCTCGATGCAGCCTCAGCGTGAGCGGCGTCACCCCCGAGTCGGCTCCTGCGACGAACACTCGCGCTCCGGACGGCTCCGAAGTCACCTGCAAGGCTCGTGACCGCGGCCCAAACAGCGTCGCACAGCCGGTCAGCAACACGGCGCTTAGGGAGACAAGCAGACCAAGTGGGCGCTTCATATCGGCCTCGCGGCTTGCGATAGACGCTCAAGGTGCACCAATTCGGCTGCGTCTGCCATGCTGTGGCGGCCGCATCTGTGAGAGGCGCCGCAGAACAACACCACTCGTTTGGAGCGTCAAGGCATGAGCACTTCCGAGCTGAACATGCAGTCCGCGGCGGCGCGACGAGCGGCGGAAGCCCAGTTGCGTGCGCTCGTCGCCAAGATCGCTCCGGTGCATCAACGGCTGACGGGCACGCTGCGACGATGGCTGCGGAAGCGCCTGCCGACCGCTCATGAGCTGGTCTATGAGTATGCCGACAGCGTCGTCATCAGCTATTCACCAAACGAGCGGGGGTATGAGGGCGTCCTGGCGATCCGTACGAGCGCTAGCGGGGTCAGGCTGTACTTCAATGGTGGAAAGGGGATGCCGGATCCGGAGAAAGTGCTGCAGGGGGACGGCAAGCAGGCGCGCTGGATGCCCGTGGAGGGTGCGTCCACACTCACTCGTCCGGCGGTCATGGACCTGATCGACGAAGCGATGGCTCGCAATCGCACCCCGTTCGCACGCACGGGCCTTGGACCGGTGGTCATTCGTTCGGAGTTGGCCAAGCCGCGCCGGCGGTCGCCGCGGAAGCGCCCGTAGGTGCCGGCACGCAGCATCGTGATGACTATTTCCCGTGGAGGTTGCGATGTTGCGTCACGCTGAGGCAGACGAGCATGAGGTCCACGCCGTCGCGGAATCCCTGCGCAATGCGGTGAATCGCGGTGATGTAGCGGCCATTCTCGCGTGCTGGTCGCCGCGGGGCGTGTTGCAGCCGCCACATCATCCGGCGGTTTGCGGCCACCAGGCTATCGCCGAGTACTTCCGCAACATCCTTGCAACTCGCCGTCTGACATTCACTTTCACCGAATCGGTCGTCATCGTCCTCGATGAAGTCGCCCTCGAGACCCTGAGCTACACCGCAGTCGCAACTACTCTCGCCGGGACCGGGAGAACCGACGACGTCGGCAAGGGGCTGCACGTTTATGGGCGACAGCCAGACGGAAGCTGGAAGCTCACGCAGGACATCTGGAACAGTGACCTGCCCCTGACGCGCCCCACAGACCTCAATGAGAAGTGACGCACCATGACCTTGCTGACCGTACGAATCGGCCCAATGTCCTTCACCGCGAGGCTCGAACTTGAACGTGCGCCGCGGACCTCTGCGGCATTTCTCGCGCGCCTTCCCTTTGAAGGGCAACTCGTCCAGGCGCGGTGGAGTGGCGAGGCCGGATGGGTACCACTCGCCGACTATGATCTCGGTGTGGCGAATGAGAACGCCACGAGCTATCCGGCCCCTGGGCAGGTCCTCTGGCATCCACCCGGGCTCAGCGAAGCCGAGCTTCTGGTGCCGTACGGCAGCACGTGCTTTTCGAGTCGCGTAGGCCAGCTGGCGGGCAACCACTTTCTGACGATCGTCGATGAACGCGGCGGTCTCGCCGAAGTGGGGCGCAAGCTGCAATGGGAGGGTGCTCAGTTGATCAGCTTTGAGCGCACCAAATGAACCGCTTTCCCGAAGCCCGTGTCGATTATGACCGGTCTCGTCCGCGGTGTGGTGGCGTCCACTGTGCGGCCGAGGTCTCTTAGCGCGCTCGCCGCACCGTGATGCGCATCAGGGCTCCCTGCCACCGTCCACATCTGGAAGCGCAAGGTTTTCCGCGGCCGAGTCCCGACTGGGGCGGGGGAGTTCACGCCGTTCAGCCCGTCTCGCCAGGGCCAGCGAACCCGCGGCGCAGGCCGAGCTCGCCACGGTGAGCGCGGGACCGAACAACAGGAACTCCGCCCACACGTCCGCGCCTCGAAGGGCTGCACTGCCGACGAAGATCCCGGACAGCACAAGGCCACTCACGGCGCCCCACCCCGCGAAACGCGAGACCGACATGCGATCAAAGCGGCGGCGTCCCTCGACAGCCACGAGGAACCCGGAGAAGATGATGCCGGTAAGAAAGCCGAGCGGGGCGAATATCAGGGCAAACGGGAGGTCGGAGAAGAAACCGGGCACCCGCGCCAGCAAGACACCCGCCGCAAACCAAGCGACCGCCCAGGTCAGGCCCATCTTGAGCGCCGCGCGGATGCGTCGTCCCCAAATCTGCATGTTACCTCTCGACGCTCACGCGAACGCGCCACCCGCGAGCTGGTGATGGAGTGCCAAGTGCTTTGTGATACAGAGTATATCCCCGGCCGCCGGAGGTCAAGCGCGGCGCAACGCCATGCGAGTCAACACGTTGTGCGAATTGTCGACTTCCGCGTCCCTCGTTCGACGCTTTGGTGAGCGAATCAAGCTCGTCGTAATCCACGGAGTTGCCCGTCGACCGTCGCCCCTCCATGCTGCACCTTACCCACACTCCAGCACCAGGACGCCCCCCATGCGCTTCATGATGCTCATGATCCCGGCCGTGTACGACGGCCCGACCGACCCGAACTTTGCGCCTCCCGTAGAAGCAGTGGAACGGATGGACAAGTACAACGCGGCGCTCGAGAAAGCGGGCGTGCTCCTCTCGCTCGACGGGCTGATGGCACCGGAGAAGGGCGCGCGCGTGCGCTACAAGGGCGGCAAGCCCACCGTCACCGACGGTCCGTTTTCCGAGTCCAAGGAAGTCGTGGGCGGCTACTGGATGATCCAGGTGAAGTCGCGCGACGAGGCCATCGAGTGGGCGCGCCGCGTGCCGGCTGACGAGGGCGACATCGTGGAGGTGCGCCAGGTCTACGAGCTTGCCGACTTCCCGCCCGACGTGCAGGCGGCCCTGGTCAGTTCCCACGATTCGCGTGACATCGCCGCACCGCCGAAGCACTAGCGCGCGCAGCGCATCCCACCCGGCGATCACCCGATGACCGACGACGTACGCCGCACTATTGATGCGGTCTGGCGCATCGAGTCGGCGCGGGTGATCGCCGCCGTGGCGCGCTACACGAGCGACATCGCGCTCGCGGAGGACTGCGCGCACGATGCGCTCGTGGCGGCGCTCGAACAGTGGCCAACCTCGGGAGTTCCCGACAATCCGGGCGCGTGGCTCACCGCCACGGCCAAGCGGCGCGCCATTGACCTCGCGCGGCGCATTGCCATGGAGTCACGCAAGCAGGACCAGGTGACGGCCGGACTCGTCGCCCTGCAGGACGACGCGGTGGACCAGCTCGTGAACGCGCTCGACGACGACGTCGGTGACGAGCTGCTCGGCCTCATCTTCATGACGTGCCATCCGGCGCTGCCGGTCGAGGCGCGCGTCGCGCTGACGCTGCGCCTCGTGGGCGGCCTCACGACTGAGGAGATCGCGCGCGCCTTCATGAGCAACGAGCCGGCGATCGCGCAGCGTATCGTGCGCGCCAAGCGAACGCTGCGTGACGAAGGCGTGACGTTCGAGGTGCCGCGCGGCGCGGCGCGCAATGAACGGCTCGAGCCCGTGCTCGCCGTGCTCTACCTGATCTTCAACGAAGGCTACGCTGCCACGGCGGGCGACGACTGGATGCGTCCCGAGCTCGTGCGCGATGCGCTGCGACTCGGTCGAGTGCTCGCGGAGCTCATGCCCGACGAGCCCGAAGTCCACGGCCTCGTGGCGCTCATGGAGATCCAGGCCTCGCGCATGGGCACGCGCACCAACGCCAAGGGCGAAATCGTGCGCCTGATGGATCAGGACCGCACGCGCTGGGACCGGCTGCTCATCCAACGCGGACTTGCGGCGCTCGCGCGCACGGAGGCGCTGGGCCGCATCGGGCCGTACGGATTACAGGCGGCCATTGCCGCCTGTCACGCACGCGCGCTCACGCCGGACGCCACGGACTGGGCGCGCATCGCGCGGCTCTATGATCTGCTGTACGAGTTGATGCCGACGCCGGTGGTGGCGCTCAACCGCGCGGTGGCCGTCTCCATGGCGCACGGCCCCGCGCAGGGACTCCGTCTCGTGGACGCGCTCGCGCGCGAACCATCGCTTCGCGAGTATCACCTGCTGCCGAGCGTGCGCGGCGACATCCTCGCTCGACTCGGCCGTTACGCCGAGGCGGGCGCGGAGTTCTTGCGGGCGTCGTCGCTCACGCAGAACGCGCAGGAGCAGGCGCTGCTGCGCGCGCGGGCGGCGAGTTGCCTGCACGGGTTCAACGCACCGGCGGTCGATGCGGACGGGCAATCTCAGGGGCAGCCGTAGAAGCGCGGCATGCCAGGAGCAGTACGCCGATTGTGCGACTGCGGTCTCGCGTCCCGTCCCATATCCTTTGAACTCCGAGCGCACGTGATGCCACGTCGCCGCTCTTCCCAAAGGGAGGTACAGATGCGCGTCGTACGCAGGTTGAAGATGCTCCTCGCCGGAATCCTGGCCGGCGTCGCTCCGGTAGCCCTCGCCGCCCAGGACGGTGTGCAGGTCGGTATCACGACGTCTGACAGCGGGACCATCTGGTATACCGACCCGATCTGGATCTGGGCCGGCGCCGGCGTGTTGCTGCTCATCATCGTTCTCGCCGTAATGGCCGCTCGGAAGAAGAGCACCAAGAGCACCACGACCGTCATCCGCTGACCCGCACGTTCACACATGAGACGAAGGACCTGACAATGTCGAAAGTAACAGTGGTCGAAGAGCCGCAGGTGGTGGTGAATCCGGTCGTGGTGGTGCCTGCCCCCGCAGTCGTCCCACCCGTCGTCGTGGTCGAACACGAGAAGGTCGTCGTGGTGGAGAAGGAGCGGAAGCCGGTTGTGATCACGACGACGACTACCGAAGAGGACTGAAGACTGGGGGAGTATGAACCGCGCCCTGACGTCCGTTCTCGTCGCCGCGGTGTTCCTCGGCGCGTGCACACGCCGGGAGGAATCGGATCCCCCGCGGGAGACGCGCGTCGCGGCGGAAGTTTCTGATGTGCAGCAGTGGCGGCTGAGCGCACGTGGATTTGGCCCGCTGGTAGCGGGGACGACGGCCGTGGACGCGATACAGGCGACCGGCGGCAGGTTGTCCTTGCCGCCGGCTGCGTCACCCGGCCAATGCGAGTACGCGACGTGGGACGCTGCGCCAGCCGGGGTCAAGGTGATGTTCGAGGATGGTGTCCTCGTGCGGATTGATGTCATCGCGCCGGGCATCGCAACCGAGGAAGGCCTCGCGGTCGGCAACTCGGCCGCGCGGGCCGACTCGCTCTATGGGGCCACAGCGATGCGGCGCCCCCACAAGTACGAAGAGGGCGAGTATCTCATCGTCCAACCGCTGGCGCCTGCGGACACGATGCATCGCCTTGTCGTCGAGGTCGTCGGCGGGACCGTCACGCGGTTCCAGGTCGGGCGCTTCCCGCAAGTGGAGTATGTCGAGGGGTGCTCGTAGCGCCGGGGGTGGCGACCGAGTCGGTGCGCTCGTAGACTCTCTGCCGAGTGCCGCCGCCCATGGTCGGCGGCTCATGCACCTCGGTGAGGACCCTCGTCATGCGCATCCCGCTGTTGATCGGCGCCGCCAGCATCGCCGCGCTCGCCACGCTCGCCACGGCCCAGCGTCCGGATCGTCCCGCGACCGCCGCCGCTCAGCCCAACGCCACCGCGCAGCCTGCCGCCGCGCGACCCACGCCGAAGTCCGAGCCGGACGCGAGCCTCAAGTTCCCCGCCGATTCCACCGTCCGGCGCGAAGGCGCGGTGACGATCAAGGGACAGCGGGTGCCCTATCGCGTCACCATCGGCAACCAGCCGGTCTGGGACGACAAGGGTGCGCCGATCGCGACGCTCTTTCACACGTACTACGAACGCACCGACGTGGCCGACCGCTCCACGCGGCCCCTCGTCATCTCCTTCAACGGTGGCCCCGGAAGCGCCTCGGTGTGGATGCACGTGGCCTACACCGGGCCCAAGCTGCTCCATCGACAGCGAAGGCTTTCCAGTGCAGCCCTACGGCGTCCAGGACAATCCCCACTCGATCCTTGACGTCGCCGACATCGTCTACGTCGATCCGGTCAACACCGGATTCTCCCGGATCATCGGCGAGCAGAAGCGGGAACAGTTCTTCGGCGTCAACGAGGACATCGCCTACCTGGCTCGGTGGGTCGACGCCTTCGTGGCGCGACAGGGTCGGTGGACCAGCCCCAAGTACCTGATCGGCGAGAGCTACGGGACGAGCCGCGTGTCCGGCCTTGCCCAGCGGCTCCAGGGATCGCACTGGATGTACTTGAACGGGGTCGTCCTGGTGTCGCCCACGCCGCTGGGCATCGAGCGCGATGGCCCGGTGGGGGCTGCGCTGAAGCTGCCGTACTACGCCGCCACCGCCTGGTATCACAAGGCGCTCGCCGCCGATCTCCAGGGCAAGGACCTCGACCAACTCCTTCCGGAGGTGGAGCGGTTCACCGTTGATCGGCTGGTGCCGGCGCTGGTGCGCGGGGGTGCGCTCGAGGCGGGTGAGCGAGACGCGCTGATCAAGCAGGTCGCACGGTACAGCGGTCTCAACGAGGCCGTCGTTCGGCAGCACTCGATGGCGGTGCCGACTTCGTTCTTCTGGAAGGAGCTGCTGCGCGATCGTGGCGCGACCGTGGGTCGCCTGGACTCACGGTACAAGGGGCTCGATCGGGAGGATGCGGGCGAGTCGCCGGACTTCGATCCGGCGCTGACCTCCTGGAACCACGCCTTCGCCCCCGCGATCAACTCGTACCTGCGCGACGGACTTGGCTGGAAGACGGATCTCCAGTACTGGCTATTCGGGCCGGTCAATCCGTGGAACCGCACCGGCGATCGCACCGGAGAGAATCTTCAAGAGGCGATGGGCTCCAATCCCTACCTCCACGTGATGGTCCAGTCCGGGTACTTTGACGGCGGCACGCCGTACTTCGACGCCAAGTACACGATGTGGAACATGGATCCCGCGGGACGGTTCCAGGACCGGATGACGTTCAAGGGGTATCGCTCTGGCCACATGATGTATTTGCGGCAGGAGGACCTGGCGACGTCGAACGAGGACATTCGGCAGTTCATTGCGCGGACGATGCCCCGAGCGGGCCAACCGGCCAGGCGTTAGGTTCGCCGCCGACGTCCATACCGTACTGTATGCGAGCATCCGCATTCATCGGAGTCAGTCTGGACGGCTTCATCGCCAGGCCAGACGGAGCCCTCGACTGGCTGGATCATGCCGGCAACGTTGACCACGGCTATGAGGCCTTCATGGCCTCCGTTGATGCCGTGGTCATGGGCCGACACACCTATGAGACCGTGCTCGGCTTCGGCTCCTGGCCGTTCGGCAACAAGCCCGTCTACGTGCTCAGCTCGTCTCCCCTGAAGCCGGCACCCGCAGCGGCCGTCGTTCATCATCTTGGAGGCGAGCCTCATGCGGTGGTGGCGGAGCTTACGACACGCGGCGTACAGCACGCGTATCTCGACGGTGGCGTAACCATCCAGCGTTTTCTCCGGGCCGGGCAGATTCACCGGCTGGTGATCAACCAGTTGCCGGTTCTGATCGGGCAGGGGATACCGCTGTTTGGCCCACTCGACCGCGATATCCTCTTGCGACACGTCCGGACGGAGACCTTCAGCAGCGGATTGGTGCAGACCGAGTATGAAGTGCTTGCTGCCTCTTGACTCGTGGATCAGGTCAAGCTGTGGCGGTCACGGCGAGACCACGCTCTATTTGGGCGGACGCCAACGCAGGCAATCGTCGGTCATCACCCACCGCACTCGAGCCAGACCATGAGTCCAATCATTCATTCGCAGGCCGCCGACATTCCGCACAACATGACCACGACGAGCTTCGACATCCCTGGATGCCGGATCGTGGCAAACCTCGGCGTCGTGCGCGGCGTCGTTGTTCG
This sequence comes from Gemmatimonadaceae bacterium, assembly GCA_041661925.1. Classification (GTDB taxonomy): domain Bacteria; phylum Gemmatimonadota; class Gemmatimonadetes; order Gemmatimonadales; family Gemmatimonadaceae; genus PNKL01. The sequence goes on from JBAZTM010000005.1 coordinate 89,096, forward strand.
GTCGCGATCGGTGGTTGGCACCATTGGCGCGAGTCTGCAGACGCTGCTCGGCGGAAACATCTCGATCTTCACGGAACTTGCGGAACGTACTCGTCGGCAGGCGTTCGAGACCATGTTGGCCCAGGCGGCGGTAGCCGGCGCCAACGCGGTGATCGGTATTCGATATGACGCGAATGAACTGATGAAAGGCGTGACCGAAGTACTCTGCTACGGAACGGCGGTTGAGGTGTACCCGCTGGATCGCTGAGCCACGCTACGCACACAGGGAGGAGTCTACCGATGAACATCCTGTTGTGGGTCCTGCAGGTCCTCACCGCGCTCCTCTACGCAGCGTCGGGTGTCATGAAGGTCTTCATGTTCGACAAGGTCAGCGTCGACGTGCCGTCCTTTGGGGCGTTGCCGCGGGAAGCGTGGACGGCCCTCGGCATCGTTGAACTCGTCTGCGTGGTCGGGCTGATCGTCCCCGCCGCCTTCCACTGGAAGCCGACGCTCACGGTGGTGGCCGCCACGGTCCTGGCGATCGAGAGTCTCGTGTTCGTCTGGGTGCACGTCCAGTACCACGAGATCCCGCCCATGATCATGAGCGGCGTGCTGGGTCTCGTCATGGCGTTCATCGCGTACGGCCGGATGGTGCTGAAGCCGATCCGCTGAACGGCGGGCCGCCCCCTCTTGCGCCCTGCAGCGGTCACCCTTATCGTACAACCGAATGGTTGTACGTTCTCACCTCTCCGCTGCGGCTCTCGACCGCCTCTTCCACGCCCTTGCGGATACCACGCGGCGCGACATCGTCACGCGCTTGCTCGGCGGCAACGACGCCTCAGTCTCCACCCTCGCGGCACGCTACGACATGTCGTTTGCCGCCGTGCAGAAACACGTTGCCGTACTCGAGGAGGCGGGACTCGTGACCAAGCGCCCTCAGGGCCGCGAACGCATCGTCCGCGGCAATCCTCAACGGCTCGCGTACGCGCGCCAACTCCTCCAACAGCTCGAGCACCTCTGGACTTGCCGCTTCAGCCAGCTCGACGCCGTGCTCGCCGAGCCCCGTCCCCCCAAGGAGTGACCCATGCCGATCACCACCGTCTCGCCCGACCCCAAAGCACTCACCTTGACTGTTGTCGCCGATTATCCGGTGACCGTGGAGCGCCTGTGGGAGGCGTACGCCGACCCACGCCAGCTTGAACGCTTCTGGGGCCCCGTGGAGTGGCCGGCGACCTTCACGCGCCATGACATGGCAGTCGGTGGCGAGTCGCACTACTACATGTCGGGCCCGGCAGGCGAGCGCGCGCACGGCTGGTTCCGTTTCCTCAAGGTTGAGCCACGTCGCTCCATCGAAGTCGAGGACGGCTTCGCCCACGAGGACGGTCGCCCCAACACCGACATGCCCACGATGCGGATGGTCTTCAACTTCGAGTCGACGGCCTCGGGTTCGCGCTTCACCAGCGTCACCCGCTTCCCGAGCATCGAATCGATGGAGCAGCTGGTGCAGATGGGGATGATGGAAGGCATGAAGTCGGCGATGGGCCAGATTGACGCGGTGCTCGCCGACCTGGCGAGCTTCGCGGCGGGCCGAGCGACCGAGGCGCAGCTGCTCAGCGACACGCAGGTGCGCGTGAGCCGGATCATTCGCGGCACGGTGGAGCAGGTCTGGCGCGCGCACCACGACGCCGCGCTCATGAAGCGCTGGCTCCTCGGCCCCGACGGCTGGACGATGCCGGTCTGCGAGATCGCGACAACCGTCGGCGGCCGGTACCGCTACGAATGGGAGAAGACCGACAAGTCGCAGCGCTTCGGTTTCGAGGGCGAGTTGCTGGAGTTGGCCGCGCCCTACCGCGCCGTGACCACCGAACAGATGATCGGGACGAGTGGTCCGGCGACGCGCAACGAGCTGACACTGACGGCGGTCCCCGCGGGCACCCTGCTGTCACTCCTGATCACCTACCCGAGCAAGGAAGTGCGCGACATGATCCTCGGCACCGGGATGACCACGGGGATGGAGGCGAGCTATGCGCGTCTCGAGCAGGGGGTGCTGGCGGCGGCGTGATTGCGCGGGCGCGGCGCGCGCCAACATGTGACGTTGCCTGGTGGCGACTGAGTATTGAAGGTACATCCCGTCCGGAGCCCGCATGCGAGTTGGCCAGCCAATGCTGATCGTCGCCGCGATGTTGTTGGTCGCGGGATGCAACTCGGACGACGCGCTCGCTCCGCCGGCCGGTTTTGCACACGCGGCAGCGACCCGCTCATGCGGTCCCGCGGACGGCCCCGCCGTAGCGATCTACCTCGCCCCCGAGGCGATTGCCACGCTGGAACCCGCAACGCCCTTTATCCGCATCGACGTGTGGAAAGCGGCGGACGCGCTCGTCGGCACCTGGTCGTTGTCCCCAACGAGCGCAAACGGCGCCGCGGCGCGCTACCAGCTCCCTCTTGGATCCATTGAGAGCGCGACGGGCGGCACGGTTGTCGTGAGTGCCGTCGGCGGAGACAGCACGATCACCGGGAGTGTCGATCTGCAATTCCCGTCGTCCGGACGTGTTCACGGTGGGCTCAGCGCGCGTTGGATCTCGCGCACGTTCCTGTGCGGATGAGTTGCGCGCTCCGACATTGCCGCAGTCGAGAGCGCTCTTGTGCGCTCGCCCCGTTTGCCCTATTTCATCCGCTGGCGGCTGAACGTGATGTCGATTGAGCGTCGGAGTCGGCCGGAGGATTGCGGTGGAGAGCTTCTCGAGCAATACGGGCTTTTGGGAAATCGTCATGACGGTTGGCCCGCTCGCGGTCGGGGCACTCGGGGCGGGTGTCATCCGTCGTTATCCGCATCGCTTCGGCTGGGTCCTCGGCGCTTACACGATTCTTGCGGTCGCTCTCGCCCTCGCTCCCTTCGTGCTGGCGCGCGCGGCGGATGCGCCACGCGCCGTACTCGAACCACTGCTCCGCGAAGCGAAGCTCGCGATCCCGTTTGGCGCCTTTCTCGTAGTGAGCGCGTCGGGGCTGTGGGCCCGACGGACTCACCCGCCGGTCCTCTGAACATTTCGCGGAGAGTCCAAACGATGCCTCGCAGAGTCATACTGGGCCTGCTGCTGTCGGTCGCTGCGGCGACGAGCACGGTTGGCGCCCAAGTGCCCACGGGCCGCACCGCGCCTGGCGTCACCCTGGATCCGTGGGTCAGTCAGGCGCTTCGTGAGCAGCTCACCGCTGGATATGACCAGCGACGCGAACCCAGCGGCGTTCTGCAGCGGCTAACGCCTGACCAACCACTCGTGCGTCAGGTGCCGGTGGTTCCAGAGTCCATTCCTTCGCTCGCGCAAAGCCCAAGTGCGAGCCGGTGTCCGATGCCCGTTGCGAAGGCGGATCCTCGGACGGTCGCCCGGATGCCGGTCATGCGGGCCGACTCCACGCGCCTTGAGAAGATGCCGGTGGCGAAATCGGGGTGCGTGAATCCGCTCGGGTCCAAGTAGCTCGTGTGCGGACAGGATGGCGCTGCTCGAGCACGACGTTCCCGAATGCAAATCCGCCCGCGTAAGCGCGCGACTTAAACCCTCGGTCGCCTTGCAGTGAGCAGGAAGAGCGGGTACTCCCGCATGGCATCCCCCCGTTCTTTTCGGATCGTGAAGGCCGTGCTGACTCTCGCCTGCTCGAGGCCGGCCTGTTCCGTCAGAGCAACGAGAAGCTCCCGGTCGAAGCCGTGGTGGACGTCCTCTGAGGGGTGATCGTGGAAGCTCCCGTCCTCCAAGTCGAGGTCGCACAGCGCGAGCCAACCGCCGGGCCGGAGGTGCTCCGCCAGCAGCCGGATTACTCCCGCCGTGTTCGGAACGTGGTGCAGTGTCATCAGGGAGACGATGGCATCGTAGCGCTCCGGCAGGGTCGGGACGGACGGATCGAGCCGATAGACACTGCCCCTCGCGACGCCTCCCTCTCGGAGCTTGGCGTCAACCCTCGCCAACATCCCCTCTGAGGGGTCTGCGAAAGTCACGGAGGCCACGTAGGGCAGGAGGCCAAAACCCAGGAGGCCGGTCCCGCTGCCGAAGTCCAGGAGGTGCATGTCCCGGGTCGGTGCGATGACCTCCAGGATCTGGCTTGCCACCTCGGCAGCGCGCGAGACGCGGATGGGGTCGTCGTCCCAGGTCGTGGCCTTCTCGTCGAATGCTCCGTTCATGCTGTGCGGGTCTCCTGCGCAGTGCGGTGGCGCCAGCTCGTTTCAGGTGACCTTCGTGTCCGTCTCGCCATGCTTCTTCTTCGCGCCCACTTCGTCATGCAGCGCGCGCATCGCCGGCGTGTCGAGGTCGTCGAACTGCCCGCGTCGCGCGGCCCAGACGAAGCCGAGGACCGCGATGAAGACGACGAGCAGCGCCAGCGGCAGGATCAGGTACATGACGCTCATCGGGCGGGCTCCGCGCGGGGGACATCGGATGATGCGCTGATGCCGGCCGCCGCCGCAACGGGCGCGTCAAACGTGCGGCCGCGCCAACTGGCGAAGACGACGCTCAGCGAGCTCATGGGCATCAGCACGGCAGCGATGAGCGGGTCGAGCATGCCAAGCAGTGCCAGCGTGGCGCCGAGCAAGTTGTACGCAACGGAGAAGATGATGTTGTTGCGGATCACGAGCATCGTGCGATGCGCGCCCTGCACCAGCTCTACCAGCGGCGCGAGCCCGGGCCGCGACAGGTAAACGTCGGCGGCGCTCATGGACGCTTCCGCGCCGCCGTGCACGCCGACACCCACCGTGGCCGCGGCGATGGCCGCCGCGTCGTTCACGCCGTCGCCGACCATCATGACCGTGCCGTGGGTGCGCACCTCCTCCACCCGCCGCAGCTTCTCCTCCGGCGAGGCACCGCCGGTGGCATCGGCGAGATCAATGCCGAGCCGCGCGGCCACGCCGCGCACGACGGCGGGGTGATCACCGCTCAGCAGCGCGACGCGCCAGCCGAGTGCGCGCAGCCGGTCAATGGACGCACGCGCGTCGGCACGCAGCGGATCACCGAAGCCGGCCCGCGCCACGAGCGCGCCGTCCACCGCCACCCACACGGGCGTCAGCCCCTCCTCGGCGAAGGCCTCGATGCGCACATCGGGCGCGTGCTCATCGGCGCCGATGCGCCGGGCGACGAAGATTGGGGCGCCGACCACAACGCGATGCCCAGCCACCGTGCCCTCCATGCCGCCGCCGGCCGTCTGGGAGACGTCCTGCGCCTCGAGCATCTCGACCACGGGCCACGCCTGCTGTACGGCGATGGCGATGGGATGGCTGCTGTCGCGCTCGAGCGCCGCGACGAGCGGCTTGGCCGCATCGGAGCCCTCCCATCGCACGAGCCGCACGCGTCCCTCGGTGACCGTGCCCGTCTTGTCGAGCAGGATCAGCCCAGGGTGGTTGAGCGCCTCGATGGCGTCGCCGCCCTTGATGAGGATGCCGGTCTTCGCGGCGCGGCCGATGCCGACGGTAATCGCGAGCGGCGTGGCGAGTCCCAGTGCGCAGGGGCAGGTGACCACGAGCAGGGCGATGGCGTTGTCGAGCGCGTGCGCCGGGTCGTGCCGCAGGCCGTAGAAATACGTGACCACCGCGAGCACGAGCACCACGCCCACGAACCAGCCGGCGATGGAGTTTGCGAGTTGTACGACAGGGGCGCGGCGGCGCGCGCTCTCCTCCATGCGGCGCAGCAGCGCGCCAAGGCGGCTCATCTCGCCGGACTGCGTCACCTTCACCAGGAGCCGACCCGTGAGGTTGACGGTACCGGCGTACACGCGCGTGCCCACGTCCACGGCCTCGGGACGCGGCTCACCGGTGAGCAGGGAGCAATCCGCCGCTGAGCGCCCCTCGGTGACGTCGCCGTCGGCGGCGAAAGTCTCGCCGGCGCGCACGCTCATCACCATGCCGGGCAGCAGGGCCTCGGCGGGGATTGAACGCTCGCCTTCGGCATCCACGACGCGGGCCGCGCTTGGCGCGAGCGAACCCAGCAGTTCGGCGGCATCGGCCGCCGCGCGCTGGCCGCGATTCTGCAGGAAGCGGCCGCTCAGCAGCAGGAAGACGAGCGTGCCGACCGCGTCGAAGTAGATGGGGCCGCTGCCGGTGACGGTGTTGATGGCGCCACGCGTGAAGCCCGCGAGCAACGCGATGGCGATGGGGAGGTCAATGTGCAGGCGGCGCGTGCGCACCGATGCAATTGCTCCCTGGAAGAACAGCCACCCCGGCCCGAAGAGCGACGGAATCGTGAGCAGTAGCGAGATGATGCGGAAATAGCGCTCGTACTCCGCCTCGATGCCGGTGAACCAGCCCGCATACTGCGCGAGCGCGAGCAGCATGATGTTGCCGGCGAGCGCGCCCGAGATGCCAATGCGGATCAGCATCGCGCGGTCTTCCTTGCGGCGCATCTCCTCGGCGGCGACCCCGCGGTACGGGTGCGGCGGGTAGCCCAGCTGGTCCAGTTGCTGGGCGATGGCCGAGAGCGTGACGGCGGTGGGGTCCCACTCGACATGGGCGCGCGCGCGGCGGATGTCGAGCTCGGCGCGTACGACGCCGCTGAGCAGCAACGGGACACGCTCGACGAGCCAGACACAGGACGAGCAGTGTACGCCCTCGAGGTAGAGCTCGGTCGTGCACAGCCCGCCCTTCACGGGCTTCACGTAGAGCGACTGGAACGCCTCGTGGTCGAACTCCTCGTACTTCTTGCCGGTGGGATGCACGGGCGCGTCGCGCTTCTCGCCGAAGGCGTAGTACTGACCGAGTCCGTGCTCGTGTAGGATGGCGTAGGCCGTGCGGCATCCCGTGCAGCAGAACTGGCGCTCGGCGCCGGCCTCGACGAGGCCGGCGGGCACATCGAGTCCGCAGTGCGCGCAGACAGGAGCCAGTGCAGGCGTGTCGGAGCCGGAAGCGGAAGCGGGCGTGCTGGAGCCGGCTCGCGCGTCAGGGACGGTGCTCATGCGGGGGATGAGCAGTTGATGAAGTGTCCGTCGGCGCCGACGCCGGCGTCGCGAGCGAGGCTGGCACCATGCGCCGTGCGTGCATCGTAACCTTGGCCGGATCGCGCTGGATGCCGCCACTGAGTGAGTAGAGTCCAATCGCCACGAGCACCAGCGCGCTGAAAATCGGCAAGCGGTCGCGCAGCGGGCCGGCGAGGCGCCGGATGCCGACGCCGATGGCGAGCATCATTGGCAGGGTGCCGACCCAGAAGGCGGTCATGATGAGCATCGCGTCGCGCACGGTGCCTGTGCCCGCGGCCGTGATGACGAACGCATACAGCCAGCCGCACGGAAGCAGCGTGGTGAGCAGGCCGACCGTGAGTGCGCGCACGGTCGGCGCGAAGTCGTGCACGTCGCGCAGGCGGGCCGCCATCCATCGCTGGGCGCCGGCCAGCGGTGTCGGGGTGGGCACCTTCACCCCGCGCACCACGAGCAGCTGCACCACACCCCACGTGATCATCAGGATGCCGGCGAGCGATGCCGCGGCGCGCGACACGCCGACGCCGAGGCCAACCTGCTGAATGCCAGCGCCGACTGCGCCGGCGATGGCGCCCAGAATCAGGTACGACACCAGGCGTCCACCATTGTACGCGAGGTGTCCCCACCAGTTCGCGCGCGTGTCGGCACCAGCGTAGAAGCAGACGAACGGCGTGCACATTCCCGCGCAGTGCACCGAACCGAGGAGGCTCGCGACGACGACCGCTCCCACGAGGGTCAGCATTATGGTTTGTCCGGAAGGTCGAGCCGCTGAGTGGCGACGAATCGCTCGCTGCCGCGCACGGCCTCGACGTCCAAGTCCCAGAGTCCGCCGCGGTTCACGGGCAGCACGGCGAGATAGCGATCGCCCGCCGGCGTAGCCGTGGCGGTGAAGACGTCATTGCTGCGCGCCACCGCGTGCGCGGCGATGCGCACGATGGCGCCGCGGATGGGCGCGCCAGTGGAATCGACCAGCGCCGCAGTCACCGTTGCCTCCGCGGCCGACGTGCGCGCCGCCTCGAGCGACACGCGCCATCCGAGGCGCTCGCTGCGCTGCCGCAGCGCCTGGTCGGCGTCAAAGCGCACGGCGCGCTGGTAGTAGTCCTTCGCAATCGCCACCGACGGATCGTCGTTGGCGCGCACCATCACGTAGATGTTGGCGGCAACGGTCAGCGCGAGCACGGCGGCCACGCCGATGGGCCACTGCATGCCTTTCTTCATTCGGGCCGTCCGTCGCGGCCGTTCTTTCGGTCGTCGTCATGCGACTCGCGGATGGGGCCGGTCAACCGGTACGGAAAGTCGGCCGTGTAGCTTGCGCCATCGGAGACCCGCACCGTCACCTCGTGGACGCCCTCGTCGAAGTCGTCATGCGGCAGCGTGACGAAGACCGGCATCGTCTCGGTGTGCCCGGGCCGCACCGTCAGCGGACTCATGGGGGCAATGACGGTCAGGTCATCGTCGCCCTTTACCTCGACCGTGTACGCGTGCTCCGTGCCGGACCGGTTGGCGATGCGAATGCGCAGCTGGTTGGTGACCTTGCCGTCCTGCTGCACGATGAACGGCGCGCCCGCCGCGCCGAGCAGCGTGATGTCCGCGGCATCCTTGAACGTCAACTGCCAGACGAAGCCGCCAAAGACAGCCGCGAAGGCGATGGGGTAGAGCACCGTGCGCGGGCGCAGGAAGTGCTTGCCCTTGCCGGCGAGCGCGGCGCGCGAGGAGTAGCGGATGAGTCCCTCGGGCTTCCCGACCTTGCGCATCACGGCATCGCAGGCGTCCATGCACTGCGTGCAGTGAATGCACTCCATCTGCAGTCCGTTGCGAATGTCGATGCCGGTGGGGCAGGTGGTGACGCACGCCTGGCAATCCACGCAGTCGCCCTTGCCGGTGCGGTCCTTGCCGAGCCCGCGAGGCTCGCCGCGGTTGTAGTCGTACGCGACGATCAGGGAGTCGTTGTCGAGCAACGCCGACTGCCACCGGCCGTACGGGCAGGCCACCATGCAGGTCTGCTCGCGGAAGTAGACGAAGTCGAGCATCATCGCGATCGTCGTGATGGTGACGATCGTGAAGCCCACGGGGTGGTCATGGGGGCTGCCAAAGACCCAATGCACCACCTGATCCCAGCCGACGAAGTAGGCGAGAAACGTGTGCGCGAGGAACGAGCTGATCACGAGGTAGGTGACGTGCTTTGCGAAGCGGCGCGGGTGGAACCGGGCGCCGGCGCGGTCAATCTGTGTCGAGCCGCGCGGACCGCCCTCGAACAGGCGCTCGAGGGGACGGTACACGAACTCCATGTACACCGTCTGCGGGCAGGCCCATCCGCACCAGACGCGCCCCGCGAGTGCGGAGGCGAGGAAGATGGCGATGACGACGCTGATCGCGAGCAGCATGAGCAGCAGCGTGTCGGTCGGCAGGAACGTGGTGCCGAAGAACGTGAACTCGCGGCGCTGCAGGTCGAGCAGGATTGTCGGCTTGCCGCCGATGAAGACGTGCGGAATGGCGATGTAGATGAAGATCAGCAGCCACGCGACGACCGTCCGACGGGTGAGCCAGGCGCCGGGTGCCGGCTTGGGGCGGAGCCAGCGGCGCGTGCCGTCTTCATTCAGGGTCGGGAGGACACGACCCGGTGCGACCGGGACAGCCATAAAAGCGACTCTTGGTCAAGCTGGGGGGCGAGCGGGTAAGGGAGCGCGGAAGTCCCGCGCTCCCTCGCGGCGAAGCTTACATCCCCTTCGTGTCCGGCGTCGCGGCAGGAGCCGCGGCCGAATCAGCGGGGTACTTGGCCCCTTCCGGGGCTTTCGGATTGGCGGGATTCGTGCCGTGCAATGTTTGCACGTAGCCCACGACGCTTTCGACCTGGTCGGGCTTGAGCATCTTGCCCCAGTTGGGCATGCCCTTGGCGAGCACGCCCTCGACGACCGTCTTCATGATCTCGGTTGGCTTGCCGCCGTGGATCCAGAAGTCGTCCGTGAGGTTGGGGCCGATCATGCCGCCGCCATCAGGACGATGGCAGGGCACGCAGTACGTGGTATACACGACCTTGCCGGCCTCCACCTTTGCCGGATCCTTGGCGAAGGCGGCCACCTGGTCATCGGTGTATGTGCCGGCCGACTTGGGATGCGCGGCGGTGAATGCCGCCATCTGCTCCTTGTACGCCTGCTCCTTGCCCGGCCCCACGCCGATGCCCATGGGGTCCCACATGTAGATGGGCACCACGAGGATGGTGGCGTAGAAGATCCACTTCCACCACGTCGGCAGCGGATTGTCGTACTCCTGGATGCCGTCGTACGCGTGCT